>NZ_BCNS01000089.1 GCF_001528745.1 Marinobacterium profundum | reverse complement strand
TTTTCTGGCGTTCGCATTGGCCTGCGGCTAATGATGAAGCATCCCTGCTTCATGTATTAACCCGCCGGGTTAATAGCACTGACTTAGTGCCCTTTCCTTACCCGCCCGAATCTACCTGCGAATACAAGGCCGCAGCTGCGTTCTTGACTTACAGTATCCTGCAATATCAGCGCGCTAACATTCGCATAGCCGCCACTTGGCTTATCAACCCGAATATATTTCATCAAAATAATGTTCGTTTGTGATTGTTTATTTTCGTTATCGAATAGTATAGTTATATCCATCGTTTGATAGCCCTGCGGGGCATCGACTCAATTACAGGATTCAGGGAGGCCCGTTTCAGGCCGCCCTCCCGATGCGGAGACAGACACAGCATGACCTCTGAACAGACAGTCCAGGATCTCATCGTTATTGGTGGCGGCGTTAATGGCGCCGGTATCGCCATGGATGCGGCCGGTCGCGGCCTGCAGGTTTTGCTGTGTGAAATGGATGACCTGGCATCGGCCACCTCCTCCAGCAGCAGCAAACTGATTCATGGCGGCCTGCGCTACCTGGAACATTACGAGTTTCGTTTGGTGCGTGAAGCCCTGGCAGAACGTGAGTGCCTGCTGCGCAACTCGCCCCATATCATGTGGCCGCTGCGCTTTCGCCTTCCCCACAGGCCCCATCTGCGCCCAGCCTGGATGATTCGCGCCGGCCTGTTTCTGTACGACAATCTGGCCAAGCGCGAACTGCTGCCCGCCTCCAACAGCATCAAGTTTGCACCCCAGGGCCCCCTCAACAACGAGATTACCCGCGGCTTCGAATACTCCGACGGCTGGGTTGACGATGCGCGCCTGGTGGTACTGGTAGCTATGGCTGCACGGGAAAAAGGCGCCGACGTGCGCACCCGCTCCCGCGCCATCAAGGCCGAACGCAAAGGCGAGCTCTGGGCGGTGACCCTCAAGTGCCAGCGCAGTGGCAACGAAGAAGTGCATTACTGCCGCGCCCTGGTCAACGCCGCAGGCCCCTGGGTCAGCCGGCTGTTCAATGAAACCATGACGATCCCTGCGCCCAAGCAGATTCGCATGGTTAAGGGCAGCCATATAGTAGTGCCACGTATTCACGACGAGCATCAGGCCTATATTCTGCAGAACGAAGACAACCGTATCGTCTTCGTGATTCCCTACGAAGACAATTTCTCGCTGGTAGGAACCACCGATGTCGACTACCAGGGCAACCCACGGGATGTGGCCATTTCAGCGGAGGAAACCGACTACCTGATCTCGGTGGTGAACAGCCATTTCAAGCAAAAAATCGCTGTCAGTGATGTGGTCTGGAGCTACTCAGGCGTACGTCCGCTGATGGACGACGAAGCCGACTCCGCCCAGAAAGCCTCCCGCGACTATGCCTTTGAAACCGACATCGCCCCCGGCAAGGCTCCGTTACTGTCGGTGTTTGGCGGCAAGATCACGACCTACCGCAAGCTGGCAGAAGCCGCTACCAACAGCATTTGCGAACACTTCCCCAAAGCCCGTGGCGCCTGGACCCGCACCGCGGCTCTGCCCGGTGGCGACTTCGAAAACCAGCACAAGCTGCTAAGCCAGCTCGCGCGCCAGTACCCCTGGCTACCGGTAGCGCTGGCACGGCGTTTTGTACGCACCTACGGTACCCTCAGCCACAGCATTCTTGAGGGCTGCTCCTCAGTCGACGACCTGGGCACACACTTTGGCGCCACCCTCTATGCACGGGAAGTACGTTATCTGGTTGAACAGGAATGGGCTCTGGAGGCCCAGGATGTGCTGTGGCGACGCACCAAGCAGGGTCTTTACCTGCAGGAAGCTGAATGTGCCGCCGTTGCCACTTACGTAAAAAGCCTGCTGAGTGAGTCCCCACTGACACTGATATCCAACCGCGGCTGAGCACGGGATAGCCAAACCCGACCAGAGCAGGGCGTAAAAGCCCAGGCTCTGGCCGGCAGTACCACTGAGAACTGATACTCGCCACACCTGTAACAACAGGCAAGGCGATATTTGGCCACCGGGTTAGAAATCAATTCCACCAGGCCCTCATCAGCCGTCCTCGCGGGCTATAATGCCGGGCCATTCCAGCCTGAACCTGCCTGATGACTCCTGCTCGCCTCTTCCTGACCGGCGCCCGCGACACCCTGCCACTGATTCTTGCGGCCATCCCCTTTGGCATCGTCTATGGCGCGCTGGCCACCAGCAACGGCCTGTCCCAATGGGCAACCCTGGCCATTTCCCTGTTTGTCTATGCAGGCTCCGCCCAGTTTATCGCCGTGACACTGCTGGCCAGCGCCGCCGCCCTGCCGGTGATTCTACTGACTGTCTTCGTCGTCAACCTGCGCCACATGCTCTATGCCGCCAGCCTGATGCCCTGGGTCAGCGCCCTGCCACAGCGTATGCGCGTATTGATGGCGTTCTGGCTCACCGATGAAACCTATGCCGTGGTCACCAATCGCATCACCCAAGACCCGCAATTGCGCGGCCTGCCCTGGTATTACTGCGGTTCGGGCCTGGCCATGTACGGCAACTGGATTCTCTGCACCTGGCTTGGCATTGTTCTGGGGCAACGCACTCCAAACATCACTGGCTGGGGGCTCGATGTCGCCATGGTGGTCGCCTTTATCGGCATAGTGGTGCCTGCGCTGCAAAGCCGCGCCCAGTGGGCTTGCGCATTGAGCGCAGGGGTCTGCTCGCTACTGACCTGGGACTGGCCGCATCAGAGCGGACTGCTGTTAACGGCACTGGTGGCCATCACTGTGGGAGTAGTACTGGAGCGGCGCCATAACAGGGCTTCAAAGGTGCCTGCATTCGCAGCCGAGACACCAGCTTCGCAGGGAGAGCGTTCAAAATGAATGAATGGATTCTCATTACTGGTATGGCCGCCCTGACCTTTGGTCCACGCTATCTGCCGCTGGCCCTCGCCGGGCGGGTACGCATTCCACCGCTGATCGAACAGGCGCTGCGCTTTGTTCCCATCGCCGTACTGAGCGCAATCATCACCCAGACAATCTTTGTTCGAGAAGGCACCCTGGATTTCGACCTGCACAACGCTCATCTGCTGGCGGCGGTTGCCGCCTGTATCGTCGCCTGGCTCAGCCGCGGACTCTTCCTCACAGTCGCGTCCGGAATGCTGGTCTATGGCCTGACGCTCTGGCTGTTATAAGGACATCCGAATAGCTGTAAAGGCGTGCGTTAATGCAGTCGCAGCGTCAGGGTATCCCCACGCTGCACCATCTCTAGGTCTTTCATGAAACTCATGCCCAGCAAGACAACTTCCCCCGGCATGCCGGGGTTTATATTGCCGGCCACATTACGCAGCACTATAGAGCCCAGGCGTACTTCGTCCAGCTGAGTATCGTACACGGTGACCAGGCCATTGGCCGTGGTGGCCTGGCTGGCGTAACCCTTCTTCAGGCCCAGTCGCTTGGCGAGGGACAAAGGCACACTGATACGCGTCGCCCCTGTATCCACCAGAAACTGCACAGCCTCACCATTGATACGCCCAGGCGCTATATAGTGCCCACTGCGGCTGCGCTGCAACACCACTTCGACAGGACCAGCACCGTCCACCACCATAAGGTCAGCGTTCGGATTATGCTGACGCTCCAGCCAGTGTTCAAAACCCAGCACCAGCACTGCCAGTAACGACAGCCAGGCGGCAAACCACATAAGACGACCGGCACTGGGTGCCCGGGGGTTGGAATCATTCATGGTTTTAAAGGCAGCTCAGAGCACGTTAAGTTCATTATCGACTCAAGGAAGGAACACCCGGACGCCGACTCTACCGGCAAAAGCATAACACGCCACACCAACAACCAGGCCCTGGTGCAGCGCGCGGCCCGAGCACGGACTGGACATGAAAAAAGTGAATGATTTTAACAGATTATTTTCAGTACTACGGACACCGAAAAAGCCAAAAACTGCGTCAAATGCCTGTATTAATAGCGCTTAATAACTATAGAGACGAATAGTCTCCACGCCGACGGACGGCAAATAGATGAATATTTTTAATCATTAAGCTGAGAAAGCGTCGTTTGAGTCGATATCGCCGACTGCGTACTATAGCGACATCAAATGATTGCAGCGCTCTACGGAGCCAATGGTTTGGGGACCGGCAATTACTTGCAACCGTGACAGAGGCAAACGCGATGAACAGCACACAGCAGACTGAAAAAACCGTACCGCAATTCGACATCAACAACTTCGACTTGCAGGACATCATGGACCGCGCCCGCGCTGAGCGCTCCAAGACTTTCTACGCATTTTTCAAGTCACTGTCGCTGAGTCGCCGCCAAGTGGTACCTGTATGGGAACAGGCTTTCAAGCAACTGTTCGCCCGCTTCAGCCACTGAGTTACCGCTTTTCCTGTGATACTTTTTTGATTTAGTTGTTGTTCTTGTTTTTCGGTCGGCCCCGGTAACCCGGGTCCGGCCTTTTTTATGTCTGGACCTATCTGCCAGTGCCGGATAGACCCCGGCAAGGGGTCAGTTTCAGCAGCCCCTGGCTAGCGGGCGTTAGACACGCAAGCCGCCATCCATCTCGACAATACGCCCGGTAAAGAAGTCGTTCTCAATAATGTACTGCAGCGTATGGGCCATTTCCGACACTTCACCCAGGCGTTTTAACGGCACCGCCTGCAGCATGCGTTCTATGGCTTCAGGCTTCATCTGCGCTGTCATTTCGGTGGCAATCACGCCCGGTGCTATGCCGCCCACCCGGATCTTGTAACGCGCGAGTTCACCGGCCCAGCTGGTGACCATGGTAGCAACACCCGCCTTGGTGGCCGAATAGTTGGTCTGGCCCATATTACCGGCACGGGATACCGATGAAATATTCACGATAACCCCGCCCTCGCCCTGCTCCGCCATGATGCCCGCCGCTTCGCGACCACAAAGGAAGGTGCCGGACAGATTTACATTGACCACAGAAGACCACTGATCAAAACTCATCTTGCCGACCAACTTGCCTTCCTTGAGCTTGATCAGCAGGCCATCGCGCATTAAACCGGCATTGTTCACCAGACCATGCAGCGCACCAAAGTCGCGCTTGATGTCGGCAAACACCGTTTCTACCTGAGTCTCGCTGCTGATATCACACACATAGCCCCGCGCCCTTGCGCCCAGCTGTTCCAGTGCCTGCACCGCTGTGTCCAGGCTTTCCTGGTTCAGATCGATCAACGCCACCTGGCCTCCCAGAGAGACCAGGTGCTGCGCCATGCCAAACCCGAGGCCGCGGGCACCGCCGGTGATTACGAATACTTTGCCGTCAATTTGCATGGAGAAGCTCCTGTGTACGACCCTTGTTGCTTGATCTTGGCCTATACGGCCAAGTTTACGTTAACGTAAAGACTACATCGACAACACGCCTATGGCGAGGAAAATAGGTATTTACCCCTACTTCAAGTAACCTGTGCCTGTCACCATTCCAACCCAATAAAAAAACGGCGGACTTTCGCCCGCCGTGTTCTAACGACCCCGGGCTGCAAAGCCCGCCGCTAAACCAGCCCGGCCTGCTGCATGACCGCACTGATCTCCGGCAGTATGCTTTCGTCGTCAATCGTCGAAGGCGCCTTGTAGCTGTCGCCGACAGCGATCTTGCGCAGTATGGCACGCAGTATCTTGCCCGAACGGGTCTTGGGCAAACGCTGCACCACCAGCACACGCCTGAAACAGGCCAGCGCACCCACCTGATCCCTTACCCGCTGGACCAACTCGGCCTGCAGCGTTTCCTCGGTAATCTCCACGCCGGACATTAGCACCACCAGACCCACTGGCAACTGGCCCTTGAGCGCGTCCTGCACGCCAATCACCGCGCACTCTGCCACCGCAGGATGGCTGGTTACCACTTCTTCCATCTCGCCGGTTGAGAGGCGGTGCCCCGATACATTGATCACATCATCGGTACGGCCGGTGATAAAGACATAACCGTCCTCATCTTTGAATCCACCATCGCCGGTATGGTAGTAGCCTGGAAAAAGGCGCAGATAGGCATCGGCAAAACGCTCGGGCTGATTCCAGATGCTCCAGGTGACGCCCGGCGGCATGGGCAAGCGCACGCAGATATTGCCAGACTCCCCCGTCGCTACCTCTTCACCGTCACCATCCAGCACCCGAATATCGTAGCCGGGAATCGGCTTGTTGGTGGAGCCCAGACGCGGCTCTGAGGGGCTGTCCCAGCCCATCATGGCCGATGTCATGGGCCAGCCGGTTTCGGTCTGCCACCAGTGATCCATCACCGGCACGCCGAGCAACCCGGCCAGCCAGTCGTGGGTGGAGGAGTCAAGTTTCTCGCCGGCAACAAACAACCGTCTGAGGCTCGAAAGATCATGCCGTCGACACAGCTCGGCATCAGGGTCTTCCTTGCGCACGGCTCTGAAGGCCGTAGGGGCGCAGAACATCGCATTAACGCCATACTCTTCGATGACTCGCCAGTAAGCCCCGGCATCGGGCGTACGTATGGGCTTGCCCTCGTAAAATACCGCACTGCAGCCCCCTATCAACGGGCCATAGACGATAAAGGAATGACCCACCACCCAGCCGATGTCAGACGCGCCCCACCAGACATCGCCGGGCTCCATACCGTAGACATTGCGCAACGCATAGAGCAACGCCACGGCATGGCCGCCGTTGTCGCGCACTATGCCCTTGGGTTGCCCAGTGGTGCCGGAGGTATACAGAATGTAGAGCGGATCGGATCCCTTCACCGCCACACAGCCGGCGGGTTCGACCCCGGCCTGAACCTCGTGCCAGTCGAGATCCTGTGGGCCCTGCATCTCGGCTTGCAACATCGGACGCTGCAACACCAAAGTGTGAGCCGGCTTGTGTGTTGCCAGCGCAATGGCCTTGTCCACCAGCGGCTTGTAGGCCAGAGTCTTCTCCATCTCAATACCGCAGGAGGCGGTAAGAATCAGCCGCGGTTTGGCATCGTCAATCCGCACCGCCAGTTCATTGGCAGCAAATCCGCCAAACACCACTGAGTGCACCGCGCCGAGCCTGGCGCAGGCCAGCATGGCCACCGCCGCCTCAGGTACCATCGGCATGTAGATCACCACTCGGTCGCCCTTGCCGACACCCAGTGTTTTCAGCGCACCGGCAAAGCGCGCCACCTGGCCCAGCAACTCGGTGTAGCTGATCGCCTGCTTGACGCCGCTGACCGGCGAGTCGTAATAGAGCGCAACCTGATCGCCGCGGCCCTGCTCTATCTGCCAGTCGAGCGCCAGATAGCAACTGTTGAGCTCGCCATCGGCAAACCAGCAATGGCTGCCCTGGGGCGTCTCTTCGATCATGCGGGTTGGTTTTTTGAACCAGGCGATCTGTTCGGCCTGTTGCGCCCAGTAGGCCTGCGGATCTTCCAGTGACTGACGATAAGCGTCGGTATAGCCCATTGCGCTACCCTCGTATTGTTGTTTTTGTCAGCGGGAGCGGGCGCCGCCGACAAGGCAGCACCCCGCATAACGAGAGCGCCTTTAGGCGTCGTCGCGGTAAAGATTCAGCACGCTGGAGAAATCCAGCGCACCGCTTCCCTTGGCCTTGTGCAGACTGAAGAGCGCACGGGCAGCCGAGCCCATCGGAACAGGCGCCGCACTCTGCTGACTCAGATCCATGGCCAGCCCCAGGTCCTTGAACATCAGGTTGGTCTGGAATCCACCCTGATAACCCTTGGATGCTGGAGCTGTCTCCATCACCCCGGGCCAGGGATTGTAGACATTCAGCGCCCAGTTACCGCCGGAGCTCTGCTGCATGATTTCAGACAGTACCGCCGGATCCAGGCCATTCTTGACCCCCATATTGAGTGCTTCGCAGGTACCGGCCATCAGGATCGCCAGCATCATGTTGTTGCAGGCCTTGGCGATCTGCCCGGCGCCATGATCGCCGGCATGGAAGATATTCTTGCCCATCACATCGAGAATCGGCTTGGCACGCTCGAACTGGGCGGCAGACGCACCCACCATAAAGCTCAGGGTGCCCGCCTGGGCGCCCCCCACGCCGCCTGAGACAGGCGCATCGATAAACTCGAGCCCGCGTTCTGCGGCGGTGGCAGACACCTGCTTGGCCACCTCGGCCTCGATGGTGGAACAGTCGATAATGAGTGCACTGGGGGCGATCAGATCCAGCAGCGGCGCATCACCACTGATATAGAGACCCTCAACATGACGCCCGGCCGGCAGCATGGAAATAACGAACTCGGCGTCCCTGACCGCCTCCGCCGCACTGGCCGCCTGCAGACAGCCCTCAGCCACGGCATGGGCCAGCGCCTCGGCGGACAGATCGAACGCCTGCACCTGGTGACCGGCCGCCGCCAAATTGTGGGCCATGGGGCCGCCCATATTGCCGAGCCCGATAAATGCGATCGTAGCCATGATAGGTATCCTTCTTGTTATCTGTCTTAATTCAGTAACGGACCTGAGGTTCAGGCCGACGATTGATCAACATGCCATCGCTTTTCGAACTTCGCGCCTGGCGCTTCAAACTCACAGGTCGGCCAGTGGCTGTTCCTGCCCAAGGGGGTTGGCGAAGAGCTCTGCGATAAAGGCCGGATCTACCGCCTCCAGCGAGCGGTAACGCCATTGCGGCTGACCGTCCTTGTCGATCAGCAAGGCCCGCACGCCTTCAGCGAACTCACCCTGGCGGCAGCACTGCAGCGACAGCAGTAATTCCTGCTGGAAGACTTCGCGCAGCGACAGATGCCGGCTGCGCTGCAGCTGTGCGCCAATCAGCTGCAAGGAGAGCGGGCTGCCATTGCGCACCGCTTTCTGTGCTCGCATAACCCACTTGTCATCGGACTCCAGCGCCAGCAAGGCCGCCACTATGGCCTGAACACTGTCATGGTCGGTCAGGCTGCGGATCAGATCGAAATGCTCGCGAATCGGTGCCGGCTGCGTATCGAAACAGCTGCGGGATTCGCCCTCAAGCTCTCGCAGTATGCGGCTTACGGTACCGCCGGCATCGCCATTCCAGGCTTCGCTTGCGAGCCGGCTCAGCAGACCCTCGCGCAGACCCGCATCGATCGCACGATCCGCCAGCCCCAGGAAGATGGCATCGCGGGCGTTAATCGGATTGCCGGTGAGCCCCAGAAACAGACCGGTGCCGCCCTGCATGCGGTTAAGGAACCAGCTGCCGCCCACATCCGGATAGAGGCCAATGCTGACTTCCGGCATAGCCAGGTGCGAGGTCTGGGTCACCACGCGGTGACTGCAGCCATTCATCAGCCCCATGCCGCCGCCCATAACGATGCCGCTACCCCAGCAGATAATCGGCTTGGGGCTGGTATGAATGGCGTAGTCCAGACGGTACTCTCGGGTAAAAAACGCCTGGGGAAAATCCGTATCGGCTTCGCCTGTCATGGCCTTGTACAGGTTGACGATATCGCCGCCGGCACAAAACGCCTTGTCGCCGCTGCTGTCCAGCAGTATCGCCACTATGCGCTCATCGGCCTGCCAGCGATCGAGCTGTGGCTGAATCAGATCGATCATTTCCAGCGTCAGGGCATTAAGCGTACGCTCGGAGTTCAGCCGGATCTCGCCGATCAGGTGACCGCTCTGGGTGGGATGTTCAGTAAAAAGTACGGCGCTCATGCAGGGCTCCTCAGCAGTTTTTCCATTGCGGTGCGCGCTTCTCGAGAAAGGCATTGACGCCCTCTCGCTGGTCTTCGCTATGGAACAGATCCACGAAGAGTTCCCGCTCCAGGATGTAGCCCTGATCCAGCGGACGGCTGCGGCCCGACTGAATCAGCGTCTTGCAGGCGCTCACCGCTACCGGGCTTTGCTGCGCCACCTGTTCGGCCAGCGCCAGCGCACGCTCAAGCCCCTGTCCGCGGGCCACCACTTCTTCCACCAGACCGATCTTTTCAGCCTGGGCCGCATCAATGCGCTCACCGCAAAGAATCATGCGTTTGGCCCAACCCTCGCCCACCAGCAGGGCCAGATTCTGGGTGCCGCCGGCGCAGGGCAGCAGGCCCACCTTGGCTTCCGGCAACGCCATCTGGGCCTGTTCTTCGGCGATACGGATATCACAGGCCAGTGCCACTTCTAGCCCGCCCCCCATGGCAAAACCATTAATTGCGGCGATGGACACTCCGCGAAAACGGCTCAGGGCTTCGAAGGCCTCACCGAAATAGCGCGCCATATCCCGGGCAACCGCACGATCACCGTCGGCGAACAGCTTCAGATCGGCGCCAGCGGAGAAAAACTTCTCGCCCTGACCGGTCAGCACCAGGGCATAGATATCCCGGTCCTGATTGAGTTCCTCCACCAGCACCTTGAGGCCCTTGAGGCTGTCGGCGGTCCAGGTATTGGCTGGCGGGTTGTTCATGCTTACCAGGGCAACGTGGCCGCGGCGTTCACACATCAGACTGTCGTTCATCCTGTGCTCCCTGTTACTTGTGCCATATCACGGCTAAATAGCCACTACTGACTAATCATTACTGAGCAGTCACAGCAAATCGGCGGCGTTTTCGGCCAGAAGCCTGCGCGAAATAATCAGCCGCATAACTTCGTTGGTCCCTTCCAGAATACGGTGTACCCGACTGTCCCGCAGGTAGCGCTCCAGCGGATATTCCTTGATATAACCATTGCCGCCGTGCAGCTGCAGCGCCTCGTCACAAACCCGGTAGCCCGCATCGGTGGCAAAACGCTTGGCCATGGCGCAGTAGGTCGAGGCGTCCACATGGCCCTGATCCAGCTTGCTGGCAGCAAGGCGCACCAGCTGACGCGCCGCGACCAGCTCGGTCGCCATATCGGCGAGCTTGAACTGCAGCGCCTGAAAGTCAGCCAGCCGCTTGCCGAACTGGCGCCGCTCCAGCATATAGTTGCGCGCGTCATTCAGCGCCTGCTGCGCAGTACCCAGAGAACAGGTGGCGATATTGATGCGTCCACCATCCAGCCCCTTCATGGCCAGCTTGAAACCCTCGCCTTCCGATGCCAGCAGATTGGCCACCGGTACCTTCACATCATCAAAGGTAATCGTGCGGGTAGGCTGGCTGTTCCAGCCCAGCTTGTCTTCCTTGCGGCCGTAGCTGACGCCATCGCTGTTGGCATCAATCACCAGAGCCGATATCCCGGCCGCACCAGCGCCACCGGTTCGGGCCATGACTACCAGCACATCGGTACTGCCGGCGCCTGAGATAAAGCATTTACTGCCATTGACCACATAATAATCGCCCTCGCGCCGCGCCGTGGTTTTGAGCGAAGCGGCATCGGAGCCGGCATTGGCTTCGGTCAGACAGTAGGAGCCAAGCTTCACGCCACTGATCAGATCATCGGCGTAAGCTTCCCGCGCGCCAGCGCTGCCAAAGCTCGCCACCATCCAGGTCACCATATTGTGAATGGTGAGGTAGGCGGTGGTAGAGGTGCAGCCCATGGAGAGCTGCTCAAAAATAATATGCGAGTCCAGCCGGCTCAGCCCCATTCCACCGTGCTCCTCTGCGGTATAGAGACCACAGAAGCCAAGCTCACCAGCTTTTCTGAGCACATCCACCGGGAAGTACGCTTTCTCGTCCCACTCGGCGGCATGGGGCGCGAGTTCATTTTCAGCAAAGGCGCGGGCCATATCGGCAAACGCCTGTTGCTCTTCGTTCAATTCAAAATCCATGCATGTACCTCCGCAAAAACCCGGGGCCCTGCAGCGCCCCGGGTGTCGTCTGTTACTGCAGCAGTTATTTAAGCTGAATGGTCATGTTGGGACCGCCGGCAATATCGTCTTCGAACCAGCGAGCGGTGACGGTTTTGGTTTCAGTGTAGAAACGCACCGCCTGTTTGCCATAGGCATGCTGATCACCGTAGAAGGATTTTCTCCAGCCGGTGAAGGAGAAGAATGGCAAAGGCACCGGTACCGGCACATTGATACCCACCTGGCCGACCTGGATTTCATGCTGATACTTGCGTGCCGCAGCCCCGGATGCGGTAAACAGGGAGGTACCGTTGCCGTAGGGATTGGCATTGATCAGACTGATGGCCTCCTCCAGCGTATCCACTTCCATGACCACCAGCACAGGGCCAAAGATTTCTTCACGGTAAATCGACATATCAGGCGTCACACCGGTAAACAGTGTAGGGCCAACCCAGTTGCCATCCGGTGCACCTTCCACCACGCAGTCGCTGCCATCGAGCACGCAGTTGGCGCCCGCATCCTTGCCTTCCTGAATAAAGCGCAGCACACGCTCCTTGGACTGAGGGTTGATCAGCGGACCGAAGCCGGCCTTGGGATCATCCCAGCGACCCGGGCGCACCTGAGCCAGGGCTTCACGCAGCTCCGGAACCCAGTTGCGCGACTCACCTACAAAGACCGCGACCGAGATGGCCATGCAACGCTGACCGCCGGCCCCCACAGAGGCACCCACCAGGTTATTGATCACATGCTGCTTCTGCGCATCCGGCATGATCACCATATGGTTCTTGGCGCCGGCAAAGGCCTGCACGCGTTTCATGTTGGCGGTACCGGTACGGTAAATGTGCTCGCCCACGGCCACAGAACCCACAAAGGAAATGGCAGGAACATCGGGGTGGTGCAGCAACTGATCGACCTGTTCCTTGCCACCGTGAATGACCTGCAGCAGACCATCGGGCGCACCGGCCTCCTGAAACAGCTCGGCCAGACGCATAGGCGTCAGGGGATCCTGCTCCGAGGGCTTGAGTACGAAAGTGTTGCCGCAGGCAATGGCCATGGGGAACATCCACAGCGGAATCATGGCCGGAAAGTTGAATGGCGTTATGCCGGCGCAGACACCCAGTGGCTGGGTATAGCTGTAGCAGTCAATTTTGCGCGCGACATTCTCAACGGTTTCACCCATGGAGAGCGATGCAATGTTGCAGGCGTGCTCCACCACTTCGATACCGCGCCAGACATCGCCCTTGGCATCGTCGAAGGTCTTGCCGGTTTCCTTGGCCAGAATGGTGGCAATTTCATCGTGGTGCTGCTTGAGCAGATCCTGGTAGCGCAGCATCAGACGGGCGCGCTCGGACACAGGGGTTTCCTTCCAGGTTTCAAACGCCTTTTTGGCCGTTGCTACCGCCAGATCCACTTCTTCCACCGTGGCACAGGGCGCCTGGGCGATGACTTCCTGGGTGGCAGGATCCGTCACGGGAATCCACTGCTGGGTTTCGCTGCGGAGCATTTTACCGCCAATCAGAAGAGGAACGTGCTGAGTCATTGCTATCACCTGTTTATGGTTACTGTTATCGGGTGCTGCTATTGAATGCTGACATGGCCACCGACCCGGGTCGGTACTGCGCAATAGGTTATTTGTACCATGAGTACCCCATTTGTCAGATTGATAATCTTGCGCACTTAATGGACTATATTGCGATCAAATACATAGATACCCTAGCAGCCTGTCGGGCTTGGCCGATCGTAGCGAGGGAAAGTCCGTTTTGAGGCAGTTTTTGAGCTCATTTGAGGCAAATAGTGGTTCTATTTAACAAAAAAGAGGACGAAAAATGACCAAAGTCGGCTTTTCTGCAGTAGATCAGTGTCAGTTCGACAGGCTGCAAGGTTGGTAATGCCGCCATGAGCACCCCATCGAGCTGGCCACTGACCAGTGACAGCATTCGCTTTGTGATTCCCAGGCGCATAGTAGCTGCACTTGCCAGCCATCCACTGAGTCTGCAGCTCTATCCGCTGGGTATCGGCTACTATCAGCACGCCCGCGGACACCAGATGCAGCGCGCCAATCACGACGATAACTTGTTGATTTACTGCCTGGAAGGACGCGGACGACTGACGTTGAATGGTCGCTCGCGCACCGTAAAACCGGGGGACCTGCTGATTCTTCCCCAGGGCTTGAGTCACAGCTATGAGACCCCTGATCAGAACCCATGGAGCATTCTGTGGGTACATTTTGAAGGGGAACTGGCGGCAGAATTCATCCAGCAACTTGATGCAGAGGATGGCTCCGCGCTGCTGCCACTGGGAGTACATTCCCGTCTGGTGGCCGACTTTGAGGCCCTGCTTGATGCCCGCCAGGCCAGCCACAACCTTGCATCATTCATTCACTGCGCCAATCAGCTGCGTCAACTTCTGACACATATTGCGCTTCTCAAGCCCATGGCCACCCGCCTGGCCGGCGACAGCATGGATCTGGAAACCATTCACAGTCTGATGCAGGCGCGGCTGCACGAGCAGCTGGATATCGACACCCTCGCAGCTGCGGTAAACCTGTCAAAGTTCCACTTCATCAAGAAGTACAAGGCGCTGACCGGCACCACGCCGATCAGCCACTTTATTCATTTGAAGATTGAACGCGCCTGCCATCTGCTGGATGTCACCAGCAAGGGCGTGAATGAGGTTGCCTGGGCATTGGGATATGAGGATGCCTATTACTTTTCTCGCATCTTCAAAAAATCCATGGGCATGTCACCCAGTCAGTACCGCCGCATCCGCCTGGGTGGCTTCAGTTACAAGAGCTGAGAGGCAGGCCGAAGCACCGGGCTGAAACCCTGTACCCAAACCCCTGCCCCGCCTCAGTTTGGAGCGACTCAGATCAACTCGATCGCCACCGCCGTGGCTTCACCACCACCGATGCACAAAGAGGCAATACCCTTACTCAGGCCGCGCTGCTTGAGTGCATGCAGCAAGGTGACCAGGATACGCGAACCGCTCGAACCGATCGGGTGCCCCAGGGCGCAGGCACCGCCGCGAACATTAACCTTTGCAGGATCCAGACCCAGCTCGCGCACCGCCAGCATGGTAACGACGGCAAAGGCCTCGTTGATCTCGAACAGATCCACCTCATCCGCCTTCCAGCCGGCCTTTTGCAATACCTTCTCGATAGCCCCTATGGGCGCAATGGTGAACTCTTCCGGCAACTGGGCGTGGGTTGAGTGGGCCACAATGCGCGCCATCGGCTTAAGACCCCGCTGCTGTGCTTCAGACGCTGCCATCAGCACCAGTGCTGAAGCGCCATCGGAGATTGAGCTGGAGTTGGCCGCCGTGACCGAGCCATCCTTCGCAAAGGCCGGCTTCAGGCCACGAATCTTGTCGGGCCTGGCATTGCCCGGCTGCTCATCGGTATCAACCTGGATATCGGCGCCTCGCCCCGCCACGGTAACGGCGGAAATCTCGTCCTGGAAAGCGCCGGATTCAATGGCCGCCAGCGCTTTTTCCAGCGAGGCGATAGCAAAGTCATCCATGGTTTCACGGCTGACAACAAAGCGATCCGCCGCCTGCTGGGCAAAGGCCCCCATGAGCCCACCCTTATAGGCATCCTCAAGACCGTCGCAGAACATGTGATCGATCACCTGACCATGCCCCATGCGCATGCCCTGGCGGGCCTTGGGCAGCAAGTACGGCGCCTGACTCATGTTTTCCATGCCTCCGGCTACCATGGTCACGGCAGAACCTGCCAGTATCTGGTCATGGGCCTGCATCACCGCCTTCATGCCGGAGCCGCACATCTTGTTGACCGTGGTGCAGCCCGTGGCGAATGGAATTCCCGCCGCCAGGGATGCCTGACGTGCCGGTGCCTGGCCCAGGCCCGCCGGCAGCACGCAGCCCATAATGACTTCGTCTATATCCTCAGGCGCGAGCCCTGCACGGGCCACCGCCGCCGCGATGGCGGTTCCGCCGAGCTTGGGTGCCGACACCGTCGACAGCGCGCCCATCATGCCCCCCATGGGGGTGCGGGCTGCACCCAGAATAACCACTGATTCCCGCTGCATAGACACCTCACAGTTTACGTAAACGTCAATTTAAATAGGTAGCAATGAGTCGGCAAATAGTCGCTGCAAACTCACAGATCCGCCTCTGTCACTCGGACTACAAGCGTGATGGATAGCGCTACTGTCGCCTGTTTGGGGCATCCGGGTCAATCTCAAAAACCCAAAGATAAGGGTTAACTCGTACAACTTTAGTCTAATATGAAATTTTTCTATCGTACCAACCGAGCAATCACTTCCCTTATAATTCAGTCAGTTACAAATAGGTCACAGACTGCGCTAAGCTTTGAAGCATCACGAAAGGATGTTTACGTTCACGTAAACTTGATTTACCCTCGGATCCAACTCAAGAGTCATACATGAACACACAGACCCGTTATTCCATCAGTGATCTTGCCAGGGAGTTCGACATCACGACCCGCAGTATCCGCTTCTATGAAGACCAGGGACTGCTGTCACCGGAACGTCGTGGCCAGACCCGTATTTACAGTCGCCAGGACAGGGTACGGCTGAAACTGATTCTGCGCGGCAAGCGCCTGGGGTTTTCGCTCACCGAGTGCGGCGAGCTGTTCGAGCTCTGGGATCACAGCAACAGCGGCAGTGAACTACAACTGCGCCTGATGCTGACGCGCATCACCGAGAAGCGACAGGCGCTGGAACAGCAACTGCGCGACATCGCCATGATGCAGCAGGAACTCGACGGTGCAGAAAACCGCTGCAGCGAAGCGCTTAACGCCCTGACAGCGGCGCAGAATGCCGCCAAGGCCACCCAGAAGTAAAGCGCCGCTACCCCGTTTTCCAGACGGCAGACTTGCAGTTGGCGGGCGGCACGCATATTAACCATGCCGGCACTCACAGCCGGCACCAACAATGCCGGTGCTTATGCCTGGCCGGGAAGGACGCCTCCATGCCGCAGAACAATTCAAACAGTCAGGCACAACAACAGACACAGCAGGGCCCGGTCACCGCACTGGATCTGCCCATACCCGCGCACAAGGACCTGCCGGAGCCTGTCGCACAGTACTTTTCCAAGTGTCAGGAAAAGCTCGGCCTGGTGCCCAATGTCCTCACCGCCTACAGCCACAACCTCGAACAGCTCGATGCCTTCACCCGCCTCTACAATGAACTGATGTTTGGCGTCAGCGGCCTGAGCACGCTGGAGCGGGAAATGATCGCCGTGGTGGTCTCGGCCCACAACCGCTGCTTTTACTGCCTCAGCGCCCACGGTGCCGCCGTGCGACAGTACTCCGGCAATCCGCTGCTGGGCGAACAGCTGGTGATGAACTACCGGGTGGCCGACATTTCACCGCGCCAGCGGGCCATGCTGGATTTCGCCCAGCGCCTGACCGCACAGCCAGAAGCTATTGAAGAAACAGATCGTCAGCAGCTGCGCGAGCAGGGCTTTAGCGATAGCGAGATCTGGGATATCGCCAGCCTGACCGGCTTCTACAATATGACCAACCGCCTGGCCGGTGCCGTCGAGATGCAGCCCAACCCCGAATATCACGCCAGCTACCGCACCGCGGCCGAGCCGGCCTGAACACCGCGTTCACATATCTGGTCTGAGCACTCTGCAGCCATGCTCAGTCCCACCCGTTTCGATTGAATGAGCCATAAAAACAAGAGGTTCACCCCCCATGAACAACGCGCTACCCAGCTATACCAGCGGTACCTCGGATCAGCCCCTGATCGGCATGACCATCGGTGACAAGTTCGACCAGACCGTCGCCACCTACCCGGACAACGACGCCCTGATCGTGCGTCACCAGGCCATACGCTGGAGCTATCGCGAGCTGCAGCAACAGGTCAACCAGTGCGCCCGCGCCCTGCTGGCCATCGGCATCAGCAAGGGAGATCGGGTGGCGATTTGGTCACCCAATAATGCCCAGTGGACCACGCTGCAGTTTGCCACGGCCAAGATCGGCGCCATCCTGGTAAACATCAATCCGGCCTACCGACTGCATGAGCTGGACTACGCGCTGAATCACTCCACCCCGCGCCTGCTGGTGATTGCCGAGAACTTCAAAAGCTCGGACTACACCCAGATGCTGTATGAACTGGCGCCAGAGCTGCGAGATTGCGCCGCCGGCAAACTGAAGGCCGCCCGGGTGCCGCAGCTGGAGATGGTGGTGAACCTGGCCCGGCAGCCCCATGCCGGCATGTGGAGCTGGGACGATCTGGTCGCCAACGCTGCCGGCATCGACGAGGCCACCCTGGCCCAGGCTCAGGCCGGGCTGCAGTTCGATGATGCGATCAATATCCAGTACACCTCGGGCACCACCGGTTTTCCCAAGGGCGCCACCCTGTCGCACCACAATATTCTCAACAATGGCTTCTCCGTTGCCCGCAGCATGGGCTTTACCGACAAGGACCGGCTGGTCATTCCGGTGCCGCTGTACCACTGTTTTGGCATGGTGATGGGCAATCTGGGCTGCATCACCCACGGCGCCACCATGATATATCCGGGCGAGGGTTTCGACCCCAAAACCGTACTCGACACCGTGGCCGAAGAGCGTGCCACCGCCCTCTACGGTGTACCCACCATGTTTATTGCCGAGCTGGAGCACCCAGACTTTGCCAGCTACGATCTCAGCTCGCTGCGCACCGGCATAATGGCGGGCTCTATCTGCCCGGCCGAGGTGATGAAGGCCGTGAATTCCAAAATGCATATGGAAGAGGTACAGATCGCCTATGGCATGACCGAAACCAGCCCGGTATCCACCCAGACCGCCGCCAATGATCCCTTCGACAAGCGCGTCACCACCGTAGGGCGCACCCAGCCACACCTGGAGTCCAAGATCGTGGATGCTGCCACCGGCCAGATAGTCCCGCGCGGCACCATCGGTGAGCTCTGCACCCGCGGCTACAGCGTCATGCTCAAGTACTGGGAAAACGAGGAAGCCACCCAAAGCGCCATTGATGCCAACGGCTGGATGCACACCGAGGACCTCGCCACCATGGATGACGAGGGCTATATCCAGATCGTGGGCCGTATCAAGGATATGGTGATTCGCGGCGGCGAAAACGTCTATCCCAAGGAAGTGGAAGAGTTTCTCTATACTCACCCGGCCATTTCCGATGTGCAGGTCACCGGTGTGCCGGACAAGAAGTTTGGCGAAGAGCTGATCGCCTGGGTCAAGCTGCAACCCGGCGCTGACAGCGTGAGTGCCGATGAGCTGCGCGCCTTCTGCAAGGGCCAGATTACGCACTTCAAGATCCCGCGCTACTTCAAGTTTGTCGATGAATTTCCCATGACTGTGACCGGCAAGATTCAGAAGTTCAAGATGCGCGAAATCTCCATCGACGAACTGGGTCTGGATCAGGGCTGACAATGTCCATCGACCACCACTACGGCAATAACCTGCAACAGCAGCAGGCGCTGCTGAGCGAACTGCGCAGCGCCTGCCCCAATGGGGCTGATGCCTGGCAGCTGGCGCCCATTGATCAGCTACATACCGGCGGCCTGCAGGCCTCCCTGCATCTGCGCGATACATTGGCGGCCTGCCTGGCGTCACAGCCGGCGCCGCGCATTCTGGATGCAGGCTCAGGCGCCGGCGGCCTGCTGCGCCTGCTGGCACAGCTGCCAGGCAGCGATGTCACCGGGCTGGACCTGTGTCACAATCTTAACCGACTGAGCCTGGCACTGTGCCAGCTGTACCGGCCACCTCGTTGCGTAACACAGGTCTCGGGCGACGCCCACTGCATGCCCTTTGCCAGCGATCATTTCGATGCCATAGTGCTGCAGCACAGCCTGCTGAACATGCCCAATCCCGACCAGGCACTGGATGAGTGCCTGCGTGTGCTCAAACCCGGTGGCCACCTGGTGCTGCACGAACTGGTTCAGGGGACCGCCCCCGCGCAGATGCAGTTTCCGGTCCCCTGGGCACAAGGGCCAGAACAATCCCACCTGCACAGCCCTGCCACACTGGTCGCACAGTTGCAGGCTCGCGGCTTTCAGATCCGCACCACCACCGACCTGACAGCATCCACCCTGGCCTGGCGCCAGCGGCAAGACAGTCGCCCGGCCACCGCCACCAGGTCGCAGACTCTCAGACTAACGCCTGCTCTGATTCTGGGGCCAGACTTTCCCCTCATGTTTGCCAACCTGCTGCACAACCTTCGCCATGGCGCCGTCGGCGTGATGCAATACCTGGCATGCAAGCCTGAGTAAGGTTCGCGTGTTCGATAACAGTTTTCCAGACTTGCCCCCTTAGCCAAGCCCGCCCCCAACCCTCCTGAGCCTGTGGTTCAAACAAACACAGGATTATTAGGGTGCCATCGTTTAAGATGACGTGCGAAACAGCCTGTCGTGACCCACGACAGGCGCCAAAGCGCCCATTGCTCCGACAAAACGCGCCCAAGCTATCCGCCGCGTCGGCCGAGCCCGCACTTGCATCAAGCGCGAGGCCTAACCTACAGTGGACGTTGTGAACCCTGCCAGCCGTGCTACGACAAAGGGCTCACCTGATGAAAAAGGTAGATCACCATGTTTGTAGCCAGAATTACCCGTCTTTTATCGCCAGGCTCGCACCCAGGATACAGTCTGGCACTGTTTGTGTTGCTGCTATTGCCGCAACAGGCGATCAGCAGTGAAGACTACACCCCGCTGGATGACTATCTGCATCAACATCCCGAGCAGGTCGAGCGCATGGCTAACTTTGCCAGCATCGTCAGCAGCCCTGCCATAGCACTGACCGCACCGCAGAACCGCCCCGTGCGCATCGCCATTATCTACCCGGCCTTTCAGACATCGGATTACTGGCGCCTCAGCATCCTTGCACTCGAGGCACGCCTGAAGGAGCTGAAAATCAGCTACGAGTTGCAGACGCATCTTTCCGGGCTCAACGACGACCCTTCGGTACTGGCGATACAGCTGCAAAAGTCACTGGACTGGCAACCGGACTATCTGATCTTCACCCTGGGTGCGCTCATCCACCGCCAGCTGATCGAAAAAATTCTGGCGCAGAAGACCCCCAAGCTGATCCTGCAGAATGTCACCACTCCACTGCAAAACTGGTCCGCACGCCCGCCGTTCCTCTATGTCGGTTTCGACCATCAGGCCGGCACCCGATTGCTGGCGCAGGCCATGCTGGCCGACAACAGCACCCCGAAGCAGTACGCCATGCTGTACTCTTCCCACGGCTATATCAGCCGCCTGCGCGGAGACACCTTTATTCGCCTGGGCAACGAGAACCCCGCAACCCGCCAACTCGGCAGCTACTACACAGACAACAATAGCGATTTGGCGCGGGATGCAACGCTACAGGAGCTCGATCGCCACCCGGACCTGAACATGCTGTTTGCCTGCACCACCGATACAGCCCTGGGTGCCATAGAAGCACTGCGCATGCGGGGCAAACTGGAGCAGGTAACGCTGAATGGCTGGGGCGGCGGCAAAGCCGAACTTGAAGCGCTTAGCCGCGGCGAACTGGATCTTACCGTCATGCGCATGAACGACGACAACGGCGTCGCCATGGCCGAAGCCATCAAGGCCGAACTGGAACAGCGCTCCGACCAGGTGCCACAGGTTTTTTCCGGCGAAATGGTACTGGTTACGCGGGATATGCCGGCAAGTGAACTGAAGTTACTCACAGACAAAGCTTTTCGTTACAGTGCAGAGCAATGATACTGATACCAAATTCAAGCAGGGAGGCGGCACTTGCGTAAACTGAGCTTTACCAACACCGTACTTGGCATTGTTATAACTGCGACGCTCGCCCTGTCGCTGCTGATACTGATACCCGCCTACCAGAGCTCCATGCAGGTACTCGAGCAGGAACAGGCACTGGCCCAGCGCCGTCACGCCGCGCTCATCGACCAACTGTTCGAAAGCCATCTGCGGGGCATTGCACGCTCCTCCGCGACCCTGGCCGAAAGTCCTCAGCTCATTCAGGAAGCCAGCAGCGCTAACCTCGGCGGTATCAAGACACTGCTGCAAAAGACCATTAACAGCCGCAGTGGCGAACATATTCAGGCCTTTGCCGTGCAGCTGAAAGACGGCCCCCTCACACTTGTTCCCGCAGCTGCGCTTATTAATGTATATCTGCCGCTGGCAGAGCTTGCATCGCGCCGCATTGTGCCTGATACCTGGGCCACCCTGACGACCCGGCAAAAGCAGCAGGACTACCAGTTACTGCGCCTGAGCTTGCCAATTATTGCCGCGCCCTTCGGTGAGGTCGTGGGCTATCTGCACTCTTTTGTCATCCTCAATGACAATTTCTGGCTGCTCAATCAAATTCAGTCGATCTCCAATGCCCAGGCTATTGCACTTTATACCGACACCGACAACCGCCGTATCGGCGCCTTGATCGAGACGCAGGATCAGCTGCAACTGCTGGATGCGAGCAAGGCTGTCAACGCAACGGACACAAACGCCGAGACAGATACGGATGCCAGCCCCCAGGTGATCGTCCCGGATGACAGCATTGTGCAACGACACAGCCTGTTCATTGAGCCCGACAACCGCTTCGAAATACGCTTGCTGCTACCCGATCACGCCCGCATTCTTATGCGCCAGGCTTTTACCGGCAACATTGGCTACGGCCTGCTCGGAGCCCTGCTGATAGGCACATTACTGGTGCTCATCCTCTGCCGACTGGCCCAAAGGCCGATGCGCCATCTGTGCCGCTATATCGACTCGGTACCCGGAAAAAACGCTGAGTTCAAGATATCATCATCCGACATGAAGCCGCTGGCGAGCGCCGTACAAGGCATGCTGCAGCGCCTGCAGGAAAATGAGAACCTATTCAAAGGCGTACTGGCTCATGCCCCCAATCTCATCTTTCTGAAAGACAAGAACCTGCGCTATCGCATGATCAACCCCGCCTGTGCCCAGGCCATTGGCCTGAGTGCAGATCAGATCATCGGCCTGCGCGATGCTGATCTGCACCCTGAAACCCTGGCACAGCAACTCAGCCAGGCCGATCAGCAAGTTCTCAGTCAGCAGTGCGAAGTGCAAATAGAATACAGCGCCGAAACCGCGGATCGCGGCCGACGAGAGTTTCTCGGCACCCTGTTCCCGATTCCGAACAGCGAGGGTCAAGTCGCGGGCGTTGGCGGCCTTGTGCTGGATGTGACCGAATACCGGCTCGATACCGAGCACCAGAAACTGACCAGCCAGGTACTCAACAGCACCCACGAAGCCATTCTGGTGCTCGACCGGCACGGCAATATCATCACCGCCAACGCAGCCTACCTGCGCATCAGCGGCTTTAGCCAGCCGCAGACCTGGGGCCAAGCTTTCAGTCCACTGACACAACAGCCTGAGTTGCTCGAGCAGCTTGAGCAGAACGGGCAACTGCAAAGCGAAGCCATGCTGCGGCAAGCCAGCGGCGGATCAATGCCGATCTGGCTGTCTGTTTCACGCCTGCAGAGCGACGCGGCAAACAGCCACAACGAAGAGCGCTACGTTGCCGTATTCTCCGATACCAATCGGGTACCCGGCACCGAGCAGCAGCTTGAACTGGCTTCGCGCTACGACAGCCTCACCGGCCTGCCGAATCGTCAGCAGTTCTGTACACGGCTGGATCAGATACTGCACAAGGCCTCTAAAAACCAGGATACCGTGGCGGTACTCTTCGTCGATATCGATCACTTCAAGAGCATTAACGAGAGCCTGGGCCCTGCCGTGGGTGACCAGTTACTGCGCGAAACGGCCAGACGCATCGAAGGATGCCTGGAGTCTGGGGAAACCCTGGCGCGCCTGGGCGGCGACGAGTTCAGCATTATTCTGGACGATATTCCCGATGCCAGCAGCAGCCATACCATCGCTCGTTCCATCCAGCAGTCCTTTCAGCAACCCTTTTTCCTGGCGAATTCAGAAACCGTAGTGACCTGCAGCATCGGCATCTCGCTCTTCCCCGATGACGCCAGCGATGCCCAGACCCTGCTGGCCAAGGCCGACACCACCGCACAGCACGTCAAGCAGCAGGGCCGCAATGCCATCCTCTTTTTCGACAGCGGCGTGAATCAGCAGGCGCAGCAGGATCAGCAACTGAACGACGGCCTCAGGCGTGCCCAGTCCAACGGCGAACTCTTTCTGCAATATCAGCCACGCTTTGATATCGATGGCCAACGCATCCTGGGCGCTGAAGCCC
Organism: Marinobacterium profundum; assembly: GCF_001528745.1. Classification (GTDB taxonomy): domain Bacteria; phylum Pseudomonadota; class Gammaproteobacteria; order Pseudomonadales; family Balneatricaceae; genus Marinobacterium_A; species Marinobacterium_A profundum. The sequence continues at coordinate 7,333 of NZ_BCNS01000089.1, read as the reverse complement.
TGCTGCGCTGGCTGCACCCGGAACAGGGCCTTATATCCCCGTTCACCTTTATCTCCCTGGCTGAAGAGTCAGGCATGATACTGGAGCTAGGCCCCTGGGCACTGCAACGGGCCTGCACCGAAGCCATGGAGTGGAACCGCCAAAGTCCGTACCCGATCCCCGTATCGGTGAACCTGTCACCCCGGCAGTTGCGTGACCCGGAACTGATCCCCGACATCTGCGATGCGCTTCGAATCAGCGGCCTGCCGCCTGAACTGCTGGAGCTGGAGATCACCGAGAGCGTGGTTATCGACGATATCAACCGCATTCTCGGTACCCTCTATGAGCTGCGCGACATGGGTATAGCGTTGTCGATCGACGACTTCGGCACCGGCTACTCTTCCCTCGCGTACCTGAAAAAGCTGCCGGTCAACACTGTCAAGATCGATCGCTCCTTTGTTGTCGATATGCCTGGCAACGACGATGACGAAAACCTGATCGAAGCTATCATCACCATGGCACACAGCCTGCGCTTCAAAGTCGTGGCCGAAGGCGTCGAGACCACAGCGCAGCAGGCCATCCTCAAGAAGCTGGGCTGTGACGAGCTGCAGGGCTTCCTGCTCGCGCGCCCCGGTAGCTGCGCCGACCTGATCGAAATTGCCAGGGACTCCCATAGCGACAGTGACGCTCTGTCGGAAATTTTGCTCCGACGCTAAAGCGCCACCCTAAAGAGCCCCCATCCTGTATCGAAAGCAGGAGCATTGTCTTGGCCCTGCCCTTTGGGCAGAATGAATTCAATCTGCCCCGCCACCGTTTGATTTTTCAACGGGCTAACGGCCATGCCACTGGCAGAAAACCCAAGGGAGAGCCCATGCGCAAACTGATCCCCACTCGGCCTCTGGCGTGCCTGCTGAGCAGCGCAGCCCTGCTATTTGGCGCAGCCGGCCAGGCCCAGACACCGGTTGCCGCCGACAACCTGCAGCCTGGACTTGAAGTCTGCTATATCGACGGATTGATTCGCCACATCGACGAGATGGTGCGGCTCGAAGCACGCAAACCCTGCGAACCCGGCCCCAATCTTCGGCTGCTAAACTCCAGTGTCGGCGGCGGCACAGTACTGACCAGCAACCTTAATGACGGTGTCATGGCACGGATCACCGGATTCATTCACCTCGACACTCAGGGCACCTACCTGTTTACCTTTGAATCCAACGACGGTGTACGGCTTGAAATCGACGGTCAGATGATTCTGGAAGACCCGGACGTACATTCCGACCGCTACGCCGAATACGGCCGAATGGAAGTCACAGAACCTGGCTGGTATCCACTCACCGTGCGCTACTTCGAGCGCAAGAGCACCTCTACTTTGCGCTTCTTCTGGCAGCCGCCAGGTACTGAAGGCACCATGCCCAAGGTTCCGGCCACGGCCCTGGCACACAAGGGCGCCTGAAAACCACGAGTACCCGCTGCGCGCGCTCGACGCAGCGTTAACCGCCCTAAAAATAGGAAAGTTTTTACGACAGCACGGCCACACACTCCAGAAGCACGCCTGCTATAGTTACGAAGTAATGGTTAACGCCCTGTACGGACACGGGGCATAGCAAAAGGACTTGCACCCATGCGTACTTCTGCCCTCCTGCATACCACTGCGGGCCAGCTGCGAAACATGCTACTCGCCAACGTCACTGCCAGACCCAACTACCGTGTCGTGGAAGACATCGAAAACACGGCCAAAGAACTTAAAGGCCTATGCCCCTACTCTGCTGACAAGGCCAGGCGTATAAGCCAGTGCGCGCTGGTGTTTTACAGCGAAGCTCTGGACGATGGTAACGAACACAGCGACAAGGCCGCGCAGTACCAGCGCATGCTGGAGCTGGCCGCCCAGATAGATCACGCCGCTACGGTGCATCAGCACAAGGGCAACTAGGGAAGAAGTGAAAAACAGCAGTACAGAAACAAAAACAGCCACTCGGCTTGACCCGTTAGTGGCTGTTTTTGTTACAAAATTTGGTAGGACTAAGCGGACTCGAACCGCTGACCCCCACCATGTCAAGGTGGTGCTCTAACCAACTGAGCTATAGTCCTGAAGAGATGGTGCGTATTATAGTGACGCCGACTTTGAACGCAAGCCTTTTTTGCTATTTATTCCCGATTGCTTTCAGCAACTTAGCCTGCAGCTTGGAAGCTTCATTTTGGCCAACCAGACGGAACTGAAAGCCGCTTCAGAGCGGCTTCGCCAGGCTTGGTTTTAGCGTTCAAGCAGTGACAGCCGTGTCGCCCAGATAGGGGCTGATAGTGTTCATCGCCCGCAACACATAATCTTCTTTCTCCCCCACTGGTGCCACGTAATGCACCGCTGATTGCGCCGCGTCAACACCCTCCAGACGGGCAATGACCCAAGCGGCAAGATACTGGGATGCAAGACAGCCACCGGCCGTGGCGACGTTACCTTTGGCAAAAAATGCCTGGTTGAGCACCTCGATACCGGCGTCCTGCACCCAGGGTTTTGTCGTCAGATCCGTGCAGGCCGGTACACCCGCAAGCATCCCTAGCCTTGCAAGCAAGAGCGTGCCGGAGCATTGCGCGCCCAGCAGCTGGCGGGAAGGATCAAGCTGTATCTGTTCCATTATCGACGCATCCGCCACTATCTCTCGCGTGCGCATGCCGCTGCCAATAATGACCGCATCAGCCGTGCTTGCCTCAGCAAGCGATACCTGACTCTCGAGCACCACGCCATTCATAGATCGCACCCGTGCAGCAGGGCTGGCAATGGTCACCCGCCAGTTGGGCTTAGCTACGCGATTCAGGATGCCGAGCGCGATCAGAGAGTCGAGTTCGTTGAAGCCTTCGAAGGTGAGAATAGAAATATGCATACTGTCGGAGTCCTGTTATCGACGCTTGCGAGGCCCAACTCTATGCCCCAAAATCAGGACAATCAAATTATTGTCATGGATACATTCCCATACCCAAATCTCAATACAAACGTCTGGTAGACGTCTTTGCCGCCGATATTCGCGCAGGCACCCTGGCGCCCGGTACCCGTCTGCCCACGCACCGCCAGCTGGCCGCCCGGGAAGGGATGGCCCTGGTGACAGCGTCTCGGGTCTATGCCGAGCTTGAGGCCATGGGTTTGACGAGCGGCGAAACCGGCCGAGGTACCTTTGTCCGAGAAACAGCGCTGTCCCCGGCCCAGGGCATAGACCAGCAGGCAACGGCCGCAAACATGGTCGATCTCAACTTCAACTACCCGTCGCTGCCGGGCCAGGCAGACTTGCTGCGCGGCGCCCTGCGCCAGCTCGCCGCTGCCGGCGATCTCGAAGCCCTGCTGCACTACCAGCCCCATGGCGGCCGCATGCATGAGCGTGCCACTATCGCCCGCCACCTGAAGTGTCGGGGACTGTCGGTTAGTGCCGAGCAGCTATTAATTGTGAGTGGCGCACAGCATGGCCTGGCCACAACTGTGATAGCACTGCTAGAGCCCGGTGATGTTATCGCCACAGATGCACTCACCTACCCAGGTTTCAATGTACTCGCCCAGGGTCATGGGCTGGAGTTGGCGCCCATTTCGGCGACAGACCAGGGCCCTGATCTGGACGCATTAGAGCGGCTATGCCAGAGCCGCCGAGTGCGTGCCCTCTACGCCATGCCGACCCTGCACAATCCCATGGGCTGGGTCTTAGACCTGAAGCAACGCCTGCAACTGGTCTCTATCGCTCGAAAATATGATCTGCTCATTATCGAGGACGCTGCTTATGCCTTTCTGGCACAAGAGCCCCCCGCTCCGCTGGTGACACTTGCCCCGGAGCGAACCGTCTATGTATCCGGCCTGTCCAAAAATGTTGCCACCGGGCTTCGTGTCGGATTTGTCGTCGCACCACTGCCCTGGGTGCCAAAGATCGAGCGCGCAATCCGTGCAACTACCTGGAACACACCGGGCGTTATGACCGCCATTGCCTGCGGCTGGATTGACGATGGAACCGTTACTCGCCTGGAAACCGAAAAACGCCGGGATGCCATACAGCGCCAAGCGATGGCACGGGAGATCCTGGCCGGACTGCAGTACAGCGGCCACCCGGCATCTTACTTCCTCTGGGTTAAGCTGCCAGAAGAAACCCGAGCCGACCGTGTAGTGGTGGCGCTGCTGCAGGAAAATATCGCCGTCTCTACGGCTGAGCCATTCGCCACATCCGAACGGGTTCCCCACGCAATACGTCTGGCACTGGGATCAGTGAAACTGGAAGTACTTGAAGTCGCACTAAAAACGGTGCGGCTTGTGATCGAGGATTGTTACGGCCAGGTCTTGCGGGAGAAAAACTGAGATCGCTGGAATCTGTGGTCAGGATGGTCTGGCTCACGTCAGCGTTATTATTCCTATCAGGCACAAAAAAGCCCCCGACATTACTGTCGGGGGCTTTTTTAAAAGCAGCTTAAATTAAGCTGTTTTTTTGGCAGCATTAACGAAAACATCTTTGCTTTCAGTCAGGATAGCCTGAACTTCAGTGAAGTAAGCCTTGGTGCTTTCTGCAGCTACCTGAGCATCAGCCTTCAGAGTCTCAAGGTTCTTCTTGGCTTCTTCAGATTTAGCAGTAACAAAAGAAGTCAGAGCTTCAGGGTTTTTGATTTCAGAAACAGCTTTGAAATCAGCCTGTGACTGAGCAATCTGCTTTTCGATAGCAGCTTTCTGCAGTTCGAATGCTTTTGTCATTGTAGCGGTGTTCAGTTCGATCAGCTTCTGTACAGGAGCGCCAAAAGCAGAGAAGTCAGCAGTAGGAAGATTCTTGAACATGATTAGGTACCTATTGGTTAAAGTCGTTTGGGTAAAATTAGTTGATGAGTGGATTCTATACCTCGCTATGTTGCAGTGCAACATACAAAAACAACCATTCCTGTATAATTCTTATAACCCACTGTAAATAAAGACTTAATATGTAATTTTTATTTTTGTGCAGAGCGTAAACATGCCGCCTGGCGCCTTGTTGCCCCCACCCCCTCAAGCCCTTGAGGACATATCATCCTTCGACCTCTGCGCTGGGCGGGCAGACCGGCACGGCGCTTGCCTCGACCACTTTGGAGTCAAAATCTAGAAGCCTGTCGGACTTGACCGGTCGTAGCGAGGAAAAGGCCGATTTGAGGCAGTTTTTGGGCTCTTTTGAGGCGAATAGTGGTTCTATTTAACAAAAAAGAGTACATAAATTGACCAAATTCGGCTTTTCCGCAGTAGATCAGTGTTAAGTCCGACAGGCTGTAGTAGCTGCTATCAGGCAAATTCCGTCGCCGTGACGACCTTGAGAAATTTGCGCCGCGCGTCTTGCTCCAGGAAAGCCGCGCCGTGCTTGTCGAGATGCTGCTGCAGAGCCTTCTGCAATTGCTCTACCACGGCCTGCCAGGCACTGGAATCCTCGTCCATACCAAGGTGTAGCGGCCGGGATTTTTGCGCCAGCAAAGTTGCCAGCTTGCCCTTGGCTAGCAGGTCAAACTTTTCCGCGTCGCGCAGCCAACTTGCATCCACCGAAAAAATTGCACTCAACGCCACCAGTTGCGCTTCGTCGATAAAACCCTCGTCCATGATCGCCGCTTCCGCGGCCAGGGCCTGCGACCTGAATAGGCGGCGCCACAGGGGCACCACTGACGTCGCATCCTCGCTACGATAACGCATGGCGATATAACGTACCCGATTGAGATAGCGCTTGATCGCCCGCGGCGTCTGCCGATTTAGCATGATCCAGGGATGCCACAGATTGAGCGCCTCCCTGAACGCTGCTGAGTCGGTGACAATGCGGGTCTGGCGCTTGAGCAGGTAGTAGAGAATGGCGCCTGTCAACAGCAGCAGAATCACGGTCGCCAGTACATAGGCCGCAGCTGAGTTGCGACCGGGCTGGCCAGCAACAAACTGTTGCACCTTAAGTGCAACCGACTTCCTAACGCCCGGTTGCTGCTCATCCCCCTCTTGCGCTGTACCAGCAGGGCTGGGGACAGGCGCATTTCTGAGTACCAGCTCCAGGCCTGTACCACCTTTGCCGATGTGCCCCAAGCGCACACCCCGCTCCAGGTCGCCTGGCCGAGCTTCCAGATGCAGTTGCAGTGTGCCGCTCTGTGGGCCCTTGTTCGAGTCAGTGGCATTTTGATCAGCCTGAGCGGTATGACTAAAATCGAGCACAAAACCCTGCTCGCCACCCTCCAGCTGCAGCGGCTGCAGCGTCACATTATCCCACTGCTGCACAACTATCGGCTCAGGCTCAGGCTGGGACTGCAGCAACCACTCGGGGCCCAGGCGCTCACCCAGCAAATAAAACAACTGCCCGGCTACGACACCTACAGCCGCAATACCCAGCATCCACAGCAAGTAGCGATAACGCTGCCACTGCAATTGCCCCCACTGGCGCAGCCGCTGTAGCGGCACAGATTCTGCGGCGGCGGCTTCCTCAGGCGTCAGTAAGCGGCTGGACGCTTCGCCCTCCAGTATAGGTACCGGCACCTTTATGTTAATGAGTTTTTCCAGATAGTTTTCCGAGAAGACCTTGCCGCTCTGCCCCGCCTAAACCATTTGCGCAAACTGCTGTTCAATACACACGCGCACCCATTTTTCATCCATACCAATAACGATGTAACAATCACCGGATACGGCGAGAAAATTTACCGCTTCAAGAATATCCACTACGTTTTCCTGGCGACAGCGATCGAGGTCGTCGATAAAGATCACCATGCGCCCCAGTTCCAGGGAGCTGGAAACGTCGTCGAATTCCCGCGCAAAACGCTGGCGAGCACCGGGGTCCATACGATTGCCGGCTTTATTGTCGCCACCGGCAATCGCCATCAGGCTTTCCGGATTGAGGCCAAAGGCGCGTAGCGCGCGCAGCGCCGCCAGCACCGGTGCCAAATTGCCAAACAACACCACCAGCAGTGAATCCAGATCGCCGGCGCCGGCCATCTGCACAATTTTCTCGCCTATCCAGCCACCGTAGTCGGCCTGTGATTCCAGCTGCAAATAGACAGTGGCGGCGGTGAATATCAGGATCAGCAACAGGGTTATTAACCCGGTGGATAAATACATCGCTCATGCTGCATACAGAATGTGTCCTGCCCGGAAATATGTTTTTACTCGTTCTGGCCGACGTTGCAATGTGAGCATGCATGATCGAGTGCGTTTCTTCAGGTCTTCAATCGAGCGGACCGCCGGACCACTGTGCACCATGTTTTTCAGGTCGCAGTTCAAGTATTCATCCGGGTTCAGTTCAGGTGAGTACGCTGGCAAAAAGAACACTTCCAGGTAGCGCTTCACGGGCTTCTTTGCGAGCCAGCGCTTCACGATCTTGGCATGATGGACTCGCCGGTTATCCAGAATAAGAAACACTTT
>NZ_BCNS01000088.1 GCF_001528745.1 Marinobacterium profundum | reverse complement strand
TTTTAATAACGGAAACCCCGGTCTCGATGAGGCCGGGGTTTTTCCGTATGGGGTATTGTTCAGCGATGACCCTCACAGGGGGACGGTAGACAGCGCCGCTCGCGGCCGCCCTGCCATGTGATAGTAGGGTCAAAACGGGACTTGTCGAAGCGCAGCTTTGACCCGTTTTGACGACCGCAGCATACTTGCCTGCGGGACGGGCCATCGTCAAGCATACCATCCGTTTAGCGCGGTGCCGGCCGAACGCATTCACTGCGAGGGCGCAGTTCCTGCGGAGAAGTCTCCATCGTAGCCCCTGATCCCATCCGCTCTTTATCCGCCGCGGCGCCCAGTAATTAAACCCAGTACCTCCAAGGGTAGCGTAGTGTGCTCCATATGAAAGCAGGTCATCGCCAAGCATTTAATAACGGAAACCCCGGTCTCGATGAGGCCGGGGCTTTTTCGTTTATATCCTTCGGGGTCTGCGCTCACATGGGGAAGGTTAACAGCGCCGCTCGCGGCCGCCCTGCCATGTGATAGTAGGGCGACACCGGATAAAGGCAAAGCGCGCTTTGCCCCGGTGGCGCGACCGCAGCTTCTATTTAATGAGTAAATGGGCCTGCGGGACGGCTCGCCTGCGAGGCGCCAAGCATTTATTCAACGAAAACGCCTCAGCCTCTGGTTGGGGCGTTTTTGTATGTGGGTTTTGAAAATTCTCGGCAGCTGCATTCTGGGTTTGGCTGCTTTTATAACCGTGCAAGGCGTCCAATCTGTTGTGTTTTAGCGGTTAGGCCAGGACGATCGATTGCTGTTGCTACCTTCGGCGCGATTTATCCAGTACTGGATTTTAAACGGGTTGCCGAGGTGGGCGATAGCGGGAGAGGCTGAGTTGCGGCTGACCTGGAAGTGACCATCACAGCCCAGAGTTTCGTTTTTGGGTGTTACCGATATGCGCCCGGCACCGATACCGCTGGCAGAGTTCAGCTTGCCAGATATCTTGAGTTGGGGTTCGTTATTGAAAATGCCGACACCACCGTAAATCCAGGTATCTCCGTGCACGGGAAGCTGATGGCTGAATTCGCCGCTGGGCTTGAGTGTCGTAGTGAAATTGAACGTCGGCGATCTTCCCAGCGAACCTTCAAGTTTTCCATTCGTAACTGTCAGGCTGATCAGGTCCTGGTAACGGGCGCAGTCTATTTCAACCGGACCTGCAAGTGCGCCATAGGCCACTTTGTATGAGTAGGCATTGCGGGCCAGCCCTTGCCAGTTGCCGCTCAGTGTCATCTGATTGAGATGATCCGGTGCTGGCGGTTCATGCCAGTAACTGGGAGATGCACAACCGGCAAGTAAAGCGGTGGTGACTATCAGTTGAGTTGCGTGCAGCGGTTTCATCGGGCATTCCTGTAGCCGAGGTCTTACTGATGAGACCCTGCCCGGGTTGCTCGGTTCACTGCTGTATCCTCGATCTATCCGGCAGTAGGGTGATGCACCTCACTCTAAGTCCGAGTGTCGTGTAAGTTTATGTTTTGTAATAATTATTGAATTACGCAGAGAGTTCCCGGGGCTTTGAAGGCGATGCACCAAGGCTTGCGTCGATACTAAGGCTGTGTTGCGCGTGGACACTGGCTCGTGAATCGACTAAAATACCGCCGGTTTGCCTGCCCGCACGGGTGGCTAAGCCCCAAATTCTATAGAGCGAGGTAAAGTTTCGGTTTTACCTCGCTTTTTTGCACCTGTTCATTTTTGTATCGGTTTGTTTGTAACGCATCACGCGGGGGAGGTTCACTTGACGAGACCAGCCATTTTGGCCCTTGAAGACGGTAGTATTTTCAGGGGGGTGGCAATTGGTGCCGACGGACAATCCAGCGGGGAAGTTGTTTTTAACACCTCCATGACCGGATATCAGGAAATCCTGACAGATCCGTCCTACTGCCGTCAGATCGTAACCCTGACATACCCGCACATCGGAAACGTAGGTACTAACGCCGAAGACGAAGAGTCTGCCAAGACCTGGGTCTCCGGCCTCGTCATTCGCGATCTGCCTTTGCTGGCGAGCAACTTTCGCAGTGAGCAGTCGCTGGATACCTATCTGAAAGCCAATAATATTCTTGGCATCGCCGATATAGATACCCGTCGTCTGACCCGCATTCTGCGGGAAAAAGGTGCGCAGAACGGCTGCATCATGGCCGGAGATTCGGTTGATGAAGCTGTAGCACTGGCTGAAGCCAAGGCGTTTCCCGGCCTCAAGGGCATGGATTTGGCCAAGGTGGTTTCTACCGCTGAGTCGTACAGCTGGAACTCCTCAACCTGGACGCTGGGTGTGGGCCATGTTGACAAGGATCCGTCCGAGCAGCCTTTTCATGTTGTTGCTTACGACTACGGTGTGAAGCGCAACATTCTGCGTATGCTGGTTGAGCGCGGTTGCCGTCTGACGGTTGTGCCGGCTCAGACGCCGGCAGCTGAAGTGCTGGCGCTGAACCCGGACGGCATTTTTCTGTCCAACGGCCCTGGCGACCCGGAACCCTGCGATTACGCCATTCAGGCGATCAAGGAAATCTGCGAGTCCGATATTCCTGTTTTCGGCATCTGCCTGGGGCATCAATTGCTCGCGCTGGCCTGCGGTGCCAAGACGGTGAAAATGAAATTTGGCCACCACGGCGCCAACCACCCGGTACAGGATCTGGACTCATCCCGCGTGATGATTACCAGCCAGAACCATGGTTTTGCGGTGGATGAAAGTACGCTGCCATCCAATGTTCGCGTGATCCATAAGTCGCTGTTCGATGGGTCTTTGCAGGGCATTGAACTGACTGACCGTCCGGCCTTTAGCTTCCAGGGACACCCTGAAGCGAGCCCGGGACCGCAGGACGTGGCGCCGCTGTTCGATCGCTTTATCGAACAGATGAAGGCCCGCAAGGACGCCTGAGCAACACGCAGTTACAGCTAACAGATTTGACTGGTTTATACCGATGCCAAAACGTACGGACATAAAAAGTATTCTGATTCTAGGCGCAGGGCCGATCGTAATCGGCCAGGCCTGCGAGTTTGACTATTCAGGTGCTCAGGCCTGCAAGGCGCTGCGTGAAGAGGGTTACCGGGTCGTCCTGGTGAACTCCAACCCTGCCACCATCATGACCGATCCGGCGATGGCGGATGCGACCTATATTGAGCCTATCAACTGGAAAACAGTTGCCAAAATCATTGAAAAAGAACGTCCGGATGCTCTGCTGCCCACCATGGGCGGGCAGACTGCACTGAACTGTGCACTGGATCTGGACCGTGAAGGTGTACTGGCCAAGTTCGGTGTCGAGATGATCGGCGCCAGCCAGGATGCCATTGACAAGGCCGAAGACCGCGAGCGTTTCGACAAGGCGATGAAGTCCATTGGTCTTGCATGCCCGCGTGCAATGATTGCCCACAGCATGGAAGAGGCACTGCAGGTTCAGGCCTCTATCGGCTACCCGGCTATTATTCGCCCATCATTTACCATGGGCGGCTCAGGCGGCGGTATCGCCTACAACCGTGAAGAGTTCATCGAGATCTGCGAACGTGGTCTGGATCTGTCTCCGACCAGCGAGCTGCTGATCGATGAGTCCCTGATCGGCTGGAAGGAATATGAGATGGAGGTCGTTCGAGACAAGAACGACAACTGCATCATCGTCTGCACCATTGAAAACTTTGATGCCATGGGTGTTCACACCGGTGACTCCATCACGGTTGCGCCAGCTCAGACGCTGACTGACAAGGAATATCAGCTGATGCGGGATGCGTCCATCGCTGTCCTGCGCGAAATTGGTGTTGAAACCGGCGGCTCCAACGTTCAGTTCGGTATAGACCCGAAAACCGGCCGTATGGTCGTGATCGAGATGAACCCGCGTGTTTCGCGTTCATCCGCGCTGGCGTCCAAGGCAACCGGTTTCCCGATTGCCAAGATCGCCGCCAAGCTGGCCATCGGTTACACCCTGGATGAGCTGCAGAACGACATTACCGGCGGTCGCACACCGGCGTCCTTTGAGCCTGCGATCGACTACGTCGTTACCAAGATTCCGCGTTTCACCTTTGAAAAATTCCCCCAGGCGAACGATCGTCTGACGACTCAGATGAAGTCGGTCGGCGAAGTTATGGCCATCGGCCGTACACAGCAGGAATCGCTGCAAAAAGCACTGCGTGGCCTGGAAGTGGGTGCTACAGGTCTGGATCCGATCGTAGACCTGGAAAGCGAAGATGCGCGCAGCGATATCATTCGCGAGCTCAAGCAGCCCGGCGGTGAGCGTATCTGGTACATCGGGGATGCCATGCGTCTGGGCATGAGCGTAGATGAAATCTACGAACTGTCGGGCGTTGATCCCTGGTTCCTGGTGCAGATTGAAGACCTTATCAAGGACGAAGCCTGCGTTTCAAAGATGGCCCTGTCCGATTTGGACAAGGACAAAATTTACCGCCTCAAGCGCAAGGGCTTCTCCGATGCCCGTCTGGCCAAGTTGCTGGGCGTGAGCGAGAAGCAGTTCCGCAAGCAGCGCCACAGCCTGGGCGTGCGCCCTGTCTACAAGCGTGTGGACACCTGTGCGGCGGAATTCGCTACCGATACGGCCTACATGTACTCGACCTACGAGGAAGAGTGTGAGGCCAACCCGTCTACGCGGGACAAGATCATGGTCATCGGCGGCGGTCCTAACCGTATCGGTCAGGGCATCGAGTTTGACTATTGCTGCGTACACGCAGCCCTGGCTGCCCGTGACGACGGTTACGAGACCATTATGGTCAACTGTAACCCCGAGACGGTTTCCACCGACTACGACACCTCTGATCGTCTGTACTTCGAACCGATCACGCTGGAAGACGTACTGGAAATCGTTGAAGTCGAGAAGCCCAAGGGCGTGATTGTGCAGTACGGTGGCCAGACGCCGCTGAAACTGGCGGTGGCTCTGGAACAGGCCGGTGTGCCCATTATCGGTACCAGTCCGGAAGCCATTGACCGTGCAGAAGACCGTGAACAGTTCCAGCAGATGCTTAAGCGTCTGGGCCTGAAACAGCCGCAGAACGCGACTGTGCGCAGCCTGGAAGCGGCCGTTATCGAAGCGGCCAAGATCGGTTACCCGCTGGTTGTGCGTCCGTCCTACGTTCTCGGTGGCCGGGCTATGGAGATTGTTTACAAGGAAAGCGAGCTGCGTCGTTACATGACCAACGCGGTCAAGGTCTCCAACGACGCACCTGTGCTGCTGGACCACTTCCTGAATGCAGCTGTTGAAGTTGATATCGATGCGATCTGCGATGGCAAGACTGTCGTGATCGGCGCCATCATGCAGCACATTGAGCAGGCCGGTGTTCACTCCGGTGACTCCGCCTGCTCGCTGCCGCCTTATAGCCTGGCGGCCGATGTGCAGGACGAGATGCGCGAACAGGTTAAGAAAATGGCACTGGAACTCGGTGTTGTCGGCCTGATGAACGTACAGCTGGCTTACCAGGATGGCGAAATTTACGTTATTGAAGTCAATCCGCGTGCATCGCGTACCGTGCCTTTCGTCTCCAAGTGCATCGGTGTGTCGCTGGCCAAGATTGCGGCTCTGGTGATGACCGGAAAAACCCTGCAAGAGCTGGGCTTTACCGAAGAAATCGTACCGACCAATTTCTACGTCAAGGAAGCGGTATTCCCGTTCAACAAGTTCCCGAGCGTGGATCCGATTCTGGGCCCGGAAATGAAGTCGACCGGTGAGGTCATGGGCGTTGGCGAAACCTTCGGTGAAGCTTTCATGAAGGCCCAGATCGGCGCTGGCGAAAAAATGCCGAAGAAAGGCAAGGCCTTCATATCGGTACGCGATGTCGACAAGGCGGGTGTGGTCAAGGTAGCCAAGTCGCTGCTGGATCTCGGTTTCTCCCTGGTGGGCACGGGCGGCACCGTCAAGCTGCTGGCCGAGCACAACCTGCCGGCGACGGCTGTGAACAAGGTCATGGAAGGTCGGCCGAATATCGTGGACATGATCAAGAACGATGAAATCGTTTATGTGATCAACACTACTGAAGGTCGCAAGGCGATTGCAGACTCGTCTGAAATTCGTCGCAGCGCATTGCAGCACAAGGTGCCGTACACCACGACTCTGGCAGGCGCAGAGGCCATGACCATGGCGATGGAATACGGTGAAGAGAAGGTTGTTCGCAGCCTTCAGGACTTGCATGCAGGTGTCTTTAAATGAAACGAGTTCCGATGACTGTCGGCGGCGAACTGGCTCTGCGTGCAGAGCTGGATCGCCTGAAGTCCAAAGATCGTCCGCGCGTTATCGCGGACATCGCCACTGCCCGTGCGCACGGTGATCTGAAGGAAAATGCCGAGTACCACGCGGCGCGGGAACAGCAGGGCTTCATCGAAGGCCGGATTCAGGAACTAGAATCCAAGCTGTCCCAGTGCCAGGTTATCGATGTCACGACTATTCCACACAGTGGCAAGGTGTTCTTCGGTGCGACAGTACTGATTGCCAACATCGACAGCGGTGACGAGGTTCGTTATCAGATCGTTGGTGACGACGAGGCTGATATCAAACTGAGCAAAATTTCGGTGAATTCACCGATCGCGCGTGCCCTGATTGGCAAGGAAGAAGGCGATATTGCCTGTGTGGCGACCCCAGGCGGTGAGATCGAGTACGAAATCGTCGAGGTACAGCACATCTAAATGTGCCTTTGCATAAAAAAACCGCCTGCTGGCGGTTTTTTTTATGTGCTGCGAAGACTTAGCGCAACAGGTTGGACAGCTTGGGATTGGGTTCCAGCGCCTTGCGGTAGATCAGGGCGATATTGCCGATCTCCTGCACAAGAGTGGCCTCTACAATGGTGCAGAGTTCCTGAATAAGCTGCTTTTTGATCTCGCGTTCGCCAACCGCAAACTTCACCTTGATCAGTTCGTGGTCGTCCAGCGCGCGGTCGACTTCCAACTGCAGGTTTTCGGTCAGTCCCTTAGCGGCAACGGTCACGATCGGGTTCAGTTTGTGGCCGATGGTGCGCAGCTGCTTCTTTTGCTCGGGCGTCAGGCTCATACTAGAATACGTTGCCTCGTGATTGTGTGGGTCGGGCTTGCGTGTTAAAACGGGCCGCGATGAATACAATCAGCTATTTTACCTGAGTTGCCCATCGCTGAGTAGCGTTGCAACCATTGATCGGTCTGGAATTACAAGTGGCAAGATCTAAGAGCAGTGCTCAGTGGTTAAAGGAACATTTTGACGACCGCTACGTCAAACAGTCGAAATCTGATGGTTTTCGGTCCCGTGCCAGCTACAAGCTGCAGGAACTGAACGAAAAAGATCGCCTGTTGCGCCCGGGCATGACAGTCGTCGATCTGGGCGCGGCGCCCGGCGGCTGGTCCCAGGTGGCAAGTGAGCTGGTCGGCGTGCACGGTCGGGTAGTGGCCTCGGATATACTGCCGATGGACTCACTGGCCGGTGTCGAGTTTGTGCAGGGCGATTTTACCGACGAGGCGGTGCTGGCACAGATTCTGGTAGCGCTGGGGGATGCGCCGGCAGACCTTGTAATTTCAGATATGGCCCCCAATATGAGTGGTATGTCCGGAATTGACCAGCCTGCGGGGATGTACCTGGTTGAACTGGCGCTGGATATGGTGCGCCAGGTACTTAAACCAGGCGGTTCTTTTCTGGTCAAAGTGTTTCAGGGAGAGGGGTTCGATGCCTATCTCGCGGATGTGCGGCAGAGCTTTACCAAGGTCGTGACCCGCAAGCCCGATGCATCGCGCGCACGCTCCCGAGAGGTCTACCTGCTTGGCACAGGCTTTAAGGGCTGATCAGTTCGTAGTACTGTGCCGGCCTGGCTGTCATGGCACAGGGTGGTGAGTGAAGTAGTCAGGCCAGTTAAACTGGTGTATTTTTGAAGCGCGAATTTTCGTGCTTGAGCGTCAATTGAGGGTAGTCCTTTGAACGATATGGCAAAGAATCTGGTCCTCTGGCTGGTTATTGCTGCGGTCCTGCTGACCGTTTTCAATAACTTCAATGCCGAGGGAGATTCCCGCAGACTTACGTATTCCGACTTCGTGGCGGAAGTCCAGGCTGACCGCGTGTCCAAGGTTATCATTGATGGTTATACCATCCAGGGCCAGCGGCAGAACGGGGAACAGTTCGAGACTATTCGTCCTGCACTGCAGGATCCCAAGCTGGTCGACGACCTGCTGCTGCACAAAGTTATCATCGAAGGCAAGCAGCCGGAGCAGCAGAGCATCTGGACCCAGCTATTGGTGGCGTCATTCCCGATACTGGTGATCATTGCTGTGTTCATGTTCTTTATGCGTCAGATGCAGGGCGGCGGCGGTGGCAAAGGGCCTATGTCCTTTGGCAAGTCCAAAGCGCGCATGATGAGCGAAGACCAGATCAAGACCACCTTTGATGATGTGGCCGGCGTTGAAGAGGCCAAGGAGGACGTTAAGGAGCTGGTCGATTACCTGCGTGATCCTGGCCGGTTCCAGCGTCTGGGTGGCCACATTCCGCGCGGTGTGCTGATGTCAGGTAGCCCTGGTACGGGTAAGACACTGCTTGCCAAGGCGATCGCTGGTGAGGCGAAGGTGCCTTTCTACAGTATTTCCGGTTCTGACTTTGTCGAAATGTTTGTCGGTGTGGGTGCGTCCCGTGTCCGTGACATGTTCGAACAGGCCAAAAAGAATGCACCATGCATTATCTTTATCGACGAAATCGATGCTGTTGGTCGTCATCGTGGTGTTGGCATGGGCGGCGGCAATGACGAGCGCGAGCAGACACTGAACCAGCTACTGGTTGAGATGGACGGCTTCGAAGGTACTGAGGGTGTTATCGTGATCGCTGCCACCAACAGGCCTGACGTGCTCGACCCTGCACTGCTGCGTCCCGGTCGTTTTGACCGCCAGGTGCATGTTGGCCTGCCGGATATCCGTGGTCGCGAGCAGATTCTCAAGGTACACATGCGTAAGGTGCCTTTGTCAGATGATGTCAAACCTGCGCTGATTGCCCGTGGTACGCCCGGCTTTTCCGGTGCGGATCTGGCCAACCTGGTGAACGAGGCGGCGCTATTTGCTGCCCGTGACAGCCGTCGTACCGTTGGCATGCTGCAGTTTGAGAAAGCCAAGGACAAGATCATGATGGGCGCCGAGCGCAAGTCCATGGTCATGTCCTACAAGGAACGTCTGAACACCGCCTACCATGAAGCTGGTCACGCCATTGTCGGGCGCCTGCTGCCGGAGCATGACCCTGTGTACAAGGTGTCCATTATTCCTCGTGGTCGGGCCTTGGGTGTAACCATGTTCCTGCCGGAGGAAGATCGTTACAGTCATAGCCGTCGTACGCTTATTTCCAACATCTGTTCGCTCTATGGCGGCCGGATTGCGGAAGAGATGACTCTGGGCAAGGATGGTGTCACCACCGGTGCTTCCAACGACATTCAGCGTGCAACCAGTCTGGCGCGCAGCATGGTTACCAAGTGGGGTCTGAGCGAAGAGCTGGGGCCCTTGCTCTATGACGATGAAGACGGCGACCCGTTTACCCGCGGTTACGGCGCGCCTGCAAAGCAGACGTCGGAAGAAACCCAGCGTAAAATCGACTCGGTCGTACGTACCATCATTGATGATTGCTATGCCGAGGCACACCAGTTGCTGGAGCAGAATCGCGATATTCTCGAAGCCATGGCACACGCACTGATCAAGTACGAGACCATCGATTCAAGTCAGCTGGATGAGCTCATGGCTCGCCAGCCCGTGACGCCGCCAGATGACTGGGTCGACACCGACAGCAACGCACAGGCGACTGAAAATGCGGATGCCGAGGAGAAGCCTGCGTCGGCGGCTCAAGCGCAGTCAGACGACAGTGGTGAGCAGCCGAGCGGCGATGCCGTGAAGGATGAGACGCCCCGGACGGAAGATTCTGATGTGCCGGAGTCAACGGATCGCAAGTTGCACTGATATGATCGAGACTGATTAGTATCGAAAAAGGCTGGCCCGGCAGGGTTGGCCTTTTTGTTTTGGAGGCAGGCTATTGAGTAACACCAGATTGAAATGTGGCACGCGGGAGCTGGATCTGTCCCGGGTTCAGGTCATGGGTATCCTGAATGTGACCCCGGACTCCTTTTCTGACGGTAACACCCTGTATCAGGCCGGTCAGCCTGCGGGCGACAAAGTACTGGAACGTGCGGCCCGGATGGTGGCAGAAGGCGCTACTATTCTTGACCTTGGCGGTGAGTCAACCCGCCCGGGTGCTACAGCTGTCAGTGTGCAGCAGGAGCTTGACCGAGTGCTGCCGGCTCTGGAGCTGATTCAGCGCGAGCTGGATGTTGTTGTCTCTATTGATTCCAGCACCGCCCAGGTATTTAGCGAAGCTGCAAAGCTGGGAGCGGGTATGCTTAATGATGTGCGTGCGCTCGGCCGTGATGGAGCTCTGGTCGCCGCTGCGGCAACCGGGCTACCTGTCTGTCTGATGCACATGCAGGGCAATACGCCGGCGGACATGCAGCTGTCGCCGCACTACGAGGATATTGTGGCTGAAGTAGGAGACTTCCTGCGCCAGCGCGTGCTGGCCTGCGAACAGGCGGGAATCAGTCGTGACCGCTTGCTACTGGACCCTGGCTTTGGCTTTGGCAAGACACTGGAGCATAACCTGCGTCTGCTGAACCAGATGCAGCGCCTGCAGCTGCTCGGATTGCCGCTACTGGTTGGCACTTCGCGCAAGAGCATGATTGGTCAGGCGCTGGACCGTCCGGTGGATCAGCGTCTGGCGGGTGGTCTGGCAACGGCGGTCATGGCGGTGCAAAAGGGTGCGAAAATTATCCGTGTACATGATGTGGCGGCAACGGTGGATGCAGTGCGCATGACCGAGGCTGTGATGATGGAATCAAAGGGAGTAGAGGCGTGACGAAACGTTATTTTGGCACGGACGGCATACGCGGCAAGGTGGGGCAGCACCCGATTACACCGGACTTTGTGCTCAAGCTGGGCTGGGCTGCAGGCAAAGTGTTTGCGCGCTCCGGACAAAGCCGCATCCTGATCGGCAAAGACACCCGTATCTCGGGCTATATGTTTGAGTCGGCGCTGGAAGCTGGATTGTCCGCCGCTGGGGTGGATGTGTTGCTGACAGGTCCAATGCCGACCCCGGCCGTGGCCTACCTGACCAAGACTTTCCGTGCCGATGCGGGCATTGTGATCAGTGCCTCGCATAACCCGTTTTACGACAATGGCATCAAGTTTTTCTCGGCATCGGGTACCAAATTGCCGGATGAGGTTGAGCAGGCAATCGAGGCTCAGATGGATATCGCCATGTCCACGGTAGAGTCCCATGAGCTGGGCAAGGCCCGTCGTATTGACGATGCTGCCGGACGCTACATCGAGTTCTGCAAGGGTACGGTCAGCGGTGCCCTGAGCTTGAAAGGTCTGCGTATCGTGCTGGACTGTGCCAATGGCGCGACCTATCACGTTGCGCCCCAGGTGTTCGAGGAGCTAGGTGCGCGGGTGATTCGCATGGCGACGTCCCCCGATGGCATTAATATTAATGCCGAGTGTGGTGCTACCGATCCGGCCGCATTACAGCAGCGCGTGCTGGCGGAAAAGGCAGATATTGGCATAGCACTGGATGGTGATGGCGACCGAGTGATTATGGTGGATGCCGCCGGTGAGGTGGTGGATGGTGATGAAATTCTGTTTATCATCGCGCGCCAGATGCAGCTGCAAGGGCGACTGACAGGTGGTGTGGTCGGTACCCTCATGAGCAACTTCGGGCTTGAACTGGCACTGCAGCGCAATGATATTCCCTTTGTGCGGACCCAGGTTGGCGACCGTTATGTGCTGGAAGAGCTCGATCGTCGGGACTGGTTCCTGGGCGCTGAGAATTCAGGTCATGTGATATGCCGTCATCTCACCAGCACAGGCGATGGCATTGTTGCCGGGCTGCAGGTGCTCAAGGCAATGGTGCAAAGCGGCGAGACCCTGGCGCAGTTGAAAGCTGGCATGAGCAAGATGCCGCAGGAGATGATCAATGTGCGGGTCGCCAGGAAAGTGGATATCAGTTCAGTGGCCGAGATCGATCAGGCAGTGGCCAGGGTTGAGGCGCGTCTGGGCAATTCCGGCCGTGTGTTGTTGCGCCCGTCGGGCACCGAGCCTGTGGTGCGAGTCATGATTGAGGGCGAGGATGGGCCGCTTGTGGCAGAGCTGTGCCGAGAGCTTGCCGATGATGTTGAAAAAGCATTGCAAGCGCTTGTATCTTAAGGTCGCCTCAGTTAATATTTGCGCCTCTTTCGAGAGGGGATACCGATGCGTAAGTGTATCGTAGCTGGAAACTGGAAGATGAACGGCAACCTGACAGCAAATGCTGAACTGGTTAAAGGCCTTCTGAGTACGCGATCTGGTAGCGATAATGTTGACGTCTTGGTCTGTCCGCCTGCGGTATATATACCTCAGGTTGCAGCTTTGCTGCAGGATAGTGATTTTTCCCTGGGTGCACAGAATGCATCCGCTTTTGAAAAAGGCGCTTATACCGGCGATATTTCGCTGAACATGCTTGCCGAGTTCGGTGTCCAGTACGTAATTCTGGGTCATTCCGAGCGTCGCGCACTGTTTGGTGAAGATGATGCCCAGGTAGCTGACAAGTTTTGTGCTGTCGTGAGTGCTGGTGTTACGCCGATTGTATGTATTGGTGAAACGCTGGAAGAGCGTCAGGCAGGTCAGACGCTGGAGGTTGTCAGTCGTCAGCTTAGAGCGGTGCTTGAAGTTGCCGATAAGGCGAAACTGGCAGATGCTGTGGTCGCGTATGAGCCTGTGTGGGCAATAGGCACCGGGTTGACAGCAACGCCGGAGCAGGCGCAGGAAGTGCATCAGGCGTTACGCGCACTGATTGCCGAGTACGACGCCGCTGCGGCACTGAAAGTAAGAATTTTGTACGGTGGCAGCGTGACTGCCGATAGCGCGGCGCAATTGTTTGCAAAGCCCGATATCGATGGCGGTCTGGTAGGTGGAGCCTCTTTGAAGGCAAAAGATTTTCTTGCGATCTGCAGTGCAGCTGCAGACGCATCGGCAAATGGTTGATTAAATGGAAACTCTGGTTCTGGTTGCACACGTGCTGCTCGCCGCTGCGATTATCGCATTGGTTTTGCTGCAGCAGGGTAAAGGTGCAGAAGCAGGCGCTGCCTTTGGTGGTGGTGCTTCCCAGACCGTATTTGGCAGCCAGGGGAATAGTAGTTTCCTGGGCCAGATGACCGCAGTAATGGCGGTGGGTCTGTTTGTTACCAGTTTTGTTTTGGCCGTGTTCGCTAAGAACAAGGCCGAAACGGTTGGCGATGCTGGTATACCAGCGCCGATCGTGATCGAGAGCAGTGCGGCTGAACCGCAACTGCCGGTACTGGAACGCGCACCTGAGCCAGCGGCTGATGCCGATGTGCCCAGCGCCGAGTAAGTACCAACCTGGTGTTGCCCAAGTGGTGGAATTGGTAGACACGCTATCTTGAGGGGGTAGTGTCCCTAGGACGTGCCGGTTCGAGTCCGGCCTTGGGCACCATATTGAAAGAAAGACAGGATGTGTGTAATATAGCGCACCTGTTTGTTGCGGGGTGGAGCAGTCTGGTAGCTCGTCGGGCTCATAACCCGAAGGTCATAGGTTCAAATCCTGTCCCCGCTACCACCTTATTCGTGTATCTTCGAAAAGGCCCCTCTTTAGGGGCTTTTTCGTAGGTAAATCAAGGCATTGGTGCCGCGATCAATAATGGGTCCTACAGAGACCCATTTTTTGTTTCCGGCGTCCGAATCGGTGCTTGCCAACAAGAGGTTTGCCGGTGTCAGCAAAGCTGAAATTGCTACATGAATTGATTGAGCCAGGTGTTAAATCGCTTGGATTCGAGCTGTGGGGCATCGAATATCTTGCCCACGGTGTTCACAGTGTACTGCGTGTCTACATTGATGCTGAAAACGGCATTGGCGTTGATGACTGCGCCAAGGTAAGTCATCAGATCAGCGGTGTGCTGGATGTTGAAGAGCCTATCAGTGGTCAGTACAACCTGGAAGTTTCATCCCCCGGGTTGGATCGTCCCCTGTTCACGCTTGAACAGTTTGTCGCCTTTACCGGCCACAAGGTTGAGATACGTCTGAGAGTGCCGTTTGATGGGCGCCGCAAGTTCAAGGGGCTGCTTAACGGCGTCGAAGGCGACGAAGTCCTGGTGGTCGTCGATAAAGAAGAATATCTGTTGCCGATCGATTCCATCGATCGTGCGAACGTAGTTCCGCAGTTCTAAGGAACGCGAAGGATTGAGCGAGGCAGTGGCATGAATAAAGAGATTCTACTGGTAGCAGAAGCAGTTTCGAACGAAAAGGATGTGCCCAAACAGGTCATATACGAAGCGATCGAACTGGCACTGGCAACAGCGACCAAAAAACGCTACGACGAAGAGGCTGAAATCCGGGTTGAGATCGACCGGGTAACCGGCGATTACGATACTTTCCGTCGCTGGCTGGTTGTTAGCAATGAAGGTGTGGCGGCGCTCGGTACTGAGCTCACGCTGCAGGAAGCACACGCGCTGGATATTAACCTCCAGCCGGGCGATCTGTATGAGGAGGCCGTTGAATCCGTCAAGTTTGGTCGCATTGCCGCCCAGACTGCCAAGCAGGTTATCGTACAGAAAGTACGTGAAGCCGAGCGGGCCAAGGTCGTCGCCATGTATCAGGATCGCGTGGGCGAACTGATTTCTGGCAGCGTCAAGAAGGTGACACGTGACAATGTTATCGTCGACTTGGGCAACAACGCCGAAGCCTTGCTGCCGCGCGAATTCCTCATTGGTCGGGAAACCTTCCGCATGGGTGATCGCGTACGCGCCATTCTGCACGAAGTCCGTGCTGAAGGTCGTGGTCCCCAGCTGGTGCTGAGCCGTTCCTGTTCAGCGATGCTGATCGAACTGTTCCGCATCGAAGTTCCGGAAATCGCCGAAGAAGTACTTGAGATCCGTGCAGCTGCACGTGATCCGGGGTCACGCGCCAAGATCGCTGTCAAAACCAATGATGGCCGTATTGATCCTGTGGGCGCCTGTGTCGGCATGCGCGGTGCGCGTGTTCAGGCGGTGTCCAATGAGCTTAATGGCGAGCGTGTGGATATTATCCTGTGGGATGACAATCCCGCACAGCTTGTTATCAATGCCATGTCTCCGGCGGAAGTTGCGTCTATCGTTATTGACGAAGAAACGCATTCCATGGATGTCGCCGTTGCGCAGGAAATTCTTGCGATGGCTATCGGCCGCGGCGGCCA
The DNA here is from genome assembly GCF_001528745.1 of Marinobacterium profundum. Classification (GTDB taxonomy): domain Bacteria; phylum Pseudomonadota; class Gammaproteobacteria; order Pseudomonadales; family Balneatricaceae; genus Marinobacterium_A; species Marinobacterium_A profundum. Next base: position 19,413 of record NZ_BCNS01000088.1, on the reverse strand, counting down.
GAACGTGCGTCTGGCCAGTGAGCTGACCGGATGGACGCTGAACGTGATGACCGAAGAGGCGGCGGCTGAAAAGCAGGAGTCCGAACTCGGTTCGATCATGGAAATCTTCACACGATACCTGGATGTCGATGAAGATATGGCCGAAGTGCTGGTTGCCGAAGGCTTTACGTCCCTTGAAGAGGTGGCGTATGTGCCGGTTGATGAAATGCTTGAGATTGATGGCTTCGATGAGGACACGGTTGAAGAACTGCGTTCGCGAGCCAAGGATGCCCTGCTGAACCTGGCAATTGCCAGTGAGGAGGTGCTTGAGAACGCAGAGCCTGCGGCGGATTTGCTGGAAATGGAAGGTATGGATCGTCATACGGCCTTCCTGCTGGCAGCCAAGGGTGTGATCACGATGGAAGACCTGGCTGAACAGGGCGTCGAAGATCTGCTGGATGTTGAAGGCATCGATGAAGAGAAAGCCGCAGTACTGATCATGACCGCCCGGGCTCCCTGGTTTGCGGACGATGAGTCTGGGTCAACGGATTAGGAGAGAAAACCAATATGGCAGAAGTAACAGTACAGCAACTTGCCGATGTGGTTGGTGTTTCCGTCGAGCGTTTGCTTAAGCAAATGCAGGAAGCAGGTATCAAAGGTAAGGCGGATGGTTCCAAAGTTTCCGAAGGCGAGCGCCAGGATCTACTGACATACCTGAAGCGCAGCCACGGTGAAAGCACGGACTCCGGTGAGCCGAAAAAAATCACACTCAAGCGCAAGACGACGTCGCAGCTGAAAGTCTCCGGTGCCTCCGGCAAGAAGAAGACGATCAACATCGAAGTGCGCAAAAAACGCACCTACGTCAAGCGTGCCGACGCTGACGGCGAAGCGGCTCCAGCGGATCAGGTAGCAGAGCAGCCGACTGGCGCCGCTGTTGAGCAGGCCGCAGCGCCGGCTCCGGCAGTAGCCGCTCCGGTTGCAGCTAAACCAGCAGCAGCTGCGCCCGTTGCCGCCGCGATCGACACCAAGTCGGTCAAGGCTGTTGAAGGCGAAGAGCAGCTGGCACCGCCGGCATCCAAGGCAGATCCTCGTGAAGAGGCGCTGCGCAAGGAGAAGAAAAAACAGCAGCAGCTGGCGCGCCGTACAACAACGGACGACAAAAAACCGTCCCGTGGTGCCAAGTCTGCACGTGGCCCGAGTCGCGGCTTCGGCGGCGATGACCGTGACGGTCGTCGTGGTGGCAAGCTCAGCCGTGGTCCTGGTAAAGGACGTGCGCGCGGTGGCAAGCCAAACGTACATGGCTTTAAAGAGCCCCAGGCTCCTCAGGTGCATGAAGTTCAGCTGCCCGAGAGTCTGACGGTTGCAGAACTTGCCAAGAAGATGTCGGTCAAGGCGGCCGAGGTCATCAAGGTAATGTTCAAGATGGGCGCCATGGCGACTATCAACCAGGTCATCGACCAGGATACAGCGTCGCTGATCGTGGAAGAGATGGGTCACGTAGCCAAGCCGATGCAGGAAAATGCTGTTGAATCGGCGCTGATGGAAACTATCCAGCAGCAGCAGGGCGAAACCCAGGGCCGCGCGCCGGTCGTGACCGTAATGGGTCACGTTGACCACGGTAAAACATCACTGCTCGACTATATTCGTACCACCAAGGTGGCTGCGGGCGAGTCCGGTGGTATTACCCAGCATATAGGTGCTTACCACGTCGAAACCGACAATGGCATGATCACCTTCCTGGATACACCGGGACACGCGGCCTTTACCGCCATGCGTGCCCGTGGTGCCAAGCTAACCGACATTGTTATCCTGGTTGTGGCTGCTGATGACGGTGTTATGCCGCAGACCGAAGAGGCTGTACAGCATGCGAAAGCAGCTGGCGTGCCCCTGGTTGTGGCCGTTAACAAGGTTGATAAGGAAGACGCCGATCCGGATCGTGTCAAAAACGAACTGGCCCAGCGCGATGTTATCCCTGAAGATTGGGGCGGCGAAGTTCAGTTCGTCAACGTCTCTGCCAAGACAGGCGAGGGCATCGACAAGCTGCTTGAAGCCATTCTGCTGCAGGCTGAAGTACTGGAACTGAACGCTGTGCCTGAAGCTCCGGCTCAGGGTGTTGTGGTCGAGTCCCGTCTGGACAAGGGTCGCGGTTCGGTTTCCACTGTGCTGGTTCAAAACGGTACCCTGCGCAAGGGCGACATCGTTCTGGCGGGTCTGCACTATGGCCGTATTCGTGCCATGCGCGACGAAAGTGGCAAGGATATCGAGGAAGCGGGTCCGTCCATTCCGGTGGAAATCCTGGGTCTCGATGGCACGCCGGGTGCCGGTGATGACTTTGCTGCCGTCAGCAGCGAGAAGAAAGCGCGTGAAGTTGCACTCTTCCGTCAGGGCAAGTACCGCGAAATCAAGCTGGCGCGTCAGCAGGCTTCCAAGCTGGAAAATCTGTTTGCAAACATGCAGGCCGGCGATGTGAAATCGCTGAATATCGTCCTCAAAGCGGACGTGCGCGGATCCCTCGAAGCCCTGTCTCAGGCGCTGGAAGATCTGTCCACCGACGAAGTGAAGGTCAATATTGTTGCTGGCGGTGTTGGTGGTATCTCCGAGACCGAGGCACATCTTGCCGTGGCATCGAGCGCCCTGATCATCGGCTTCAACGTGCGTGCCGACAACCAGGCCAAGGCCATTGTTGAACGTGAAGGTCTGGAACTGCGCTACTACAGCGTTATCTACGACATCATTGATGACGTTAAGCAGGCCATGACCGGTTTGCTGTCGCCGGAATTCCGCGAGCAGATCGTTGGCATCGCCGAAGTACGCGATGTCTTCCGTTCACCCAAACTTGGCCTGGTGGCGGGCTGCATGGTTACCGAAGGCACCGTGCACCGCAACAAGCGTATCCGTGTACTGCGTGAAAACGTCGTGGTTTACGAAGGTGAGCTTGAGTCGCTGCGTCGCTTCAAGGATGTCGTGCAGGAAGTTCGTCAGGGTATGGAATGCGGTATCGGCGTCAAGAACTACAATGACGTCAAGGTCGGAGACCAGATCGAAGTCTTCGATACCATTGAAGTTCAGCGGACACTCTAAACGCCATGGCACGAGAATTTACTCGAACTCAGCGGGTTGCTGACCAGGTCCAGAAGGACCTGGCCCAGCTTATCCAGCGACAGATCAAGGATCCGCGCGTAGGCATGGTTACCGTCAGTTATGTGAAGGTAGCCAAGGACCTCGGTTATGCCGACGTCTATGTCACCGTTATGGCGTTTGGCGCCCAGACTGATGAAGAGCAGACAGTGAAGGAATCGCTGTCTGTCCTCAACAAGGCTGCGGGCTTCCTGCGACATGAGCTGGCACGCGGCATCAAGCTGCGCGTCATGCCGGAACTGCGCTTTCACTTCGACGAGTCTGTCGACCGTGGTCGCCGTCTGCACAGCCTGATTACTCAGGTGAATCAGCCGGAACCGGGTTCTGAAGCGGCCGATGATTCAGCGGATAAAGCGGACGAGGAATAAGGCATGACCGAGGGCAGAAAACGCCGCGGTAGGGCGCTGGACGGCATTCTCTTGCTGGACAAGCCCGCCGGGATAACCTCCAACGGCGTACTGCAGCGGGTCAAGCGTCTGTATGGAGCGGCCAAAGCCGGCCATACAGGTGCGCTGGATCCACTGGCAACCGGCATGCTGCCGATTGCATTCGGTGAAGCCACCAAGTTTTCCCAGTTTCTGCTGGATGCCGACAAACGCTATTTGACCACGGCCAAGCTGGGTATCCGCACGGATTCCAGCGATGCCGATGGTGAGGTGGTGGAAACCTGCCCGGTACCCGTGTTGGATGAAGCGCAGATTCTGGCGCTGCTGGAAGAGCACTTCTCGGGTGAAATCGAGCAGGTGCCCTCCATGTTCTCGGCCCTGAAGCACAACGGCCAGCCGCTCTACAAGCTGGCACGCAAGGGCATTCAGGTCGAAGTCAAATCACGCCGTGTCACCATTTTTCACTGCCGTCTGACCGCCTTGCGCGAAGACGAAATCGAGCTGGATATCAGTTGCTCCAAAGGCACTTATATCCGCTCTATTGTGGAAGATCTCGGGCTTTTGCTGGGGTGTGGTGCCCATGTGAAACAGCTGCGTCGTCTTGATGCCGGGCCTTACCAGGCCGAGCAGATGATCACGCTCGATGCGCTGCAGGACATGGCCGCTGAACAGCCGCAGGACGACGGGGAAAAGGGCATACAAGCCCGGCTTGATAGGCTATTATTGCCGGTCACCAGCGCCCTGGAAGATATTCCTTCCCTGACGCTGGATGGCGCACAGACGCAGCGTATCCTTATGGGGCAGCGTCTGGCATTGCCGGAGCAGGCTCCGGCAGAGCTGATAAAACTGATTGCAGGTGAAACCGGAGTCTTTCTGGGGATCGCCGAAATATCGGATGACCGCGTTCTGCGCCCCCGCCGTTTGCTGGCGACGGGCTGAAACGGTCATCGATAGCCCGAGTTGTCGCTCTCTGAGTGGCGGGCATGATGATTGGCGTTGTACTGATAATATGCTCGGTGCATCGTTTCTTCCTAACAGGCGGCACTAGTCGCACGCATATTAATATCGGAGCTCGATACAATGGCATTAGCTGTAGAGAAAAAAGCAGAGATCGTTAAAGACTTCGCTCGCGCTGAAGGCGATACCGGTTCTCCTGAAGTTCAGGTTGCCCTGTTGTCTTTCAACATCCAGGGTCTGCAGGATCACTTCAAAGAGCACAAGCATGATCACCACTCCCGTCGTGGTCTGATTCGCATGGTAAACCAGCGTCGCAAGCTGCTGGACTACCTGAAGAAGAAAGATGCTGATCGCTACCTGAAGCTGATCGCGCGCCTCGGTCTGCGCCGCTAAGTTGATGTTCCTGAGGCCATACAATGTATGGCCTCAGTTTTATCCGGCTAAGACGTTTTATCCGGATCAGCATTACCGGGAGTGAAAATTCCCGCGAGCAATGATAGAACCCGCCCTTGAACGGGCGAGACCAACGCCCTGATATCATCCCAGACTGTTCATCCCGCCCGTACTCAATTGCGCTTTGCACCAGAGTGCAACTGAGTACTGGCTTTTAACGAAGGACTGAATGCGACGGTGTGGTACAGGGGACGATTCTTCGAACAGATGAGGTAATCTATGTTTCAAGTAACAACCAAGACATTCGAATTCGGTGGCCAGCCGGTTACTCTGGAAACTGGCCGCGTCGCGCGTCAGGCGACCGGTGCCGTTATGGTGACCATGGCTGGCGTACAGGTTCTGTGTACCGTTGTGGGTGCCAAGAGCCTGCGCGAAGGTCAGGACTTCTTTCCGCTGTCCGTGCATTACCAGGAAAAATACTACGCTGTAGGCCGTATCCCCGGTGGTTTCTTCAAGCGTGAAGCGCGTCCGACCGAGAAAGAAACTCTGACCTCGCGTCTGATCGACCGTCCCATTCGTCCGCTGTTCCCTAAAGGCTACATGAATGAAGTACAGGTTATCTGTACTGTCATGTCTGCTGACAAGATCAATGATCCTGATATCGCTGCACTGATCGGTACCTCTGCTGCGCTGGCCATTTCCGGTCTGCCGTTCCAGGGCCCGATTGGTGGTGCTCGTGTCGGCTTCACCGAAGCTGCCGGTTACATCCTTAACCCGACCTATGAACAGCTGGCAACGTCCGAGCTGGACATGGTTGTAGCCGGTACAGCTGATGCCGTACTGATGGTTGAGTCCCAGGCGCAGGAACTGTCTGAAGACGAAATGCTGGGTGCGGTACTCTTCGCCCATCAGGAAATGCAGGTTGCCATCGCTGCCATCAACGAGCTGGTTGCCGAAGCCGGCAAGGCGAAGTGGGATTGGCAGGCACCGCAGAAAGACGAAGCCCTGATCGCTCAGGTGCGTGGTCTGGTCGGTGAAGGCGTCGCTGCTGCCTATCAGGTTGCCGACAAGGTTCAGCGTCAGAACGCCCTGGGCGAACTGCGCAACCAGGCTGTTGCTGCTCTGGCAGGCACCGAAGAAGGTCAGCCGAATGCCCGCGCTATTGGTGGCATCATCAGCTCGCTGGAAAAAGAAATCGTTCGTAACCGCATCATTGAAAGTCAGCCGCGTATCGATGGCCGTGACAACAAGACCGTGCGTGCTATCGACGTTCAGATTAACACTCTGCAGGGCGCACACGGTTCGTCCCTGTTCACCCGTGGCGAAACTCAGGCCATGGTTACTTGTACTTTGGGTACCAGCCGCGATCAGCAGATGATCGATGCCATCGAAGGCGAACGCAAAGACCCCTTCATGCTGCACTACAACTTCCCTCCGTACTCCGTGGGTGAAGCTGGCCGCATGATGGGTGCTGGTCGTCGCGAAATCGGTCACGGCCGTCTGGCACGTCGCGGTGTTGCTGCCGTACTGCCGACGCAGGACGAATTCCCGTACACCATCCGTATCGTGTCCGAGATCACTGAATCCAACGGTTCCAGCTCCATGGCCTCTGTTTGCGGTGCTTCGCTGTCCATGATGGACGCGGGCGTGCCGCTGAAAGCACCGGTAGCCGGTATCGCCATGGGTCTGGTCAAGGAAGGCGATCGCTTTGCCGTTCTGACCGACATCCTGGGTGACGAAGATCACCTCGGCGACATGGACTTCAAGGTTGCTGGTACCGATGCAGGCATTACCGCGCTGCAGATGGATATCAAGATCACCGGTATCAACGAAGAGATCATGGAAATCGCTCTGGAGCAGGCGTGTGAAGCACGCAAGCACATCCTCGGCGAGATGGCCAAAGTCATCGGTTATGCCCGTCCGGAACTGCCGGACAACGCACCTGCCATGACACAGCTGAAGATCAACCCGGAGAAAATCCGTGACCTGATCGGCAAGGGCGGCGCGACCATCCGTGCGCTGACCGAAGAAACCGGCGCCATGATCGATATCGACGACAACGGTACTGTGCGTATCTACGCCGACAACAAGATCGCTGCCAAGGCCGCTATCGAACGTGTTCAGGCGATTACGGCTGAAGCTGAAGTCGGCAAGATCTATGAAGGCAAGGTTGTGCGCATCGAAGACTTCGGTGCCTTCATCAACATCCTGCCGGGCAAGGATGGTCTGGTGCACATCTCTCAGATCGCTGACAAGCGCGTTGAGAAAGTCACCGACTATGTGAACATGGACGACATCGTCAAGGTCAAGGTCCTGGACGTGGACGTACGTGGTCGCATCAAGCTGTCCATGCGCGACATGGTTGCAGACGAGTCTGCTTCCTGAGTCTGACCGGCTGAGATAAAAAAACCGCCTGAAAAAAGGCGGTTTTTTTTGGTCTGCATTTTTAGCCCGGATTAGAGCATTTTCATCTTACATCGACCCATTGCGATAGTTGAGACGAGATTAAGGTAACCCTGTTGGAGCCTGTGCAGGCTGGGGTATCGGAGCAGTTTTGATGGTTTTTATTGCGTCTTGCTGGCGCGTTACTTTCTTTGCTCGTGCAAATAAAGTAACCAAAGAAAGCACGCCCCGATGACGCCTATTCGCTGCGCTCTGAGATCATTCAGCGGGCTGCGCTGACGGTACATCCCTGTACCTCATCGCAGGCGCATCAGTCCCTGTTGCGCCCCTTCGGGCCTGATCGCCGAATGACCTCAGTGCTCGCCGGCTTCATAAGGGGGAACAAGAGCCGCTCTGATGTTTCAGCCCGTAGGTCGGGTTAGCGCAGCGTAACCCGACAAGGATAATCAAGGATGATAACGCCCTGAACTACCGCGGTGCCTTTGTCTCTGGAGCTTCGTATTTTTTACTCTGGTTACGGAGCAGCGGCGGCCCGGGTTGGCCGACGCAGGCAATGTGGAACTGCTGCGTGGCGCGATTTCGGGCTGTGCGAACGGCGCGTCCTTTTGAGGTGGTGGCCATAGTAGTTATGCCCGATCACTTGCATTGTATATGGCCCCCGTCGGGTTACGCTGCGCTAACCCGACCTACAAGCTTCGAGGTGGCCGGATATGGGTCGAGGTAAGATGAAAATGCTCTAGTTTCGATTCTTGCGTTCCTGGCGGCGCTTTTTCCAGCTGTTGAGCACATGGCGAATCCAGAACAGCTGTACCGCGGCATAGCCCAGCAGGGAAAACACCAGGCCGCAGAGTATTGAACCGAGTAGCAGTGGCCACCATACGGCGGATATTTCAGCACCCAGTCCATGCAGGGAGAATTCGAATACCACCGGTTTTATCGGTGCTCCCAGAATTTGCGATCCAACCAGGTAGGTGAAATAGAACACCGGCGGCATGGTCAATGGATTGGTCAGCCAGACGAGGCTGACGGAAATCGGCAGGTTGGAGCGGGCCACAACCGCGATGATGGCAGCGACGAGCATTTGCAGTGGTATGGGCAGGAAGGCGCAGAAAATTCCCACCATGAAGGCGCGGGATACCGATTTGCGGGTCAGGTGAAACAGGTTGGGGTCATGAATATGATCGCCAAGCCAGCTCAAGGTTCGGTGGCTGCGAAACCGGTGCTCGTCGGGCATGTACTTCTTGATCAGCTTGCGAGGCATAGGTGTCGCACTTTGATTGCAGTCTCTGAGGGCTTCTATTATGCATTCAGGTCTAACGTAAGCCAACCCGACAGGATCAAGGATGATCTACTACATCGCGGGAATAGTGCTCGCGGCCCTGTTGCCGCAGCTGCCTGATGGTTATCTGCTGATTGTTTTGTGCCCACTGTTGCTGTGCAGTCGCTGGCGCAGGCAAGCCGTACCGCTCTGGCTGGGTTTCTTGCTGGCGGTCACTTACGGTAACTGGCAGTTGTGGCACCGTCTGGATGTGCAGCAATCCGGTACCGAGCTGCGTCTTGGTGGCGAGGTGGTGGGGCTCCCGGACGTAACCGGCGAGGTGCAGCGGTTTGAACTGCGGGTGTTGTCGCAGCAGGATACTCGGCTGCGTCGCGTGCGTCTGAGTGCCTACGGCACTTTGCCGCTGTTGCTGCCGGGTGATCGGGTGGTGTTGAGTGTGCGTCTGAAGCCGCCCCATAGTCTGTGGAATCCGGGCGGCTTTGATTATGAGCTTTGGGCGCTGATGCGCGACGTCGATGGGGTTGGCTATGTACGTCAGCTGCATGAGCGGCAGTCGCGGCGCTGGACGCTTGATCGGTTGCGGGCAAACCTGGGCGCGCAACTGTCCGAGGGCTTGCCCGATCCTGCGGCTGCTGCACTGGCACGGGCCTTTCTGATTGGTGACGGCTCGGCGCTGGCGGCGTCGGACTGGGACCGGCTGCGCCGCACCGGCACCGTGCATCTGGTGGTGGTGAGCGGTCTGCATATTGCCATAGTGGTGGCGCTGGGCTGGATGCTGGGGCGGAGCCTGCTCTGGCTGTGTCCTGCAGGGCGTTTGAGTGCCCCTGTGTTGCGTCTGTTTCCGGTGTTGCTGGCGCTGGTATTAAGCGGGTGCTATGTGCTGCTGGCAGGTGCCGGCATAGCCACCCTGCGTGCCTGGATTATGGCCGCCGCATTGCTGCTGTCGGCTTTTTGTCTGCGACAGTTGAGTCTGTGGCAACGCTGGTGGCTGGCGTTAGCAGTAGTGCTGAGTTTGCAGCCACTGGCGGTACATGCACCCGGGCTCTGGCTGTCGTTTGGGGCTGTCGCTATATTGCTGATGCTGGCGTCTGTGCGCGGTACTCAATCGCTGTTGCGGCGTATTCTGGTGGCGCAGTTGGCTATTTTCTGCCTGATGACGCCCTTGCTGCTGGGCTGGTTTGGTCAGATTTCGCTGGTGGCACCCTTGGTCAATCTGCTTGCCATTCCGCTGTTGCCGGTTCTGGTACTGGGTCTGGTGCCGGTTCTGCTCGGGATCTGGTGCGCTGTGACAGTCCCTGCGGTCATTTATTCCGCGGTGCTGGCTGCATTGTGGCAGGGTCTGGGTGTGGTGGAGCAGGCGGTGCTGGCGCAGCGCCTGGCTGCCAGCGGGCCTATGCCGGTGCCTGTTACTGTATTGGTGCTGTCGGCCTTGCTGGCGTCCCTGGCGCTGGTGTTGCCGCTGGGGTGGCGCGTGCGGGGGCTGGCGGCTATGGTCTGGTCCCTGGCGCTCTTTGGCAGTGCGCCTGCATCGCCCCCGGATGGGTTTCGGGCCTGGGTGTTCGATGTCGGTCAGGGAGTCTCTGTCTGGGTGCAGGCGGGCGGGCGCAGTCTGCTGTATGACACGGGCCCTGGCTATCGCAGCGGCAGCGCCGCATTCGAGCGCACCGTGCTGCCCTATCTGCAAAGGCAAGGGGCGTTGTCACTGGATCGGCTGGTGGTGAGTCATGCAGATAATGATCATGCCGGTGGGCGGGCTCAGGTATTGCGCGAACTGGCGGTCGAGCGCCGGGAGTCCGGCAGTCTGCGCTTGCAGCGCGAGGAGGGTTACAGTGCCTGCCGGGCAGGGCAGCAATGGCGCTGGTCCGGGGTGGAGTTTAGCTACCTGCACGGCAGTGTGGGCGCGAGCGAGAATGACCGCTCCTGTGTGCTGCTGATTGAGGTTGCGGGTTGTCGCTTGTTGCTGACCGGCGATATTGAGTCGGGTGTGGAGCAGGCGCTGGTGCGCAGCGGGTCTCTAGCGCCTGTGACCTGGCTGGTGGCGTCTCACCACGGCAGCCGCAGTTCGTCGACCGAAGCCTTTCTGGCGCTGTTGCAACCCGAATATGGGCTCATTAGTGCAGGCTTTCTGAATCAGTATGGTCATCCGGCTGCGGAGGTGGTTGCACGCTTTGAACAGCAGGGCGCGCGACTGTTCAATACCGCTGATTCCGGGGCACTGGAACTGGTTGCGAATGCCGCCGGGGAATGTCGTACAAGGTCTTGGCGGGGGGCGAAAAAGCGTTATTGGTCAGCGGGTTAATGACCTACTTTTGGCAGGGGAGCTATGCTAAAGTAGCCAGCATTCGAGCGGAGGGTACAGGGTGTTTGAACTTCTGAAAGCCGGTGGCTGGTTGATGATTCCGATCGTGGCATGTTCGGTGCTTTCGCTGGCAATTTGCCTGGAACGGCTGTGGGTGTTGCGTACCTCGCGTATTGCGCCGGGTGGCTTGCTGGGTGATATCTGGGAGCGGATCAAGGGCAAGACGCTAACGCCCGCCCAGATGCGTGAAATCAAAACGCAGAGCCCGCTGGGCCGCATCATGGTGGCCGGGCTGAACAATGCCAAACATGGCCGCGAGGTGATGAAGGAAAGCATCCTTGAGGCCGCCAGCCAGGTGATTCATGAGCTGGAGCGTTTCCTCAATCCTCTGGGGACCATCGCTGCGGTCACGCCACTGCTGGGTCTGCTGGGTACTGTGATTGGCATGATCAAGGTTTTCACCGAAATCATGGTTCAGGGTACGGGCAATGCCTCGGTGCTGGCCGGTGGTATCTCAGAGGCGCTGATCACCACGGCGGCCGGTCTCTCGGTGGCAATTCCAACCCTGATATTTCACCGCTTCTTTCAGCGCAAGGTCGACTCCCTGGTCAAGGAAATGGAGCAGGAGGCGGTCAAGCTGGTGGAGGTGGTGCATGGCGAGCGCGAGATTGATCATGTCTGATATCCCTGCCGCAGTATTTGTCATGCCCCGTTCGGAGCGCAGCGCGTGAAATTTCAGCGCCGCAGTCAGGAAGAGGTCAGTGTCAATCTGACACCGCTGATTGATGTGGTGTTTCTGCTGCTGATCTTTTTCATGGTTTCCACTACGTTTACCCGCGAAACCCATCTGCAGGTGGATCTGCCTGAAGCCAGTGGCGAACCTGGCGAGGCGTCTGCGCAGCTGCTGGAAGTGCTGATCGATGCCCAGGGGCGTTACAGCATCAATGGTCAGCCGCTGGTGAATTCCAAACCCGATACGCTGCGCCAGGCCTTGCGCCAGAGCGCCGGCGATGAGCGTGACCGTCCACTGCTGATTACCGCCGATGGCACCACGCCGCATCAGGCGGTGGTTACGGTTATGGATGTGGCCGGTCAGCTGGGTTTTGTGCACCTGAGCATCACGACCCGCGAACCAGGTTCTCCCTGACTGATGAGCGCTCTGCTGCGGGGCTGGTATCAGGGTAGCCGCTGGCTGTGCGTACTGCGCCCGCTGGAGTGGCTGTTCCGTCGTATTGTGCTGCACCGTCGCGCGCAGTATCTGTCCCATCCTGAGCGAGTCTGGCAGCCGCCGGTACCGCTGATCATCGTCGGTAATATTTCCGTAGGTGGAACCGGCAAAACACCGCTGGTGCTGGCGCTGTTGCGGTGGGCCCAAGCGGCGGGCTATCGGCCAGGAGTCGTTAGTCGTGGCTACGGTTCCAAAGCGTCGCAGTATCCCTGTCTGGTGCTTGCGGGTGCGAGCGCGGCCGAGGTGGGGGATGAGCCGCTACTGATCGTCGAGCGCAGTGGTTGCCCGCTGGTGATAGATCCCGATCGCGTCGCGGCGGCGAAGTACCTGCTGCAGCAGACCGACTGTGATCTGATCATCAGTGATGATGGTTTGCAGCATTACCGCCTGGGGCGCAGTGTCGAGATCCTGGTGCTGGACAGTGAACGGGGCCTTGGCAATGGGCGTTGCTTGCCGGAAGGGCCCTTGCGTGAGCCGCCGCAACGTATTGATTCGGTCGATCTTGTTGTGGTGAACGGTGACGGGGCTTTTCGCCCTTGCGGTGCCCACCTAATGCAATTGATGCCGGGTGCGCTGCGAGCGCTTGATGACAGCGTTAGCTTGCGGGCATCAGACTGGTCGGGTACGCGACGGGTGCATGCGCTGGCCGGTATCGGTAATCCGCAGCGTTTCTTCGACAGTCTGCGTCGGCTGGGATTTGACCCCATTGCCCACAGTTTTGCCGATCACCATGCCTTCAGTGCTGAAGACCTTGAGTTCGGCGATGATCTGGCGCTGATCATGACGGAAAAGGATGCGGTGAAGTGTCGTCACCTGGCGCCGGCGAACAGCTGGTATCTGCCGGTGGAGGCGCGGCTGGACGCGGTATTTGAATCTGCGCTGGCGGCGCAGTTAAATAGACAATATCCCTCAGGGCCCGGGTTGCGGGTGTCTGATGCTATTTCAGGTGAGAGACAATGATGGATAAGAAACTGCTCGATATTCTGGTGTGTCCGGTGTCCAAGGCGTCGCTGCATTATCACAGGGAAACCGACGAGCTGTTCTGCAGTGCCAGCGGTCTGGCGTACCCGATCCGTGATGGCATTCCCGTTATGCTGGAAACCGAAGCGCGCAAGCTGACCGACGCTGAGCGCGAGGCACTGAAAAAGCAGGTGCGCCCATGAGCTTCACTGTTATTATTCCCGCCCGTTTCGGTTCGACTCGTTTTCCCGGCAAGCCACTGGCCGATATCGCCGGCAAGCCGATGATTCAGCATGTTTATGAGCGCGCCTGTCTGAGTGACGCGGCGAGGGTGCTGGTTGCCACCGATGATACGCGTATCGCAGATGTGGCCCGTGGCTTTGGTGCCGAAGTGTGCATGACGTCGCCGGATCATCCCTCGGGTACCGACCGTCTGCAGGAAGTCGTGGCGAGCCTTGGCTTGGCGGATGATGAAATTGTCGTCAATGTGCAGGGTGATGAGCCGCTGATACCGCCGGCAATCATCAATCAGGTGGCGGCCAACCTTGCGGCCAACCCCCAGGCGGGTATCGCGACCCTGTCGGAGCCGGTGGATGAGATCGCCGGGCTGATGAATCCCAATGTGGTCAAGGTGGTGACGGATCGCTTTGGCATGGCGCTCTATTTCAGTCGTGCAACCATTCCCTGGCCGCGGGACCCTTTCGCAACTGCTGGCGGCCGCGAGCAGATGCCGAGCGGATTCGAGTGGCAGCGGCATATCGGTATCTATGGCTATCGTGTGCAGTTGCTGAACGACTTCGTGCAGTGGCCACCGGCAGCAGTTGAAACGACGGAGTGCCTTGAGCAGTTGCGCGCGCTCTGGAATGGTGCCCGCATTCATGTGGCGGTTGCCGCTGAGTTGCCCCCCGCCGGAGTGGATACGCCGGAAGATCTCGAGCGCCTGCGTCTGTTGCTCGGCGGCTAAATCACCCTTTAAGGCCCAGGTGTTGTGTGTGTGATGCCAGAGCGGCAACGGGAGGCTGGTTAAAGCCGGAGGAATGGGTCCTTATGCTGGCGCCTGGGCAGCTCAGTAGGTAGCATAGGCGCCTGTATATTCAGTCGTAATCAGGGCAGCAATGAGCTATCAGGTGCTGGCGCGTAAATGGCGTCCGAAGCGTTTTCAGGAAATGGTGGGTCAGGAGCATGTACTGAAGGCGCTGGTTAATGCGCTGGACGATGATCGGCTGCACCATGCCTACCTTTTCACCGGCACGCGCGGCGTGGGCAAAACGTCCATTGCGCGCCTGTTTGCCAAGTCGCTTAACTGCGAGGTTGGCGTATCGTCGGATCCATGCGGCCAGTGCAGTGCCTGTCGCGAGATTGCCGAAGGGCGTTTCGTTGACCTGATCGAAGTCGATGCGGCCTCTCGTACCAAGGTGGAGGATACCCGCGAGCTGCTTGAAAACGTGCAATACGCGCCAACCCATGGGCGCTACAAGGTGTACCTCATCGATGAGGTACACATGCTGTCGACGCACTCTTTCAATGCCTTGCTAAAAACGCTGGAAGAGCCGCCGCCCCACGTAAAATTCCTGCTGGCCACGACCGATCCGCAAAAACTGCCGGTCACCATCTTGTCGCGCTGTCTGCAGTTCAACCTCAAGAATATGATTCCCGAGCGCATCGTTGAGCATCTGCGGTTTGTGCTGGGTGAGGAAAGTATTCCGTTTGAGGAGGCCGCGCTCTGGTTGCTGGCGCGCTCCGCCGACGGCTCCATGCGCGATGGCATGAGCCTGACCGATCAGGCTATCGCCTTTGGTGCCGGCACTATTACCACACTCGATGTCCAGACCATGCTCGGCAGTATCGATCAGATGCTGGTGAGCCGGCTGGTGGAATGCCTGTCGGCCCGGGATGCGAAGGCGTTGCTGGCGGCGGTGGCGGATCTGGCGCAGTTCTCGCCTGACTATGCCAGCGTGCTCGGGGACATGATCAGCCTGTTGCACCGTGTTGCCATTGCCCAGGTGCTGCCTGATGCGGCGGATAACAGTCTGGGGGATCGTGAGCAGATACTGGCGCTGTCCCGTGCGCTGACGGCTGAAGATGTACAGCTGTATTACCAGATCGCCCTGATGGGGCGGCGGGATCTACCCTATGTGCCTGACGCCCGGGAAGGGCTGGAAATGGTGCTGTTGCGCATGCTGGCTTTCCGTCCTGCGGATGCGCCTGCGGGGTCAGTGCCTGTTTCCAGTGTCCCTGCGAATGCCGGTTTGAATACTGGCGCCGGCGCACCAGCGGCTGTGGCTGTTACTGATGTTCAGGCTGTCAATGTGCCGGCCGCTCAATCTGCTATGAGGAGCGCGGTCAGTGAGGCTGTGGTTGCACGTGCTGAGCAGGCTCCTCCCATCCAAACGCCAGCACCAGCGCCAGTAGTGGCTGCTGCACCTGCGCAGGTGCCCGCAAAAGCAACTGAACATGACGCTACGGCCTTGCCGGTCGCATTCCCTGCCGCTACTTTCGCAGCGGCGCCTGTAGCGCCACAGCGAGCGCCCGTCATGCCGGCAGGTGTGACGCAGGATGGGCCGCCTGAGTACGATGAGTCGGATATCCCGGGCGGATACGACCAGGACGACGCTGATAGGGCGTTTATGGGAGTGGCGCCGCCAAAAAAGCCTGAGCCCGCTGCTGCCGCCCGGCCGCAGTCTATACCTCGGGCTGATGCGCCCGTTGCTGCATCCGACGCAACGTCAGGGAGTGGACGATCTGAGCCTGCATCTTTGCAGGCGCGTTCCGCTGCGTCTGAGTCGTCTGGCCAGCCCAAGCCTCATTCGCCAGGCCTTTCTCCGGCAGTGCCGCCGTCGCCGCCAGTACTGGTAGCTCCAATGCAGGCCCGGCCGTCCGCCGAGGCGCAGGCCGGGGGCAGGCCGCTGGGGCTGGATTCGCTCAAGCCCGATGACTGGGTAGCGCTCTGCACCGGACTTGGCTTGGGGGGGATGACCGAGAGCCTGGCGGTAAACCTGTCGCTCGAGTCGGTGCAGGGGGCGCGTCTGCGGTTTCACTACAGCATGCAGCAGCAGGCGTTGCTGAATGAAATCCAGCGCGAGCGTATCACCCGCGCGCTCTGTGATTATTTTGGACTGCCGCTTGAGGTAGAATTCGAATGTGCGCCCCAGGGGCGTGAAACGCCACATCAGTTTGCCATGCGTCAGCGTGAGTTGCGCCAGGCGCGGGCCGTTGCGGCGATAGAAGAGGATCCGCTGGTGCAGGATATTCTGAAACAGTTTGATGCTCATATAGATGTAGATACCGTAGTACCGCTAGAACCGAATTGATCTGCAGAGGAAAAATACGATGATGAAAAATATGGGTGGCCTGATGAAGCAGGCGCAGAAAATGCAGGAAGACATGCAGCGTGTGCAGGAAGAAGTGGCGCGCGCGGAAGTGACCGGTGAATCCGGCGCAGGTCTGGTCAAGATCGTCATGAATGGTCGCCACGACGTTAAGTCGATTGCCATTGATGACAGCCTGATGCAGGAAGAGAAAGAGATCCTGGAAGACCTGATCGCGGCGGCCGTCAACGATGCCGTGCGCAAGGTTGAGACCAATACCAAGGATCAGATGTCCAAAGTCACCGCCGGCATGCAGTTGCCGCCGGGCTTCAATATGCCGTTCTGATAGCGATGTCTTTCAGTCCTCTGATACAGCAGTTGATCAAATCCTTGCGTTGCTTGCCGGGTGTGGGTCCCAAGTCGGCGCAGCGCATGGCGCTGTATCTGCTTGAACACGATCGTCCGGCAGCGCTGGAGCTGGCCGCGTCGCTGCACGAAGCGGTGGAGCGGGTCGGTGAATGCCAGTCCTGTCGTACCCTGTCGGAAGTGTCTCCCTGTGGCATTTGTACATCGAGCAGTCGTGATCGCTCGGTGCTCTGTGTGCTGGAGTCGCCGGTCGATATGCTGGCTGTTGAGCAGACGGGGGGCTTTGGGGGTTATTACTTTGTCCTGAAGGGGCATCTGTCGCCTATCGATGGCGTCGGGCCCGATGATCTGGGTATAGATGCGCTGGTCGAACGGCTGCGCGCTGGTGAGGTGCGCGAAGTCATACTGGCCACCAATCCCACGGTGGAGGGTGAGGCGACGGCACACTATATCGCCGAGCAGGTGCGTGAGCTGGGTGTTCGGGTGAGTCGTATTGCCCACGGTGTGCCCGTGGGTGGAGAGCTTGAGTTTATCGATGGTGGTACTCTGGCGCACGCGCTGGCGGGTCGACGTTCCCTGAATTGAGGTAGGCATGGCGCACGATGATGGATATGACTGGCAGCAGCTTGAGCGTGCTGCGCAGGAGCCGGTGTGGGTCGGTACCGATGAGGCGCTTGCGCAGCTGTGCGAGTACTGGCGCACCTTGCCCATGGTTGCGCTGGATACCGAGTTTCAGCGGGTGGATACCTTTTATCCGATAGCCGGGCTTATTCAGCTGGCGGATGATAGTGGCTGCTATCTGATTGATCCCCTCTCCATTACGGACTTTACGCCGCTGCTGGCGCTCTTTGTCGAACCTTCGGTGCTCAAGGTGCTGCACGCCAGCACTGAAGATCTGGAGTTGTTTCAGCATCTGTTTGGTGTTTTGCCCAGTCCGCTGTTCGATACCCAGGTTGCAGGCGGCTTTGTTGGCTGGGGCTTCACCGTCGGTTTGCAGCGCATGCTGGAGAATGCTCTGGGTGTGCAGGTTGGTAAGGGCGAAACGACATCGGACTGGCTGCAGCGTCCGCTGACGCAGCGCCAGGAGCAGTATGCGGCGCTGGATGTGGCTTATCTGCCGGCGATCTGTCGCATGCAGATGGCGGAGCTGGAGCAGCGGGGCATGACTGCCTGGTTGCAGGAAGAGATGCTGGCGTTACTGGCCAATGCGCCTGATGCTGATGTCACTGGCATTCAGTACTATCTGCGCTTTAGTCAGATGGCGGCGCTGCCTCCCCACAAGGTCGCGGCTTTGCGTGACTTGACCGCCTGGCGTGAGCAGCAGTGCCGATTGCGCAATGTTCCCCGTAATCGGGTGCTGCGCAATCAGACGCTGCTGGATATTATTACCCGCTGGCCACGCACCACGCTCGAGTTGTCCCGCGTGCCGGAGCTAAAGCGGCGGATTTTGCGCGAAGATGGCGAAACCATGCTGGATTTTTTGCGCAATGCCGCTGCGGCGCCCCAGGCGCAATCAGTTGATCCGATTCCAAAGCCGCTGCCTGTGATCTGGAATACGCGTCTCAAGCGTTTGAAGTTGATGGGGCGTGAGCGTGCTGAAACGCTGGATATGGCGCCTGAGTTGTTGCTGCGCCGGCGTGACATAGAGGCATTGATACGTACCGGCAGTGATGAGGGCGCAGACTATGCGTTACCGCCGGGGCTGCAGGGATGGCGCCAGGAAGTGATAGGCGACGACCTGTTGGTGCAGCTGCGTCGGTTTGAGCAGTAGCGCCCGTTTGAACAGAGATGAGAGTTGATATGAAGATTTGCAGTATTTACAAAAGTTCGCGCAAGGATGAGATGTACCTCTACGTTGAGAAGCGTGAATTGCTCACGCGGGTGCCTGAGGCGCTTTTGACAATGTTTGGTACGCCGGTGCATTTGATGGATATGCCGGTCAAGCCTGGGCGCAAGCTGGCACGCATTGATGTCGAGAAGATGCTGGCGGGTATCGTGGAAAAGGGTTACTACCTGCAGATGCCGCCACCGAAGGAAGACTACATGCTCGATCTGTATCCGGATCGTCCAGAAACCGGAGTGCGCTAGGTGGCTCAGGAAGTATTCTGGCGTGCCAAGTCACTGGAGGAGATGACCTCCGACGAGTGGGAGTCGCTCTGTGATGGTTGTGCGCTCTGCTGTTTGCACAAGATCGAGGATGAGGATACCCATGAGGTGTTTTATACCTCGGTCGTCTGTCATCTGCTGGATCTTGAAACGCGGCGCTGTACGCAGTATGAGAAGCGCTGTTCGCTGGTGCCGTCCTGTGTCAAGCTGCGCCCGCAAGATGTGAAGGAGTTTCACTGGCTGCCCAGAACCTGTGCCTACAGGCTGGTTCACGAAGGCAAGGATCTGCCGGACTGGCATCCGTTGATCAGTGGTCGGGCCGAATCAGTGGCTGAAGCTGATGCATCTGTGTTGAGCTGGTATGAGGTTAAGGACAATCAGATCAGTGAAGATGATTTCGTCGACTATGTTATTGAATAGGCGTTATCGAATAGTCTGGCGGTAACGGGCTTGTTAATGGGAGAGGGCGCTGCGGCGCTCTTTTTTGTGCAGGGATGTACTTATCCTGTGGTCGCATGGATGCGCAGGAACAGGGCTTGTGGCTGACGTTTGGGGTTGGTGCTTTGTTGTATAGGTGTCCGGGGTTGGGACAGGGCAAACGCATGAACGTT
>NZ_BCNS01000087.1 GCF_001528745.1 Marinobacterium profundum | reverse complement strand
GCTTATGATGTGAGGGCTCGTCAGCAGCGTCAGATGTGTAGAAGGGACAGCTTGGATTGATCAAATAATGTTCATGCGTTCGCCCTGGTGTAATCGTACACCTAACAAGGGTTTTCAAGTCAGACAAATTACAGTTGGCTTTTTGTTCGTGCCTCACTTATTTTAGCCAACTACAATTTGCCGCTTAAAACGGCGTTAAATGTAAAGCCATGAATGAATATCTAGAAGCCGTCGGAAAATGGGAAAGCACTTTATGCAAAGAGGTGGATCTTGCATCTCTGTACGCGCAGAATTCAGAAGCGCACAAATGGAAATTGCTTCATCGAATATATGTGCTTAGAGAGCTTGTGGCTTGGCGCCTCGTAGACCTGTTAAAGCAGGCGGCGCTATTGGCCCAGCAAGAAATGTATATAGGCTCCAGAATTCTATTGAGGGCTTCTATTGAAACACTAGTACTACTTATATATTCGTCCCAGAAAATGGATGCTGTAGTTAATACTGGTCAAGGATTTCAGGAGCTTTCGGACGCAACATCAAAGCTGCTTTTGGGGTCAAGAAACGAAATGACCAAACACCAATCTATCAATATTCTCACTATGATTGAGAAAGCAGATAAAAAACACAATGGAATTATGAAAATGTATGGTGATCTTTCTGAGACCACGCATCCAAATTGGCAAGGAATGTCTGCCACATATTCAAAGATAGATGTTGAGAACTATAAAACGGAATTTTGCAACAACAGCCAAGAATTATTTGTAGGCGAACAAAGGCCCATGATGAATTACATCATGGCTATATTTGAAAGTGAATACAATCAGGTATGGCCTGCATCTTTTAATGCGTTTGAAAGCTGGGTTGGCTTAAATAGTAAAAGCCTAGAATCGGAGTAAGCATTTAACAATTAGCTGCACGCTGACAACCTTTGCTACGCTCATTTTGTATATGTCGCGTAGCTCCATTTTACAAAAAATGCTCTCAGCAAAGGTTGCAGGTGAGCCAAGGCGTTAGCCAGAATAGGAGATTTCGGTGAATAGATTTGACCTCGTTAGCCAAACAGAAGAGTGGGGCTGTGGCGTTGCATGTGTAGCATCATTTCTTGGCACTTCTTACTCAGAAGCGAAGGATCTGCTCCGTAAGCATAAGGGCGGTAAGTCCGTAAACGCTAATCCGAAAGGCTTGGAACTCCATCACATCGCGCTAGCACTTCAGGAACGAGGCTATAGAGTCATAGCCGACTGGCAAGAACCAGAGCGATTTCGTGAAGGAACAATCGTTTGTATTTCTGGCGACAAGCCTTATGACGGGCACCATTACATAATTAAGACTCGGAAGGGCTGGATGGACCCTTGGCACAACATGGGCATAAAGCCTCGTAAAGCCGATTTCCGAAGTTCTTATCCTGATGGCACCGAGTTCCTAGTAGCGCTTGTGCCACAGTCTGCAGGCTAACAAATTATTCAAACAGGACTAAAAACAGCGGGCTTTTTTCGCTTCGCTTCATTTTATTAACCCGGCGGGTTAAT
>NZ_BCNS01000086.1 GCF_001528745.1 Marinobacterium profundum | reverse complement strand
AGGCCAATGCGAACGCCAGAAAAGCCAGCAAGTCCATGCACTTGCGCTAGTTTTTCTGGCGTGACGGACAAATAGGGAGGGAACCTATTTGTCCACCGGGTTAATAGCCCACTATTTTTAGCCTTTTAATGAGGCGTTAGCTATTTAGTCAACCAACCGCAAAAGGAACCGCACATGAAATTCACTCTAGTTCGCAACATTCATTTCCATTCGCCAAGCACTGGACTCGTATCCAAATTTGTCTCTAAGGAAGTTGAGTCAGAAATCCCACCGCAAGTAGGATTCGAATTTGAAGACTCTGCTTGGCACAGAAATGATTCTATCAGGGCAGAGTCAATTAGCATTGATTCTGAGACAGGGAAATGCACCGTACACCTCAACACCAAGGAGGTTGAAACAGCATCCGACGTCGAAAAATTCTACGGCGTTGCTGTTCAATACCATGGGTGGAAGAATTGGTTAGAAAACTAATTGATTGGCGGCCATAGCTAACAAGTCGCTCAAATCGCTCACTTCGTTCGCTGGGACGGGCTAAAGCCCGCCCCTTAGCTTATCGTTATGCACTAAAAATACAAGGAGAATCACGTGGCTGAAAAACGTGTGCTCGATGAAAGTACAGAGAAAGAAATACGTAAATTGGCAAGACAAATCGGGTATGAAGACACTCCGCTGGCATCAAGCGGCAGTCACCAGATCGAGTTGCACAAAAATATAGATGGCAAAAAAGAATACGTTTATATTTCGAGATTTACAGGAATTACAAAAGGGCAGTTGCAAATCGTTATAAGCCCGGAGTTAGATAAAAATACTAGTGCTAGCTTATCTAAAGCAGTAGGCGTGTTTAGCGAAAAGTCTGGATGTGATCGTGGAAAAGAGGTTCAAAGTAGTCAATACAAAGGATTTAAAAATAAGGGAGCGGTTGGCGAACACCGAGGTCGAGCCTGGAGGGTAGGTAACTCAAATGGCCTCGAAGAATTTAAGAGTCTTCTTTCGGCTATATCACAAAATAGCGCAGCCTCCGTATCCTACACTTCAACCGCTGTGAGTAAAGCGCCCGTTTCGCCCGAAAGAAAAGGCGTTTATGTAAACCGTGTAATTCGTGATACGGCGGTAAGCAAAAAAGTAAAAGAAATGTACGGCCATGCTTGCCAAATATGTGGTCTTAAGATTGAAACGAGCAAAGGTTTTTACGCTGAGGGGGCACATGTAAAACCTCTTGGCAGTCCACATAATGGTCCGGATGTGTTGGAAAATATACTATGTCTATGTCCTAATCACCACGTTATGCTTGATTATGGAATTATCACAATTAACGATGATTTAACTCTGGTAGGTGTTAGTGGAACGCTAAAGATGGTTGGCGGGCATAACATATCTTCCGAGTATCTTGCATATCAGAGAGAAAATTCATAACAAGGCCATTAACTCGGACCCACAAAAAGCTGCGCTTTTTGGGGTCCGGTTATGGCGGCGTTAGCCATTACTATTTTATCTCGGAGCATTTATGAATAAAAATCAGCTTGTCGTGCAAGAAGATGAGTGGGGTTGCGGAGTTGCCTGCGTAGCATCCCTACTCGGGATTACCTATATAGATGCAATGGATCGGCTGCAAGAAGCAAATCTTCATAAAATCGATTTCGCTAATGAAGGCCTTGAGCTTGAGCCAATTATTTCAGTACTTAAAAAAGCCGGAATGCGGGTCTCAATCGAAAATAATTTAAAACTCTGGCCCATTGGAACGATAGCGTTCCTAAATGAAAATGATGGTGATTATAAGGGATCTGGTCATTACTTACTTAGGACTACCGAAGGGTGGATGGATCCTTGGTACAATGTCTTATATCAAAACCCACAGCCGCGCCAAGCAAAATTCAGAAAGCTCTTACCTCGTAATACTTCTGTTCAAGCAGCTCTTGTACCTGAAGCAGGCTAACACGCTTGGTGAGTGGGGGCCTTTCGCGTGCCTTTGACCCCGTACCTTTATAATACTGCAGAATTATCAGCCAAGTAAAAATGAAGATGGGCTTTGCTGTGAAAATGATGATCACCCAAACCTCAGGTTCGTCACATAAAAATAATATAAAACGGTAAATTTAGAGTTAGCAGTATTTCATTCCTCAAACATTATGGCTAACTATAAATTTTCTCTTATGTAGGCGTTAGATATTTTCGGGAGAGTGAACATCGATGTCTATTTCAGAAGTTGCTGCATGGTGGGGTGCAATTATTGCTTCAATTGTATTAGTTTGGGATATGTATAAATGGAAAGCGGATGCTCCAAAATTAATTATGCTCTTGGCTCCCAATATGAAAACTTATGGCGATCCTTCTAGAGAAAATATTACATGGGTTTCCGCCACTATAACTAACATTGGTAGCAGACCAACTACAATTAAAAATATTGGAATGTTTTATTATAAAAATTGGTTTAGTTACTTTTATAACAAAGTCGAACTAGCAGCAGTATTCCCAAACCCCAATGATCAACTCCGTTTGCCTTTAGTCCTCAAGCCTGGTGATGAATGGATTGGTTTGGTGCCACAAGATCGACTGTACGAAGATATTAAGGATAAATCAGGCTATATGACAATTTGGATATCTCATTCTCATAACAGTAAACCTATTCGTAAAAAACTTGTAATTCCAAGTATGGTGTAATCAAATGCCTAGCAAGAAAATAAACAAGGGCAAGAAACAGTGGGCTTTCGCTCCTTCGTCGCTAATTTCAGCCAACAATTTTAAGTCTATTATTTAGGCGTTATGAACCTATGACTACTAAACCGTTAGATCGTTTAATGTTCGTACAAGGCGGCTTGTGCTTCTTCTGCAAACAACCGATGCCGAAATCTGAAGCAAGTGTTGAACATTTGCTTGCCAGCTCCAATGGCGGCAGCAACAATGACGAAAATTGTGTTGTGTGCTGTAAAGCAGTCAATGCGCTTTTTGGTAGCATGTCTCTTAAAGAAAAATTTCAAGTTGTGTTAAACCAAAAAGGCCAATTCAAGTGCCCTAACGGGGCTGGCTCCATCAAGCCAGCAGCGAAACCAAAAGCAAAACCTAAAGTTCCTGCCACCGTCAAAACTGATAAATTTAAACTGGTTGTGGCAAACCTTAAGCAGCGAGGGAATTCAAAGCCGCGCACCTTAAAAACACTAACAAGCACTATTGCATCGCTCTTTCCCAAGGGCATATCTCAGGCTGAGTTGGCAGAGCTAATCAAACAGTTAGAAATAACCGGCAAGGTCGTAGTCACGGAAAAAAAATTAACTTATGCACTTTGAATTAACGGTTTCTAACAATCACGCGCAGCTAGTCATTGCTTAAGATAGATAATGGCTGGTGCAGTCAAATACTGCGCGTTCGCCTGGCGTTGGCGTGGGTGTTAGTTCTCGCGAGTATTTAGAGCTTCAGGGGTGGGCTCTTATTCCCCTCAGCAACCGGCGAGCACCGGGATTATGTTCCGAGCAGACCCGAAGGGGTAAGACAGGGACTGTCGAACCGCCGTCATGGATGTCCCGCCCTTCAGCTTAAAGGCAGGGCGTGCGGAGCATAATTCCGACGCGCAGCGGATCGGAAGGCCGGCAGATTGGGGCGTATTCTTCAAGGTGCAGAAGTCTTGGTTACTTTCTTTTGCGCGAGCAAGAAAGTATCGCGCCAGCAAGGCGCAATAGGATCTATCAAACCATGTCGGTGCGTCTGGCGGCACAGGCCGCTAAATAGAGCGAAAGGAGGAAATAGGTGACCTCGTGACTTTATGTGATCTTTGATCCACTGGAATTCATTGCTCGCCTGGCCGCGCTGCTCCGCCAGCCAAGAGTCAACCTTCCCCGGCTCCATGGAGTGTTTGAGCCCAACAGTAAGCACCGGGTGATGGTCACGCCGTCCTAGCTAGGCCGAGGCAGGATCCGCTTGCTGAGGCTGAAGAAAATTATTGCGCCATGCTGGACGAAATCCCCACAGCCACCTAGCTTAAACTCAATAGCCTACGGCAATCTTGGGGCGGTTCATTCAGGACGGAGAGGTTTATCATGGGGATGGGTTCTATTCTCCTTGTGGTGCTGGGCGTGGCAGGATTCTTCCTGGTAAGGAAGTTCGGGGTTCTGGGCTTCATTCTGACGCTCGGAAATCCGAGCCGAAGCCGCTTCCGTCGATCTCAATCGGATGGTCAAACCATCTTCAACGTCACCCCAGCGAGGCCTTCGTTCGCCGCACTGCCCTTGATTCTGGTTGGTGTGGTCATGCTCCTGAATGTGGAGACGCTAGGCGGCGTTGCCTATTTCGGATGGCTGCCCGTTATCATGGGAGTGATCACTTTGCTGACTGGTGCGCGCTATCGGCGCGCGGCCACGATCACGCTTGTGGAGAATGCAGTTCACAGCGGCGGCAAAACTTGGCTCTTTGACGAAATTGTGGATTTCTATGTGCGGCAGGGAAGCAGGACCAATGCAGACGAGTCTGCACCGGTACCCATACCCACAAGCACGGCGATCATGCGCGCGCTCACCAGAAGCATGGTTGAGCGGTCCTACTTCGTCAGCTTGCGCGTGCGTGCGGACAGCGATGAGGCGGTATTGAGCGGCGGCCTGACGCTCGAGTGTGCCGAGGCACTTCAGTACGATTTGCGCGAGGCCCTTTCCACAAGTGCCAAGGTTTCGATCGGGCGTGTCATATGAATATCCTCTCAATTTTCACGGTCGCAGTGCTGATCCCTAGCACCGTGTGCGGCGCAGCACAAACGGAATTATTTCCGATCGTCCAGACAGAAACCGCCTTTCTTGATACTTGTGAAAATGAATGGGTGCAGCATGAGCCTGCTGCTGCCCCCTGGGCGCGGGGTGAGTGCCAGGTCAAGTGGCGATGGGCCATGGCAGCGGGGCCGATGGCGGAGGCCATACTCGTGATGAGCCTTGCCGAAGGCGATGCAGCACGCTCTCAAGCGCAGGTTCTGACATTAGGGGCGGCCATGCCTGCTGGTGTTGCCGTCTCGCGCAATGCAGCAGGCATGCGCTTTGACTGGCAAGAGCTAGGCTCTGAGGGCCGGTACAATGTCACCGGAGCCTTGCGCATCCGTGGTGTCACCCTGCAAGCGCTCGGCTGCCCGCAGTACCCCGGTGCTTCGATGGGGCGCGAAAAAGTCATGCAGGCCACACTGCCTGGCCGCAGGCCTTTCGTGGTGACGGTTTATAGTCGAGGTGCGCCGACCGGTTTTGAGCCAGGCGTTTATGAAGTCGATGCGGATTTCAGCGGCGTTGTGCCTGACATGGCAGCATTGCAGGCAGGCCGCTATCCTGGCGGCGGTGGGCGTGCCTTTGCTGTCGAGCCGACCGGATGGGCCGCTGAATGTCTTGATCCGGAATAAATGCCAGATCACTGCTAGGGCGAATGTGTGACCCCGTGACTTGGTTGGAGCAGCGGCGGTGGTTTTCAGTAACTCGGGAATATCAGAACGTGCTCCTATGCCCCTCAGCAGCAGAAAATTACTCCTGCATTTTCTGGCTACCGACCATCCATGGCCATAAACCGGCGAGCACCGGGATTATGTTCCGACCAGACCCGAAGGGGTGAGACAGGGGCTGTCGAGCCGCCGTCATGGATGTCCCGCCCTTCAGCTTGAAGGCAGGGCGTCCGGAGCATAATTCCGACGCGCAGTGGATCGGAAGGCCGGCAGATTGGGGCGTATTCTTCAAGGTAAAGAGCCTTGGTTACTTGCTTGTGCACGAGCAAAGA
Source organism: Marinobacterium profundum (assembly GCF_001528745.1). GTDB lineage: Bacteria > Pseudomonadota > Gammaproteobacteria > Pseudomonadales > Balneatricaceae > Marinobacterium_A > Marinobacterium_A profundum. Next base: position 26,133 of record NZ_BCNS01000086.1, on the reverse strand, counting down.
AAGTATCGCGCCAGCAAGGCGCAATACGACCTATCAAACCATGTAGGCGCGTCTGGCGGCACAGGCCGCTAAACACCCTCGTTTATAGCCTCATGGCCTGGTACCAGCGATCCCGGCATCTTATCGTCGAGGCCTAAAATCCGGCGAAGTGTTACCCATGTTATTGAACTGAACTGTTACCTATGTGGGTGAACCGTACCGATGCCATTCCCCCGCGCAACAGGCTCCCACAGCTGGTGATGCCTGCACTAGCCTCATCCCCATCATCTGTATTCGACCAATAGCTGAACCAGGGCAAATGTAAACAGCCCATTGTTATTTCATTTACAAGATCGAACATCCATCCGGTATGCCATTTACACGGGCTTGATAGCCTGACTTTCAGTCCTGCGAGATGCAGGGCGCTGTGGGACAGGGCGGCACACGCTGCCGTCTTGCCTCCTGGCCTTACACTGAGAGGAAAGGTGAATGACCGATAACAATAAACCGCGACCAGGCCTTGTGCTTGCGTTGTTACCCATAGTGCTGACGCTGGCTGTGCTGGGCGTGCAGCTGTTTTACTTCGGCGATTTCACGCCCCATATTCCCCTGGCCATTGGCCTGGCGATTACGGCCTCCATCGGCTGGATGCAGGGCTATCGCTGGCAGGAAATGGAGGATGGCATTCTGCACGTGGTGCGGGTAGGGTTGCCGTCCATCGCCATTCTGATGACGGTCGGCATGATCGTTGGCGTCTGGATCGCCAGTGGTACTGTGCCGCTGCTGATTTACTACGGCCTGCAGGCGCTTACGCCTGAGATCTTCCTGGCCGCCGGCATGCTGCTCTGTGCGGTGGTGTCGGTTTCCCTGGGTACGTCCTGGGGCACCACCGGAACTGTAGGTCTTGCGCTGATGGGCATTGGTGCGGGCTTTGATATTCCGATGTACTGGACCGCAGGCGCAGTAGTGTCCGGTGCCTTCTTTGGCGACAAGATCTCGCCGCTGTCCGATACCACCAACCTGGCGCCGGCCGTGACCGGGGTTAACCTGTTCGATCATATCCGCAACATGCTGCCGACCACGTTGCCAGCCATGTTGATCGCCTTCGTGATCTATCTGGTGGTGGGCTTTAACGTCATCGGTAACGAGGCGGTGGATTTCAGCAAGATCGAGTTGATTACCGCCACACTGGATCAGAATTTTGATCTGTCCTGGGTGTTGCTGATTCCGGCCATTCTGGTACTTGGCCTGGCTGTCATGAAAATGCCGGCCCTGCCGTCACTCTTTGCTGGAGCGCTGGTGGGGGCCGCGCTCGCGATGGTGATGCAGGGGCAGAGTCTGCATGATGTCTTTGGTTACATGCAGAACGGCTACAAGCTCGAAACCGGCGTCAGTGAGATCGACAGCCTGCTGAACCGCGGCGGTATCCAGTCCATGACCTGGGTTATTACCCTGGTGATGATTGCGCTGGGCTTTGGTGGTGCGCTGGAGAAAACCCGCTGTCTGGAGGTAATTATTACCGCCATTTTGCGCCGCGCCAAACGCTTTGGCAGCCTGCAGGCGTCGGCCGTCGGTACCGCGGTGGCGACTAACCTGGTGGCGGGCGATCCCTACCTGTCCATCGCACTGCCAGGGCGCATGTTTGCACCGGCCTACCGTGGCAAGGGCTATTCGACGTTGAACCTGTCCCGGGCGGTAGAGGAAGGTGGCACCCTGATATCCCCGCTGGTGCCCTGGAATGCCGGTGGCGCCTTTGTGATCACGGCGCTGGGCCTTGGCATCAGTGATGGCCAGATCGAAAACCTGCTCTATATCCCGCTGGCCTTTGCCTGCTGGCTGTCGCCCTTGCTGGGTATTGCCTACGGTTACCTGGGCTGGTTCTCACCCAGGGCGTCTAAGGCCGAGCGCCAGCGCTGGCACGATGAGTCCGAAGCCATTCTGTACGACACTGACGGGGATGATGCCGCGGTATCGGCTTCAGCTGCCAACGCTCAAGGCGCAGCGCCCGCCAGGAGTTGATCTGTTGAAAGTCTGAACGCTGTTACATAAAGCGGGCCCGGTTAATCACCGGCCCGCTTTTTTGCGTCTGCCAGGCTTTGCTGCAGCACGGGGCTTAGCTGGGCCCACGCCTGTTGCAGCCGTTGCTGGTGCTGCGGCGGGTCACTCTGCGCCTGTTCCGCCAGCCGCTCAAGGGTGTGCAGCCCTCTGGCGGCACGGGCCAGACCCAGGGTATCGCAGCTGCCGGCTAGACGGTGGGCCAGGGATGCGGCTTCGAAGGGGTCAGCGGTGGCAATGGCCTGGTGCAGCTGGGGCTCAAGCTCAGCGTAGCTTGTGCAGAAAAGCCCAAAGAGGGCCCGCAGCTTGTCGTCGCCCAGCACCTGCCGATGCACCTGCAGCAGCTGGGTATCCAGCAGCGGCGGCTGATCTGATTCCAGGCTCGAGCTGAGCGCCGGCTTTAAGCCTGGCGCCAGCGTCTCAAAGCGCGTTTCGTCGCTTGTCTGCAAGGTCAGGGCAGCATGGGCCTGACAGGCGCCATGCAGCGCTTTGTGCAGCTGCTCCCAGTGCACGGGTTTGGCGACTACATCGTGTAAGCCCTGGGCCAGGTAGCGGCGAATGTCTTCGGGCCCCACGCTGGCGGTGAGGGCAATGATGGGTGTATCGCAATTGAGGGAGTCACTGTGGCTCTGGATCTCACGGCTGGCGTCGAGTCCGCTCAGGTGGGGCAGGTGCATGTCCATCAGAATGGCATCAAAGCGCTGCTGTTTGCAGCAGGCGATGGCCTGGTGACCGTCTTCGCAGAGCGTCACCAGATGATCGTGGCGTTCCAGCAGGGCGGTGACAACCTGCTGGTTGATGGCCATGTCCTCGACCAGCAGCAGGCTGAGGCTCTCGAGCCTTGGGCTCTCAATGCGGGGGACCTGCGGCAGCTGTGCCAGGCAGTCAAGACTGAGTTCAAACCAGAAGGTGCTGCCCGTGCCGACCTCGCTCTCTACGCCTATGTCGCCCCCCAGGGCCTCGGCCAGCTGGCGACAGATCGCAAGGCCAAGGCCAGTGCCGCCAAAGCTGCGGGTAATGCTGTCGTCGGCCTGGGTAAAGCGCTCAAAGATGTACTGCTGCATGTTGCGGGGAATACCGATGCCGGTATCGGCAATGCGAAACTGCAGCCGCTGCTTACCCGGTAGGCTCTCAAGCCGGCGCACCGTCAGGCTGACCTGGCCCTGGCGGGTGAACTTGATGGCATTGCTCAGCAGGTTGGCGAGAATCTGGCGCAGGCCGGTTTCGCTACCGTGGCAGGCGTCGTGCAGATTGGCGTCCAGCTGCACGCTCAGTTGCAGGCCTTGCTGCTCGGCCCGGGCCGACATCAGCCGCACCTGGGTGTCGATCAGCTGGCGCAGTGAAAAATCCCGCGGGGGCGGAACCTGCACACCGTTTTCCAGCCGGGCATAATCCAGCACAGCGTTAAGGGTCGCGAGCAGGGCTTCGGTAGACTGGTGCAGTACATCAAGCTGCTGCTGTTCCGCTGTGCCCAGACTGGCGTGCTGCAGCAGCTGAATCATGCCGAGCATGCCGTTCATGGGGGTGCGGATTTCGTGACTCATGGTGGCCAGAAACTGCGACTTGGCCTGGTTGGCGGCGTCGGCGATGTCCTTGGCGGTTTGCAGGCTGCGGGTGCGCTTGTCCACCAGGGCCTTGAGCTGGTCACGGTTGTAGCGCAGTGCCTGCTGCTCCTGTTCGCGCCGGTCTATATCCTGGCGAATGGCCAGGCGCATGTCATTCAGGGCATTGACCAACTGGTCCAGCTCGTCGGCGCGCCCCGGTTGCTGGCGCACCAGCTGCAGCGGGCTCTGGAGTTCGCCGGCCCCGATCTGGTGGCTGAAGCGCGCCATGCTTTCGAGGTGCCGGGTGACCAGGCGCTGGAAGATAATCAGCAGTGCCAGGGTAATGAGCAGCACCAGTGCGCTCTGGCTGAGCAGGATGTTCAGCCCGGTGTTCCACAGCCGCTGATAGACCGCCTGCAGGTCGGTGCTGACGTACAGACGCCCGAGCCCGCGCTGCTCGCCGTTTGCCAGGGTATGTACCAGTGCGAACGCGTGCCTGAGACTGGCCCCGGTGACAGGGGTGGCGCTGCGGTTCATGCCAAGATCAGAGCCTGGGCCTGTGTCTTCAAGCTGCAGCTGCACGGTGTCGGGCAGGGTCAGAATACCCTTGAGCTGCAGGCGAATCTGGGCTTCATCCAGATCCCACAGGCTTTTGGCGAGGGAGCTCAGGTAGCTGCTGCGGATCAGTTCGAGGCGCTGTTCGATGGCCTGCATTTCGCGGCGGTAATCGAGGCTCAGCTGCAGTGCGGTGGAGAGCAGAATAAACACGAAACTGCAGCCCAGTACACAGAGCATCATGCGATAGCCCAGCGGGTGTTCGCGGGGGTAACGCAGCAGGCCGTTAAGGGCCGGGTGGCGTGGGCGTTTCATCGGGACTGGCCTGTAGGCTGGGCGAGGCCTGGCTGGGCTGTGCAGGGCTCGAGGTGTCGGCGTTGAGATACTGCTGGCTGTAGTGGATCTGCAGTTGCGCCAGGGTGCCATCGGCGTGCAGTTCGCGCAGACGCCGGTTGATGTAGGGCAGGTGCGGCTCAAGCGCGCCTGCGCGGCGCACCGCAATGTAGTAATGCTCGGTGGTCAGGGCGCCTGGCAGCGGCTCAATGATGTCGTGCAGTTTGAGCCTGAGGCTTTGCAGGCGGCCGGTTTCACGCCCCAGCGGCATGTAGTCGATGCGCCCCAACGCCAGCTTGGCAAAATTCTGCTCGCCCCTGGAGACCCATTCGATATGGCCTTCGCGGCGCACATAACGGTCGAAACGGTCGCCAAAGCTGTCGCCCAGCAGCAGGCCTGCGGTTTTGTCTTTCAGGTCTTCCAGCTCGTGAAAGGGAAAGCTGTGCTGGCGGTTAACAAAGACCGCCACCGGGTCGTTGACCACGTATTCGCTGGCATAGCTGAGGTATTCACGCCGCGCGTCGGTGATATAGGCGCTGACCACAATATCGACCTGACCTTCGCGGGCCTCACGCAGGCAACGCTTCCAGTTGCCGCGTACATCCAGCTGCACGCGGTAACCCAGCTCGCCAAAGAGCCGCTGCACCACATCCGGTGCCACGCCGGTTAGCTGGCCGTTCTGGTCCCAGGACAGTGGCGGGTAGATAGGGTGACCGCAGGCGACGAGCGGCTCGGCCGCCCGCGCCGATCCCGCGAGCACAAGCCAGGCCAGCAGCATGGGGAAGACCCGCATCAGCTGCAACCGGTGCTCTGGGGCGTGAACAGGTAACCGGCGCCATGCACCGTGAGGATAAGACGGGGGTCGGCAGGATTGTCCTGCAGCTTGCGCCGCAGCCGGCCGATCAGCACATCGATGGTGCGGTCACTGGGCGCCCACTGGCGGTTGCGCATCCGGTCCATCAACTGGTCGCGGCTCAGGGTCTGGCCGGCGTGGCGCATCAGGGTGGTCAGCAGCTGAAACTCGCCTTCGGTGAGGGGGGTACTGTTGTGTTGCTCGTCGCTAAGCTGGCGGCTGTCCATGTTGAGGGTCCAGCGGTCGAACTTTTTCAGGTTGGCACTGGGTTTGGTGCCAGCCAGTGCCTGCTGGCAGCGACGGACGCGGCGGATCAGATTCTTGCCCCGGGCCAGGATTTCGCGGGGGTTAAAGGGCTTGGTGACATAGTCATCAGCGCCACACTCGAGCCCGATCAGCCGGTCTATATCATCGTCCCGGCCTGTGACCAGAATAATGCCAATCTCGGAGCCGACGCGCAGTTCGCGGGTAAGAGTCAGGCCGTCCTTGCCGGGCAGGCGGATATCCAGCAACACCAGCTCGATACTTTCTTCACTCAGCAGGGTTTCAGCGTCTTCGGCGTTGCTGGCGCAAAATACCCTAAAGCCTTCGTTCTCGAAGTAGCTCGACAGGCACTGGCGGGTCAGTTCGTCGTCATCGACGACCATAACGGTGGCAACGCAAGACATGAAATAGACAACTCCGCAGGCGCCCGCACGCGGTGGCGATAATGGTAAGTGGCGATAATCGGTGGATAAAGATAAATAGTCGATAAATAGAGAAAGCCGGGTGCTTTGGTGCACCCGGCTTAGTGGGCGAGTTTATCGGATATCGACAGGGGCTGACAGCGCGGGCGCTCTGTAATGTCGCAATGGGGCGTCAGGGCGGTGATATCAGACAGGGCTCCAGCCCAGGGCGCCCATCAGATCAAGGCTGCGCTGGCCCGACCAGAAGAGTGCTGCCAGCAGGCAGGGTGTGGCCAGCAGGGTGCGAAAGGGTAATTGCGGCAGGGGCCAGTAGCGCGCAAGCAACCAGAGCAGCGGCAGGGCCAGGGCATAGATTGACAGCTGGGCCAGCTCGATACCGGCGTTAAAGCCGAACCAGAGCAGCAGCAAATCGCCGGGGGCCTGGCCACTGGCTTGCTGCAGCATGAAGGCAAAGCCCAGGCCGTGCAGCAGGCCTATAAAGAACACCCGCCCGGCCAGAAGGCGCTGTTCCAGACCCATTAGCAGGCAGGCGCCGCTGTACAGGATAGACAGGGCGATGGCGGTTTCGATCAGCGGGATAAACCAGGGCGCCTCGCCCAGCAAGCCGGCGGCACCTATGGCCAGGGTGATGGAGTGGCCGAGGGTAAAGGCCAGGGAGTTGCGCACAAATCCGCGCCAGTGGCGTGCCGCCAGAATCAGAATCAGCATAAAGAGCACATGATCCAGCCCGATTATTACATGGTGAAAACCCGAGCCCAGGCTGTCGCGCAAGCGCCATTCAAGCTGGCTGTCGCTGCCAAGGCGCTGTGCCAGCACGCCGGATGAGGTGAGGCAGGTGCGCTGACCCTTGCTGCCAGTGTCGTTGCTATAAAACGTAATGATGTTAATCGAACGGGCGGCGATATCCGGCCATTCGTTCGGGCTGCTGCGGATTTCGATTAGCTCACCCAGCGCAGTGCCGGGGTAAAAGGCGCGAAAATCCACCAGGGCATCGGCCATCTCCGAGGGTGCCTGGCTGATATCCAGGGGCAGGTTCAGGGTGGCGCGGATCTGCGGCAAATGGGTGAAAGGGCTGCGCTCGGCTACAGGCTGGATGCGAATGGCACTGATGATAGGGGCGGTTTCAATGGGTCTTGTGTTGGCGTCTTGCTGTTGTGTGGGCCGCACCAGCTGCAGCGCCTGGGCCAGACGTGCCTGCAATTCCTGTGGTGCCCGCTGCAGTGCGCGGGTATCCAGCAGCAGGGCATCGGGGCTGTCCTCTGCGTTATTCGCCATTACATAAGGGACGCCTTGCAAAGCCGCGTCCGGATTCCAGTCTTTGGGTAGCAGTACCGATGCCAGTGGCAGGCGGGCATGGATCAGAGTGCCGCCCATATGGGCTTCTATATGCACAATGCGGGCAAGGAAATTCTGAAAGTGGGCCTGGGCCTGTGTCGCGGCCAGCAGCAGTACAAGCGCCAGTGTGGATCTGATTCGGCCAGTGAATGAATGCATGATCGCTAGACTCCCGAAAACGCCGCCCGGCGGGCGGCGGTTGTGTAGGTACGATCAGCTGCGCGGATCCCAGAGGCGATCGGGGGTGGTTTTCTCGTAGGCTTTGCCATCAGGCGATGAGACCAGCTCCATCTGCATGCCCCAGGGTGACATGAAGTAGATCCAGGTCAGGCCAGCCAGGGGACCGTCGGTGAAGGGGTGGGGTTCGCCCAGAAAGCGCACGCCCTCGGCCTTCATCGAAGCGATGGCGGCATCCAGGTCATCAACGTAAAAGGCGATATGGTGACCGCCGATATCGCTGTTTTTGGGCTGTGTCTTGCGCTGATCCGGCGAGCTGTATTCGAAGATCTCGAAGTTGGTGCCGTTGCCACAACGCACCAGGTGGGCCACCGGAATTTCGGCGCGGGGGTTCACATCCAGATTGTCCTGCATCCAGTTGTCTTCAAAGGGGCCGAAGGGGCCTATGGTGAAAAAGGCCTGACAGCCCATCACATCCACCAGAAAGTCCACCGCCTGATCGGTGTCCGGTACGGTAAAGCCGAAATGATCGGTGCCGCGTACGCCGGGTGTGCTGCCTGCATTGGCGGATGCGCTTAAGGTGCTGAGCACGCCTATGGAACTGAGTAGCAGCACTGAGAGCGCCTTGCGATAACGGGAAGCCATAAATATTTTCCTTCTTGTGGTTATGGGTTTGCCAGCAAGACAAAGCAAATTGGATGCCAGCCCGCCTTTATGTTGGGCGAATTACTGGAAAAGCCAGAAACCACGGGCCTTCTAGGCTGTTCATGAGTGCCAGGCCCGATACTTAGAAACTGAATTTTTGGACCTGCAAGGGGGAAAGTGCCGCAGTGGCGCTACGCCGGGGTCAGACTGTCGCAGGGGTCTGTGCGACAGTCTGTGGCAGGGCTTGTTCTTTTTCTTGTGTGAGGGGTGCAGGGCGCTGGTTTGCTGAGGGGTCGGGCGGGTTACAATCGCTGTTTTTCAGCCACTGGGTGGGTGACTGCCCGAGGGTCTGGCGGAACACCTTGGCCAGAGCTGGTGGGCCGCTGTAGCCCACGGCCTGGGCAACCCAATCAGTGGGGCGTCCTTCCAGCAGCAATGACTGCGCCAGGCTGATGCGCCACTGGGTGAGGTAGTCGCCAGGAGTCTGCCCGAGGGTCTCGCGAAAGGCGGCGGCAAAGCGGGCGCGGGACATGCCGGCTTCCGAGGCCATTTGCGCCAGTGTCCAGGAGGCTTGGGGCTGGTCGTGCAACGCGATCAGGGCCCGGGCCAGACGTGGGTCGGCCAGGCCCGCCAGCAGGCCGACATCGATTTCATCACTGTCCATCAGGTGGCGAAACAATTGAATGATCAGCAGTTCGCATAAGCGGTCCATCGCCGCCTGGCGGCCACAACGATCAATCAGGGCTTCATCAAACAGCAACTCCAGGGTACGACTCAGGCCCTCGAGTTGTGCCAGTTCAAGCAGGATAGGGCCGCTGAGCGCACGGGAAAGTGGATTGCGGGCCGAACCGAAACTGAAATCGCCACATACGGTTTCGGCGCCATCCGGTCCTGGAATCAGGCTGTGACCGGTGGGTTGTAGAAAGAAGATCAGGCTGGGTTCTGTCACCAGACGGTCGGGGGCCCCATCGACCTGCAGGCGCAGGCTGCCTTGTTTCAGCAGATGTATGTGGCCTATGCCATCCGTGCTGTCGTAGCGGGATGCTTCGCACAGCGGGCCGCTGTTGAAAATGCGCGCGCGCAAATGAAAATGCTGCAGCAGGGCGGCAAGCCGGTCCATAAAGATACGCCTGGATAAATAATGGAGACTAAAAGATACCAGCAGTCTCGCTTTGTCGTCCACACTTGCATGGCTCACTCAGCAAGCCGTTTGCGTTAGCGCGCCAGGCGGCTCAGTGATAACAAAGCATCGGAGGTGCAGCATGAACAGGATGATGACGCAGCGGGTGTTGCCAGGCTTGAGGGCAGGCATGACGGGAGCCTTGAAAGCAGGCGCATTGGCAGCCCTGCTGGTGAGTTCCACCGCAGTGCTGGCGCAGTCATTGGCGGAAGAAACCTACAGTCGTTATGTCGACGCGAGCGGCAGCATTTCGCTGCCCGAGGATTTTCGCCTTGAATGGACTCACCTGGGGTCCTGGGTGGTGTCCGAAGCGACGGCACCGGGGGCCGGCTTTCATGATGTCTATACCCAGGCAGAGGCCGCCAGGTCCTTTCGTGAAAAGGGTGTCTTTCCCGATGGCGCCGTACTGATCAAGGAAATCCGCACCATTGAATCCGGCGCCAAGACGACAGGCCCTGCGCTCTGGGCCAAGGATCCGGCGGTCTGGTTTGTGATGGTGAAGGACAATCAGGCCCGTTTTGATAATCCGCACTGGGGCGAAGGCTGGGGCTGGGCGCTGTTCAAGGCCGAAGACACCGGTGTGAACGCATCGGCAAGCTTTGCCGAGACCTGCCAGGGCTGCCATGTGCCGGCACAGCAGAACGACTGGGTCTTTACCGAGGGCTACCCGACCCTGCAGGCGCCGATGGTGAAGTGAGTGTATGGCCCGGACTTAGCCTGCGGGGGCTTTGGTGATGGGTGATGGGTGATTGGTCAGGCGTAAGGCTGTGACGTGTGCCGCCGGAAACTGTGCAAGGCCACCGGTTGATCGCAGTGGTGGCCTTGCACGGGGAATAAAAAGGACGCGCGACTGGGCGCGCGCCAATGTGGGTTGAAAGGTCAGGCTCTTAGATCATCTGCTGTTGCATCTGGTCGGCGATGTACTCTGCCTGCCGGATGGCCAGTGCGACGATGGTCAGGGTTGGGTTTTCAGCGGCACTTGAGGTGAACTGGCTGCCATCGGAGATGAAAAGGTTGTTAATGTCATGGGTCTGGCCCCATTTGTTAACAACGCCATCCTGGGGGCGTGCGCTCATGCGGTTGGTCCCCATGTTGTGGCTGGCCGGGTAACGGTCCATGACATTGACCTTGGTTGCACCTGCCGCTTCAAGGATGGCTGTCGCCTGTTCATTGGAGTGCTTGATCATGGCCGTGTCATTGGCATGGTTCCCCTTGTAAACCACGGGAATCGGCAAGCCATACTGGTCTTTTTCGGTGGGATGCAACGTAACGCTGTTTGACTCCACGGCCATGTCCTCGCCGCAGATCCAGAAGCCCGCCATGTTGTCGTAATTGGCCAGGGAGTTAGCCAGCTCGCGGCCCCAACCGCCGGGCTTGAGAAACGCAGACATGAAGGGGAGGCCGATGTGCAATATTTCCAGCTCGTAGCCGCCAACGTGCCCGCGACTCGGATCATTGTCTGCCCAGGTTGAAACCAGACCGGGTACGACAGGGCTTTTATACATGCTCACCGTGTCCGGCATTTCGCCGTATATGCCGGTGCCCGTGTGGGTCATGTAGTTCTTGCCGACCTGGCCGGATGAGTTGGCCAGTCCCTGCGGGAACAGGCTCGAGGCCGAGTTCAGCAACAGTCTCGGAGACTCGATAGAGTTGGCAGCGACCGCCACCAGGCGGGCCTTCTGAAAGTGCTGGTTACCGTCCTTGTCAACGTAGAGTACGCCGGTCACTTTGCCGCTATCGTCATGCTCGATGCGCAGGACCATTGAGTCAGGCCGTACTTCTATATTGCCAGTGGCCTCGGCCTTGGGGATGGATGACTCCATGGTTGACCATTTCGCACCGAAGCGGCAACCCTGCATGCAGAATCCCGTTACCTGGCAGGCCGGGCGACCATCACGCGGCGTGGTATTGATCGCCAGGGGCGCCGGGCGACAGTGGGCCCCAACGCGCCTTGACCCCTCGGCGATAACCTTGAAGTGGCTGCTGGGTTCGTGGTAGGGCTGGCCGGAGGCCTTGGTGCCGGTTACCCCCAGCTTGGCTTCCGCCTTTTCATAGTAGGGGGCAAGGTCGGCGTAGGATATGGGCCAGTCCAGCACGTTGGCGCCGGCAATCTCGCCGTTCAGGGAGCGCATCTTGAATTCGTGCTCCTGGAAACGCAGTGCTACACCCGCCCAGTGAATGGTCGCTCCACCCACACCCTTGACCAGCCATGTCGGCAAATTGGGGGATGTCTGGGTAAGCGCGGTTGGGCCGGCGGTAATGCGCTTGTCCAGCCAGGTAATTTTACTGAACATCTTCCATTCGTCGTTTTCAATATCCTTTCTTTCAAAGCGCTTGCCCGCTTCAAGCACGACGCAACGAATACCTTTCTTGGCCAGTTCGTGTGACAGGGTGCCGCCACCTGCGCCGGAACCGACGATGACTACCAGGCTGTCGTCATTCAGATCAAATGCTGTTTTCATGTTCAGGCTCCTTTAATCCAGTCATTTTTTTCATAGCCGCGGTAGCGGTAACCACCCTTTTCCCAGGATGATCCGCCGTAGCCGAAGCGGGGCCAGAGCTCTTCGTTGTTGTAGATGCCCATCATCAGGTCGCCCCTGATTTTCTGGAAAAATGGTGTGTCCTCCAGTGCCTTGAGGACGGTGACGCGGTCGGCTTCGGCTGTGACTTCAAGGTAAGCCTTGCCGAAAAGCCTGTTTGCCTGAGCATCCAGGGCGGCGACACCGTCCTTGAGCAAGGCTTTAAGGTCGTCGTCCTTCTCGGCCTGTTCAGCCAGCGGTGTCATGACCTGGGCGTAGTACTTGTCTTCAAGCGTGTCATGGGGGTAGATGTCGCGGGCCATGCGCAGCAGGGTGGCGCTGGCTTGATCACCGATGGCCTTGGCGGCCCAGGCCGCCGGTGACAGCAGTGCGCTGCCAAGGGCACCTGCGCCCACGGCGGCGACAGTGCTGCGCGCCAGAAAACGGCGTCGACTCAGGTTGGTGTCAGTGGCTTTATTCTTATTCATGGAGCCTCCTTCAGGCGGCGCCCGACTCAAGTGTCGGTGCGCTTGTGATGCTGTTTATTTAGGTTCAGGGGTTCAGGGATTCAAGGTTCACTCAGGCAGTTGCTGATGCGTTGCAGGCTCTGCTGGATCAGGCCGTCGGTGTTGCCCGGCAGCAGTTCAGCCAGGGATACATGCAGTGCAGGATCGATACGATCGGCCATGTCGCAGGCGCCGTAGAAACGATTGCCCGCCTGCCACAGGGCGGGGAGGTTTTCGTCACACAGAATGACGGCATGGGCCAGCACGGCAAATTCGTCCGCGGCAGCCCCGGTGTGGCTGGCCATCTTGCGCCAGCGCTGGGCGGTTCCTGCGAGCTTGCGGCCGGCAACCACCAGGTTGTAGTCGCCATTGCAGAAAGCGCCCTCCACCGATGCGCAGTAGGCCTCGATACCCAGGTTTTTCAGGCACTCGATCAGCGGCTGGCACAGACGCTGGTAGCTGGCGTGAATGGCCCCAGGCTCGCGGCGCTGGCGAAAGGCAATGGCGACATTGATCAGCCCGGGGGCCTGGGGTGTCAGGTCACCACCGGTGTCCCGTACCACCACCGGCCAGCCCTGGGCCTGCATGGCTGCACAGGCGTGATCGAACGCAGGTCTGCGGCCAAGGCTGCGCGGTACCACCAGTGACTGCTCGCAACGCCAGAGAAACAGGCCCGAGTCCTGTTGGCCCTGAACCACGCGCTCAAGCAGCGCCAGCTCCTGGTGCAAGCCTTCCAGTGGATTGAGGATGCTGTCGCTTGTCTGATGAAGCCGCGCTGCGTTAGCCATGATAGTTACCCCTGTTCGATCTGGTCGCACAGGTCGCTGAGAAAGGCAGCAGCGGGGCCGCCATCCAGCGCCCGATGGTCAAAACTCAGCGACAGGCCCATGATGCGCCGCGCGCTGATCTGACCATCCGGTGTGACCCAGGGCTGGAGCCGGGTTTCGCCGATACCCAGAATCGCGATCTGCGGCAGGTTGACGATGGGCGTAAAGTGACGCACGCGGGACAGCCCCAGGTTACTGATGGTAAAGGTGCCGCCGGTCATTTCCGGCACACTGAGCTTGCCGCTGCGGGCTCGGCTTTGCAGCTCACGCCTGGCTTCGGAGCGCGCTTCCAGGGACTGGCTGCAGGCATTGAAGAGGGTGGGTGCAACCAGCAGGTTACCGGGTAGCGCCATGGCAAAACTCAGGTGTACCGACGGGTTGAGCTGTATTTCACGACCCTCGACGCGGCCGTTTGCATCCGGGTGGCGGGCCAGGGTGGTGATCACGGCCTGGGCAATCAGGTCCTCGATGGATACCTTGACACCCTGTTCGGCCAGGCGGGCCTTGGTGGCAAACAGGGCAGTGGCATCGCAATCGGCGTGGTGGCTCAACTGCGCCGCCTCGTCGAGGCTTTTGCGCATATTGTCGGCAATCATGCCGCGAACACCGCGCAGCGGTATCACTTTGAGGCTCTGGGCCTCGAGTGTGCTGGTGGACATTATTATTCTCCAGCGCGGGTGTCAGGATAACCTGGCACCCGCGTGTCGTTGCTCTGGCTAGCCGATATGGCCGATCAGTTCGCCCTTGGCGATAACTTCGTCGACATCTTTGAGGATCTGCAGGGTGCCGCTGGCTGGCGCCTCCAGTTCGTACTGGATTTTCTGCACCATCAACTCGGCGATGACATCGCCCTGCTGCACGTCGCCGCCTTCGCTGGCGAGCCAGGCGGTAATGACGGCTTCACTGTCTTCTTCCCACAGGGTCTCGGGCACACGGACTTCAATACTCATCTTAGCGGGTCTCCATTTTTTGCATTTTTTCAAAGGCTGCGATGATCTTTTCGGGGCTGGGCAAGGCCCATTGTTCCATTACCGGCGTAAAGGGAATGGGGATGTCGGGGTAGGCTACGCGCTGGGGCGGGGCTTTCAGTGTCACACCCTGTTCCGCCACGCTGCTGATGATCTCGGCGCTCATGCCGTAGCTGTGGTAATCCTCATCCACCACGATCAGCCGACCGGTCTTGCGCACCGACGCCAGCACGGTGTCGCGGTCCAGCGGCACCAGGGAGCGCAGATCTACCACTTCCGCACTGATGCCGCGTTCGGCAAGCTTACGGGCAGCCTTGAGACCGTGGTGCACGCCTGAGGTAATGCCGACTATGGTGACATCGCTGCCTGCACGTACTATCGCGGCCTTGCCGATGGGCACTTCGTAGGCTTCTTCAGGTACATGGACGATGGCGTCTTTCTCAGTGCCCAGCCAGCCCATGCCCTGCAGCGCCTTGTGGAACATGAAAATTACCGGGTTGTTGTCGCGAATGGCCGCAGTCATCAGTCCCTTGGCGTCGTAGGCGTTGGAGGGGGCAACGACTTTCATGCCCGGCAGATGGGCGAAGGTGGCGTGCAGGCACTGGGAATGCTGGCCGCCATCGCTATAGCCGCCGCCGGTGGAGGTCATCAATACCACTGGCACCGGGGTTTCACCGCCGGAGAAATAAATGTTTTTGGCCATCAGGTTATAGATGGCATCGAAACAGACGCCGAAGAAGTCGACAAACATCAGTTCGACGATCGGGCGCATGCCATCGGAAGCCGCGCCCACGGCGGCGCCCATAAAGGCGGTTTCGGATATCGGGGTATCCCGAATGCGTTGCGGGCCGAACTCTTCGTGCAGGCCACGGGTGTTACCAAACACGCCTCCCAGAGGGCCTACATCTTCACCCATAACGAAGACTTTTTCGTCGATGCGCATTTCCTGGGCGATGGCTTCTGCCATGGCCCGGGCAATGGTGAGCTTGCGTTCTTTAGTGGCAACAGTCATTTGCTGCTCCTCTTGTTCTTGGAATAGGGGAATTCTTGCGCCATGGTTCCGGGCAAGTTCAACGTAAAGACCGGATTACACAAAAACCTTTTCCATGGCTTCTTCCGGTGCCGGGTAGGCACTGTCCCGGGCGAAGGCAATGGCGCTGTCGATCCGGGCGTTGCAGCGTGTCACCAGAGCTGCATCGTCACTGTCGGTCCAGCCGTACTGGGCGTGCAGGTGCGCACGCATTTTGGGAATCGGATCCTTGGCAAAGAGGGCGTCTTTCTCGCCTTCCGGACGATAGCCTTCGGCGTCACCCATAAAGTGGCCGGCGAGGCGGTAGGTTTCGATTTCGATTAGGCTTGGCCCCTCGCCACGGCGGGCGCGATCTATGGCTTCACCGGCAACTTCAAACAGGGCCAGCGGATCGTTGCCCGGTACGAAGTGCCCTGGCATGTTGTAGGAGGCCGCGCGCAGGTCGTTGCGTGGTACGGCGGTGGAGCTGCTCTTGGAAACGGAAATCCCCCAGGCGTTATCCTCGATCACAAACACCACCGGCAGTTTCCAGACAGCAGCCAGGTTGAGGGTTTCGTGGAAAGCGCCCTGGTTGGCAGCGGCCTCACCCAGGAAGGCCACGGCGACGCCTTCCTTGTTCTGCATCTGGCGTGACAGGGCGGCACCTACGGCGGGCCCAAGGCCCTGGGCGATGATGCCGGAGCAGGAAAAATTCACCGCCGCATCGAAAATATGCATGTGGCCGCCGCGACCGCCGGACAGGCCCGTCTTCTTGCCGAAGATCTCGGCGGTCATGCGATCCAGGTCCACGCCCTTGGCGATGGCAATATGGTGTGGCCGGTGGGTGGCGGTAACGATGTCGCTGGCCTTGAGGTGAGCGCAGACACCCACGGCGCAGGGTTCCTGGCCGTTGGACAGGTGCATCTCGCCGGGAATGGGGCCCTTGGCCATGTTGAACGCAGGTGTCTTGCCTTCCATGTAGATGGTTTCGATGGACTCTTCAAAGTAGCGGCTGAGGAGCATGTGCTCGTACATCCAGAGTTGTTGTTCTTTGCTGGGCTTCATGGATACCACTCCTTTTATTCTTGGTATTCGGATGGCGGGTCAGGTGCACGCCTGATGCCTGTATTAGGTAGAGCAACCGCCGTGCCAGTTTTATAACTCACTGTTTTTGTTGGTATTTATGGAGAGTTTCGTTTTTTTATTTAGAGCGCTGGTACAGGCTGTCGCGACGGATGCCACAGCCCTGACACAGACTGTCGCGCCCGCTGATACAGTTTTTGGGCACATGGGCAGGACGGGACAGAACGCTAACCCCAGGGGCAAGTCGCAAGGTACAAGGAAAAGCAAATAGGACATGCAGAAGTCAGGCGGACAGTCGTATCTGCTGCAGGCTCATGACCAGGCGGGTGCGGTTGCTGACACCGAGCTTGCGAAAGATATTGCTCATATGGGTTTTCACCGTATGCACGCTGAGGTTGAGGCTGTCGGCAATCTGCTTGTTGGCCAGGCCATCGCCAAGTGAGTGCAGCACGCGCATTTCCGTTGCGGTGAGGCGGTGCAGCGAAGGCGGGCTTGGTTCAGCGCACGGCTGTGCCAGAGCCGGCTGGATCCAGCGCTCACCCTCGCGCAGCTGCGTCAGCGCGACGGCGAGGTGCGCCACCTGCATGGAGGCGGGCAGCAGGCCACGCAAGCCGCTGTGGCGAAGTTTTGCGATCAGTGCCTTGTCCGTGACCGTGCTGCACAGCAGAACAGGAGCCTTATGTTGCTCCACCAAGTCGGCCAGTTTGCACAGACAGGACAGTCCCGGCAGGCTGTCATCCAGCAACAGCAGGTTGTGACCCGTTGCGGCGCGCCAGCGTTGCGACAGTTCGCGGAAGTGGTCGCAGTGGCGACTCTGGTAGTTAATGCCCTGTTGGTCGAGGGCGAGCTCCAAGCCGCGGCGGTAAAGCGGCGAGCGGTGGGCGATTAGAATGTTAAGGGGGCTGTTCACGGGCGTGCCTCTTCTGATTATTTTTTATGGCGGGAGTTTGAGGTTGTGGCGTCGCGGTATTTGGGTGATAAAACGCCTCATGGGTACCGAAGCAAGATCTGAACCACTTGGACTGAAAGTCCCAGATGTGGGCGTTGTGTCGGGGGATAGGCTGTTTTTATGCGCCTGGATGCGCCGGAGTGTCGCGGTCAGTGTCGCAAGGGGTGTCGCCACGACATTCGAGGCCCCATGGAACTCTGGATGGGTGAGCCAGGACTGGCTTGTGCAGTCGACAAGCGGTGTCCTTCGTATAGTTAAACTTCATTATTTTTGGTGGGAATTGTATTGCTCGAGGCTGGAAGTGGTGGCGGCAACTCGTACCGGATTGGCGCATTACCGCGGCTTAGTGGCCGATTTATTGACCGCTGTCATGGTGGGTGGGATAGTATCTGGGCGCGACCGCTGTTAAGTGCATCTATAGTCATGAACGATGGCTTTGTCGGACAGCCTCCTAGGTGACGAGTCAATGCCGCCAGCCCATCAGGATCCCCAGGGACACATGGATAAAACTCTTAATGCTCGCAGGCTAAGCTGGATGTGCAGCATGCTGCCCGACGTGCGCCGAGGCTTCTGGCTCGATGCTCAGCTGGGTACCCTTGCCTGCTGGCCTGAGCAGGTGCTGGCAGCTGAGGATGTGAAGGCTATTGCTCGCCTGGCGCATCGGCAGCAGGCCTTGACCCAGTCGCAGTTGATGCTCGCAGGTAAAGCATATGCAGTGATGGCACAGCCGCTGCAGGCGGACCTGGGTGTTTTAGTGTTTGTGCTGGAATCTGGCGCCAAGCCGGCCAGTTTTCAGCGTTTGCTGGCGTGGGCGTGCGAGTGGCTCGAGCAACTTCTGCAATCCACTGAGGCCCAAGCCACTGCGCCGGATCTGCTGTTCGACTATTTGAACGGTGCTCAGTACCACAGCCAGCACGCTGCCGCACCGCAGGGAGCTGATAAAGCAGCCCTGCATAGTCTTGAAAGAGCGGCACTTTTCGCTCAGCAGCATTGGGGGCTGGACTGTCATTTTGTTACCCGCAGTCAGGGTCGTGCGCTGGGCAAGTCTGTGCCGGTCTCCCTGAGCGCGGCTGAACGAGACACTGTTTTTGCAAGTGCCCCAGAGTCCGGCGAACTAGCCGACTATCAGGGCGTGCTGGCGGGTCGCAGATACAGCGGAGTGGTACTAGCGGCTGGGCGCGGATCTGACCGCACACTGGTGCTCTTCTGTAATTGCGCGAGTGCCGATGGAAGAGCCTCCACCCTTATGGATTCGCAGCGCAAGCAGTTGCAGCTGCTTGCTTTGCTTGTGTGTCAGCACGAGCGCAGTATGCGGCACAGTCCCACTATTTCCTGGTGGCGCAAGACCCGATACAGGGTTGCGCTGGCGGCATCAATGCTGATGCTCATAGGCGCAATGCCGCTGGAATATCGTCTGAGTACAGGTGTGACTCTGGAGGGGGGAGAGCAGCATGCGGTGGTGGCGCCCTTTGATGGCTTTGTCGGTGAAGTGCACTACCGGGCCGGCGATCAGGTGGAGCAGGGCACCACTATCATGGCCATGGATACACGGGATCTGTTGCTGGCCGGACAGAAGCTGCAGGCCGAGATCGATGAATTTCAGCAGCAGTATCGGCGGGACCTGGCGGGTCGGGAGTTGGCGTCGGCCTTGGTCTGGCGCGAACGGCTGCAGCAATCCAGGATACAGCTGCAACGGGTGCAGCAGCAGCTGCAGCGGGCACTGGTCACCGCACCCTTTGCCGGTCATCTGATATCGGGCAACCTTAACTACAAACTCAATGCGCCTGTCAGCCAGGGGGAGGTGCTGTACGAGATCGCCTCCTTGGAGGGCTATCGACTGTTGCTCGAGGTGGCCGAGTCCGATATTCGTTTTCTGGCGCCGGGCCAGCGTGGCACCTTGCAGTTAAGGTCCATGCCACAGCAGGCGCTGGACATGCGTGTCACGCGAATATTGCCAGTGCCGCTGCGAGAGTCGGGTGCCCAGTCGTATCTGGCTGAAGCTGTGCTGGACACCGAAGTGGTGGGATTGCAGCCCGGCATGGAAGGCATCGCCAAGGTGGGCGTCGGCCAGCATTCACTCGCCTGGATTAGCTTTCACCATCTGATTGACTGGCTAAGGCTGCAGTGGTGGCTATGGACACCCTGAATCCTTACCTGACGTTGCATCCGGCGTATCAGACACTTAAATCGCTGCCTCTATCTCTGCATCCGCAGCTTGATCACAGTGTGCAGGATGCCAGCGATGGCCGCTGGGTCGTCATGTCCTGCGGCGGTGCTGAGGGGCATTATCGCTGCCGTGAGCGGGTGTTTGAATGGCTGCAGCAACTGGACGGCCAGGCCACCCTGGATGAGTTGCTGCTTCTGCTTAAACCAGGTCCAGAGCAGGACCAGGGGCTGCGGGTGCTTTACGCCCTCTATCAGGCTGATTTCCTCAGCCAAGCCTCGCCAGATGTGGCGCCCGTGTCTTGGCATCGTCGTTTGGGATCCTTTCTGATGTATCGCCTGGGAGTGCAGCCGCCAGCCGCGCTGGTGGCCGCATTGCAATGGCTGGCGCCTGTGTTGCTGCGCCCCAGTCTTGGCTGGGTCTGGGCTGGCTGGATTGCCTGGGGGCTCTATTATGCCGCTGGCCAACAGACGCAACTGCTGGAGCATTGGCACAGTCGCTTCCTCGATCCCTCCAGTCTGTTGCTGCTTTACCTGGCCTATCCGCTGCTCAAATTGCTGCATGAGCTGGGTCATGCTCTGGCTCTGGTGCGCTGGGGCGGGCGCCTGGAACAGGTGGGTCTGATGCTGATGGTGTTTGTGCCCTTGCCCTTTGTCGATGCCAGCGATGCGCATCACTTCAGCCAGCGGCGCCAGCGTGTACTGGTGGGCAGCGCCGGGGTTATGGTGGAGCTGGCGCTGGCCGTGGGCGGTTTGCTGCTCTGGTCGCAAAGCCCGGAGGGGCCCTGGCGTGACCTGGGTTTTAATGTCGCATTTATAGGTGCCCTCAGTAGTTTGCTATTTAATGGCAATCCTCTGATGCGCTTCGATGGTTATTATGTGCTCAGTGATGCCTTGAATGTGCATAATATGAACAGCCGCAGTTATGGTTATCTGGGCGCGCTGTTACGGCATTATTTCTGGGGTTTCGATTCTGTACAGAAAGTAGCCGCTAACCGCCGCGAAGCCTGGATATTGGGCACTTATGGCATCCTGTCTTTTATTTATCGCTGTTTTGTCTATTACTGGATTTGCTATTATCTGCTGACGCATTTCTTTGTGCTGGGGGCTTTGCTTTCGCTGCTGGCGTTTTACCTGCTGTTTTTAACGCCGGTTTATAAAGCCCTGGCCGGAATTTATCTTGAGTCCCGCAAAAATCAACGATTACCCGGTTCTTTCGCCAGGGCGCTGCTGCTGGGCGGGTTCTGTGGCTGGGCTATTTTTGGTTATCAGGGCAGTCTGAGCTGGGCGCTGGAAGGCGCGGTGCAACTGGCGCCTCAGGCGCAGGTCAGGGCCATGGAGGCGGGTTTTGCCAATACACCGCTGCTGGCTCACGGCACAAAGGTGGTGCCAGGACAGAGCCTGCTGGAGTTGAGTTCACCGGACTTGCAGGCCCAGTACAGTGTTGCCCAAAGCGAGCTGCAGGAGTTGCAGCGCGAGTACCACAAACGCCAGGAGCGCAGCGAGTTGGGCAAATGGCAGTCACGCCTTGATGCCAAGGCCGATGAGCTGGACAACCTGCGTCAGCGGGTTGATTACCTGCAGGTGACTGCACAGACGCCAGGGCGCTTTGTGCATGCCGATTTTACCAACCTTGCAGGGCGCTTTATCGCCCAGGGTGATCTGGTGGGCTATGTGCTGGAACCGGACGCGAAGCTTAACCTGGTAGTGGCGGTGCGTCAGCTGGCTGCTGAACTGGCGAGCCGACAGAATCTGACGGCCGAACTAAGGTTCGCCGCGGCCCCAGCGCAGGTTTTTGAGACCCGATTGGTGCGGCACACGGGGGCTGCTCGATACGAATTGCTGGATCCAGCCTTCGGCTCCGATCAAGGTGGCGACGTTCCGGTCGATATAAGGGGAGATGAGTCCCTGGCTAAGGAGCGGATATTCTATTTCGAGCTTGAGCTTGAATCGCCCTGGACCCAAAGTTACCTGCCGCGCATGGCGCAGGTAAGGCTGGCGTTGCCAGGCGTGACGCTGTTTGAAAAGTGGATAATCTTCTGGCGGGACAGATTGCTGACCGAATTCGGCTGGCTTTAGGACAAGGAGTTTTTAATGCGGGTTATTGGTGTGTTGTGTTTAAGTCTGGCGCTGCCGGTCTGGGGCAATGAGGCTGCGCCTGCCCAGGGCTTTTCTGCGGCCGTTCCCGCTGATTCCCCGGAGATTGATGGTGAACTGCCGGCGCTGGACTGTCTGATCAGCCCAGGCAAGGTGGTGAATATCAGTAGTCCGGTGCCCGGTGTCATTGACATGCTGCATGTGCAGCGTGGCGATATAGTGGAGGCCAAGGCATCGGTGGCCCAGCTTGAATCCGAGATTGAAAAGGCGACACTGGCGCTGGCACTCACTCGAGCCCAGATGGTGGCCGAGTCTGAAGGTGAGCGGGTCAACCTTAACTATGATCAGTTGCAGCAGGCGCGTTTCGTCAAACTTTCTGCCCGTAACATGATCGCGGAACGTGAACAGGATGAAGCAGAGCGTTCCCTGAAGTTGTCGCGCTGGCGCCTGCAGCAAAGCGAGGAACTGCAACGGGTGCGTCAGCACGAATACCTGCTGGCCGAGGCACAACTGAAGCAAAAGCATATTCATAGCCCGATTTCCGGTCGCGTGGTGGAGGTCTTCCGTCATGCCGGTGAATACGTCGATGAAGAGCCTATTCTGCAGGTGGTACAGCTTGACCCGCTGCGGGTTGAGGCCATTTTGCCTATGCATTTGTATGGCCGGGTGGAAACAGGCATGACCGCGAGCGTGTACCCGGAAGTAAATCCGACCCAGGCCTATGGTGCCACTGTTACGCTGGTCGATCCGGTTGGTGACGCCGCCAGTGGCACCTTTGGTGTGCGCCTGGAACTTCCCAACTCCGACGGGCGTCTGCCTGCGGGTATGAAGTGCGCGCTGCAATTTACCTCTGTCACCATGGCTTCGCAGGACAGCGAGGCGGCCGGATCGGATCTGGTAGCGGTGCAAAATCCCTGATTCGTCAGGCGCAGGCGTGATCGCGCCGAACAAGGAGTTAAACAGTATGACAGCAGGGTGGTGGCGCTCTTTCGAGGCAACTGAAGATTTCGCGCTGGAGCGAATGGAGCCCCGTGTCATGTTGTCGGCCGACCCGTTGCTTGAGCCATTGTTGCCCCTGCTAATCGACCGTGATGGGCGGGACGCGGTGCTCGATGCCGATTTTTCTTCATTGGAAGAATCGTTTGAACCGCTGCTTGAACCCGCGCTGGCTGCGGCCGTTCTACCGCCGGTGCCAACACTGGCGGAATTTGATTCCAGCTCGGTGCCGGAATCTGCCACAGATAACATTGCGGACTATACAGCAGACGCCGCGCTCAGTTGGCTGGCCGTGGATCTGGAGATCCAGGCCAGCGAGCTGATCCTGATTGACGCTGGAGTGGAAAATCGTGATGTGCTACTCGATGAGCTCTTGTCCAGCCGCCCGGATACCCGTTTTAACATCCTTTTGCTTGAGTCTGGCCAAAGCGGCCTTGATCAGCTCGCGGATTACTTTGCAGGGCGCGAGGATATAACGGCGGTACATTTGCTCTCCCATGGCAGCGGAGATGGCTTCTGGCTGGGTACGGACTATGTGTCTGCCAGCAGTTGGGACGCTTTAGCGCCGCGTTTTGAGCAGTGGACCGACATATTTGCCACTGATGCTGATTGGCTGCTTTATGGCTGCGAACTGGGGTCCACGGAGCAGGGCCAGCAATTGCTGCGATCCCTGGCGGATACTCTGGGGGTTGATGTGGCGGCCAGTGATGACCTCACCGGTGCAGCGAGCCTGGGCGGTGACTGGGAGCTGGAATTCAGCTATGGCCAGATTGAGGTGGCGAGTCTGCAGGCCCAAAACTGGGAGGCGGTGCTAGCCTCGCCGCAGCGAGGCTTGCTGGTGTCGATCACCGACTCTGTACCTTTGATAAGCGGTGTGCCGGGCATAACCGGTTTTAGCAATGGTGAAGTTCTAAACTTTACCAACCCCAATCTGATGTATGGCGAAGCTACTAACGGTACTTTCGCATCCCTGGCAGATTTTGGCAGTGCGCAGCTCGACGGCCTGCATTACATGGCCTCTGATCTTGTGCTGGGTAATGCGCTGGATCCAACCGCAACCACCTATCAGCTCTTGCAGGGTGACATGCTGTTTTCCACCGTTAATAGCGTGACTCTGGGCGGTGTTGCCGTGACGGCCAATGATATGGTGCTGTATAGGCCCAACGATGTGGGTGATTATTCGAGCGGCACTTTCATGGTGCTGCTTGAAAATCCTACGGGCGCCAATCTGCGTGACTTCAGCATTCTTGAACAGACGACTACGGTTGCCGGGCAGCTGCTTAACGCCGGATCCTGGTTCTATGCCTCTGCTGACAAGCTTCAGGAGGATCTGCATCACTCAGAGATTACCTCGGTACTGGCGGGCTCCACTGCAATTTTTAATCCACTGAAATTTGTCGATGGCAGCAATATTGGTTTCGAGTCGAAGATTCTTGGCGTTGAGCTGGTGCAGCAGACAGTAACCCAGGGCAGCATGACATTTAGCAGCGGTGATTTGCTGCTGTCATTTGCCTCAGCCGAGAGCGCTACGGCTTCTGCAACCGTCAACGCCTTCAGTGCTGACGCACAGGATATTATCCGTTTGAAACTGACCGGATTTAATGCATTGACTGCGGGCACGGTCGACAAGGTGTTCGATGGCAGTGATGTGGGCCTGGGGAGTCTGCTGGCGACGAACAGCATAGGTACCATCGCGCTTTATGACCTGAACTCTTTGCCCCAGGGCAGCGTTACCCTGAGCGGCACGCCGAGCGAGAATCAGACGCTGAGCGTTAGCAATAACCTCAGCGATGCGGACGGTCTGGGTACTATCAGCTACCAGTGGTACCGCGACAGTCTTGCGATCAGTGGTGAGACGGGCACCAGCTATATCCTGAACGATGTCGATGTGAACACCAGTATCACGGTTCGAGCCAGTTACACCGACGGTTATGGTATCGCCGAAACCGTTGATTCCAATACTCTGGGGCCTGTAGCCAACGTTAATGATGCACCCACCGGCAGCGTGACTCTGAGCGGAATACCAGCCGAAAATCAGACGCTCAACGTGAGCAATAATCTGGCAGACGCTGACGGTATCGGTACCATAAGCTATCAGTGGTACCGCGGTACGGTGGCTATCAGCGGAGAAACTGGCAGCAGCTACACCCTGGTTGATGCCGATGTTGGCACCAGTATCAAGGTTCGGGCGAGCTACACAGATGGCTTTGGTACCGCAGAATTTGTGGACTCCAACGCGCAGGGGCCTGTAACCAACGTCAATGATGCACCGACCGGCAGCGTGAACCTGAGTGGTACAGCGATCGAAGATCAGACTCTCACGGTAACAAATGACCTGGCCGATGAGGATGGTATTGGCGCTATTAGTTATCAGTGGTACCGAGAGAACGTAGCCATCAGTGGCGAGACCGGTACGAGCTATACCCTGGGCGATGCGGATGTTGGTTTTAACATTAAGGTGATAGCTAGCTATACCGATGCCTTTAATACAGCCGAGGTTGTGGAGTCCAATACTCTGGGGCCTGTCGCGAATATCAATGATGCGCCGACGGGCACGGTAACTCTGAGCGGCACGCCCACCGAAGATCAGACCCTCAGTGTCAGCAATGACCTGGCGGATATCGACGGTCTCGGGACAATCAGCTACCAGTGGCTGCGTGATGGTGTGGCCATCGGCGGTGCGACCGGCACGACCTATACCCTGGGCGATGCGGATGTGAACAGCAGTATCACCGTGCGTGCCAGCTACACCGATGGCTACGGTACGGCGGAGGCGGTGGTCTCCAATGCGCTCGGTCCCGTCGCGAATATCAATGATGCGCCCACGGGCACGGTAACTCTGAGCGGTACAGCGACCGAAGACCAGGTTCTGACCGTCAGCAATGACCTCGCCGATATCGACGGTCTGGGGGCTATCAGTTACCAGTGGCTGCGTAATGGCGTCGCCATCGGCGGTGCAACCGGCACGACCTATACCCTGGGCGATGCGGATGTGAACAGCAGCATTAGCGTGCGTGCCAGCTACACCGATGGCTACGGTACCGCGGAGGCTGTGGTCTCCAATGCGCTCGGTCCTGTCACGAATATTAACGATGCGCCGACGGGCACGGTAACTCTGAGCGGCACGCCCACCGAAGATCAGACCCTTAGCGTCAGCAATGACCTGGCGGACATCGATGGTCTCGGGACTATCAGCTACCAGTGGCTGCGTGATGGTGTGGCGATAAGCGCTGCGACCGGCACGACCTATACCCTGGGCGATGCGGATGTGAACACCAGCATTAGCGTGCGTGCCAGCTACGTCGATGGTTACGATACGGCGGAGGCTGTGGTCTCCAACGCGCTCGGTCCTGTCGCGAATATTAACGACGCACCTACCGGTAGCGTGACCCTTACAGGTACAGCGACCGAAGATCAGATCCTTAGTGTCAGCAATGACCTGGCGGACATCGACGGTCTTGGTGCTATCAGTTACCAGTGGCTGCGTAATGGCGTCGCCATCGGCGGTGCGACCGGCACGACCTATACCCTGGGCGATGCGGATGTGAACACCAGCATTAGCGTGCGTGCCAGCTACACCGATGGCTACGGTACGGCGGAGGCGGTGGTCTCCAATGCGCTCGGTCCTGTCACGAATATTAACGATGCGCCGACGGGCACGGTAACTCTGAGTG
>NZ_BCNS01000085.1 GCF_001528745.1 Marinobacterium profundum | reverse complement strand
TGTTCCCTCGTGTTGCGATATTTATCCTTAGGGTTTCGTCGGCAGCGTCAGCTGTGTATAAGAGATAGATGTTATGCCCTGGTACGGAATCAGCGGCTTTTGTCGGGTGCTAATGAGTCTGTGAATTGCATCGTGTGGCGCTCGCTGCTAATTTGTTCTGGTTTAGCTGGTTACGATGGTGAGACGAGATTATGGAGGTTGTGTTGAAGCCTGTGCAGGCTGAGGCATCGGAGGGGTTTGATGGTTTGTGTTGCGCCTTGCTGGCGCGTTACTTTCTTTGCTCGCGCAAATAAAGTAACCAAGGCTTTTTACCTTGAAGAGTGCGCCCCTTCGGTCCAGCGCGCAGTGAAAAGGCTTCTGCGGGCGGCCTTCTTTTGCGCTCTTTACCTTGGTTGCGCTACTTCGGCCGTTCGAAGAAAAGTGAGTCGCCCAAGAGGGCGAAACCGGGAGTGGCAGACAATCATTGTCACAAAAAAGCCCGCAGGCTTAATACCTGCGGGCTTTTCAATAATGTTCAGCTTTCAGCTTTCAGCTTTCAGCTTTCAGCTTTCAGCTTTCAGCTTTCAGCTTTCAGCTTTCGCTGGTGCTGGTTCGGCCAGGTGTTCCTGCAGTTTATCGCTGTACCAGTCGATGAAGTTGATTACGCCGAACTCGTAGGTCTCGGAGTAGGGGCCTGGCTGATACGCCATTGAGTTGATGCCGCGCTGGTTTTCTTCCGCCAGGCGCTTGTCCTGCTCGTTGGTAGCATCCCAGACCTTGCGCAGCTTGGCGACATCGTAATCTACGCCTTCCACTGCATCCTTGTGCACGAACCACTTGGTAGTTACCAGGGTCTGCTGGGCGGAAATCGGCAGCACGCGGAACACTATGACGTGATCGCTCTGCATGTGATTCCAGGAGTTGGGCAGGTGCAGGATGCGCATTGAGCCAAGCTGACGGTTCTTGATGCGTCCCATCAGCTTGTTGCAGCCGGTGGAGCCATCCAGGGTCATGACCTCGGTGCCTTCACGCAGCGGCATGCGTACGATGCGGTTGCGCAGGCCGTGGCTGCGGTGCTCGTGGGGAATACCCTCGGCGTCCCACTCGGCGGACTGGCGCTTGTAGTGGGCGAGGAATTCAGCGTCGGCACGGGGATCGTGGGTATCGTCCCATTCCAGCAGGGTGTTCAGCAGTTCCGGGTGGCTGCCGGCACAGTGGTAGCACTCACGGTTGTTCTCGATCACCAGCTTCCAGTTGGTGTCCTCAACGATATGGGTTTCCGCCGCCAGCTTGGTGTTTTCCATGTCGTAGGGTTCCATGTACTCGTCCAGGGTGGCGAGTAGTGGATCCATGTCATCAGGAGCTTCCTCACCCAGGCAGACGAAAATAAAACCGCCGGCGGTGCGGCAGTGGGCCGGGTTAAGGCCATGCTCGGACTTGTCGAAGGTGGTGCCCATGTCGGAGCCTGCAAACAGCAGGTTGCCTTTCAGGTCGTAGGTCCACTGGTGGTAGGGGCACACCAGGTTGGCGACCTTGCCGCGTTCGGCGCTGCACAGACGTGATCCGCGGTGGCGGCAGGTGTTGTGAAAAGCCCGCACCTGGCCGTCACCATCACGAATGATCAGAACCGGGTTCTGACCCACTTCGAGGGTGAAGTAATCACCTTTTTTCGGCACCTCGCTGGTCATGCCCACGAACAGCCATTCCTTCTGGAAGATCTCTTCCATCTCGATGCGGAACATGTGCGGGTCGTTATACAGCGGGCGCGGCAGCGAGTAGTTGCGTTTGCGGCCCTTGAGCAGGCGGTCCATCTCTACGCGAGCGGTTTCGGCGTTGGCGTAGGTGATGTTAAGAAGGTCGTGCTGGTTCATCTGGTGCTAATCCTCAGTCACCGGCGCAGCCCCCAATGGGCCGTCCTGTGAGAATCTTGTTTAGGTCTGTTCGCTGTCCCGCAAATGGGCCATAAATACAGGCTTCCATGGTGAGCATAGTGCGCCAAGGCAGCCATCACTATTTATCTGTTTGCGACACGTAAACGCTGTCTTTTCGACGTCGGGTTACATGGGGGTGGCAGGAATGGTGTGTTCAGGTAATTTTTTGTCGCAAATAGCTAAACGGCGACACCCGGACGGGATGACAATGGCGCCATAATACTTGCCCCCAAGTCTGCGGACAACACGAGAGAAGCCTCATGAATTATCCCAATGTGAGCATGGTGAATACCGATGCACTTAATCCGGTAACAACCCAGACTTGGGCCAATGGCCGTCATGTAGTGCGTTGCGTCAATGCGATTCGGGAAACCCCGGATGTGCTGACGTTCTGCTTTATGGCCGAACAGCCGGTCATGTTCTTTTTCAAGCCCGGGCAGTTCGTGACCCTGGAGCTGGAAATCAACGGTGAGCAAATTTTCCGCTCCTATACCATTTCCAGTGCGCCTTCGGTGCCTTACAGCTTCTCGATCACCGTCAAACGCGTACCGGGTGGGGTGGTGTCCAACTGGTTGCATGAACACATGGATGTAGGTGTGGAACTGGCGGTGCATGGCCCGGTGGGGCAGTTTAACTGCATCGACTTCCCCAATGAAAAAATGCTGATGCTGTCAGGCGGTGTCGGTATTACGCCGGTGATGTCCATGGCGCGCTGGTTTTTCGACACCAACGCCGATGTGGATATGGTGTTTGTACACAGCGCTCGCACGCCGCGGGATATCATCTTTCAGCGCGAGCTGGAGAACATGGCGGCGCGCATTTCCAACTTCAAGCTGAATTTGGTGTGTGAAAAGCAGGAATCCGGCCAGAGCTGGGGTGGCTATCGTGGCTTCTTCAACCACGCCATGCTGGAAATGATGGCGCCGGACTTTATGGAGCGCGAAATTTTCTGCTGCGGCCCAACGCCCTATATGCGAGCCGTGAAAAACATGCTGGAAAACCTCGGCTTCGATATGAAACGCTACCATGAAGAGTCCTTCGGTGCGACGCCGGTGGACGTCAAGGTCGAGGTGGCCGAATTCGCCGAGCAGGCACTGGAAGATGCCGAGGCCATCATGGCTTCGGACATGCTGCGCGTCGACTTCTCCAGCACCGGCAAGAGTGTCCAGATCGTACCAGGGGAAACCGTGCATGCGGCGGCGGCAAAACTGGGGCTGCATATACCCAAGGCTTGCGGCATGGGTATCTGCGGTACTTGCAAGGTCATGAAGGTGTCGGGGGATGTGGAAATGTCCCACAACGGCGGCATCACCGATGAAGATGTGGCTGAGGGCTATATACTGTCCTGCTGCAGTGTGCCCCAGGGCGATGTGGTGGTGGAATACTGATAACGCGGGTTCTTCTGCGCTGAAAACAACAGGGCCCCCCAGGGGCCCTGTTGTCGTTTGCGGGCAGCTTTTTTTGAGCTGTCGCCTGGGAAACAGCGGCGCGCGGTCGATTCATTTTTCCCCGCGACTCTGCTATTCTCCAGCCCACTTAGGGGAGTAGTCTCCTGGCCCTTGCAGCCCTGCACGCTGCCAGCCAGGATGGTCGTCAACAATCTCCGGGTCCTCATGACCCGTGGCGATCATGTCCGAATTCGGGCTGATGAGACCTGAGATAAATCGAAAGCACCGGGGCCGGCTCTTTTGGTATATCTCTGTGTCCAGCGCCGGCCCCCGACAGTCAAGCCATGAATCATTACTATCAACTATTTACACCCGCTGTGCGCCTGGTCAGTGCGCCTCTTATCGCCTTTGTCGAGCCTTGTGGTCTGGAGACAGGACTATGATGTTGCCGATTATTGCGGTCATTCTGGGTCTGGTGCTACTGGTTTGGAGTGCCGATCGTTTCGTCGATGGCGCTGCTGCAACCGCCGGTCACGCTGGCATGCCGCCGCTGCTGATTGGCATGGTGATTATAGGTTTTGGTACCTCTGCACCGGAAATGGTGGTGTCCGCTCTGGCGGCGATGGACGGTAATCCGGGCCTTGCGCTGGGTAATGCCTACGGCTCCAATATTACCAACATCGCCCTTATTCTGGGTCTGGTGGCGGTGTTCAGCCCGATCGCGGTGCATTCGCAAATTCTGCGCAAGGAGCTGCCAATACTGGCGGTCGTCACTCTGCTCAGCGGCCTGTTGCTGATCAATGGGCAGCTCAATCGCATGGATGCGCTGATTCTGTTGCTGGCCTTTTTTGCCATTATGGGCTGGTCGATTTTTCAGGGCATGCGTCAGCGTGGTGACACCCTGGGAACTGATATGGATGCGGAAATGGACGCCAAGACCATGGCACTCAAACCCGCTATTATCTGGCTGCTCATCGGCCTGGTGCTGCTGATTGTGAGTTCCCGCGTACTGGTGTGGGGGGCGGTGTCCATCGCTCAGACGCTGGGCGTGAGTGATCTGATTATCGGTCTGACCGTGGTGGCTATTGGTACATCCTTGCCCGAATTGGCATCGTCCATCGCTGCCATGCGCAAGGGTGAGCATGACCTGGCGCTGGGCAACGTGATTGGCTCCAACCTGTTCAACACCCTGGCGGTGGTTGGTATTGCTGCGGCGATTCACCCGCTGGAAGTGGAGTCGGTGGTGCTGTATCGCGATTGGGGCCTGACCATGGGGCTGACGCTGGCGCTCTTCCTGATGGGTTACCGCTTTGGCAAAAAGCAGGGGCGTATTAATCGCTATGAAGGTGGAATATTGCTGGCGGCCTATCTGATCTACACCGGTTATCTGGTGTCGACCATAGTGGCGGCGGCCTGAATCTGGCGCAGACGGGCTGATTTTAACTATCAGGTGGTAAAGCGGCAGCTGTTCGGGATTGATCAGGTGCCAGCTTTCCACTTGATATTGCAGCCAACGCTCGGCGTCTGATTCGGATCTATAGGTTCACCGGTGAAAAGTGCATCGCAGGCGCGGCGCAGGTCTTTGCCCGTGACCTCAATGTCGTTGTCGGGGCGGGATGCATCGAACTGGCCGCGATAGACACATTTCAGTTGGCCGTCGAACAGAAACAGGTCCGGAGTGCAGGCGGCGTTATAGGCTCTGGCGATTTCCTGAGTTTCGTCATAGAGGTAGGGAAATGGATACCCCTTGGCCGATGCGCGATCCTGCATTCCTGCAGGCCCGTCTTCGGGCGAGCTCTCAATATCGTTGGCCGAAATGGCCACCACCGCGATGCCGCGGGCCTGATAGTCCCAGGCCAGCTCAATCAGTTCATCTTCAATATGGTGTACATAGGGGCAGTGATTGCAGATAAAGGCGATCAGGATTCCCTGTGCGCCTGTGCAATCCTGCAACGTGCTCAGCTGGCCGCTGCTCACATTCAGCAGGCTGAAATCCGGCGCGGGCGTGCCCAGTGGCATCATGGTGGAGGCGGTGAGGCTCATGCGATCTCCGGCACGTCAGTTATGGCACAGAAACAATAATAGTAGCAGTTGCATTCAAGCCGTGGGTTGCACGCTGGTGCTGACGCATTTGAGGTTCTACCATGCAGCCCTGAATGAGGGACTGATCCATGGGCTTGAGCCGACGCGGTGCATTGATACGTCGGGTTGCAGGGCGAAGCGGCGAGGTGAATAGGAGACGTGAATTTTGCGCGCTGACAAGACGAACACAAAGATGCTCGAGACCCTGGGCGAAGTAAAAGGCGCCGCAGTGCGGCTGCTGGCACGACGCGAGCACAGCCGCATGGAGCTGGAGCAGAAAATAGGCCCACGTGTAGAGCCTGAATTGCTGGCCCAAGCGCTGGATGCGCTGGAGGCAGACGGCTACCTGAGCGATGCCCGGTTTGCCGCGGTCTACCTGCGCAGCAAGGCGGCGCTGGGGTTCGGCCCCATGCGCATCCGTGGCGACATGGGGCGCAAGGGTATCGGGGCTGAGCTCTGGCAGCAAAGCCTGGAAGAGCAAGGGATCGACTGGTTCGAGCAGGCGCGTGATCTGGCGCAACGACGCTTTGGCACTGTGACGCAGGAAGATCGCAAGCACTACGCCAAGTGCATGCGTTATCTGCTGGGGCGTGGCTACAATCTGGATCAGGCCCGCTACGCGCTGCAGCAGGCCGATGACGAATAGCGCGGGCACGGGGCTTTTCGGAAAAAGTTCGTACAATTTTTACTCACGTTATATACTGCTTCGCCATTTTTGCGTGGTATTTTGATCGGGTTTTGAGCCGGAAATACAGCGCCACGTTGATTCCTGTTGAGCAACCAATCATCTGTAGCGGTTCGTGCTAATGAAATACATGAAGAGTGCCGAAATTCGCCAGGCCTTCCTGGATTACTTTAATCAGCAGGGGCATGAAATTGTTCCCACCAGTTCGCTGATTCCCGCTAATGACCCGACCCTGTTGTTCACCAACGCGGGCATGGTGCAGTTCAAGGATGTCTTCCTTGGCAGCGACAAGCGCAGCTATAACCGTGCCACTACTTCACAACGCTGCGTGCGCGCCGGCGGCAAGCACAATGACCTCGATAACGTGGGTTATACCGCGCGTCATCACACCTTCTTCGAAATGCTGGGCAACTTCAGCTTCGGCGACTACTTCAAACGCGAAGCCATAGGTTTTGCCTGGACGTTGCTGACCGAAGTTTTTGGTCTGCCAAAAGAGCGCCTGTGGGTTACCGTGCACCACAGCGATGATGAAGCCGAGCGCATCTGGAAAGACGAGATCGGCATTGATCCCGAGCGTTTTTCCAAGCTGGATGAAGACAACTTCTGGGCTATGGGCGATACCGGGCCCTGCGGTCCCTGCACCGAAATTTTCTTTGATCACGGCCCCGATGTAGCGGGTGGCCCGCCGGGCAGTCCGGATGAAGATGGCGACCGTTACATCGAAATCTGGAACGTGGTCTTCATGCAGTACAACCGTTCTGCCGATGGTGCCATGGTGCCGCTGCCGCGCCCGTCCGTGGATACCGGCATGGGCCTGGAGCGTATCGCTGCGGTACTGCAGGGCGTGCATAGCAACTACGAAATTGACCTGTTCCAGAGCCTGCTCAAGGCCGCTGCCAAGGCGGTGGGCAGTGATGATCTGATGCACAAGTCACTGTGCGTGATTGCCGATCATATCCGTTCCTGTTCTTTCCTGATTACAGATGGCGTCTTGCCCTCCAATGAAGGCAGTGGCTATGTGTTGCGTCGAATCATTCGCCGCGCCGTTCGTCACGGCAACAAGCTGGGCGCCACCGAGCCGTTCTTCCACACCCTGGTGGCGGCGCTGGTGGCCGAGATGGGCGCGGCCTATCCGGAACTGGTGGCACAGCAGGATCAGGTCGAGCGCGTGCTGCTGAAAGAAGAGCAGCAGTTTGCCCGCACCCTGGACAATGGCATGCGTTTGTTGCAACAGGCTATCGATGATCTCGAGGGTACTGTAATTCCGGGCGAAACCCTGTTCCGCCTCTACGACACCTTCGGTTTTCCGGTGGATCTGACCGCCGACGTTGCCCGTGAGTCAGGCCTGAGTGTCGACATGCAGGGTTTTGAAGATGCCATGACACAGCAGCGCGAACGCGCCCGTGCCACAGGCTCCTTCTCGGTAGACTACAACGACAAGCTGGACCTGGATGGCGAAACCGTCTTCAGTGGCTACAGCGCACTGCAGGACAGCTCCAAAGTTGTGGCGCTGTTCCGGGAAGGCGAAGCCGTGCAGCAACTGTCGGCAGGCGAGACCGGCGTTGTGGTACTGGAAAATACATCTTTTTACGCCGAGTCTGGTGGCCAGGCGGGTGATCGCGGCGCACTGCGCTGGGATCGTGGTTTGTTCGATGTGACCGATTGCAGCAAGGAAGGCAAGAATCATCTGCATCAGGGTCAGGTCAGCGAAGGCGTGCTGACGCTGGGCGATACAGTCACCACTGAAGTGGATGCAGCAAACCGTCAGGCGACTGCGCTGAACCACTCAGGCACGCATTTGCTGCACGAAGCCCTGCGCCGGGTGCTTGGGGAACATGTGCAGCAGAAGGGCTCGCTGGTTAATGCCGAGCGCCTGCGCTTTGACTTTGCCCACTTTGAAGCCATGACGCCTGAGCAGCTCAAGACAGTGGAAGACATGGTCAACGACCAGATCCGTGCCAACAGTGGCGTAAATACTGAAATCATGGATATAGACGCGGCCAAGGCCCGTGGTGCCATGGCGCTGTTCGGAGAAAAGTATGATGCTCAGGTACGTGTGCTGAGCATGGGTACTGAAGGCTTCTCCACCGAGCTGTGTGGCGGCACCCATGTGCAGCGTACCGGTGACCTGGGCCTGCTGAAAATCGTGGCCGAAAGCGGCATCGCCTCGGGCGTGCGTCGCATCGAAGCCGTAACCGGTGCCGGAGCTCTGGCCTGGGTCGAGTCGCTGGATGCGACCTGCAGCACCATAGCCAGCCTGACCAAGGGCGGGCGCGACAACCTGACCGACAAGGTTCGCGGTCTGGTGGATCGCAACCGTACGCTGGAAAAGGAGCTGGAACAGCTCAAGGGCAAACTCGCCAGCCTGCAGGGCGGCGAGCTGCTTGACAAGGCAATTGAGATCAAGGGCGTGAAGGTGCTGGTAGAGCAACTGAGCGGCATTGAACCCAAGGCGCTGCGCGATACGCTGGATCAGCTGAAAAACAAACTGGGTAGCGGTGTCGTTGTACTGGCCGTAGCTCAGGACGATAAAGTCAGTCTGGTGGCGGGTGTCACCAAGGATCTGACTGGGCGCGTCAAGGCCGGGGATCTGATTCGTGACCTGTCTGCCAAGGTCGGCGGCAAGGGCGGTGGCCGCCCGGATATGGCCCAGGGTGGGGGTAACGATGTGGCAGCACTGCCGGCGGCTCTGGCCTCGGTAGCGGCATTGCTGGAATCCACGCTTTAAAAGGTAGCAGGCAGAGTGCGAGCAGCATCACCGGCTGATGATCCTCGCGTTCTGTTTTGTAATTACTAGACACTAGGGGCCGCCGTGCTGGCGGTGAAAGGATCAGACAGAAGATGGCTCTATTCGTACAGAAATACGGCGGGACGTCCGTGGGCACTGTAGAACGAATCGAAGCGGTGGCGGACAAGGTAAAGCGCTTTCGCGACGAGGGACATGACCTGGTAGTTGTATTGTCCGCAATGAGTGGCGAGACCAATCGCCTGATTGGGCTGGCCACGGCCATACAGGACGAACCCAGCCCGCGGGAAATGGACGTACTGGTGTCCACCGGTGAGCAGGTGACCATAGCGCTGTTGTGCATGGCGCTGGAGAAACGCGGTGTCAGCGCGCGCTCCTATACCGGTGGTCAGGTGCGCATTCTTACGGACAGTGCCCACACCAAGGCACGCATTCAGGATATCGAAGTCGACGGCATGCGGGCAGACCTGTCTGCCGGTCGAGTGGTGGTGGTAGCTGGCTTCCAGGGTATGGATGCCGCAGGCAACATTACCACCCTGGGGCGTGGCGGTTCGGATACCACCGGTGTGGCTTTGGCAGCAGCCCTCAAGGCCGATGAGTGCCAGATCTATACTGATGTGGATGGCGTCTACACCACCGACCCCAGGGTGGTTGAGGGTGCGACCCGCCTGGACAAGATTACCTTTGAAGAAATGCTGGAAATGGCCAGCCTGGGTTCAAAGATATTGCAGATTCGTTCGGTCGAATTCGCCGGCAAGTACAAAGTGCCGCTGCGAGTGCTATCCAGCTTTGTGGATGGTCCCGGCACCCTGATTACCATAGAGGATGAGGATACAGTGGAAAAACCAGTTATCTCCGGTATCGCTTTCAACCGCGACGAAGCCAAACTGACCGTGATTGGCGTGCCTGATATTCCGGGCGTGGCGTCGCGTATTCTGGGGCCGATCAGTCGCGCCAATATTGAAGTCGACATGATCGTGCAGAACGTGGCCGCCGACAAAACGACCGACTTTACCTTCACTGTGCATCGCAATGACTTCGCCAAAGCTGAGGCTATTTTGCGTCAGGTTTGTGCGGAGCTGGGTGCCCGTGAAGTGGCCGGCAACAACAAGATCGCCAAGGTCTCCATTGTCGGGGTCGGCATGCGCTCACACGCGGGTGTGGCGACAAAAATGTTCGATGCCCTGGCGCAGGACAACATCAACATTCAGATGATCTCGACCTCTGAAATCAAGGTATCTGTGGTCATCGCAGAGAAGTACCTTGAACTGGCCGTGCGCGGACTGCATTCTGCCTTCGAGTTGGACAAGGCAGATACGGTTAGCGAATAGTAGCTGTGTTGAAGTAGGCTATAGTTAATTCGGCCTGTGCTGGACCCGGTTATTGCATCAGTTTACAGGGACTTACTGTACTATCTGAGGCTGCGTTAATCGGGTTGAGCACCGCCTGTAAGGCTGTGGTTCGATGGGAATAGGGAATACGGGCGGTTCGCCAGAACGCTGGCTAATGCTCCCTCAGGCCTGCAGTATTCTAGGAAAGCTTAAGGAGATCCAATAGATGTTGATTCTTACCCGCCGCGTGGGCGAAACACTGATGATAGGTGATGACGTCACCGTGACCGTGCTGGGCGTCAAAGGTAACCAGGTTCGCATCGGTGTCAATGCGCCTAAGGATGTTTCTGTGCATCGCGAAGAGATTTATCAGCGTATTCAGCGCGAAAAATCCGGCGATCAGGAAGATCAGGAATAAAACTTAAAAAAACCCTTTTCTTTTGAAAATCAAACTCGTATAGTACGCCCCGTTGTCGAGGTGAGATGGCCGAGTGGCTGAAGGCGCACCCCTGCTAAGGGTGTATATCGCAAGGTATCGAGGGTTCGAATCCCTCTCTCACCGCCATTTTTTTAGGTAAGCGCCCGTAGCTCAGCTGGATAGAGTACTTGGCTACGAACCAGGCGGTCGCACGTTCGAATCGTGCCGGGCGCACCACTTAAAAAAATACGTCAACAAGTTTGTCCCTTTGAGGGGATATACAGGAAGCGCCCGTAGCTCAGCTGGATAGAGTACTTGGCTACGAACCAGGCGGTCGCACGTTCGAATCGTGCCGGGCGCACCACTCCTGTAACAACCTCACTGCTTTAGCGCCCGTAGCTCAGCTGGATAGAGTACCTGGCTACGAACCAGGCGGTCGCACGTTCGAATCGTGCCGGGCGCACCACTACAGAACAACGTAGTGTTTTAAAGCAGCTTTCCATACCCCAGTAAAATCTCAGTCTGACGACGAACCCAATCTCAAAGCGGATATCACTCCAGAAAGAGTACTTGGGCTATTCGGTCGCCGCAGGCGCCACCAGACGGTCACAGGCTCCACTCGTGCCGGGCGCACCACTACAGAACAACGTAGTGTTTTAAAGCAGATTTCCATACCCCAGTAAAATCGCAGTCTGACGACGAACCCAATCTCAAAGCGGATATCACTCCAGAAAGAGTACTTGGGCTATTCAGTCGCCGCAGGCGCCACCAGACGGTCACAGGCTCCAATCGTGCCGGGCGCACCACTACGAAAGAATGTAGTGTCTCTAAAGCAGATTTTTTGAAGCAAGTATTATTCTGATCTTACTTCTCAGTTCTACCTCTAGCTTCATCAATACCCTGTTCCTCCTCTTTTGCGTTTCCAATCTGTTTTACTAGCTCATGTTAGATAGCTGCAATTGGCATTCTGCCTTGCTAGCCCCTAGCCCCTAGCCCCTAGCCCCTTCGAACCTCGAACCTCGCACCTCGCTGTCTGCCCTTGGTCGGATAGAGTACTTGGGCTATTCAGTCGCCGCAGGCGCCACCAGACGGTCACAGGCTCCAATCGTGCCGGGCGCACCACTACAGAACAACGTAGTGTTTTAAAGCAGCTTTCCATACCCCAGTAAAATCTCAGTCTGACGACGAACCCAATCTCAAAGCGGATATCACTCCAGAAAGAGTACTTGGGCTATTCGGTCGCCGCAGGCGCCACCAGACGGTCACAGGCTCCACTCGTGCCGGGCGCACCACTACAGAACAACGTAGTGTTTTAAAGCAGATTATTCCGAGAGAGTCCTGAACCGGCAGCAGCCACCAGGGCAATATCTCAGCTCTCAGCTCTCAGCTCTCAGCTCTCAGCTTTTTCTCTAGTTTCATCAAAACCCTGTTCTACATTCTCAGTCTGTTTTCCTGGCACTCGCTAGGTACTGGCTTGTCTTGTCTCTAGCCCCTAGCCTCTAGCCCCTTGAGCCTTCGAACCTCGAACCTCGAACCTCGAACCTCGAACCTCGAACCTCGAACCTCGCACCTCGCCCCTCGCACCTCGCCCTGAAGCCTGGACAAGGTTCTGACTCTGGGCGTGTGATCCGGTATAATCGTGACCCTCCGTTTTCCCTGTTCTGCTTTCCTGGTCCGCGACATGAAATTTATCGTCAAGCTATTTCCCGAAATCACCATCAAGAGCCGCCCCGTGCGCAAGCGCATGATTCAGCGCCTGGGGACCAATCTGGAAGTCACGCTGCGTCGTGTCGATGAACAGATCAAGGTGCGCAACAACTGGGACAAGATTGATGTCGTGTGCGGCCCAGGCACTGAGCATCTGCGTGACGAAGTCGTCACTGTGCTGTCTCGCACGCCCGGTGTGCATGCCTTTCTTGAAGTGAGGGAATTTCCTCTG
Organism: Marinobacterium profundum; assembly: GCF_001528745.1. Taxonomy (GTDB): domain Bacteria; phylum Pseudomonadota; class Gammaproteobacteria; order Pseudomonadales; family Balneatricaceae; genus Marinobacterium_A; species Marinobacterium_A profundum. The sequence goes on along the minus strand of NZ_BCNS01000085.1, from coordinate 38,057 downwards.
GTCGACTTCCATGACGCTTACGAGCGCACACGGGACGCCTACGCCGAACTTCTGCGTGGCAAAACCTTCAAGGTGCGGGTCAAGCGTACCGGTCGCAACCATGATTTCACTTCCGTGGACATGGAGCGCTATATCGGCGGCGGTCTGAATCAGCATACGGAAGCGGCCGGCGTCGATGTGCGCACGCCGCAGGTGTGGGTCGATCTTGAAATCGTGGACGATCGCATGTTTATCGTGACCGAGCGCCATAAGGGTCTGGGCGGCTTCCCGCTGGGAACCCAGGAGCCGGTACTGTCGCTGATCTCCGGTGGCTTCGATTCGGTGGTGGCCTCGTACATGACCATGCGTCGCGGCTGCAAAACCCATTTCATCTTCTTCAATCTCGGCGGTCATGCCCACGAGATCGGCGTCAAGCAGGTCGCCTTGCATCTGTGGCAGCGTTACGGCTCCAGCGCGCGGGTCAAGTTTGTAACCGTGCCCTTCGAGGAGGTCATCGGCGAGCTGCTGCAGAACGTGCACCATTCCTACATGGGGGTCATTCTCAAGCGCATGATGCTGCGGGCAGCAGAACGGGCGGCCGATTTCATGAAGATCGATGCCCTGGTGACTGGGGAAAGCGTGGCCCAGGTGTCGAGCCAGACCCTGACCAACCTGGCACTGATCGACAAGGCGACCGACAAGCTGGTGCTGCGGCCGCTGGTGACCTCCGACAAGCAGGACATCATCGATCTGTCGAAGGAGATCGGTGCCTTTGAATTTGCCAGAAGCATGCCAGAATATTGCGGCGTGATTTCGGATCGCCCGACCACCCGAGGCAAGATGGAGCGGGTGCTGGAAGAAGAGGCTAACTTCGATTTTGAAGTGCTGGAACAGGCGCTGAAGAAAGTGCAGGTGATACCCATCGACGAGATCGTCGAGAACGTAAACGCCCATGCCGCGGTTGAAGCCCTGACTCGGGTCGGTGCCAACCAGGTGATTGTGGATATCCGTGCCAGCCACGAGCAGGAAAAGAAGCCGCTCAACATGCCCGGCTGCGAAATCCTGACCATCCCGTTTTTCAAGCTTGGTGCTGAAGTGGAAAATTTCGATGCTGACCGCGAGTACCTGCTGTACTGCGAAAAGGGCGTGATGAGTCAGATGCAGGCGCACCACCTGCAGGAAAAGGGCTTTGGCAACGTCAAGGTCTTCCGTCCCGAAAGCGCCTGAAGGTCGGGCTAAGCTACCGCAAAAGGGCGCCTCTTGGGCGTCTTTTTTGTACCATTTAATAGCTGAGTTTAATCGAAATAGGGTCAGCTATAAGTTTTCTTAAATGCCTGCCATAAATTATGCAGTCGCCTGGCGTCTCCACTGTTCCCCCTAATTTGACTAAACTAGGTGCGCTTATGTTGCCGGGATCAGGCGTTTTCGGCTAAATTGAATCCGATTAATTCTTATAAAATTCGATCTATTTGTTGTTAAGTTCTTGAAAAACAAAAGAACTTTAAGCGAATTAGATAGCGACTGGATTAACACAAGGAGCATCCAACGATGGATAGTCTGCTCTCCGAAGGCCTCGAACTGATGGTGTTCGGCATGGGATTCGTGTTCGTTTTCCTGACGTTGCTGGTATTCGTTACCGGTCTTATGTCCAAGCTTGTTATGAAATACGGCCCCGCGCCTGAAATAAAACAGGCTAAAAAGCGTAAACCGGCCTCTGCGTCGGCTTCTGCCAGTGCTCCAGCCGCCGACAATGACGAGCTGGTCGCCGTGATCAGTGCAGCGGTACACAAGTTCCGCTCAAACTGACGGCAGTGCTAATGAAAAGAATAAATGCATTCATTCGACTAAAGGCCCTTTAAACATGTCTGATGCAAAGAAACCGCTAGGCATTACCGAACTGGTACTGCGTGATGGTCACCAGTCTCTGCTGGCTACCCGCATGCGCCTGGACGACATGCTCCCGATTGCCGACAAGCTCGATCAGGTCGGTTACTGGTCCACGGAAAGCTGGGGTGGTGCAACCTTTGACTCCTGCATTCGCTACATTGGCGAAGACCCGTGGGACCGTATCCGCGAACTGAAAAAGGCCATGCCGAATACCCGCCAGCAGATGCTGCTGCGCGGCCAGAATTTGCTGGGCTACCGTCACTACGCTGACGATGTGGTTGCCCGCTTTGTGGATCGTGCTGCCAACAATGGCGTCGACGTATTCCGCATCTTTGATGCGATGAACGATCCGCGTAACCTGGCCGCCGCCATCAAGGCCGTCAAGGCGACTGGCAAGCATGCCCAGGGCACCATCTCCTATACCACCAGTTCTGTTCACACCCTGGACAACTGGGTGGATTACGCCAAGACCCTGGAAGACATGGGTGCGGAGTCCATCTGTATCAAGGATATGTCCGGCATCCTCAAGCCCTACGAGGCGTTTGACCTGGTATCCCGTCTGAAGAACCAGACTCAGCTGGAAGTTCAGCTGCAGTCCCATGCCACTTCAGGTCTGGCAGACATGACGCTGCTCAAGGCCATCGAAGCGGGCATCGACCGCGTCGATACCTCCATTTCCTCCATGTCCATGACCTATGGCCACACCGCGACTGAAACTGTGGTTGCCACCCTGGACGGTACTGACCGTGATACCGGTCTGAACCTGGAGCTGCTGGAAGAAATAGCGGCCTACTTCCGCGACGTCCGCAAAAAATACGCCAAGTTTGAAGGCTCCCTGCGCGGTACTGATTCGCGCATTCTGATTGCTCAGGTGCCAGGCGGCATGCTGACCAACATGGAAGGCCAGCTGCGCGAACAGGGCGCAGCCGACAAGTTTGACGAAGTGCTGGCCGAAATCCCCCGCGTACGCGCAGATCTGGGTCTGATCCCGCTGGTAACGCCCACCTCCCAGATAGTGGGCACCCAGGCGGTTATCAATGTCCTGATGGGTGAGCGTTACAAGAGCATCTCCAAGGAAGTGCAGGCGATCCTGAAAGGTGAATACGGCGCTGCTCCTGCGCCTTACAACGCCGAACTGCAGGCACGTGTACTGGATGGCAAGGAACCCATTACCTGCCGTCCGGCCGACATGCTTGAGCCCGAGCTGGAAAAATTGACCATTGAACTGCGCAAGCAGGCCCAGGAAAAAGGCATCAGCCTGGAAACGGGTGACAATGAGATTGATGATGTTCTGACCTACGCCCTGTTCCCGCAAATTGGGCTTAAATTCCTGGAAAATCGCGGCAACCCCGACGCATTTGAACCTGCACCGACTCTAGAGGACGCTCAGACCATGGCTGCACCGAAGAAATCCGGCCCTGAAGTTTACACTATCACCGTTAACGGCCAGAACTACGTGGTTCAGGTCGCTGAAGGTGGTGATATCTCCGCAATCTCCAAGGCTGCTGCGCCTGCAGCCGCCACTGCCGCTGCCGCACCGGCTGCTGCAGAGGGTGAAGATGTACCAGCACCGCTGGCTGGCAACATCTGGAAAGTGGAAGTGGAAGTGGGTCAGGCCGTGCAGGAAGGTGACGTACTGGTGATCCTCGAAGCCATGAAGATGGAAACCGAAGTCCGCGCCGCCCGCGCAGGTACTGTGGTTGCCGTCGACGTTAAGGAAGGCGACGCAGTTCAGGTGGGTGATGCCCTCCTGAGCCTGGCGTAATCGGGGAAGGATCCAAATGGATAAGCTGATAACTCTGCTGACTGCCTCGGGGATATACAATATCTCCGGCGGCCAGTTTGTGATGATCGTGGTCGGCCTTTTGCTGCTGTACCTGGCGATCAACAAAAACTTTGAGCCGCTGCTGCTGGTGCCGATTGGCTTCGGTGGCATCATGGCCAACATTCCAGAAGCGGGTCTGGCCTTTTCTGCGGTTGAGAACGCCGTACATTTCGCCAAGCCGGAGCTGATGCAGGCCTTGGCGTCGGTGCTGAATGTTGTCGGCACTGACCCCGATGAAATCCTGCACGCCTACCATGTCTCGGCGCCTTCGGTGCATGCGACAGCTTCCCTGGTCGCCCAGGATGGCGGTTACAGCAACGGCATGCTGTACAACTTCTATCTGGTGGCCATTGCCTCAGGTGCTGCACCCCTGCTGATCTTTATGGGCGTGGGCGCCATGACCGACTTCGGTCCTCTGCTGGCCAACCCTAAGACTCTGTTCCTGGGCGCGGCGGCACAGTTCGGCATCTTCGCCACTGTGCTCGGAGCCATAGGCCTGACGACCCTGGGTGTGATGGATTTCAGCATTCAGGACGCGGCAGCCATTGGTATCATCGGTGGTGCCGACGGCCCGACCGCCATCTACGTCACCACGCTGCTGGCACCCCAGCTGCTGGGTGCGATTGCAGTTGCTGCCTACTCCTACATGGCGCTGGTGCCACTGATTCAGCCGCCGATCATGCGTGCACTCACTACTGAGGCAGAGCGCAAGATCAAGATGAGTCAGCTGCGTCACGTGACCAAGCTGGAGAAGATCCTGTTCCCGATTTCGTTGCTGATTCTGGTCGCTCTGCTGCTGCCGGATGCCGCACCGCTGCTGGGCATGTTCTGCTTCGGTAACCTGATGCGCGAATGTGGTGTGGTGGACCGCCTGAGCGATACCGCTCAGAACGCCCTGATCAACATCGTCACCATCTTCCTGGGTCTGTCGGTCGGTTCCAAGCTGTCCGCCGACAAGTTCCTGGACGTGCAGACGCTGGGTATCCTGGTGCTGGGTATCATTGCCTTCGGTATAGGTACCGCTTGTGGCGTACTGATGGCCAAGGTCATGAACAAGATGGCCGGAGGCAATTCAATCAACCCGCTGATCGGCTCCGCCGGCGTCTCGGCCGTGCCGATGGCGGCCCGCGTATCCAACAAGCTGGGACTGGAGTCCAACGCGCAGAACTTCCTGCTGATGCACGCCATGGGCCCGAACGTCGCTGGCGTTATCGGCTCTGCGGTGGCAGCCGGTGTGATGATCAAGTTTGTCGGTTAAGCGACAGACTGCTGGATAAAAAGGGGCCGTCGATGACGGCCCCTTTTTTGTGGCTGGCATTATTTTATCCACAAGCTTCAAAGTTGCAGGGGAACTTGCTCTGGCGGCCATCAGCGAATGATAAGACGGGGCAGCCAGCGCTGTTCCAGCTCGGTTTCGTTGATGTCGTGGATGCCAAAGGGCGGTTGGGTCAAGTCATCGGGCGGGGCTGCAAGCTGGTTTAGATCTACGGCCCGTGCCTCGCCTTCAATACCACCGTCTGTGACCGTCATCCGGTAATAGACGCCATTCCAGAAGTTGGCGCCAAACTGGCTTGGGGGTTTGAACATGAATAGCAGATCGTGTTCGAGCCAGCGCAGGTCAGTTTCGCTCAGTGTGTGAGGGTTGTCGTAGGGGTAGGGGAGAAAGCACATGTGCTCCGGGCCTTCGAGGCACTTCATTTCCTTCATTGACAGGAAGTGGTCGGCGAAGCGGCCCGTATCCACCTCCAGCTGATACGCCACCAGATCGCTGCCGGCCTGCTGTTGCAGCTCGACACGGCCGATCCTGTGTTCGCTGCCCTGATTATCTAGCAGGTAGATACTGCGGTCGCCGAGCGGCAGGGAGGCCGCTGAGGCAATTGGCATTTGCCACAGCAGCAGGGTAACGGCTGCGGCATGGCGGGCAAGCGTGGCGAGTCTCATCATTCATTTCCTCTTCAGGCCAGGCTCTCAATGCAGGATTGAGGCTGAAGAGTCCAGTCTAGGGATGCTTGCCAGCTTCACAATGGTACTTAGGTACTCCCGTAGTGGTGCAGCAATGGGCCCGGTTTCCTTTCAGCACCCCGCCAGCACTTCCAGATGTGCCTGCACTGAAAAGCCCAGTGCCACCGGGTTGTAGCCGCCCTCCAGCACCGACACTATACGGCCGTTACAGCATTGGCGTGCCACATCGGTGAGCAGTTCGGTGGCCCAGCGGTAATCCTCTTCGGTCAGTTCCAGGTCCGCCATGGGGTCTTCCGCGTGAGCATCAAAGCCTGCGGAGATAAAGATGATATCGGGTTTGTGGGTCTGCAGTGCAGGTAGCCAGCGGTCTTCCAGCGCATGGCGAAACAGCGCCGGTTTGCTGTAGGCCGGCAGTGGGCAGTTGAGAATATTGTCGCGCTGAATATCCTGGTAGCGCTCGGGATAATAGGGGTGCTGGAAGGTCGAGCACACCAGCACTTCGGGCCTGTCCTTGAAGATATCCACAGTGCCGTTGCCGTGGTGCACGTCGAAGTCGACGATGGCGACCCGCTGTACCGAGGGCTGCTGCAGCGCATGCAGGGCACCTATGGCCACGTTGTTGTAGAAGCAGAATCCCATGGCGAGGTTCTGTTCGGCGTGGTGTCCGGGTGGGCGTATGGAGCAAAAGGCGTTCTGGCTGGCGCCGCTGAGTACCAAATCGGTGGCCTGGATGCTGGCGCCCGCGGCCAGAGTGGCCGCATTCAGGGTATCGGGGCAGAGCGCGGTATCGTCATCGGCATGGAAAATGCCTTCTTCGGGCTGCTGCCGTTCAAGCCCGGTGCGGTGCTGGCGGCTATGAGCCTGCTCTATCTGCAAGGTACTGGCCGGGATGGCGCTGTATTCTGCCAGATCCTGCATCAGACCGGTGCGTTCGAGCACCTTGCGGATGGCCAGCAGGCGCAGCGGGCTTTCGGGATGCTCCGGCCCCATATTATGCAGGCTGCAGTCAGCGTGGGAGATGAATGCGGTGGTCATGCAGGCGTACTCTTGTCGTTATCATTTTTATGGGTGCGGCTATGGTGCTTTGGGCGTGGTCTGGCTCTGTAGTGCGAGGCTCAATGCCTGAGTTAAGTACCTGAGTGTAGCGAATCGTTGCGCCGCTGGCTGCTAGCTATAGGTATAAGCCAATATGGCGACCTATTTGTGTTTCGGGTCGCAGTACGCCTTTCTTGATTCACGCCGGCCTCTTATACTCGGCTATTGCAACGGCAGTATTAAGGAATCCGCCCTCGGTGACGAACAGGAAGGTCGACTATTCAGACAAGCGGGTGTTGCTGATTGATAGCAGCGGCAATGTCCGCTCGGCGATCTTCCATATGCTGCGTCGCCTGGGTGTGCACAATATTCAGGCGGTGAGCATTAATGACCGTGTGTTCAGCCTGATCTCCGAGGGCGGCTTCGATCTGATTCTGCTCGGTCACAACGGCAGCGATGCGGTTTCCGGTATCCAGATTCTGGAAGAGGCCCGCTACCGTGGCTATATGAAACCAAGCGCAGGCTGGGTTTTCATGACCAGCGACGCCAGCCAGGAGATGGTGCTGCATGCTATCGACAGCCGTCCCGATGTTCTGCTCACCAAGCCCTTCAGTATTGACGAACTCAAACTGCGCCTAGATAGCCTGGTGTGTCGCAAGGCGGTACTGCGTCCGGTGGATATGGCGCTGGAAATGGGAGATTTGCCCCGCGCCATAGAGGCCTGTGATGAGCGGGTACCTAAGCATGATCCGCTGTTTGATTTTGTGCAGCAGGTTAAGGGCAAGTTGCTGATCCAGGCGCGCCGGTTTCAGGAAGCACGGGTGCTGTCTGAGGCCCGCTACTGGCAGAGTCAGGACAAGGAAGCCGGGTTGCACCTGGCCGAAGCCCTGGCGGGACTGGGTCAATTGCGTGATGCGGTGGGCGTACTGGAGGGTTTGATCGAGCATTATCCGTTGCTGATCGGCGCCTATGATCTGCTGGCCATCGTACATGAGCGTCTGGGTGAGCTGCCCGCCGCCCGTGAGGCACTGGTGGATGCCACCACGCGCAGCCCGATGGGTATTCCGCGGCAGATGGAGCTGGGTCGGGTCTCGACCCAGACCCGCAATCTGGACAGCGCCGAGACAGCCTATCGCAAGTCCATTGTGCTGGGGCGCCACAGTGTCTTCCGTTCCCCCGAGCCTTTTCTGAAACTGGCCAATATTCAGCGCCTTGCGCTGGCTGATGCCGATGCGCGCCAGGCGGGACAGCTGCGAGATGCCTTTGACCAGTCTCTCAATCAGGCGCTGTTCCAGTTTCCACGGGACAGTCGTTGCAAAATCCAGGTGGCATTGCTGCGCCGCCAGTTGTTCGAGGACCTGGGGGAGGCCGCCGAAGCCGAACGCATGGAGCGCGAAGCCGAGATGGTTAACCGGACGCTCGAAGCACCGCTGGATCTCAAGCGCGAACAGCTGCGGGTGAGTGCCGACAAGGTGCCGCTGCTGGAGCCCGAAACGCCAATGTTGGCGCTGGTGCCGCCAGATACCGGGAAGCGCGATCCGGCCATGAGTCTGAAGGTCAACCGTCTGGGCGTGAAGCATTACCGCGTCGGCAAGGTTCCCCAGGCACTGCGCTACTTCGGCATGGCCATCGAATACGACCCCGCCAATGCGGCGGCGCTGCTCAATCTCGCCCAGCTGTTTCTGGAGTCCGGTCGTGATACCGAAACAAGGCGCGATGAGCGCCTGCGCATGGTGGATAGGTATCTGCACCTGGCCGCCACTCTGTCGATGAAGGGCGATATGCAGGCACGGCAGATGTTGCTTAAACGCCTGCGGACCCTGCCCGTGGAGCAGCTCCCCCAGGGCAGCCTGGGAGCGCTGCTGCGTTAGTGGCGCAGGCGCTTCAGCGCCTGCCTGGACCATGTGGTAAAATTCCCCCAGTCTTTTGAGTAACAGCAGTGGAACAGAGTGAATGACAGGGAACAGCACCTCAGTGGTCGAAGAAATTAAACCCAAGCGGCGCTCGCGCATCAGGGAGGGCCATGAAACCCGCATACTGGTGGCGGCGGAAGACGTGTTTGCACAGTTTGGCTATAACGGCGCTTCGGTTGAAGCCATCGCCGAGCGGGCCGGCATGTCAAAGCAGAACATGCTTTATTATTTTTCATCCAAGGAAATTCTCTACCATCAGGTACTGAAGACGATTCTCGACATGTGGCTCGAGAAAATGACGCTGCTGGCGCAGGCCGGTGAAGACCCCGCCGCCATGCTGGAAAACTATATTAGGGGCAAGTTCGAAATCTCCCGCACCCATCCTAACGGCTCCAAGGTGTTTGCCAACGAGATCATCAATGGCGCGCCGCATCTGAAGGAGTATCTGCGTGAGCGGCTGTTGCCCCAGCTCGAAGCAGATCTTGCGCTGGTACGGGGCTGGATTGCCGATGGGATTGTTGATCCCATCGAGCCTGAACATCTGTTTTTTACCATCTGGGCATCCACCCAGACCTATGCGGATTTTTCGGCGCAGATTGAGTTGTCGCTGGGCAAAGAGAGTCTGGAGGCGGATGATTTTACGCGGGCGGGGGATTTTTTGACCCATATTATATTGAAGGGAATAGGGTTGAAATCTTGATGCGCTGAAGCTGAGAGACGGTCGGGTATTTCAGCGGGTAAACTTGCATGTATCGATGTCATATCCGCTCTAAAATAAAAATAACTTCAAAGGTGATGCCACTGAATCCTGAATCCTGAATCTATTGTCTGATTTTAGGTGATCGGCGTATCACTTGTTTTGTTAAAATATTCCTAATTAAACTGGAAAGTAAATAATGGTTAATAGCTCATCTCGTTTTGGGTCTGTCTTGCTGTTTATCGCTATTTTCGCCCTTCTAGGGGTCGTGCTGACAATGTTTGGTGCTCGTTTTGGCTTATGGGAGCCTATCGTTGGCTTTGGTCTTATCCGCACCTATCTGAACCCTGTTGGCTACGGTGTGATCAGCCTGGGCGCGCTCGGATTAGTCTATCAACTTGTAACGCGTAATAGTGCAGGTGCCGTCAAGGCTGCTGCCGCAAGCCTGATCGGGGTCGGTTTACTGGCTCCTATGATTTACGGATCTATTCAGCCAGCGAAACAGTTTCCGCCCATCCACGATATTACGACTGATACAAGTCATCCACCGGTGTTTAGGGTGCTGGATGATAGCCGGGCAGGCGCCAGAAACTCCTTAGTCTACGGTGGTCCTGAGATCGCGGCAGAGCAGAGAAAGGCCTATCCTGATATTGCGCCAATTCAGTCCAGCAAGCCTGCATCCGAAGCCTTTGCTGAGGCATTGCGTGTCGCCAAGGCGATGGGTTGGGAGATTGTTGCACAAGACCCGAGTGAAATGCGCCTTGAAGCGACCGCCAGAACATCTGTATATGGTTTTATGGATGATGTCGTTGTTGTGGTGACTCCCGTAGACAGCGCCAGCCGTGTTGATATTCGCAGTGTGTCGCGCATAGGGCGCGGTGACAGGGGTGTGAATGCGGCGCGTATCAGGGCGTTTATTAAGGCGTTTGAAGGCGAGTAAGCTGTTTTATTTAATCTCTGGCGGACTACTTTATTTGCATGCGCAAGGGAAGTAACCTGGGTTATCTTAAAGAATGCGTCCTATGTTATGCCCTGGTACGGAATCAGCGGCTTTTGTCGGGTGCTAATGAGCCTGTGAATTGCATCGTGTGGCGCTCGCTGCTAATTTGATCTGGTTTAGATGGTTTAGATGGTTGAATGAGATTAAGGTGATTGTGTTGGAGCCTGTGCAGGCTGGGATATCGGAGCAGTTTGATGGTTTGTGTTGCGCCTTGCTGGCGCGTTACTTTCTTTGCACGCGCAAATAAAGTAACCAAGGCTTTTTACCTTGAAGAATGCGCCTCCGATGAAGCCTTTTCGCAGCGCTCTGACGTAATAGTGCGGGCGACCTGCCCTCAAGGTGAAGAGTCGGTTCATCCATGTACCTCATCGGAGGCGCAATAGTCCCTGTTGCGCCCCTTAGGGCCAATTCGCCGCCTGACCTCAGTGCTCGCCGGCTTCATAAGGGGGCGGCTGCCAACTTCACCTTTTCCGCCAGCAGTTATAGATTATGAAATTCAATGCCGATAATTTCCTTAGCTAGCGGATGAACTACTTATATTCAAAACCAAAGGCACGTGATCACTAACCTTTATCCAGTCATTGTGGTTACCTATCTCAAGGTTGCTGATTCCGGAAGTGTCTTCTGACGTGAAAACATAATCTATGTGATAAGCCTTTTCAGTATTTCGGTGGAGAAAAAACGTTGGCCTGCTTTCCTTTCCCTGTGCCTCATTAAACTGTTTGTGGTAAAGGCTTCGAACACCTATTGCATCAAGCTCCGATAAGACATCAGAATGGTTCCACCACCTGTCAGGTTTATCCCATATAACATTGCTATTGAAGTCACCAATAATTATTGTTCTCATTCCTGATAATTCTTTTCGATGGATCTGCAAGTATTTCCAGAACTGTCCCATATATCCGAAAGCTTGTTCATTACTACCTTTTGTCCAGACTGCCAAAACTGTAAGATGATCGTTGATCGTAAATGGTAAGAATAGTTTTAATTCATCTGTGCTCCATTGAAGTGCCGCGCTGCTGCTTTCTAACTCAGTGAGCTTAAAATCCCCTTGCCAATTGAGGCGTTTAATCGTGTTACCTTTTTTGGGAAATACACCAATTCCTCTATTTTTAGATTCTCCTATCCAAAGGTATTCACCAGCCCAGTTTCTATACTCAGGGTTGGACTTTTCTGGGTTCTCACACTCTTGGATAACTAGTACGTCGGCGTCAAAACTGTTGACTTCGTCCAGCTTTTTTCTCAATACGTCGTTACAATTCCAATTTACGATTCTCATATGCGATACCGTTAACGCCGGAAAAAAGGGTTTATTTGTAGGGTAGCCCGACTATGTCTGAGCTTGCACGGATACTAACAGCATTGTGCTTCTGTTAATAAAACAGATGATTAACATTTAACCCCTTTTGAAAGTTTCATGGAGGTTTAGGTTAAGAGTTCTACACAGTGTCCAATAGCGGGGACACCTTTGTTTTTTGATATTAGGTAACTTTTTCACTGTTCGCCACTGAAAATTGATTAACTAATTTTAGGGAGTCGCCCATATACCTCCCGATATTATCAGTGTATGCCTGTAATTAGTTGCGTGGCTGTAGAGTGCTATCGGGGTTACAGGCGTAGAGCAAATAATTAAATTTCTGATTACTGCCGCGGGTTTCAGTTGCCTTTCCAAGCCCTTTATAAGCTGGCGCAGGGCTTCTTGGCCGCACATCCTTTGCGTTTTCTCTTGCAGACAGTGCTTGTTGGGTCACAAGGCATGTCGGTCATCAGAAAAAATAGCACCGCGCTGGCCTGCGAGCGCCACACTCTGTCTCGCACCTCGCACCTCGCACCTCGCACCTCGCACCTCGCACCTCGCACCTCGCACCTCGCATTTGCGCCACCTGTAAAAAAATATTTGACCAGTTGGCAAAATTTGATGTAAGTTAAATTTACCGTTTGGTAAAAAGTTGTTGTGCAGGCACGGCGACCTTTCACCAGAACAATGTTAGGAGCCTTTCGGGCTTAGCCGGTTGTAGCGAGGGAAAGGCCGTTTTGAGGCAGTTTTTGAACTCTTTTGAGGCGAATAGCGGGGCTATTTAACAAGAAAGAGTGCGAAAAATGACCAAAATCGACTTTTCCGCAGTAGACCAGTGCTAAGTCCGACAGGCTCCAGGCCCCACCAAAAACAATAACGGAGGCTGTGATCATGATGCTGACCCGCACACAGGCGCTGGCGCTGGAACAGGCGAGCGGCGCAGAATTCAAGACACTAGGTCTGCAGGCCGCCGCCGTGCGTGATATGCACTGGGGCCGCACTCTGACTTATTCACGCAAGGTCTTCGTACCGCTGACCAATATGTGCCGCGACGACTGCGGCTACTGCACCTTTGTGCAGAAACCCGGTTCCCCCAATGCCCGTGTAATGACGCCCGATGAAGTCATGGCCGTGGTGCATGAAGGTGAGCGTCTGGGCTGCAAGGAAGTGCTCTTTAGCCTCGGCGAGAAGCCCGAGTTGCGTTATCCACAGGCCCGGGAAGCGCTGGCGCAGCTGGGACACAGCAGCATGGTGGATTACCTGGCGCAGATGTGTGAACGCGTGCTGGCAGAATCCAGCCTGCTGCCCCATGTGAATGCCGGCACCCTGTCGGATGAGGATATCCACAAGCTCAAGCCCGTCAGCGCCAGCATGGGCATGATGCTCGAGAACGTCAGCCGCCGGCTGATTCAGCGTGGCGAGGCCCACTATGCCTGTCCCGACAAGGTGCCGGTACAGCGTATCCGTACTTTGGAGAGGGCCGGCGAGCAGGGTGTGCCTTTCACCACCGGCATTCTGATCGGTATAGGCGAGACCTGGTCCGAGCGGGTCGACAGCCTTATCACCATCAATAATCTGCACCGCCGCTACGGCCATATTCAGGAAGTTATAGTACAGAACTTCCGTGCCAAGCCCGGTACCGCCATGGCGAATCACCCGGAACCGGATCTGAACGATATGGTGCGCACCCTGGTGCTGGCCCGTCTGCTGCTGGATCCGAGCATCAGCATACAGGCGCCGCCTAATCTGCAGCAGCGCTTTGGCGCCTATATAGCCGCGGGCATCAATGACTGGGGCGGCATTTCACCGCTCACGCTTGATCACATCAACCCGGAACGTGCCTGGCCGCAGATTGAATCCCTGCGCAGCTCGACCGCTGACTGCGGTTACGGCCTGCAGGAGCGTCTGGCGGTGTACCCGCACTATCAGCAATACCCGGATCGCTTTTTCGCCGGCCCCATCGCCGCCCGCCTGGCTGGCATCGCCCGTGGCGATGGTCTGGCGCTGGCGCAATGTCATTGAACAGGAGAAAAGCCATGAATGCCGCTGTCCCCCACAAGATCGCGCTGGCACCGAGGGTGCCGCAGGAGCTTTTCAACCCGGCTGTGAGCACAGAAGTTCGTGCCATTTTGCAGCGGGCCCTGGACGGTGAGGAGTTGAGCGAAGCGCAAGGCGTGGTGCTCTTTGGCACCGAAGGCGCCGAGCTGGATGCGCTCACCGCCACCGCCGATGCCGTGCGGCAGCAGCGTGTTGGCGATCGCGCCACCTTCGTGGTCACCCGCAATATCAATTACACCAATGTTTGCTACATGGGCTGCAAGTTCTGCAACTTTGCCAAGCGCAAGGATGACCCCGAGGCCGAGTTCTTCGATCTGGATGAAATCGTTCGCCGCGCGCAGGAAGCCTGGGACAGGGGCGCCACCGAGGTGTGTATCCAGGGCGGGTTGCACCCGGATCTGCCGGTGCATTTCTACCGCGACATGCTCAAGGCCATCAAGAGTGTGCTGCCGGGCATGCATATTCATGCGTTCTCGCCGTTTGAAATCTGGTTTGGTGCCCGCAAGAGCAAGATGTCCTACGCCGATTTTATTCAGGATCTGATGGATCACGGTTTGGGCTCGATGCCGGGTACCGCCGCCGAGATCCTGGATACGGATATCCGTAAGCGGCTGACGAAGGACAAACTCACCACCGAACAGTGGGTCGAGATTATCCAGACCGCCCATCGCCTGGGTCTGCCGACCACCGCCACCATCATGTACGGCCATATAGACGGCCCCGAGCACTGGGCGGCACATCTGGCGCTGTTGCGTACCATCCAGCAGAAGACCGGCGGTTTTACCGAGTTCGTGCCACTGGGCTTTATCCACTACAAGACGCCGCTCTATCTGGAAGTGGCGGGCGTGCGCCCCGGCCCTACGCGACACGAGCATATCCGCATGCACGCCGTGGCACGACTGATGCTTAATGGCTGGATCGATAATATCCAGGCCTCCTGGGTCAAGCTCGGCACCGACCTTGCGCAGCAGATGCTGGCCGCAGGAGTCAATGACCTGGGTGGCACCCTGATGAACGAAAGCATCTCCCGTGCCGCCGGTGGCGAGCATGGCCAGGAAATGCAGCCAGAAGAGCTGATCGGCATGATGCGTGCCATGGGACGTGAACCGGTGCGCCGCAATACTCTCTATCGCCCGCTGCAAGTTTTCGACCGTGCAGCTGCATCTGATGCTGCGTTCGAAGCACTGCCCCAGTCGCTGCTGGCCGGAGGCATGGCATGAGTGCCCAGGCGCCGAAAATCACCCTGCTGGCCGGCGGTGGCGGTGGTGCCAAACTGGCCATGGGGCTTGCCGCGATACTGCAGCCCGGCCAGCTCTCGATCATCGGCAACGTGGCGGATGATCAGGAATTCCATGGCCTCTGGGTCTCGCCGGATATAGATACCATCACCTACAGCCTGGCCGGGCTGATCGATCGCAACAAGGGCTGGGGACTGGCGAATGAAACCAGCCGTACCCTGGAAGGCCTGGCACGCCTGGGGTCCGATGACTGGATGTACCTGGGGGACCAGGATTTCGCCACCCATATCTATCGCACCGAACTGCGCCGCCAGGGTGTGCGTCCGAGCGCCATCGCCCAGACCATCGCCCGGGCGCTGGGGGTAACGGCCAATATACTGCTGCCCAGTGACGACCGCATGCAGACCGAGGTCAAAACCGCCCGTGGCTGGCTGTCGTTCCAGGAATACTTTGTGCGTGAACAGTGCCGCCCCGAGGTACTGGAGCTGCGAATTCAGGGGCTGGAGGAGGCGCGCCCGACTGAAGAGGCGCTGGCGGCCATCCGTGATGCCGACCTGCTAATTCTTGCGCCCAGCAATCCGCTGGTGAGCATAGGCCCGATTCTGGCGCTGCCGGGTATCCGCAGTGCCTTTGAAGCGGCCAGGTGCCCCAAGATCGCGGTATCGCCACTGATCGGCGGCCAGACGGTGAAGGGGCCTGCGAACCGCATGCTCAAGGCGGCGGGTTACAGCTGCAGCAACCTGGGCGTGGCCGACTGTTACCGGGGGCTGATCGATAGCCTGGTCATTGATGTCAGTGACAGCGCTGATGTGGCGGCCCTGCAGGCGCGCGGGCTCAAGACGCTGGTGACCCAGACATTGATGAGCAGCGATGCCGACAAGGCATGCCTGGCCCGTGAAGTGCTGGCCGTGGCTGGATTGGCTGGAGCTGGGCTGGCGTCGCAACCGGATCAGTCTGAGCGGGTGTCGGCATGAGTCTGAAAACCCTGATCGTGATCCCGGTGAAGGATTTCGCCAGTGCCAAGTCGCGCCTGCGTCCGGTGCTCGGCGATACAGACCGCAGCCAGTTGGCCCGGCGCCTGTGCGAACGCACCCTGAGCTTTTTTTGCACGCATTTTCCGGATTATCCACTGCTGGTGGTCACGGCTTCTGCCGCCATCGGCGACCTGGCCCGCGGCTATGGTGCTGCTGTGCTGCGCGAGCTGCGCCCGGCGGGACTGTCGGGGGCGGCGGCACTGGCGGCGCACTGGAGTAAAAAACATGGCTTTGATTCTCAGCTGCTGGTACCGGCGGATATAGCACGCCTCGATGCCGACGAGTTTCGCACTCTGCTGTGCCAGCCAAGACCTGCACCCTCGGTGCTGATCTGCCCGGCCAGCGACGCCGGCACTAATGCGCTGCTGACCACACCGCCGGATGTGGTGCCCTTTTGCTTTGGCCCGAATTCCAGCGACGCGCACCAGAGGGCCGCGCTCAAACGTTCGGTGCCCTGTGAGCTGCTGCACTTTGATCATATGCGCTTCGATCTTGATACCCCGGATGACCTTCACAGCCTGATGCATCAACACAGCGGCGATCTGCCGCGGGAACTGGTGACCCTATGGAATCTTTAATACAGAACAACGCAGCACAAGGCATGGCATTCAGCAGCGCCCCGACTGATCCCGCTGTGGTGCACCGTGCCGCCAGAGCGGTCCGCCCTGCGGCCAGTACGAGCATTGCCATGCAGGTGCTGCCGGGTATTCCGGACATAGCGCCGGGGGATGATCTGGCCGCGCTGCTGCTCGAATCCATCGAACGGGCGGCGCTCAGTCTGCAGGACGGCGACATCCTGGTGATCGCCCACAAGGTGGTCTCCAAGGCCGAAGGCCGGATCACGCGCCTGGCCGATGTGGTACCGGGGGAGAAGGCACGTCAGCTTGGCCTGGAGCTGAACAAGGATCCGCGCAAGGTCGAAGTAATTCTGGGGGAATCCAGCCGTGTGGTGCGGGCCATCAAGCGCCCCGGCCAGCTCGAAGGCACCCTGATCGCCGAGCACCGGCTGGGCTTTATCTGCGCCAATGCCGCGGTGGATGAATCCAATGTCGGCGCCGAGGAAACCGTCATCCTGCTGCCGGAAGATCCGGATCGCAGCGCCCGGGAAATCTGCGCGCTGCTGGAACGTGCCAGTGGTGTGCGTCTGGGCGTGGTGATTACCGATACCTTCGGCCGGCCCTGGCGCATGGGGCTGGTGAATGTGGCGGTGGGCCTTGCCAAGGTGCCGAGCCAGATCGATCTGGTGGGTGAGCGTGATGCCTTCGGGCGCGAGCTTTCGGTCACGGTACCGGCGCTTGCCGATGAGCTCGCGGCGGCCTCGGGTCTCTTGATGAGCAAGGATGGCAAGACCCCGGCGATTCTGTTCCGCGGCATAGACTGGACACCGGACAACAGCTCGGCGCGTGACCTGGTGCGCCCGCAGCAGGAAGACCTGTTTCGCTAAACCCCACGGGGTCGCAATGATTGCAGTTTGAAACGAAAAAACTCAACCGACATCAATGTGAACAAAAAGAACAAGAGGAAGGGTATCGATGAAAATCTCAATTCTGGGTGGTACGGGTCCTCAGGGCCGGGGTCTGGCACTGCGCTTTGCCCGTGCGGGTATAGAGGTCGCAATTGGCTCGCGTGAGGCGGCCCGTGCGGCAGATGCGGCCACGGAGCTTGGCGCTCTGCTGAACCCTGCGGCAGCTGCGATCAGCGGTCATGATATTCGCGCAGCGGTGGCGCAGGCCGATGAACTGGTGATTCTGGCGGTGCCTTACAGCGCCCATGATGCCACGCTTGAGTCCATCAAGGATCTGCTGGTGGGCAAGGTACTGATCGATATCGCCGTGCCTCTGGCCCAGGGCGATCCCAAGCGCGTGGCCATGCCGGCGGCGGGTTCCGCCACTGAAGCGGCCCAGGCGCTGCTGGGCGAGAGCATCCCGGTGGTGGGCGCGCTGCATAACGTATCGGCCACGGTACTGAACGATCTGGACCACAGCATCAATTGCGATGTGCTGGTGTGCGGTAATGATCTGGCGGCCAAGGAAAAGGTGATCGAGCTGATTCGCAAGCTGGATGTGGCCGCCTACAACTGCGGCCCGGCCGAGAGTGCCCGTTGCATCGAGGCCATCACACCCATTCTTATCCGTTTGAATATCTCCAAGAAAGTGCCTTTTACCCACGCCGGTATTCGCATCTGCCCCCCGGATGCGCATTAATTTTCATCCTCGATAAAAACAAAGACTCAGGAGAGTGACTATGGAATTTGGTATCTGCTTTAAAGGTTTTGTCAGCCACGACCGTGCCCGCACACTGGTGAAACAGGCCGAGGACGCCGGCTTTGACTACTGCTGGTTCTACGACTCCCATATCCTGTGGCGTGAATGCTACCCGGCTATCGCCATGTGCATGGAGCATACCTCGCGCATCAAGTTCGCCCCCTGCGTAACCAATCCCAATGCCCGTGACTGGTCGCTGGCGGCCAGCCTGTTCGGCAGCCTGGCCAAGCAGAGCGGTGGCCGCTTTGAAGTAGGCCTGGGGCGCGGCGATAGCTCGGTGCGCGTGATGGGCAAGAAGCCCGCGACTCTGGCCCGCGTGGCCGAGTTCACCACCAAGGTGAAAGCCATGGTACGTGGTGAGGAAGTGATGTACGGCGAATGCCCGGAGCCGGTGCAGTTTCCCTGGGCTGAAGGCTACGAGCTGCCGGTCTATATAGGTGCCTACGGCCCCATGGCGCTGAAAACCGCAGGGGAGGTGGGTGATGGCGTGATTCTGCAGATCGGCGAACCCGCGCTGATCAAGTGGCTGGCGGATCAGGCCATCGCCGCCGGTGTCGAGGCAGGGCGTGATATGTCGAACTTCAAGGTTATAGCTGCAGCGCCGGCTTATTTTGGCGACAGGGCCAGCTGTGTTGAGTCCACCAAGTGGTTCCCGGCCATGGTGGGTAACCATGTGGCCGATATCGTTGAGAAGTACGGTACCGACAGTGGCCTGGTGCCCAAGAGCCTGACCGACTATATCGAGAAACGCAAAGGCTACGACTACTCCAAGCATGGCCAGAGTGATAACCCATACCTGGATTTCATCACGCCGGAAATCGTTGAAAGTTTCTGCGTGCTGGGTGAGGCCGAGCAGCATATCGCCAAGCTAAACCATTTGAAGGAAGCCGGTACGACTCAGTTCAATATCTACCTGGACAATGGAGACGAGGAAAATATTATTGCCCAGTACGGCGAACATATTATCCCGCATTTCAAGGGTTAAAACTGGCTGATAAAAGGTCGCAGAAAATCCTTGTTAATAAATCGTTTGGTTTGTAACAAACACGATCTTTTATATCGCTAAAGGGGCAGTACGCTGTCCCCATTTTCGCTGCATTCGCTGAGCCTTGCGGGTGTGGAACGTTCGGAATTGACAGAGCTGAGTGAGAGAGTCTAATCATGCAGAAGATTACCGTTAATCAGCAGCGCCTCTGGGACAGCCTGATGCAGATGGGCGAGATCGGCGGCACCGAAAAAGGCGGCGTCTGCCGTCTGGCGCTGACGGATCTGGACAAGCAGGGGCGAGACCTTTTTGTCAGCTGGTGCAAGGACGCCGGCTGCAGTATCCGTATCGACAAAATGGGCAATATCTTCGCCCGCAGGCCAGGCCAGGACGACTCCCTGCCGCCGGTAGTTATGGGCAGCCACCTGGATACCCAGCCCACGGGCGGCAAGTTCGATGGTATCTACGGTGTACTGTCGGGGTTGGAAGTGATCCGCAGCCTGAATGATCAGGGTATCGAAACCCGCGCGCCCATCGAGGCCTCTGTCTGGACCAACGAGGAAGGTTCGCGCTTCCCGCCGGCCATGGTGGCATCGGGCGTTTTCGCCGGTGTCTTCGATCTGGAGTATGGCCTTAGCCGGGCGGATCTGGATGGCAAGACCATGGGTGAGGAACTGGAGCGCATTGGTTATTCTGGCCCCGATGAAGTGGGTGGTCGTCCTTTCAAGGCCTTCTTCGAGGCCCATATTGAACAGGGTCCGATTCTGGAGGATGAAGACAAACAGATCGGCGTAGTGACCGATGCCCAGGGGCAGCGCTGGTATGAAATCACCCTTACCGGGCAGGAATCCCACGCTGGTCCCACCCCAATGACAAGGCGCCGTGACGCCCTGGTGGGGGCTGCACGCCTGATCGATACGGTGAACCGCATCGGTATGGATCACCAGCCCAATGCCTGCGCCACCGTCGGCCTGGTGCAGGTGTTCCCGAACTCGCGCAACGTGATTCCGGGCCAGGTATTTTTTACCGTGGACTTCCGTCACCCGGATGCCAAGGTACTGGCCAAGATGGATCAGGAGCTGCGCGAAATCGCGGATCGGGTGTCCGGCGAGCTGGGACTTGAAATGAAGTTTGAGCAGATCTGGTACTCGCCGCCGGTGCCCTTCGATACCGCCTGTGTAAACTCTGTGCGTCAGGCCGCCGAAGAGTTCGGCTACAGCCACCGCGATATCGTCAGCGGTGCCGGCCACGATGCCTGCTATATCTCCCGTGTGGCGCCGACCTCGATGGTTTTCGTGCCCTGCGAAAACGGTATCAGCCATAACGAGGCGGAAAATGCCAAGGCGGAAGATCTGGCCGCCGGCTGCAACGTACTGCTGCAGGCGGTACTGGAGCGCGCCAACGACTGATTCCTTTCCTGTCATAACCCGGCATGAAGGTGTCGGGTTTTCTATTTTGAATACAGGTTAAAGGGACGAGGAACGAGGGGCGAGGTGAAAGGGGCTAGGTTAAAGGTGCGAGGTTAAAGGTGCGAGGTGCGAGGTGCGAGGTGCGAGGTGCGAGGTGCGAGGTGAAAGCTAGAAGTTAGAAGAGAAAAACGGAAAAGTTCCTTCTCAAAATAAGATCTCGGTTTGATTTTATAATAAAAAGTTTCAGCAATATTCTGATTGTATTGGGAGCCTGGTAGGTTTCGCTGAGTTAATGCTGTTAGATGTAAATTAAATAGTCGTAAATGTAGGGTGGGTAACTCGCAGCGCGCCCATAATAATAAGTGTTGGATATATGGCTGCGCGATTTTACTCAATCTATAGTCTAATTATTAACTAATTTAGAACTCTGTAAATAAATTAAATGGCGTTCGCTGTTTGATTGTTTATTTATTACATCGTACAGGAGAAAAAAATAATGAAATTATCTGTACTCAAGGATCTGTACCCCGGTGAGCGGCGCGTTGCGCTGACGCCGGCCAATGTTGCGGCGCTCTGTGTCCGCGGCTGTGAGCTTAGGGTTGAGTCTGGCGCTGGCATATTGGCCGGCTTTGCCGATGTCCTTTATGAGGATGCAGGTGCGGTTATAGTGGCGTCACGGGGCGAGGCGATCGCCGGCAGTGAAGTACTGCTGTGCGTGAATGCCAGTCGCAACGAGGATCTCGATGGCCTCAGTGCCGATCAGCTGTGTATTGCGCTGATGGATCCGCTGAGCGATACGGCGCGTTTCGAAGCCCTGGCCGAGCGCGGACTGTCGTTGCTGGCGCTGGAGCTGGTGCCGCGCATTAGTCGCGCCCAGAGCATGGATGTACTGTCGTCCATCGCCACCATCGCGGGCTACAAGGCCGTATTGATGGCAGCCGGAGCGGCCCCGCGCATCTTCCCGATGATGATGACCGCTGCCGGCACCCTGAATCCGGCCCGCGTCTTTATTATGGGCGCCGGTGTTGCCGGCCTGCAGGCCGCCGCCACCGCCAAGCGCCTGGGCGCCGTGGTGGAAGCCTATGATGTACGCCCGGCGGCACGGGAGCAGATTATTTCCGTCGGTGCGCGGCCCATAGAGCTGGATCTGCCCACCGAGGCGGCCGAAGGCCAGGGCGGTTATGCCGCCGAACAGGGGGCAGACTTCCTGGCGCGCCAGCGCGAGCAGATGACCGCCGTACTGGCACAGCAGGACATCGTCATTACCACGGCCGCAATTCCTGGCAGCCGTGCACCTGTGCTGATCAGTGCAGAAATGGTGGCGGCCATGAAACCAGGCGCCGTGATCGTGGATCTGGCGGCGGAGCGCGGTGGCAATTGCGAGCTGACCCGGGCCGGTGAAACACAGCAAGTGCATGGTGTCACCCTGATGGGACCGCTGAACCTGGCGGCCAGCGTGCCCATGCATGCCAGCCAGATGCACGGCCGCAATATCGAAAATTTGTTGCTGCACCTGCTGGACAAGGATGCGCGCCTGCAGCTGGATTTTGACGATGAAATCGTTGCCGACACCCTGGTGACTCACCGGGGCGAGATCTGTGCCGGGCGCATTCGTGAGCGCCTGGGCCTGAGTGTACGGGTGCTGGAGGAGGTGGCCTGATGGAAATCCTGATACTGCAAATTTCACTCTTCGTGCTGGCGGTGTTTCTGGGCGTCGAGCTCATCACCAAAGTGCCGGCGACCTTGCACACGCCCTTGATGTCCGGCAGCAATGCCATTTCCGGTATCACCCTGGTGGGTGCGCTGCTGGCAGCGGGCTCAGGCGATGGCAACGGTCTTTGGGTCCCTGTGCTTGGGGTTATCGCCGTGACCCTGGCGACGATTAACGTCGTGGGCGGGTTCCTTGTGACTAACCGTATGCTGCGCATGTTCCAGCCGCGCAAAGCCGCCACTCTCACCGCAGCCAAGGGAGGTGTGAGTCATGAATCTGTTCCTGGTTGATGGTTTCTATCTACTGGCGGCCATGCTGTTCGTCGGCGGCATCAAGGGGCTGACCCGGCCGCGTACCGCCGTGCGCGGCAACCAGATGGCCGCCATCGGCATGCTGGTGGCGGTGGTCGTCACCCTGCTGGACAAGTCGATCCTGTCCTATGAGTGGATACTGGGCGGCGTGGTACTGGGCTCGCTTATCGGCACAGTGTTGGCGACCCGTATCCAGATGACGGCGATGCCGCAGATGGTGGCGCTGCTCAATGGCTTTGGCGGCGGTGCCTCCCTCTGCGTGGCGGCGGCGAGTTTTCTGGGCCTGACGGGAGCCGATAGCCCCCAGGGGCTGGTAACGCTGGTGGCCATCTGCGTAACGCTGCTTATCGGTGCCGTGACCCTGACCGGCAGTGCAGTGGCCTTTGCCAAGTTGCAGGAACTGCTGCCGGGCCGGCCACTGGGATTCCGGGGCATCCGTGGCTTTAATCTGGCGCTTTTTGCCGCCGTACTGGCGCTGGCGGGCTCACTGGTCAGCGGCAGCGGTGACAGCAACACGCTGATCCTGTTGACGATACTGGCGCTGGTGCTGGGGGTGACCCTGGTGATACCCATTGGCGGTGCCGATATGCCGGTCGTTATTGCGTTGCTGAACTCTTATTCGGGGCTGGCGGCGGCGGCAGCCGGTTTCATTATGGGCAACAGCGTGCTGGTGGTGTCCGGTGCTCTGGTGGGGGCTTCAGGTATCATCCTGACCCGCATCATGTGCGTGGCCATGAACCGTTCGCTCAGTGGTGTGCTGTTTGGCTCCATGGGGGAGGCCGGCGGACCTGTGATGGATGCCGATGAAGTCTATGCCGGCAAGGTTAAGTCGTCTTCGCCGGAGGAAGTGAGCATGCTGTTAGAGAGCGCCCGCCGGGTGGTCATAGTGCCGGGCTTTGGCCTGGCCATGGCCCAGGCGCAGCACGCGGTGCGCGACCTTGCCGACTCGCTTGAGCGTCGTGGCGTCGAGGTGATCTACGGTTTGCATCCGGTGGCGGGGCGCATGCCCGGTCACATGAATGTACTGCTGGCCGAAGCCGAGGTGCCCTACGACAAGATGCAGCCAATGGAGGAGGTTAATGCGCTGTTCGAACAGACGGATGTGGCCATAGTGATCGGTGCCAATGACGTTACCAATCCCATGGCACGGGAGGACAAGGGTAGCCCAATCTACGGCATGCCGATCCTGAACGTCGACAAGGCGCGCACCGTGGTGGTGGTCAAGCGCAGCCTGAGTCCGGGCTTTGCAGGCCTGCCTAACCCGCTGTTTGCCAGGGATAACTGCCTGATGCTGTTTGGCGATGGCAAGAAAGCCATCATGGAGCTGACGGCAGCGGTGAACGAAACGGTTTAAGCAAGAGAGGGGCGGTTCGCCACCTGGCGGGCCGTCCTCAACAATAGCAACCCGCTTAGCGCTATCCACAATGTGGCGCTGTCTCCTCAATTGCCGCCATGCCCCTGCGTTTCTGATGCGCGTTGGCTCCTTCTGAGCCCCAGATGGCTTCGCCTCTATGTGCCTCATGCTCGCCAGTCTCCACCCATCATGGTCACACAGAATATTCCTTTTCGACGCCACAGTGCATCAGATGGCTGCAGTTTGCTCGCCAAAGCTCAGGGCCGCGTCCACGAGCCCACCCGACCGACAGCGGGCTGAGTTAGCGCTGAGTCCTGGTTGGCAAGGGCTTAACCTATCAAGAATACTGATCGATATTAAAAGGTTATCTCATTTCAGATTTTTTTCGGTGGGTGATACCGTATCAATACTGACCTGTTACCAGAAATAGCCCATGAATTGAGGAACTCGGTCATGATGGAAACTTCAAAATATAATAATTATTTACAGCTGCCAGACGTCGTATCTGTAAATAATAAGACGCACCATTTTTACAAAATAAATTGATATAAGATATTTTTTCCCGAGTACGCTGGCATAAATATACCACCAGTTTTGGCCGAAAGGGCGTTTACTCTTGTTGTACTCCCATTAAGGCTCCGATGTGGCTTTGAGCTGCCGCAAGTTGCAGGAACCAGAGTACCGATTGGCCGACCGGCACCCAATGCAATGCTCCAATGTCTCAAATCAGGGGACCACAGATGACTAAAATAACAAGTGAAACCGAATTCAGCCCGCAGGCATTTCGCAGGGCACTGGGCAACTTTGCGACCGGCGTTACCATTGTGACGGCCCGCAGTCCTGAAGGTGAAAAGGTTGGGGTGACTGCCAGCAGTTTCAATTCGCTGTCCATGGATCCGCCCCTCGTTTTATGGAGCAGTATGAAAGACGCGAAAAGTTGTGCCATTTTCGAGTCTGCATCCCACTTTGCAGTCAATATCCTGGCTTCAGACCAAATGGATATGTCGAACCACTTTGCTCGCCGACAGGAAGACAAGTTTGCAGGTATCGACTGGGAGGAAGGGATTGGTGGTGCCCCGATTTTTGACAACTGCGCAGGCCGGTTCCAGTGTGAGACCTACGACAAGCTCGATGGCGGTGACCATTGGATCTTTGTGGGCAAAGTTATCGCCTTCGACGATTTCGGCCGGTCGCCTCTGTGTTTTCACCAGGGATCTTATTCCATGGTTTTCAGCCATCCGGGCACTACCCCCAGGGCAGGTGAACCCGCTGTCAAAGGCCTGGCCGAACGTCGCATGGGCAACCACAAGTTCTTCCTGATGTTGCAGGCCGTGCGGGCGTACCAGGACCACTACCGCCCCAAACTTGAGACGCTGGAGTTAAGCCTTATTGAATCGCGTACATTGGTGATGATGAACGAATTGACGGGCGTCAATGCCGAAGGATTCGTGGCATACCTGAGCGCCCCGTTGCCTGAAGTTCGCGAAGCGCTGCTTAACCTGACGGATCGCGGCATGATTGTCACCGACGGCGATGGATATACCCTTACGCCTCTTGGAGAGGCGAAGGCCCTTCAGTGCTGGCAACTGGCAGAGTCCCATGCCGAAGAAGCCTTTGATAGCTTCAGCGACACCCAGATAGGCAACTTTACAGACGTTTTGCGGGGGCTCATTGATCAATAACCAAGCGCTGCATTGAGTCGCCCTCTATTGTGAGGGCCGGACTATTATTGTCGGACAGCCTCCTAGTAACCTGATGGTCGCATTGGCCTGCGGCCAATGATGAAGTATCCCATGCTTCATGTATAAACCTGGCGATGAAACAGGGTTCCCGGTCCTGCTTCATCGCCGCTTTTGTAAGCTTGGCAAAAATCTTCTCATTCTCAAATACCTACATTGGTCGTAGCCAATGGATGATATATCCCTACGGTTGCGTTAAATTTCTGCTGAAGATGTAAATTGCCGATTTAAATTGAATCAGGCAGACAAGCTGGTGCCCTGCCTCATTATTTTTTTGTTATGTACAGGAAGTATGACAGAGAAATACTCCTGCATTTTCTGCATTCCCACCATCCATGACGATCGTATCCGCAAACGCATGGACGCGTGTTTGCGGCCACGCCACCATTTTGTAGCTAAAAGAATGGGCGCATATGCGCAGGCCTGCCGGTTTTGATGGCGTTTTCACGGGCTTGAGGTTAGTGATGCAGCATACCCGGGTTTTCTTTGTCGTCGCTTTTGCGTTCCCCCGCCTTTAGTTTTGTAGTCACTCACTTCTGCTTCAATCCATACCTCTTTATAGGCCCCGGCACTTAGCTGCAGGGCGACATCGAACAGCACTCCAGCGGCGAATGACCTTTCCCTGAGACCTTGCATAACCCATCCTTGAACCCTGAACCGAATTGACCTTAAGGGTGTTTTGGTGTCGCCTGGCATCAAACCTGCAAAAGCCTGGTCAGAGGACCAGTGACAGCCGTCGGCCAGCCGGCGAGGTGCTTGATAGGCAAAGACTGAGCACGGGTTTCGGGGCGGGGTTTGGGTGTTCGATGGCGACAGTAGGCGGGAGATTTCAGGCGGGGCCTGCCGCAGCGGCTTGACTAAATATCACTGCCGATATTCTGCTTAACAGGAAAAAAGCTCCGGCTCTCGGGGCTTGGAGGGGGAGTAGCGAAGCAACATCAGTGGATAACGGTTGCAGTCGAGTATCTGCACCCTGCGTACAAAGTAGGGGCCAGGATATGGCCCCCTTATTTTACGTTGTGGTCGGTTTACAACAGCTTCGGGCGAGATCCAAGATGGACAATCTGTCCGTTGAGAGTGGATTCGTAGGCTGCCTCGTAGGCGTCAACCGTATTGAGTAATTCCTCTATGGGGATCGGATAGCTCTGCTGCGAACCCTGCCTGGCGGCTGTGGCAAAGGCCTCAAGGTTGGCAAGTACCGGATCGGTTGCAGGGTACTCGACCATCGTCGGTTCCTGTTCACCCAGGGAGGAAAGAACAGTCCATCCAGTGGGAGCTTCCACATGGGACTTATCGCGAATTTCAATCCAGCCGCGAGATCCAAATACCGCGAACCTCGAGTAGAAAGGCGTCGCCAGGAGAGCGTTGATACTGGCTACGGCACCGTTCGCGAGGGTTATGTGTGAGGAGAAACTATCTCCGGACTCAAAGGACGTGGCCAGGGCTTTATTGCTTGCATAGATGCTCTGCGCGCCGCCACCGAGGCTAAGTGCCATGTCGAGCAGGTGTATGCCTGTTGCGGTCAGTGGGCCACAGCCGGCTCCGGCGCGGGATAGCCGCCAGTTGTCAGGCGGTAGCTTCAGCAGCTTGTTCTGGCTGAAGTTACCTTCGATTTGCAGAAGCTCTCCCAGAGCACCGTCCTGTAGCAGTTTTCGAACGAGTTGCATTGGGGGCTCGAAGCGGCGCTCATGACCGATGCCCAGAACAACGTCGTTCATCACACAGGCCTTTACGGCACGGGTGGCACTTTCCAGCGACAGGGAAAGTGGTTTTTCACAGAAGACATGCTTTTTCGAGTTGGCGGCCTGGATAACTTGATCTTCATGGAAGCGGTGAGGCGTGGTAAGAATGATTGCGTCCAGGTCTTCTTCCAGAGCGGCCGTATAGCTTGGAAGGTATAGCAGCCCGGATTCCATGCAAAACGCGCGGCCGACAGATTCATTCGGCTCAACAGCGGCGACGACACGAATCTTCTCGCTTTTCTCGAGGGTCTTGGTGATTATTTTGCCCCACCAGCCCAGGCCTATTATTGCTGCACGGATCATGTTGCCTCCTTGGTATTGTTATATAGGCTCGTCAGATGTGTGATATTGACTGTTAAACAGTGTCAATTTCGGGGTTCCGCTAAGCTCAGTGCGCTCGATTGCGCACCATGGCTTTGCAGACGTTTTCGATGGGTATTTTTCTGTGCGGCTTTATCAGACTAGAAAGCCACTGCGGGCAACCAGGTGGCAAGTGCGGGTATAACCAAAACCAGGGCCGCCACGACCAGAACCATGGCAATATAGGGAAGTACGGCGGAGAAAATTTCCTGCAGGGTTACACTGGGGTCGGGTATAGCCCCTTTAACGGTGTAGCAGACCAAGCCGAATGGCGGGGTCAAAAGGCCAGCTTCAATGACCAGAATCCCAAAGATCGCAAAGGCAAGCGCATCAAAGCCGGCAATTTGGGCCATGGGCGCGAAAACCGGTATGGTTAGCAGAATGATTGAAACTGAGTCAACAAACATACCCATCACCAGCCAGACACCCATCATGGCCAGGATCAGTAAAAAGGGTGAGAGTTCGGCCGCTGTAACCCAATGCTGAAGTTCCGGTACCACGCCCCCCATCGCCAGCATGCGGGAGTACAGTTGCGCCGCGACTAGCAGCAGCATGATCGGGGCCGCGGTTTGGCCAGCATGTAGCACTGCCTGGTAGATATCGGGTATCTTCATGCCCCGGATGATACCGAGGACGAGGGCGCCCATCACACCAATGCCGGCGGCTTCAGTCGGCGTAAATAAACCGCCCCATAGGCCCCCAAGGACGAGTGACACCAGCACGACAACGCCAACACCACCGGAAAGTTCACGGCGTAACTCATCAGGCGAACTCGCTACTTCGTCCTGTCGGACGTTAGGAGCCATTCCTGGAGAGCGCAAAGCCCTTAGAACACAGTAACCGCAGAACATGGCGGCGAGCACAAGGCCGGGGACAACGCCTGCGACGAAAAGCGCGCCTATGGACATTTCGGTCATGACTGCCCAAACGATCAACAGGATACTGGGTGGAATCAGCATTCCAAGTACAGAGCTGCCAGCGATGGATCCAAGCGCCAACTTGCGGTTGTATTGATACTTGTCCATTTCAGGGTAGGCAATTCGACTAAAGGAAGCTGCCGCGGCAACAGAAACACCGCTAACGGCGGCAAAGATGGCGTTGCCCAGTACCGTTGAGACGGCAAGGCGCCCAGGAAGCCAAATCAACATCCGATTGCACAGTCGATAGACATCTCCGGCCAGCCCGGAGCGACTAACGATGTCTCCCATTAATATAAATAGGGGGATCACAGCAAAGATGTAGTTTCGCACGGCATCGTAGGCAGTGTCGGCCAGGAGTGCCAGTACTATGTCAAAGTTTTCCATCATTAAATAGACGCCGAGCATTGCTGAGAGCCCAAGCCCAACCGCGATATGCGTGCCCAACACAATGAGTAAGATCATTACCCCGAGAGCTAGTAATACTGCTTCTATCATTTCTGCCACTCCTCAGTATCTTATTCTTATTTATATTTCTAAAACAAACTGTTTTGTTGTCAGAATAACAGTTGTTTTAACTTGTCATTTTTGCGCGGATCTTTTGTTAAGTTTTTATATGACTTTAAGGTAAATGGTTTACAGTTTCCTGTTTATCTGCCACTAATGCACTGAAGGTCTGATGCCAGGTGCCAACTTGCTGCGCAATTTTGTTTGCGCCACATTGTTGTTGAACAAGAGGGCGAAACTATCTTTTATTAATACCAAATATGTGATTGCCGACAAAATGCTCATGGTGAAAATGATGAACCTAATGGGATAAACGGGTATTTTCACAAGCCCTTCACCATCATATTCAAGAATTTCCCAGCTGGTCAGTAAAGGGTCCAGGGATGCGTAGGCTATGCAGCCAAACAGCAATGCTCCCAACAGATACAAAATTCCTTTCAGAACCAGGCCTGCACGGAGAGGAAGCAAGTCGGATAAAAAGGTTGTGCGCAGCATTGATCCTGAGTAAATAGCAAATGGAAGCTGCATAAACAGAATCCCTACAATCAAATTTTTAACGAGCTCGGGGATTCCCTGAACCGGGCTACCAAATACAGATCGTCCTATAACATCGGCGAGAATAAGGAATGCCAAACCTAATACGCCAAGCGCAGCAATAATGTGGAAAAATCTTAAGAAGGGGGCAAATATCGATCTTGTTTTAATGTCCGCCATGAATTTTCTCCAGTAAATCCAGTTTCATCAAAATAGACTACCATCTTGGGTAGTGTGAATCGGGTTTTTTGGGATACATCCTTATTATAAAATCTCGAAATTCGGTAAAGTAAATATTAACCAAAAAGTTATTGCTTCCGCTACAAATAGAGGCTCAATAGTGCATTAAAATAACTGTACAACGGTATCAGATATCATAATTAGTGGTTTTCCGAGCTCCGGGATTATACCTTATTCAATAAGGTTAGTAACTGTATAAATAATTCTAACTGATTGATTTAAATGAAAATTAATAGCCATTCAGCTAGCTTTGACTAACAGCTCTGTTCGTTGTCCTGGCTCACCACCCTGAAGGTGGGCCCAATATTGCCGAACAACGGCGTCCGACACCCTGAGCTTTTGTTTGGGTGGACTCGACAGGTAGCCGCGCCCAGGACAGAAGACCTCAGCCCAATCCATCGAGACAAATGGTCAGCAGCAGGGTGTTGGCGATTGTCACCCGATCTGGGGCAGATCTTCGACACTCGCTCTCTATAGCTGGTGCCGTGACGCCTTTGTGGACCTTAAGCCTGGCATCAAGTGACTGCAGGCTTGCTCGCAACCTTGCCTGCGCTAAATCCAGAGTCGATACAGTCCGATTCTGATGCTGTATACGGTAAACTCCTTAGTATTTGATCATAAAAACAAATGGGAGATGGCAATGTCAGCCACGCTACGTGATATCAGTCTTTTCGTGGCCGCATACGAAGAACGCTCATTTACGGCTGCGGCAGCTCGCGAGCACGCGACCCAGTCTGGTATTTCGCAACATGTTCGCAATCTTGAGGATCGCCTTGGCGTTCAGCTGTTCTTTCGCGAGAAGGGGCGCGTGACGCCCACGCCAGCCGGTAGTGATTTCTATCAGCACGGCATTGAAGTCCTGCGGGCCCATTCAAGTGCACTGCAATCGGCCGCGGCCTACACCCATGGACTCACCGGAGAGATTACTGTTGGGCTGATGCCCATGGCGACCCGGCGTGCACTGGCCCCGGCGCTTGCACGTTTCATGACGGATCACCCCAACACGACTGTGCGAGTCGTTGAGGGCTTCAGTGGTCTGCTGACACAGCAGGTTCAGGCGGGTGAACTTGATTTTTCAGTTGTTCCGGCCTGTGAGGATATTTCTGGCGTGAAGCAGCGACTGCTACTGCGTACACAGGAGATTCTCGTTTCCGGCCCGGACTCAGGATTGCCGCATCGCTGCCCTGTTGAGCTATCAGAACTGGAGCCGCTCTCGCTGGTAATGCCGAGTAAACTGAACACACGGCGACATTCCCTGGATACCTACATCGCGTCCAATGACATCAAGCTCGAGCGCATGATTCAGCTCGACTCAATCTTTGGTGCTCTGGACCTGGTGACAAAAACTGAGTGGTCGGCCATCTTGCCTGCGGTACTGATGGCCGACGTTGACAACACATACACGAGCACCAATGATTTCACGCTCAACCCGATCGTGAATCCCACCATGTGGCTGGACCTGGTTGTTATCGAGCCCGCCAGCAAGGCAATGTCGCCTGAGGCGGAAGCCTTTCTGGTTATCCTGGAAGAAGAACTCCGCGAACTCGAAGCACAGTGGCAGCAGACGCAAATTGAGTGATTTATTAACCTGCGCGATTCTTTTCGGTAGCACATTCACGCCGTAACGGTGTGAATTGCTCTACTGATAGACACCACCCTGGTGGGGTCAACTGCCATCCGTTGCCGCTGTAGGGCGGTATTCTATTATGAGCCCCGCGCGCCATTACTGAAGCAGGGGCTTTATCGTTGTGCTTTCCACATGATTTTGGCTCAATACGAAAAAATCCTGCCTGCTGAAAACTCAATAGCTTCCTGTCGCTGTGTCGTCCCGCAGTATTTTTCAGTGAATATCCTCAATGCTGCATCGCCCAGGCGGGTACTGCGGCTTTTATACTCAGGCAGGGCTACCAGAATTTTTCCTGATGGTGACAAACATTAATTCTAATGAGGATACAGCAACAAGTTGTGCATAATAACCCAGAAGGACAGAACATGATTTAGCCGTTCTGCCGCATGACCGCAAAGATGGAACCATCCGTCAGACGAAAGGGATGCCGGTTCAGCCAATCCAGAGGGTCGTTTTTTACTTCGATCACGCTGAGAGCTGAGGCCTGAGGGATAAACTCATACCACTCTAAGACTAATAAAATATGGGAGAGAATAATGTCCAATAGAACACTTCCTGTGGCGACGCTCTTGATCGCCACTGCCCTGCTGGCATTAGCGCAGCAAGAATATTGCCGGCGAGCAGTACGGCAATGGTCCAAACCATGATTATTTTCGCTGCCTGTAACACTTAAGCAAACGCGAGCTAAGATGCCGGTCGTGTTGTTCATATGAGCGCAGCGGCCAGGCAAATAGCTCCCGGGCATGACTGTCGGCTGCGGGTCAGTAGTAGTCGACGGGGTGTCAGCTTAAGGGATGCTGCTTTGGTTGAAAAATCCGACTGAACTCTGGATTGCCAGACAAAAAGTGTTCTGGTGTATGCTGAGTAAACCAAACAGCGTAACCAAGTGAAAGCCTGTAAAAGTGAGAATAAATATATGTACACTTATAAAAAGCTATTTACTTCTGCCGTTGTCGTCGCACTGGGAATCGGTGTGGCCACGTCAGCGATGGCGGAGCAGTACACGCTGCGTATAGGTGCCGGACATGCTGGTGGCGTCTCGCTGGAAGGCGGGTCCTCAGTCTATACCGCAGCCATGCAGCACTTTTTTCAGCCTGAAGTTATCCGGCGTGTGAACGAGGAGACCGAGCACGAGGTGCGTTTCATTGAGGGTTACGGTGGAACCATAGCGGGTGTCGACGGTACTCTAGAAGCTATCGAGTCCGGCATACTGGACATTGGTGGCTACTGCACGTGCTTTGAGATGTCGAAGCTGTTTTTGCACAACTTCCCGTATTTTGTCCCCTTTTCTACCGGAGATGCAGAGCAGGCCATCCATGCGGCGCGGCGGGTCTATGATCAGAACCCCGAGCTGACAGATGTTCTCGAGAGTAGCTATAAACAGAAGCTGCTTGGGCTCAGTGGTTATGACAACTACCACCTGGGTACGACCATGGACTGGGATGAGGTCAGCGACCTCGAGGGCGTCAAGATTGCAGGCGCGGGTCCAAATCTGCCCTGGCTTGAGTTTGTTGGCGCCGTTCCTGTGCAGTCCTCGTTGCCGGATGCATATCTTGCGATGCAAACGGGTGTTTACGACGGCTGGATCATGTTCCCTTCTGCATGGCTGGGATTCAAGCTGTATGAAGCGGCGCCCCGCTTTTCACTGATCGGGTTTGGTGCCATGGCAACCAATGTACTGACCATAAACAATAGAACCTGGGAAAAGCTGCCGGAAGATGTAAGAGCCATCATTGCTGAGGTCGGCCGGGAATACGAAAGCCTGTCCGGCACCCTGCTGAATCAGCGTCAGAAGAGTGACTTGGCGTCTTTGGAGGAATTGGGATCCAGGGTCACGCCCGTTGGCGACAAGCTACGGACTGATTGGGCTAATGCGCTTAGCAATTTCCCCAACGAGATGGCAACAGAAGCGAATACGCGCAAGATGCCAGGGAGCAAGGTGATTAAGGATTATATCGAAGCGGTGGAGCTAGAAGGATATTCTTATCCAGTCGCTTATACGGTTGACTGATTGTTATTCAGACGGGTGAATGAGATTTTTCCTATTCCCCGTTCGTTTCAGGAAGTCTGGCCTCTTAGTCTTTGCTTCTGTAAATAAGGGTTACGCTATTGTTAGTGGTTTCCCTATCAGGTTTTTAATTGAGAAATAGGCGTTTTGGTGCGGATATTCTGATTGTTATGTGAAAACGGCTGAGTTTTTATTGAACAGGCCGCGCCTGCATAATCCTTAGGTAGACGCACTCTTTTTTATGTGAGTATCCGTCGATAATAATAATGCTCGAAAGTATTTTTGGCTGCATAACATCGTTACTTGTCGCGACTAAATAGTCGTTTTACTTGTATTGATACAGTGTCGCCCAGACGAATTTTAAAAAAAGGAGATATCATGATCACAATTTGGGGACGCAAGAATTCTTTTAATGTGCAGAAACTCCTGTGGCTGTGCGATGAGATTGATTGCCCGTGGACGCAAATTGATGCGGGTGGCCAGTTTGGGGTCAACAAGCAGCCTGAGTTTCTGGAAAAGAATCCAAATGGTCTGGTGCCGCTCATTGAAGATGGTGACTTCCTGCTCTGGGAGTCGAATTCGATCGTGCGCTATTTGGCCGGCAAGATGGGCGCAGAGACGCTCTATCCCAGCGACCTGCAGACTCGTGCTGATATCGACCGGTGGCTGGATTGGCAGTTGGGCACCGTATGGCCGACCATGCGTACAGTTTTCCTTGGTCTGGTGCGTACACCAGAGGCCGAGCGGGATGTTGACGCGATTCAGACCGCATGGAGCAAAACGTCCGATCTATGGAAAATGGTAGAAGAGCGCCTGGTGGCTAGCCCATACATCTGCGGTGCACAGTTTACCCTGGCGGATATGGCACTGGGTATTCTGGCTTATCGATGGTTTGCCATGGGAGCTAGCAGCGAAGATTTCCCGCATTTGCATGTCTGGTATCAGCGCCTTGCGGAACGGGAAGCCTTCCGAAAATATGTAATGCAGCCTTTAACTTAATAATACCGATTACGCCACAGTATTATGGCGGGCTGTGAAAGATAAAAGAAAATAGCCATTAACAGATCAACGGAGTAATGGCTGTTTTTCGTGGCTCATTAGATCCGGTCAAATAACATAGGTTTATGAACATCTAAGTTTTCGCGGTGGCTGGATCTTAACCTGGCGGCCTACATTGGGTTGGGGGATTATAAATGGGTAATGAAGAAACGGCTGTAGGCATTATTGGTTTGGGCATCATGGGTTCAGCGGTGGCGCATAACCTTCTTGAACAGGGCTTTAAGGTTTATGGCTGCGATCGAAACCAAAGCAGACGTGAGCAGTTGAGCGCTAAGGGAGGGGTAGCAGTTACTGCCCCAAAAGATATACCGGCGGATACCATTATCTGCCTTCTACCGACCAGTGCTGCACTTGAAAATGTTGTGTCCGGGAAAGGTGGTTTAACAGAAAGGCCAAGGCCTGGTCAGGTCATTATCGAATGCAGCACTCTCCCGCTTTGCGATAAACAGCGTGCCTGCGAGGCTCTGGCTACCATCGAGGTGACGATGCTGGACTGTCCTTTGAGTGGTACGGGTGCCCAGGCGGTGAACCGAGACCTGCTTGTGCTTGCCAGTGGTAGCCATGAGGCCTATGAAAGCAGGCTGGGTGTCCTGCAGGGGTTTGCGAACCGGCAGCGTTACCTCGGGGACTTTGGCAAAGGTACCAGCATGAAGATGATAACCAATTTACTGGTTCAGATTCATAACGTGGCGGCTGCAGAAGCCATGGTACTTGGGCACAAAGCCGGCCTGGATGCCGCAATGCTGTATGAGGTCCTGTGTGACAGCGCAGGGACTTCCCGGATGCTCGAGGTGCGGGGCCCTATGATGGTCGACCGCAAATATGACCCTCCAGCAATGAAGATCGAGGTATTCAAGAAAGATATGGATCTGATTGGCGCCTTCGCGAGCGAACTGGCGTGTCCGACGCCGCTCTTTTCTACGAGTACCCAGTTGTACTTTGCCGCGCTTTCGCAAGGGCACGGCGGGCAGGATACCGCGGCTGTACATGAAGTTTTGTGGGATCTCGCAATGACCAAAGACACGACCGTTTAACATGAGTCGGAGACATGAAAAATGAATGACAGAGCCACGCTTCACGATCAACCGATGATTATCTCTGTTGCGCCAAACGGTGCCAGGCGCAGTCAGAAAGATCATCCCGCGTTGCCCATAACCCCGGCAGAGCTGGCGCGTACCGCGAGCGAGTGCGCGGAGCAGGGTGCGAGCCTGATTCACCTGCATGTACGCGATGCGAATGGGCGGCATTCACTTGATGTAGACGCCTACCGCGCGGCCTTGGGTGCGGTACGCAAGGCCGTGGGTGACAGGCTGGTTTTACAGGTAACCAGTGAAGCGGCCGGATGTTATAAGGCGCACGAGCAGATGGCCGCGATTTACGCCCTGCAGCCTGAAGCGGTCAGCATCTCCCCCCGGGAAATCATCCCCGACGCATCGCATGAAAGCGCGGCCGCCGAGTTTCTGTCCTGGCTGCGTACCACCGGCAGTTTCCCGCAGTTCATTCTGTATTCTGCGAAGGAGTTGATTTGGTTCAATGAGCTGATTGAGCGCGGCATTGTGCCATTCAAGCGCCCACAGGTACTTTTTGTACTCGGTCGCTACAGCCTTGACGGACTATCGGAGCCGGCTGACCTGTTGCCGTTCCTTGTCGTCAACAAGGGAAAGCTGCCCTGGTCGATGTGTGCGTTTGGGCGTCAGGAGGCCGCATGTGCCGTGGTTGCGGCCGGGTTTGGTGGGCACGTGCGCGTAGGCTTCGAGAACAATCTGCATCTTCCGGATGGGACCACGGCGCCATCCAATGGGGCCTTGATACAGGCCGTTAAAAGTGGTCTGCCCTCACTTGGGCGGGCGGTCGCAGACGTCGAGACTACCCGCAGGGACTTTGCCGAATGTTCGGTATAGCGCAGGTCGTGTTTCTGGCAGCCATTTCTATCCAGACCACAGGAGGATGTAGTGGCAGAATTTGATTTTGATCTGTTCGTGATAGGTGCCGGTTCAGGCGGTGTGCGGGCTGGCCGGATGGCCGCGGGTATGGGGAAACGGGTGGGGATGGCAGAAGACCGCTACCTGGGCGGTACCTGCGTCAATGTCGGTTGTGTGCCGAAGAAGCTCTATGTCTATGCCTCTCATTATGCCGATGATTTCGAGCAGGCGCGCGGCTTTGGCTGGCAGGCCGGCGCGGCGACCTTTGATTGGCCGACCCTGCGGGATAACAAGAGCCATGAGATTACGCGCCTCAATGGCATCTACCGCAACATGCTGAACCAGGCGGGCTGTTCGCTGCTCGATGGGCGTGCGCGTGTTGTTGATGCCCATACGGTGGCGGTCGGGGAGCAGCACTACAGCGCT
The DNA here is from genome assembly GCF_001528745.1 of Marinobacterium profundum. GTDB lineage: Bacteria > Pseudomonadota > Gammaproteobacteria > Pseudomonadales > Balneatricaceae > Marinobacterium_A > Marinobacterium_A profundum. The sequence continues at coordinate 1,017 of NZ_BCNS01000085.1, read as the reverse complement.
GAACGCATCCTGATTGCAACCGGCGGCTGGCCCTACGTGCCCCAGTTTCCAGGTCACGAGCACGTGATATCGTCAAACGAGGTATTTGACCTTGATACTTTCCCGCAGCGCATGATTGTTGTCGGTGGGGGTTATATTGCAGTCGAGTTTGCCGGCATATTCGCAGGTCTGGGAGCCAAAACGCATCAGCTCTATCGGGGGGAACTCTTCCTGCGCGGCTTTGATGGTGAGGTGCGCCAGTGCGTTGCCGACGAGATGCGCAAGAAACGGGTGGATCTGCGCTTTAGCACGGACATTGAATGCATCGAGAAACAACCTGATGGGAGTTTGCTGGCCCGGCTTAACACCGGCGAGACGCTGGAGGCCGATTGTATTCTCTATGCCACCGGCCGGGTGCCCAATGTCACCGGGCTGGGACTGGAAAATGTTGCGGTGCGACAGCGCGAAAACGGCGCCATTATCGTCAACGAGCAGATGCAGACCGGCGAGCCCTCGATCTATGCCATCGGTGATGTCACTGACCGTGTGCAACTGACGCCCGTGGCTCTGGCTGAAGGTATGGCGCTGGTGCGGCACCTTTACGAGGGACAACCTATGGTTGTGGATTATGAGCTGATACCCACGGCGGTATTTTGTCAGCCAAATATCGGCACTGTCGGCCTGACCGAGGAACGGGCCCGTGAGCGCAATGGCGAAGTTGATGTTTACAGCTCCAGCTTTCGGGCGCTCAAGCATACGCTCAGTGGCAGTGATGAACGTACCTTCATGAAGCTGCTGGTCGAACCGGTTAGCGATAAAGTGGTGGGCGTTCATATGGTGGGGCCGGACGCCGGTGAGATTATCCAGGGTGTCGCTATAGCGCTAAAAGCGGGCGCCACCAAGGCGATATTCGACAGCACGATCGGCATTCACCCGACGGCGGCCGAAGAGTTTGTTACTATGCGAAGCAAGTCGCGCTATTAACCCGGCGGGTTAATACATGAAGCAGGGATGCTTCATCATTGGCCGCAGGCCAAT
>NZ_BCNS01000084.1 GCF_001528745.1 Marinobacterium profundum | reverse complement strand
AGGCCAATGCGAACGCCAGAAAAGCCAGCAAGTCCATGCACTTGCGCTAGTTTTTCTGGCGTGACGGACAAATAGGGAGGGAACCTATTTGTCCACCGGGTTAATAGTGTGGTGAAGGTTCCAACTATGTGTTTAAGGTGAAAGTCCCTTATGTCTGCTGCAACGCCAAGATCTGAAAGATCCATCGAATGGATAGCGCACGCGCCCGTTGCACTATTTGCAATTGTCATGGGGCTTTCGGGTCTTGGTCTTGTCTGGAGAAAGGCTCATGAGGTTTTTGGTTATTCAGCGCTAATAGGAGAGGTGATTGTTGGATTTTCAATACTATGTTTCATCATACTAAGTATTCTGTATTTAGTTAAGTTCTGTGTTTTCAAAGAGTTTGTGTTTGATGAGTTTCTGCACCCGGTGCAGGTGAACTTTTTTCCATCAATTACGATTAGCTTGTTGTTAATATCAGCTGTAATACTGCCTTATGATGCGGTTGCAAGTGAAAATATATGGCTCATATCCGCAGCCGCGCACTTGGGCTTGTCTATCATTATAATTAATCGATGGATTACCCATAATTTTGAAATAAAACATTCGAACCCATCCTGGTTTATTCCTGTGGTTGGAAATATAACGGTACCCCTGGCGGGAGCACAACTGGGCTACGTTGAAATATCCTGGTTCTTTTTCTCTATTGGCCTGGTGTTCTGGGTGATTCTGTTTACGATCATGATGTACCGTATTATATTTCATGACCAACTACCTAAAAAATTCTTGCCAACTCTATTTATTCTAATGGCGCCTCCCGGAATTGGTTTTAATGTGTATCTTTTCCTAAATGGCGGCGAATTGGACTTGTTAGCAAGGTTGCTTTTTTTTACAGGTTTGTTCATTTTGTTATTACTGTTTAGTATGATGAAATTATTTATTAAAATCCCATTTTCCGTATCATGGTGGGCTTATACTTTCCCATCTGCAGCTATGGCGATAGCCGCACTGCGTTATCATGAGCTGATTCATACCTCGGGCAGCATGATAATGGCGATCGGAATAATGTTGATAGCCACAACATTAATACTTCTGGTTACCTGGTGTACAGTTCGTGCGATCTTTAAGGGTCAACTCTTTATACTTGCTACTGATTAGTCTTCCTTTTCCACTGTATGCAGTTTTCCTGCAGGGCTGAAAAGGCTTGATTTCGCCAGGTTTATGAGTCACCTCAAGAATCCTCAGAGCATGGAGTTACAGGAGCTGTAACATCACCCGGGCCTGCAGTTGGAAGCAGATGTGTAATCTGTCACTTCGGTATGCATCTACTGCTTAGCTGTGAAGTCGTACAGTGTTACGGCCATCTATTAAAATTTTCGATAAATTTCTCAGCAAGGTTTGCCCATACTGTCGAGGTGAACCCTTACTGACCTGAATGATCCCCAACTGAAATGGTTGTCTTTTGATCAGCGGTCTCTTGCCAGGAGATCATGATTTTAAATCGCAATTTTGCTTTAAGTCATTGAAATTAAAGAAATTAAATTAATTTATTTTTATTGGTTAGCTTTGTTTAAAGACCCCTGTCTCTATGGAAATTTCACCTCAGGCCTGGAATCAGGAAGCATAAATCCTGATGTAATAAGGCTATTTAATACGTTTGATCAGATTATATTATTTTCGATAATTTACTGGCCGCGCTATAAATGTAATCACAAAACAAGAGAATTAAACGGGAGCTCTGACATGGATCTTGGATTTTTTACAATGCCAATTCATCCGCTGGACAAAGACTGGAAACAGTCACTGCGGGAGGATAGAGACGCATTTATTCTGGCGGACCAGCTGGGCTTTACCGAAGGCTATGTCGGCGAGCATGTTACTGACCAGGCGGAGAATATTACTTCCTGCGCAATTTTTATTGCTTCGCTGCTCGATGCAACAAAAACGATTAAACTCGGCACGGGCACTGTAAACCTGCCGAATAACCACCCTGCCGCTGTCGCTTCACAGATTGCCATGCTGGATCATTTGTTTGATGGTCGTCTTATTTTTGGTATTAGTCCTGGTGGTTTGCTCTCCGATGCAGAAGTTTTTGGAAATCTTGACGCCAATCGAAACGAGATGTTTCTTGAATCAATAAACCAAATCCTGGCGATCTGGAAAGACGAACCTCCCTATAATCTCAAAGGGAAATATTGGACTATTTCTACCGAACGCACCCTGATGGCTGAGATTGGCCAGGGCGTACTGCCCCGTCCGCTGCAGCGTCCGCATCCACCCATTGTTGTAACTGCAGTAGCGCCATTTTCTAAAGGTGTCACTGAGGCTGCGGCTCGAGGATGGGATCCCATCTCGGCAAACTTCTTGATGCCTGTTTGGGTTAAAAGTCATTGGCCGAAATATGCTGAAGGTTGTGAGCGTGCCGGTCGACCAGCTGACCTGGCCAACTGGCGGGTAGCCAAGAGTATCTTTGTTGCCAAGGATGACGAAACCGCCCGTGAATATGTTGAGGGGCCAAACAGCCCTTACCGTCATTATTATAACCAGCTCGTGACCAAGCTGAAAAAGCATGGCCGGGCGGAATTGTTCAAGACCGATCGCAATATGCCTGATGAAGCGGTAACTGTTGATAGCGTATGTGATCAGCTGATCATTCATGGATCTCCGGAAAAAGTGGCTCGAGAGTTGCTGGCATTCCGGGAAGAAGTTGGCGAGTTCGGCACCTTGCTGTACGCAGGGCATGACTGGGTCGATCCTGAGCTCGCCCGTGAATCCATGAGGCTCATGGCGGAGCAGGTGCTACCGGCGGTTAATGCAGCAGAGCGTGAAAACCGGATGGAGGAGGTGCCAGCATGAGAATAGCAATCGAAGGTGGAAGCCTGTTTGTAAAGGTGGATGAGGCACAGCAAAAGGGCGCACCCTGGTTAATGTTGTCCAATAGTATCGCCGCCGATCACACAATGTGGGATGGGCAGGTCCCACTGCTGACAAAACGCTACAACGTGCTTCGCTATGACGCACGTGGGCATGGTCTCAGCGATGCGCCTCCAGGGCCTTACAGCTTTGCGCTGCTGGTGAAAGACATTATTAGCATCCTGGATCATCTGGATATTGAGCGCACCAGTTTTATGGGACTGTCCCTCGGTGGGATGACAGCGCTTGGCCTGGCCCTCGAGCACCCGGAGCGCCTGGATAAGCTGGTGTGCTGCGACGCCCGGGCCGATGCGCCAGAGCCTTTCGTCAATAGTTGGGTCGAGCGTATTGGGCTTATTGAAAAATTCGGACTCAAAGCCATCCTGAACGGAACGGTTGAGCGCTGGCTGGTACCCTCTTTCGTTCAGAGCCACCCGGATGAAGTTGCCCGTATCGAGGCCATGATAATGGGGACATCGCCAGCTGGCTGGATAGGCTGCGCAGAGGCCTTGAAACAGCTGGATTACCTGAAGGATCTTGCGGCAATTAAGGTGCCTACGCTGTTCGTGGCGGGTGCCGAAGATGGGGGCGCGCCCTTGCCTGTTATGCAAGCAATGACCAATGCAGTCGCGGGGGCTGAACTGGTGGTTGTGCCCAATGCTGCACATCTGTCGAATCTGGATAACCCTGAGGGTTTCAATAGTGCTATCAGTGGATTTCTAGAGGTCGGCGCATGATTGATCTCTATTTTTGGCCCACGCCAAACGGGCACAAAATTACGATCTTTCTGGAAGAAGCTGGGCTGGAGTACCGGATTAAACCCGTTAACATTTACAAGGATGAGCAGTTCGCCCCTGAGTTTTTGCGCATTGGCCCCAACAACAAGATGCCCGTGATTGTTGATAATGCCCCGGCCGACGGTGGCCTGCCATTATCCATCTTCGAGTCGGGCGCGATTCTTGAGTATCTGGCGGAAAAAACCGGAGAGCTCTTGGCTACGGATCTCCGGGGGCGTTTGGATGCGCTGCAATGGCTCTACTGGCAGGTTGGCGGGCTGGGTCCGATGCTGGGGCAGAACCACCACTTCAATCACTATGCACCGGAGCGCATTCCCTATGCGACCCGCCGCTTTATTAACGAGACGAAGCGGCTCTACAGTGTGCTCGATGAACGTCTTGCCCAGCGAGACTTCATTGCCGGGGATTACTCCATTGCTGATATTGCCGCCTATCCCTGGATAGTGCGGCATGAGCGGCAAGGGCAAAAACTGGAGGACTACCCGAATCTGAAGGGCTGGTTTGACAGGATAGCGGCCCGGCCTGCTGTCGTACGTGCCTATGAGAAAGGTCAAGCAGTTGCCACGGCGGCAGCCTGAGTAAACTGGTGTTTTTTATAGCGAGTATCGGCGTCAGAAGTCGCGGTGCAGGGTGCTGAAATGAAAGTCCAGCAGCTGAGTCAGTTCCGGTGGCAGCGGTGCCAGTTTGGAGCGGGGCAGCAGGTAGGAGGCGAGGTTGAAAAAATCGCCAAATATCTGCGTCCGCTCCGCGCTGGTGCGCAGGTAGTCGTGGCCGGAGGAGCCGCCGGTGCCGATACGACGGCCAAGCATACGCTGCACCATCAGGGCATGGCGGTAACGCCAGGCGGTCAGTTGCTCATCCACTTCCACCAGCAGTTTCAGCAAGCTAAAGGGCTGTTGTAGCAGCGGCTCGTCACGGTACAGATAAATAAAGAGCGCTGCCTGAATGGCACGGTGTGACAGTCGTACCAGATCTTGCGCCCGTTGTGACTCGTAGGCTTCTGGCAGAAACAGGCAATCGAATTGCTGCCGGGTTTGCAGCAGTTGCACCAACTGGCGCTGTTTGTCGTCGGCTGAGAGCAGTGGGTGCGTTTCGATCAGCTGCCGGTCAGATGCAAGGCTTGCCTCGATACTGTCGCGATAGCTGGACCAGAAGTCGTAGTGCTTGTCCTGCAAGAACGGCATGCGCGCCAGCCAGGCATCGACCCGGTCGAACAGGCTGGGCTCGGCGCGCAGCTTGTGCAGGTAAACGGCATCGGCGGGCTTGAAACGCTGATAGAAGGCACAGGCGTCGAAGGCGGTGCGATCCTGTTCCCTTAGCCCGAGCTTTATCTCGATGGCCCGAAATTGCCGGCTTTGAAAGCCGGAGGCCGGCACCAGCAGGTCGCGAAACTCCAGAAAATCCTGTGGCGCCATGGTTTCGATTACACTGATCTGCTCGACCAGCAGATGCTGTATTACGGTGATCCGTTCCAGCTTGGAGCAGATGTCCGCCAGTAGGCGTTCATCGAGCCTGGCTTCCCCGAAAGCCCGCAGCACCGCATCAAGTTCATGCAGAATCTGTCTAAACCAGAGCTCATAAGCCTGGTGCACGATAATAAACAGCATTTCGTCATGGGCTTCGTTACCCTGACGGCGACTTAGCGGTGCCTGGGCGCCGAGCAATCGCCCGAGCTGCAGGTAATCGCCGTAATAGAGATCCGACGGCTGTGCCTCTGTCGTCATGCTGCCTCCTGCACTGATGTTTGAAATTCCCTGAGCTTGAGAAAAATAGCCCACAGCTTCCGGCGGCCTGCCTGGAGTGCTTTGCCGGCTGCAGATCGTTGAACCAAGTATAGAGGAGAGGCTGCCGCGCGCATGCTATGACAGCTTGTATTGGAGGTGGTTGTGGATAACTGCTTATGTATAAATTAATGCGAATTGTTTGTGTATTTCATCCACAAAAGCGCTGGGCAAGGTTGTGGGTAGTCTGTGTGTAAGCTCCGTGCACTTGGCGATAGATCCCGCAGTTAAAGGGATCTGGCCCGGTGCACAGTATCTGCACTGTGCAGTGGAAAAATGCTCCGAAAGGGACATCGATACTGCTATCGTTAAAACTTGTGCAGGGCTTTTCCACAGTCGGTCTGAGACGATCTGTGCAGTGCAGCGGGGGAGCGTCGCCCCCGCTGCTTTCTTGCTAGATGGCGCGCTTGAACTGATGCCATTTTTGCAGCCAGGTGATTACCCAGTGCGGTGCGCCATCGCCGGTGCCGGCGACTTTCAGGCGTGGATGCTGTTTCACTACCTGATCCAGAATTTCTTCCTGATTAGGTTCAACATCAACGAAAAAGACATGCTTGCCGCGCTTTAGGAGGCGTTTGAAGCGCCGGAAGTGCGTGTTGGGTTCCTGCAGGCCCAGGAAGCCGCCTTCCCAAGTGCAAAAACCCAGCAGGACAACTGCCAGGAAGGCGAAGGGAACCCAGCCTGCGGCGGTTTCAGTCCAGCCCATTCCGTAAGCGGCTCCCAGTAGCAGTGCGGCCAGTACAACGCCTATAGCGGCGCCTATTTCACTGGAGTGCACTATATCCTGTTTCAGGAACGAGGCTACTTTCGGCAGCTGGTGCTGCTCGACTGCGGCTTCGTTATCGCTCAGCACATGGATTTGTTCCGTGCTGATACCTTTGGCTTCCAGCTCGTGCTCGACGGACTCAAGCTCGTCAAGATTGTCACTGATGTAATAGTGCCGGTTCATGAAACACCTCCAGCGGTTAGGACTGAGACCTCCAGATCTCGAATGTTATGCAGTCGTTGGCTAAGGATGAATACGCTTGCCAGCTCTAAGTATAGCAGTGGCTTGGCAGTCGACTGGTTGGCGAGTAGCGGGGGATTAACGCCGGAATTGTTTTATAAGTAATTGATATTTAAGGTTTATGTTGCAATTCCTATGGGTTCGAAGGCAGATGGGGCGGAGCGGCGGGGTGCACGGGCGCAGAGTTCATCCCGCCCGTCTTTGGGGTGGCCTCAGCAGGGTACTGCAGGCGAGTTATTAAAAGCGGCGGATCAGCAGAGCACCTGTGAGTATCAGTGCCACACCAGCCAGGCGTCCGGGGGTAATGGCCTGTGGGGCAAAGCCGAACAGACCGAAGCGATCCAGCAGCAGGGCGCCGGTCAGCTGGCCGGCGATGACCAGTGCCAGCGCAAGAGTTGCGCCTATACGCGGCGCAAAAATGATCAGGGTAGTCACATAAAAGGCACCCAGCAGACCTCCGGTCCAGGACCAGGCGGGTGCTGCGCGCAATGCCTCCAAGCCCGGCCAGGGCAGTCGCAGACCTATGTAGCAGAGTACAAGGGCGAGGCTGCCGATGACAAAGGAGGCACCGGACGCCCAGAGGGCGGAACCGGCATTGCGGGCCAGGGTGCTGTTGACGCCGATCTGCAGCGCCAGCATGCCGCCGGCCAGCAGTGTCAGCGGGATTCCCAGCCAGTTCATAGCTGCTCTCCTTGTATCAGTCGCGTTTCACAGGCACAGGTGCATTGAGTTCGCGCTTTTTGGCCATGGCGTCAAACGCCGGTGTAAATGCGGGGCGGTGGAGATAGCGGCCTGCGCCTTTCTCGGCCCTGAGTTCGCCGTTGCACCAGACCAGTTTGCCCTGACTCAGAGTATGGCTGGGAATACCGGTCACTGTACGGCCTTCGAAAATATTGAAGTCGACATTCTGATGGTGGGTTTTGGCCGAGATGGTGCGGGTGCCGGCGGGATCCCAGACCACCAGATCCGCATCGGCGCCCACAGACACTGAGCCCTTGCGCGGGTAAAGGTTGAATATTTTGGCGGCGTTGGTGGAGGTAACCGCAACGAATTCATTCATGGTCAGGCGGCCCTTGTTGACGCCTTCATCCCAGATAATGGCCAGGCGGTCTTCAATGCCGGCGGTACCGTTGGGGATCTTGGTGAAGTCGTCTTTGCCGGCGGCTTTTTGCTCGGCACAGAAGCAGCAGTGATCGGTGGCGGTGGTCTGCAGGTTGCCGCCCTGCAGGCCCTGCCACAGCGCTTCCTGATGCTGTTTTGAGCGAAACGGCGGGCTCATTACATGGGCGGCGGCAAACTCGAAGCTTTCATTGCGGTACACGCTGTCGTCGATGGCCAGGTGGCCGGCCAGGACTTCACCGTAGACCCGCTGGCCATCGTTGCGGGCGCGGGTAATGGCATCCAGCGACTCCTTGCAGGACACATGCACTATATAGATAGGCACATTCATCACCTGGGCGATCTGGATGGCGCGATTCGCTGCTTCACCTTCCACTATGGGGGGGCGCGACAGCGGGTGTGCTTCGGGGCCTGTCATGCCACGGGCGAGCATTTCCTGCTGCAGCTGGAACACCAGCTCGCCGTTTTCGGCATGCACCGTGGGCATGGCACCCAGCTCCACCGAGCGGCGAAAGCTCTTCACCAGAATTTCGTCGTCCGCCATGATGGCGTTCTTGTAGGCCATGAAATGCTTGAAGCTGTTAACGCCGTGATCCTTGACCAGGGTTTCCATGTCGGCGGCAACAGAGTCGTCCCACCAGGTAATGGCCACATGGAAGCTGTAGTCCGAGGCCGACTTGGCGGACCAGTCGCGCCACTGCTCATAGGCTTCCATCAGGCGCTGGCCGGGGGCCGGGATCACGAAGTCGATAATGCTGGTGGTGCCACCCGCCAGGCCCGCAGCGGTGCCGGTGTAGAAGTCCTCGGTGGCTACGGTGCCCATAAAGGGCAGCTGCATATGGGTATGGGGATCGATGCCACCTGGCATGATGTACTGACCGCTGGCATCAATAACCTCTGCGCCGGCGGGTACCTGCAGATTATCGCCGATGGCGGCGATCAGGCCATTTTCACAATAGACGTCGGCCCTGAAGCTGTGGTCGGCGGTCACGACTGTACCACCACGGATCACGATGGACATGGGTCTCTCCTTCCTTCTTATGTAATCAATCAAGAGCCAGAAACAATCAGTTGGCAGGCGTGTGACGGTCGGGGCCATGAACGAGGCCCTCGGCCGTCATCTGGCTTCAGTTACCCTGGGCCAGGCCCTGGGTGACGGGCGCAGTCTGCTTGCTGGCTGCAATCCAGTAGATCAGGCCGCCGAGAATGGAACCGGTAAACCAGCCGTACTGATAGAACCAGTTCAGGTAGCCGGTGCTGATGGCAAACAGCGTCAGCGCCACCGGTATGCCAAAGGCAGTAAGGCCGGCGGGGTTAAAGCCGCTGTAGATGCCATGGGTCTTGTACAGTTCAGGCAGGTTGAGGAACTGACGTTTGATAATGAAATAATCGACGATCATGATGCCGGCAATAGGCCCCAGCAGACTGGAGTAGCCCAGCAACCAGCCGGTATACATGGCCTCGACACTGACATCGGACTCGATCACACCGAGTTTTTTCAGCAGCTCCCAGCCCATCAGCAATATGCCCAGGGCACCGGTCAGCAGCACGCCGCGGGTCTGGTTAATCTTCTTGGGAGCTATGTTCTGAAAATCGTTGGTCGGCGAGACGATATTGGCCGCGGTGTTGGTGGACAGGGTTGCGATGATGATCATGATCATGGCGATCACGACCCAGAAGGGGCTGTCGATCTTGCCGATCAGGTTGACCGGGTCCGAAATGGTTTCGCCCACCAGACCCGTGGAGGCGGCGGTGAGGATAACGCCGAGCGATGCAAAGAACAGCATGGTCAGGGGCAGGCCTATAATCTGGCCGGCGATCTGGTCCTTCTGTGATTTAACGTAGCGGCTGAAGTCCGGAATATTCAGTGACAGCGTGGCCCAGAAACCCACCATGGCGGTGAGACCACCGAAGAAGTAACCCCAGAAAGACGCGCCTTCGGGTCTGTTGGCCGGGATGGCCAGCAGCTCTGTCATGGATACCTGGGGCATGGCCCACATCATCAGGCCTATGCTCACACCCAGCAGCAGCGGTGCGGACAGGGTTTCCAGGATCTTGATGGATTCTGATCCCTTGATAACGATAAACAGGTTCATCACCAGGAACATGAAGAAGCCGATCACCTCGCCGGTACCGCCCAGGCTCTCCCAGCCGGGAATCAGCGTCGAGAAGAGGATATGGATGGCCACGCCGCCGAACAGTGTCTGGATACCGAACCAGCCACAGGCTACCAGGGCGCGAATCATACAGGGGATGTTGGAGCCCAGAATACCGAAGGAGGAGCGCAGCAACACCGGAAAGGGGATGCCGAACTTGGTGCCCGCGTAGGCATTCAGTGTCAGCGGAATCAGTACCACTACGTTGGCCAGCAGGATGGTGATCAGGGCTTCGGATACCGACAGCCCAAAGTAGGCGGTGAGCACGCCGCCCAGGGTATAGGTGGGTACGCAAATGGCCATGCCGACCCAAAGCGCCGCGACGTTCCAGGTCGACCAGGTACGTTCGCTGATTCTGGTGGGGGCTATATCCTCGTTATAGTGTGCACTGTTGCGCACGTCTGGGCCGGTATTGAGTTCGTAGAACTCACCTACCTGGACGGCGGTTGAGGTACGGGGAGACTCGGTACTCATAATGCATCCTCTTTTTTTGTTATAAGTATTACCGGTGCCGTCTGGGCACAGCCTGGCAGCCGGGTATCGCTCGGAAGTCGGGGTTTGCGAATGTTGCTCAGTGCGCGGTGCTGGACATTATCTGACAATCGCCAGGTGCAGCTATCAGCTTGCTGTGCCAGGCAGTGTCGGGCGGCGCAGGATTACGGATGCGGTTGGGGCTATGGATGCTGCTCTGGATGTAGTGAGCGGGCAGCAGACTTGCGGTGCGGTATAAGGTTCTGAACACGATCCTGTCTCCGTCTTGGCGGGCCTGGGTGTGTATCCGGTTCCGGTGTAACTCCGGTTAATCGGACGCTAGGCCTTGGTGTTGTTTGTTATTGTTGTTTTACCTTTTGGTCAATATATAACCTGGAAACTGACCGGGCAAGATAATTTTCCCAAAAGGTCAAAAATAGAGTTTCCGCTTATTGATGCCAAGCCATCAAGGGGGCGTCAATTGACAGCTTCAGGGGCGCGTGATCCAATCGCAGGTCGTTTTGGCAGTGTTCGCAGTGGGTACAGACAGATCATGGAAACAGATGACCGTTATATAGTCCCGGGTCTGGTCAGGGGGCTGGCTGTGCTGCAGCAGTTCAGCAAAACCAACAGGGAAGTATCTATAACTGAATTGGCAGAGGCGATTGGAGTGAATCGTTCCAGTACCTTCAGGCTCGTTTATACCCTCGAACACTGTGGTTTTCTGCGCCGCATTGGCGACAGTAATCGCTATACCCTGAGCTCGCGTATTCTGGATCTGGGTTTTCAATATCTCTCCAGCCTTGAACTGCTGGAGCCGTCGCGTCCGATTCTGGAGCATCTTCGCAACCAGACAACCCTGGCGAGCCAGCTGCTAATTCGCGACGGGCGCAATACCGTGATTGTCGACTGCTTCCAGGCCACCGGGCCTTTCACCAGTACCGTATCGGTGGGGACCCGCTGGCCGGCCCACGCCACTGTCACCGGGCAGCTGATGCTCTCGACCCTGTCGGATGAGGCGATTGTGGAGCTGTACCAGGATTTCAGCTTCGATCGCTTCACGGAAGCGACGCCCGCCACGCCCGAGGCCTTGCTGGAGCGGGTGCGCAGTTACCGCGGCAAGGATGCAGCCATCGCCTGGGGGCATTTTAATCCCGGCATGGCGGCCTGTGTAGCACCGGTTTTCAGTGTGGATGACCGGCGTATCGTTGCCGCGGTTTCCGTGAGTTGCCCGCTGGGCAGCCTGTCCCGGGACGAGTTCGACGGCCGTATCCGGGATGAGGTCGTCAAGGCCGCGCAGGATCTGTCCCGTACGCTGAGTCTGCACTCTTCCCAGTTTTGATTTCCAGAACCGGTGGCGGCTCTTTTATGAGCCGCCATGGGTTTGCTCCTTTCTTCTGCGTTCTTTTCCTTAAGTGATTCATTGGGCGCTGTCGCGTCTGTGCTGCAATATCTCCAACCTTCACACAAATTGATGTCCGCCTCGGCCACCACTGATCCCGTCTGGTTTTTCATCTGGGCTCCGGAATGTTATTTCATCTAGCCCGCGAATCTGATGCGTCTCTGCCGTGTCTCGCCGCCAGTGAACGGCCCCTGTGACCTGAACGTCGGAAACGGGATTAATTTTTTATGTTCGAGTATGAAAATCATATTTGAGTAAAAATTCTTGTTTTTCCGTTCGTTATCCTCTTTTTCCGGTTCGGCCTCTGCCCCTGTCTTGCCAAAAGGGGCGGAATCACTGTGTCTGGAATATGCCGCCTTAATTGATAATTTCTTTTTTAATATATTGTTTTTACAGATATTTTTTCTTTTCTGTTGGTTTTTATGGCGCAGTTGAGAGCTATTGCCCTGTTTTTCATGTGGGGTTGACTTGGTTTTTGAGTGGCGGTAATCTCTGTTCGCATATAAGACGAGTGTTTATATATAAAACATGAGGTGGTCGCGATGAGCTGGGTGTCAGTTTGCAAAGTGGGGCAGGTATCGGAAGACAGCCCGTTTTCAGTCAAGGTCCAGGACAAGGCGCTGGGTGTGTTCAAGGTGGAGGATGGCTTCTATGCCATCGACGATATCTGCCCCCATGCCTATGCATTGCTGACCCAGGGATTCGTTGAAGGCCGCACCGTCGAATGTCCGTTGCATGAAGCGATTTTCGATATTCCCACCGGCAAGCTGGAAAGCGGCCCAGGCTGTCGCAACCTGAACACCTATCCGTTGCGGGTTGAAGGCGACGACATTCAGCTGCAACTGGTCTGAGGAGACGCACCATGACCGAGTACAACCCCAAACTTGCCACCTGGTTCCGGAATGAGCCCAACACCCTGGCTGGCATCAATAACATCCAGGTGCCGGGCCGTACTCAGAACATCGTCTGGCAGACCCGCCACCGCGAGCCGAGCCGCTACGAAGAGGCGCTGGTAGCCCACCTTGAAGCTGTTTTCACCACGGGTGTGGTGGAGCTTGATGAGCTGGTTGCCGCGCTCAACGCACGGGGATCACGCACCGAAGCTTCGGCGCTCTGGAGCACCGACAGCTTCCAGGCCGAGATGGCGCGACTGGGTTACTGAGCAGAACAGGGGATTTACCGTGAACGACAAGCAAACAATCGAAAGCTATCTTGATCTTGGGCTGCGCAACCGCTGGTATCCGGTGGTGGCCAGTTGGGAAGTGGCGACCAGCCCCGTGGGCATTACCCGCCTGGGCGACAATATAGTGCTGTGGCGTGATCGCGAGGGTCAGGTGCATGCGCTGGAAGACCGTTGCCCACACCGTGGTGCGCGTTTGTCCCTGGGCTGGAACCTGGGCGACCGCGTGGCCTGCTGGTACCACGGCGTTGAGGTCAAGGGTGATGGCGAAGTGGCCGATGTGCCGGCCGTCAGCAACTGCCCCATGAGCGGCACCAAATGCGTGCGCTCCTACCCGGTGCTTGAAAAGCACGGCGCCATCTTTGTCTGGTTCGGTCTTGATGCCGGCACTGTGCCTGATGACCTGGTCTTGCCGGAGCAGCTCGAAAGCGAGCAGTGGAGCAGCTTCCTCTGCACCGCCGACTGGGCCTGCAACCATCGTTACGCCGTCGACAATGTGATGGACCCGATGCACGGTAGCTATCTGCACGGTACCTCCCACTCCATGGCCGAGGGTGAACGTAGCGCTGATATGCGCGTGGTCGACACCGAGAACGGCTTCAGATTCGAGAAAGTAGGCCAGAGCGGCGTCAATTTCGACTGGGTCGAATTTGGCGACAGCGGCACCTTCTGGTTGCGTCTGTCGATTCCCTATCAGCAGAAGTTCGGTCCCGGCGGCGAGTTCTGGATTGTTGGCCAGGCGACCCCGATCGATGAAAACAACACCCGTGTCTTCTTCTGGCGTGCCCGCAAGGTGCAGGGCTGGCAGCGTGACACCTGGCGTTTCCTTTATCGCAACCGGCTGGAAAAACTGCACTGGGATGTACTGGTTCAGGATCAGATCATCCTCGAGCAGATGGCGCCGGATGCCCGTAACCATGAGTTCCTCTACCAGCACGATGTGGGCCTGTCGCGCCTGCGTCGGCTGATGAAAAAAATGGCCCAGAAGCAATTGGCCCAGCTCGAAGAGGCTGCGCCCTGTAAAGAGGCCGCGGCCAATGAATAAGCTGCTGGCGGGCAAACGTCTGCTGATTACCGGCGCGGCGCGCGGGCTGGGGCTGGATTTTGCCCAGGCAGCCTGTGCCGCCGGTGCCCAGGTGGTGATGGCGGATATCCTTGATGAGCTGGTGGAACAGGAAGCTGGCGCCCTGGTAGAGCAGGGGTTTGATGCCGTCGCGGTACGGCTGGATCTGGCGGATCCTGAATCCATTAAGGCGGTCGCGGCATTCAGTGCCGCTCGTTTCGGCGAAGTGGATGGCCTGGTTAACTGCGGTGCCATTGCCACCGGTATCGGCGGCCCGGATATGTGTGAGCTGGAAATCGATACCTGGGATCGGGTGATGACCGTGAATGTGCGCGGTACCTGGCTGATGAGTCGGGCGATGGTACCGCACCTTGCGGCCTCGACTGCCGGCAAGATCGTCAATATCGCATCCGATACCGCGCTCTGGGGCGCACCGCGCCTGATGGCCTATGTCGCCAGCAAGGGCGCCGTTATCTCCATGAGCCGGTCGATGGCACGGGAGCTGGGGGCGCAGAACATCTGCGTCAACACCGTCTGCCCGGGTCTGACCCTGGTGGAGGCGACCGCTTATGTGCCCAGGGAACGTCATGAACACTATATAAACGGCCGGGCCATTCAGCGCGAACAGATGCCAGAAGATGTGACCGGCAGCGTGCTTTATCTGCTGTCGGACCTGGCGAGCTTTGTCACCGGTCAGACATTGGCGGTAAACGGCGGCTTCGTCTGCAACTGATCGGGCCTCAAGCCTTTAACAGAGAGATGACTATGAAGATCAAGGGTATCGAAGAATTACACTTCGGCGTCGAGGACATGGAACAGGCCTGCCGCTTTCTGAGCGATTTCGGTCTTAAAGCCGACAACAGCGCGGTGCAGGATGCGAAGTTATACCGCACCTTGAACCAGAGCCGGCTTTACCTGTACGACAAGGGCGACAGGCGTTTGCCGAACGCCTTTGAGGCCGGCTCGACACTGCGCACCCTGGTCTGGGGGGTTGAGCAGGCGTCGGATCTCGATGCCCTGACTGAACGTCTTGTTGATGTTCAGGGCTATGCCCGCGATGCGGATTCGGTCAGCTGCCTGGATCCCAATGGCATGTACCTGCGCTTTCAGCTGTCGACTCAGGTGCCGGTGGAACTGACGGTGCCTGGCATCAACCAGCACGGTGATATCCGTCGTGTGGATGCGCCGAGTCCCGTATATGAGCGCGGCGAGCCGATCGGTATTGGCCATGCGGTGTTCTTCGTTGAGGACCTCGACGCTGTTGAAGCCTTCTACCACGAGAAGCTGGGCTTCCAGGTGTCGGATCGCTACATCGGCAAGGGTGTGTTCATGCGCGCCGGCACCGAAGGCCATCATCATGATCTCTTCCTGCTCAAGGTGCCGAACAAGCCTGCTGGCCTTAACCATGTCGCCTTTACCGTGCGTGATATACACGAGGTGATCGGCGGTGGCATGGCGATGAACCGCAAAGACTGGTCCACCTTTATTGGCCCCGGGCGTCATCCGATATCTTCGGCCTATTTCTGGTACGTCAACAGCCCGCTGGGCGGCGCTTTCGAGTACTACACCAACGACGACTACCTGACTGCAGCCTGGCAGCCCCGCACCCTCGAACACCGCCTGGAACTCTTCACCGAGTGGGCCGTGGAGGGCGGTCTGGACGGCAACACCCGTCGCCAGGTGGTGACCCAGCTAGCGTGATATTGCCGCCTTGATTTCGGTATGAACGCCTTTTAAATGACAGCTAAAGAGCGAGGATAATCTTATGAGCCACAGCATTTCCCGCATTCTGATTATCGGTGCCGGCCAGGCCGGCGCCTGGGCGGCCCATACGCTGCGCCAGAACGGTTTCGAGGGTGAGCTGGCGCTGGTCTCTAACGAGGATCAGGTGTTTTACGAACGCCCACCGCTGTCCAAGCAGGTGCTGGCCGGTGAAATGGATGCCTCCGCGACGCAGCTGTTTTCCAGCGAAGCCATAGAGGCATTGAATATCCAGTGGCACAAGCCGGATACGGCGGTGGCGATCGATCGTGCGCGCCGGGAAGTGCGCCTGGCCAGTGGCAAGCTGCTGAGCTACGACAAGCTGATGCTGACCACCGGCAGCCGTGCCCGGGTGCCGGTCAAGGCCTGGGCCGAAATTGATGGCGTCTATACGGTGCGCACCATCGCGGATGCTGCGCGTCTGGGTGAAAAGCTGCAGCCGGGGCGCAGAATGGCCATTATCGGTGGGGGCTGGATCGGTCTGGAAGTGGCGGCCACGGCACGCAAGCAGGGGCTGGATGTGACGGTGTTTGAGCTCGCAGAGCGTCTGTGTGCCCGCAGCGTGGCGCCGCAAGTGTCTGACTTTCTCTATCAGCTGCACAGCGATCAGGGTGTCGATGTGCAGCTCAGTTGCGGTGCCATCGAACTGGCCGGCGCCGCCGGTGGTGCTGTGCTGGTGTCTGCCGCAGGCGCAGTGGCGGGCCTGTTTGATGCGGTGGTGGTAGGCGCGGGTGCTGAGATCGCCTCGGAGCTGGGTCGCGAAGCGGGTCTTGCGACCACGTCCGGGCTGGTGGTGGATGCTTGCGGCAAGACCTCGGATGCCGATATCTATGCCGCCGGTGACGTCGCCATTCACCCGGAGCTGGGTTACTGCATCCAGTCCTGGGCCAATGCGCAGAATCAGGCGATTTCGGCGGCGCTCTCCCTGCTGGGGCAGGATACGCCCTATGCCGATGTGCCCTGGCTCTGGTCGGATCAGTATCAGTGCAATATCCAGATCCTGGGGGCCGCCGGCAGCGGTGAAGGCACCGATATCCGCCGTATTTGCGGCGACAATCAGCAGTCCTTTATCCGCCTGGATGCCGATGATCGTCTGGAGTCCCTGATTGCAGTAAATGACCCGAAACTGATCAAGCTGGGAAAGCGCTGGATCAAGGCGGGTATGAAGCTGCCGGCCGAGATACTGGCGGATCCTGCACAGAATCTCATGACGCTAAAACCTTAGCCTGGAACCTTGGGCTGATACCGCGCGGACAGGCCCGCGAGCTGTTTAAAACAACGCTATAAGAATAAACAGGTACTAGTATGCAAACTTTGAAGGGTGATATGGCCGTTGCGAGCATGCCAAAAACCGGCTCCAACCTGAAACACTGGTCGATATCCGGCGTGCTGATGATTTGCGTCGTGCTGGCCTTTTTCGACAAGATCAGCATTGCCGTGCTCTTTTCCGATCCGACCTTTCAGACGGTCATGGGCATCGGTGATGACAAAACCAAGCTGGGCTGGCTAATGACCAGTTTCCTGCTGGCCTACGGTTTCTCCTCGATATTCCTCAGCATGGCCGGCGACCTGGTCAATCCCAAAAAATGCCTTACCGCCTGTGTGGTGCTCTGGGGTGTGTTGATGGCGCTGATGGGAATGGCCAAGAGCTATGAGCAGCTGCTGGTGCTGCGGGTACTGCTGGGTGTTGCCGAAGGCCCGCTGTTTGCGCTGGCCTATACCATCGTCAAGCAGTGCTACAGCCCGCATCAGATCGCCCGTGCATCAACCATGTTCCTGCTGGGGACGCCCATAGGCGCAGCCCTGGGTTTTCCGATTACCGCCTATGTACTGGCCAACTACGGCTGGCAGATGACCTTCTTCGTGATGGCTGCGCTGACGGTGGTTGTCGTGGCTGTGGTGGTGCTGGGCCTGCGGGATGTGCAGCTTAAAACTGGCGCCGAGCTTAACGCCGGCAAGAAGAAGATGGACTGGCAGCAGCATATCGCCAACTGCAAGGTTCTCTTTGGTGCGCGGGCTTTCTGGGCCGTCTGTCTGTTCAATACCGCGCTGCTGACCTATCTCTGGGGCCTCAATGGCTGGCTGCCGAGCTATCTGATCGAAGCCAAGGGCATCAACCTGAAAGAGTTTGGTTCCATATCATCGCTGCCCTTCATCGCCATGCTGTTCGGTGAAGTTGCCGGTGCCTTCCTGTCGGACAAAACCGGCAAGCGTGCCGCCCAGGTATTTGGTGGCCTGCTGATGGCCGGCATCGCCATGGCAGCGGTGCCTTTGATCGAAAGCCCGATGCTGACCATTCTCGCCATGTCGATCAGTGCCATGAGCTGGGGCTTTGGTGTTGCATCTGTCTTTGCCCTGTTGGCCCGGGTGAGCCCGGACAATGTCAGCGCCACGGCCGGTGGAGTGTTTAACGGCTTTGGCAATTTTGCCGGTGCCGCGGCCCCGGTACTTATGGGCTATATCGTGACCCAGACCGGGAATTTCGATAACGGCATCATGTTCCTGGTGGTCATTGCCATTGTCGGCTCCCTGGTACTGCTGCCACTTATTAAAAAATACTGAGTTGTACTTCCATTCCGCCTGCCCTGTATCGGGCGGGCAGGGGTAACTGTTGCCGTTAAATAGCGAGAGGATATGGGCATGACACTTAAATTCGAAGGTTGGGTAAAGCCGGAAGACAAATCGCTGGGTGATTGGCTCAATGGCCGCATTGCACGCTTTGAGGATCGCACCTACGACTTCAACGCCCTGAAGTTTCAGGCCGACTACGATCCCAAGTACCGTCGCGCGCAGATGCGCTACATGGGCACCGGTGCTACCGGCGTCAGCGCGGACAGCAACGCCGTACAGGCCGAGAATTTCACCTTTTCGACCATGATGCTGCCGGCCCAGTGTGAAGGCCCGCTGCATGTGCATGACGATGTCGAGGAAGTGTTCTTTATGCTGCGCGGCACCATCAACCTGTTTGTCGAGCACAATGGTGAGCGCTTCGAGACGACTCTGTGTGAGCGTGACCTGATTTCCATTCCGCCCGGCATCTACCGCGGCCTGTTCAACCCCGGTCAGGAAGACGCCCTGATGTGCGTGATGCTCGGTACGTCCAAGCCGCAGATCCCGACCTACCCCGAAGATCACCCCTTGTCGCAGATCAAGCGGGGCTGAAGCTGATGGCGTCCACTCTGACCGACAAGCTGAGCCGTTACCCGCTGCAAATGCTGCAGTTCAAGGGGCGTCGCCTGGCCTACCGTGAGGCAGGAGAAGGCCCGGTGCTGCTGCTGTTGCATGGCATCAGTTCGGGGTCAGGCTCCTGGGTCCAGCAGTTCGAATCCCTCAGCGCCCAGTACCGGGTCATTGCCTGGGATGCGCCGGGCTACGGAGGCAGTGATGCACTGAAGACCGCAACGCCAACGGCACTGGACTATGCCGAGGCCCTGCTGGGGCTGGTGGAGGCGCTGGATCTGCAGCGCCCGCTGTTGCTGGGGCATTCCCTGGGGGCCCTGCAGGCAGCGGCCTTTGCCAGCCTGCAGGGCGAACGCCTGGCGGGCCTGGTACTGGCGGATCCGGCCCAGGGCTACGGCCAGGCGGACGCACAAACGCAGCAGGATATCTTTCGCAAACGCCCGGCCATGCTCGAAGCCCTGGGTCCCGAGGGCCTGGCGCTTGAGCGGGCGCCGGCGCTGCTGTCGCCCAGTGCGAGCGCTGAAAAGGTGGCACTGGTGGCCGATGGCATGCAGCGGCTGAATATGGCGGGCTTTAGCGCCGCGTCCTGGCTGCTGGCCCACGATGATATCTGGCGCTATCTGCTGGACTACCAGCGCCCGCTGCTGGTGATCTGTGGCGATGAAGACAGCATTACGCCGCCGCAGACTGCGGCGGATCTGGCTGCAGACTGCAACAAGGCAAGCTATGTAGCACTGCCCCAGGCCGGTCATGCCAGCTATATAGATGCGCCCGCGGCTTTCGCCGCGGCCATCACCGATTACGCACAGAACCTGACTTTTGCACAGGGCCTGGGCCAGCGCGCTTTTTCTGGAGGCGAACAATGAGCTTTAATTTAACCGGCAAGGTTGCTGTGGTAACCGGCGGCTCCTCCGGCATCGGACTGGAGACGGTGCGCCTGCTGCTGCAAGAAGGTGCCAAGGTCGCCTGGTGTGGCCGCAACCCCGAGCGTCTGGCGGAGTCTGAAGGCTTGATGCGTGATGCCTTTCCTGAAGGGCAGATGCTGACCTCGGTCTGCAATGTTCTGGACCGCAGCCAGGTTGAGGCTTTTGCCGCCCAGGTGCAGGACGCCTTCGGCGGCGCGGACTGCCTGATCAATAACGCCGGTCAGGGCCGGGTCAGCTCATTTGCGCAAACGGCGGATGAAGACTGGCTGGCCGAGGCCGAGCTGAAGCTGTTCAGTGTGATTCATCCGGTGCGGGCATTTCAGCCCATGCTGGAAGCCTCCGGCTGCGGCTCCATCACCAACGTCAATTCCCTGCTGGCGCTGCAGCCTGAACCCCACATGATCGCCACCTCGGCGGCACGGGCGGGGCTCTTGAATCTGAGCCATTCGCTGGCCCATGAGTTTGCCGCCAAGGGGGTTCGCGTCAATTCGATCCTGCTGGGCATGGTGGAGTCGGGGCAGTGGCGTCGTCGCTTTGAGGATCGCAGCGACAAGGGCATGGGCTGGGACAGCTGGATTGGTGCCATCGCGGCCAAGCGCGGCATCCCGATGGGACGTCTGGGCAAGCCCGAAGAGCCGGCCCGCGCGCTGGTGTTCCTGGCATCGCCCCTGGCGTCTTTCACCACAGGCGCGGCACTGGATGTGTCCGGCGGCTTTAACCGGCATCTTTGAGGAAAATCTGCATGAAACAACTGATGATGATCGGTTTTGGCTCCATGGCCCGCGAAGTGGTCGCGCTGCTGCCCGAAGACCTTAATCTGCAATGGCTGCTGGTACCGGCGGATAGCGTGGCAGCAGCTCGCGGCCAGGTATCAGCCGATGTTCGGGTGATCAGCACTATTGATGCTGTGAATGCGGCCTGCGACGGCACGCCGGACCTGGTGGTTGAGTGTGCCGGTCAGGGCGCGATCCGCGAACATGGTGAAGCGGTCCTGGCCCGGGGCTGGGATCTGGGTGTGATTTCCGTCGGCGCCTTTGCCGACAATGCCCTGCTGGATCGACTGCAGAGCGCGGCGGTGGCGGGCAAGGCCCGCATTCATGCACTGGCCGGCGCCATTGCCGGTATCGATGGTCTGGCTGCGGCGAAAGAAGGCGGCCTGGACGAGGTGGTGTACTGCTCGCGCAAGAGCCCAAAAAGCTGGAGAGGCAGCCCGGCCGAAACCCTGATCGATCTGGACGCCATCACCGAGCCTACGGTGTTTTACCGTGGCACCGCCCGGGAGGCGGCGTTGCTGTTCCCGGCCAATGCCAATGTGGCGGCGACCATCGCCCTGGCCGGTATCGGCATGGATGACACCCGGGTCGAGCTGATGGCGGATCCCGGCATCGAGCGCAACCAGCACCTGATCTGCGCCCGTGGCCGCTTTGGTGATATGAAGCTGGAGCTGAGCGGCCTGCCGCTGGAGAGCAACCCCAAGACATCGACCCTGGCGGCGCTGAGCGTTGTTCGCGCCTGTCGTCACAGCACCGCGTCCCTGTTGATCTGAGGCCTTTGGCTTCGAGGAGAATAATCATGACCAAGCCTATTTTTATCGCCGGCCAGTGGAAACAGGGACGGGGCCCCGTGCGTGCGACCTATTTTCCGGCCGACGGCAGCCTGAATGCCGAAATCGCCACTGCCAGCATCGAAGATGTG
This sequence comes from Marinobacterium profundum, assembly GCF_001528745.1. Taxonomy (GTDB): domain Bacteria; phylum Pseudomonadota; class Gammaproteobacteria; order Pseudomonadales; family Balneatricaceae; genus Marinobacterium_A; species Marinobacterium_A profundum. The sequence goes on along the minus strand of NZ_BCNS01000084.1, from coordinate 24,560 downwards.
GAAGAGGCTGTACAGGCGGCGGAGCTTGCCTGGCGTGAGCCCGATTGGCGCAACCGCATGCCTCATGAGCGCGCCGCGGTGCTGTATCGCGTGGCGGATCTGATTACCCAGCGCGTCGACGAACTGGCGGCCATGCAGACCCGTGACAACGGCAAGCCGCTGGCTGAAAGCCGGGGCCTGGTCATGAGTGCGGCCGGCACCGCGCGCTATTTTGCCGCCGCCTGCGAAACCCTGGATGAGCAATTTCCGGCCCAGCGCTCCCGCGAATTCATGACCCTGAGCGTGCACGAGCCGCTGGGCATTATTGCCGCTATCACCCCCTGGAATTCGCCCATTGCCAGCGAAATGCAGAAGATAGCCCCGGCGCTGGCGGCGGGCAATGCGGTTATCGTCAAGCCCGCCGATGCCACGCCGCTGGCGGCCCTGGCCCTGGCCGAACTGTTCGAGGAAGCCGGCCTGCCCAAGGGGCTGCTGAGTGTGTTGCCGGGCCGGGGCTCGGTGGTGGGCGAAGCTCTGGCGGCGCACCCGCTGGTGCGCAAGATTTCCTTTACCGGCGGCACCGGCACCGGGCGTCATCTGGCCCATGTGGCGGCCGAGAAGCTGATCCCGACCTCGCTGGAACTGGGCGGCAAGTCGCCTACCATCGTGTTTGATGACGCGGATATCGAGCTGGCAGCCAAGGGCGTTGTTTACGGCATCTTCAGCTCCTCGGGCCAGGCCTGCATCGCCGGTTCCCGCCTGTTTGTCCATGCCAAGGTGTATGACTGCTTCATGGATCGGCTGCTGACGCTGACGGCTAAGCTGCGCGTCGGTCACCCGGAGCAGTCGGGTACCCATATGGGGCCGCTGATCAGCGAAGCACACCTCGCGTCTGTGGCCGGTTTTGTCGACAAGGCACGCGCCGAGGGCGGTGAGGTCCTTTGCGGCGGCGCACGTTTGACCGAAGGGGACCTGGCCCAGGGCAGCTACTATCCGCCGACCATCATCAGCGGCCTCGATAATGACGCCAGCGTCTGCCAGGACGAGATTTTCGGGCCTGTGCTGGTGGTGCTGAAATTCGACGACGAGGCGGATCTGCTGGCCCGCGCCAACAACAGCGTCTTTGGGCTGGCCGCCGGAATCTGGAGCGAGGACTTCCGTCGCGCCTGGCGTATCGGTCGTCAGCTGGAAGCTGGCACCATCTGGATCAACACTTACAAGAAGTTCTCCATTTCGGCGCCCTTTGGTGGCTTCAAGGAGAGTGGTCTGGGCCGCGAAAAGGGACGACTGGGCGTGCTCGAGTATATGCAACAGAAGAGTCTGTACGTCGGTCTCAGTGACACCGCCAACCCCTGGTGTAACTGATCGCTTTCGCCCCCTATACAACAACAGGTAAACAGCCATGTCTGCAGAAAAAATTACCGTTGGCGAAGTCGTCGCCCGCATCCTCGAAGCCCACGGCGTTGCCAACGTCTACGGCGTGATTTCCATCCACAACCTGCCGGTGGCCGATGCCATCGGCCGTCGCGGCGAGATCACCTTTGTGCCGGCCCGCGGTGAAGCCGGTTCCGTCACCATGGCCGATGCCCATGCCCGCTTTGCAGGTCTGGGTGTGGCCCTGACCAGCACCGGCGCCGGTGCCGGCAATGCCATTGGCTCCCTGATTGAAGCCTGCAATGCCGCCAGCCCCGTGCTGCACATTACAGGTCAGGTGGAGCGCGAATATCTGGACCGCGATGCCAGCTTTATCCATGAAGCCAAGGATCAGCTGACCTTTCTCAAGGCCAGCAGCAAGGCAGCGTTTCGCATCAGCCACCCGGAAAGTGCCGCCGGCATCCTGCGTGAAGCTATCCGCATCGCCCGCAGCGTGCCCATGGGCCCCGTGAGCATCGAGATTCCGATTGATGTGCAGGCGGCGAAAATCGAACTGCCGGCGGACCTGGGCCCCATCGAGCCCGCGGCGCTGCCGGTGCCTGCGTCCGCCGAGCTGGAAAGCCTGGCCGCGCAGCTGAAAAGCGCCAAGCGTCCTTTGCTGTGGATTGGTGGCGGTGCTGCTGGCTGCGAAGCTGAAGTAAAGGCGCTGGCCGACAAGGGCGTGCCGGTGGTGTCCAGCACTCATGGCCGCGGCATCCTGCCGGACACTCATCCGCGCAGCCTGCGCGCCTTTCACAACAGCGCCTCATTCAAGGATCTGTGCAGGGACAGCGATCTGGTGATAGTGGCGGGCTCGCGCCTGCGCAGCAACGAGACCCTGACCTACTCGCTGGAGTTCGGCAAGCCGCTGGTACAGATCGATGCCCATGCCGCAGCCCAGAATCGCAATTACCGCGCCGATCGTTTTATTTGCGCCGATGCCAAGGTTGTGTTGGCGTACCTGGCCGATGCCCTGAGCGAGGGTGAAAAGGTGGATGCGGATTATGATCGTGCCATTGCGACTGTGGTCGAGCAGTCGGTGGCGGCGCTGAGCGATCAGGTCGGCAATTATGCTGGTATCTGCCAGGCGCTGCGCGCTGCTTTGCCGCAGGACGGCATCCTGGTGCGGGATATCACCATGTCCGGCAGCACCTGGGGCAGCCGCCTGTTCGAGATCAACGGGGCGAACCGCAACATCCATTCCCTGGCCGGTGCCATCGGCCTGGGTCTGGCCCACGCTATCGGCAGCGCCATTGCCAACCCGACGCGCAAGGTGGTCGGTCTGGTGGGTGACGGTGGCCTGATGCTCGGCATCGGCGAGATGGCCACCATGGTGCAGGAAAATACCGATCTGGTGCTGATCGTCATGAACGACGGTGGCTACGGTGTGATGCGTGGTATCCAGAACAACTACTTCGAAGGCCGGCAGTACTACAACGAACTGCATACACCCTGCTATCGGGATCTTGGCACCGCCATGGGCATGCCAAGCTGGCAGGTGGGCTCGGTTGAGGAGTTCGCATCCGCCATCCAGCAAGCCATCGCCATCGACGGCCCCGCCGTGATCGAGGTGGACATGGACAAGGTCGGCCCGCTGAACTTCGCAGGTCCCCCACAGAAGAAGCTTTATTGAATAGCTGAAAGCACGAATCAGGGTGCTGGTAAGCGCAGCGAACCGCACCTATGGGTTGCAGGTAATGCGCGACAAAAAGCGCAATGCGTTGCACGCATCGGTGGTGGGTTACACGGCGCCCGAACAGTGCTGCCAGGCGGCTACATCGTACAGACTGCGCCGCTAACCCACCCTACAACCGCGGGCACAAGGATGTGCGGGAGCGGTGGACGTGCATGGCTCCATGTGGTGGGTTACACAGCGCCCGAACAGTGCTGCCAAACGATTAAATTGTAATTGCTGCGCCGCTAACCCACCCTACAACCGCGGGCACAGGGATGTGCGTGCGCTTTAGCTTGCAGGGTGGCTCGTGCTTTTTAACGATTTACGACTCACCTCTTACCCTTTTCTACCCGCCCGGAATATCGCACCTGAAGATTTCGGGCGGGTTTTTTCTGCCTGATAGACAACCTTATGAGGACCTATTCAATGTCGGACCCGACTGTGGCCGCGGTGCGGCTGGAAAAAGACCTGCTGGGCAAACTGCCCGTGCCTGCGCAGGCTTACTATGGCATCCAGACCCTGCGTGCCTGCAACAACTTTGCCCTCAGTGGTGTGACCCTGCAGCATTTCCCGCGCCTGATCATGGCATTGGCGATGGTCAAGCAGGCGGCGGCGCAGGCCAACGCTGAGCTGGGTTCCCTAGCGCCTGAAAAGGCGCGGGCCATTCAGTGCGCGACTCAGGCGATTATCGGTGGCGAGTACCACGACCAGTTCGTGGTCGATATGATCCAGGGGGGCGCCGGCACCTCCACCAACATGAATGCCAACGAAGTCATCGCCAACGTCGGACTCGAGTTCATGGGTCTGCAAAAGGGTGACTACAAGGCCCTGCACCCCAATAACGACGTCAACCTGTCCCAGTCGACCAACGATGCCTATCCCACTGCCGTACGGTTGGGGATCCTGCTCAGTCACGCCGACCTGGTGGGTTCTCTGGTATCCCTGCGCGGTGCCTTCAGTACCAAGGCCGAGGAATTCAAGGGCGTCATCAAGATGGGCCGCACCCAGTTGCAGGATGCGGTGCCTATGACCCTGGGGCAGGAGTTCAAGGCCTGGGCCAGCACTCTGGGCGAGGATATCAGCCGCATTGCCGCACTGTCGGAGCTGCTGACCGAGGTGAATCTGGGTGGTACCGCCATTGGCACGGGTATCAACGCCGATCCTCGCTATGGCACCCTGGCCATCGCCCAGCTGTCGCGCATCAGTGGCATTTCGTTGCGCCAGTCCGAGGATCTGATCGAGGCGTCGTCCGACATGGGGGCCTTCGTGCTGTTCTCCAGCATGCTCAAGCGCCTGGCGCTCAAACTGTCAAAGATCGCCAACGACCTGCGCCTGCTGAGCATGGGGCCGCGCGCCGGCATCAACGAGATCAACCTGCCGGCACAGCAGCCCGGCAGCTCCATCATGCCAGGCAAGGTCAATCCGGTGATTCCGGAGGCCGTAAACCAGGTGGCCTATCAGATCATGGGGCATGATCTGGCCATCTGTATGGCGGCGGAAGCGGGGCAGTTGCAGCTCAATGCCATGGAACCGCTGATCGCCTACAACATTCTGGAACAGATGCGCCTGCTCAAGCGCGCCATGCAGATGTTCGAGGAAAAGTGCATCGTCGGCATCAGCGCCAATGAAGCCCACTGTGCCTCGATGGTGCATAACAGCATCGGCATAGTTACCGCGCTCAATCCCTACCTTGGGTACGAGAACGCGACACGCATCGCCAAGCGGGCGTTGGAGGAAAACCGCAGCGTGCTGGAACTGGTGGAGGAAGAGGGGCTCATGGCGCCCGAGCAGCTGCGCGAAGTACTGCGGCCCGAGCGCATGATCGCCAGCGTCTAGCTGCACTGAACAGTAGTGTGCTTACACTGTTTTCATGCCGGTCCGGGCTACCCTGGGGCCGGTATTTTTTGGTCTGTCTGAAACGGCCTGCATGGCATTCTTTGCCTGAAATTGTCTGCAGTATGCAGGGGATGTAAAAGGGTAAGGGTATAGTGGCCAACTGAACTTAGATCGGATATCGACGATGCCGGAAAATACCAAGAGAGAGGCTGGGGCCACTGGGCAGAGCGTTGCAGAAACTGACTACAAGGTGCTGGCGCTGGTGATGGCGGCGGGCCGGGCGCGACGCTTTGGGGCCGACAAGCGGCGTGAAACTCTCTTGCACGATCGTACGCTGCTGGCGGCCACGGTCCAGTCCATGGCGGCGGTGTTCGATAGCGTGCGGGTGGTGATTCGCGGCGATGACGAGCCTGCAGAACTGGGGTTGGAGTCGGCAACGGACGTTGTTCGTTCCCCTCGTGCCGACCAGGGTCTGGGGTTCAGTATCGCGGATGCTTTCAGCACGCTGCGCAGCTCGCAGGCACTGGCTGCAGCCGTGCTACTGGGCGATATGCCCTGTATCGAACCCGGCACCCTGGCCCGGCTGGTCGAGCAGGCGGCGGCGGATCGCATCGTCCGCCCCGAGTACCAGGGCAAGCCCGGGCACCCGGTTATCTTCGGGCGCAACTTCTGGAGCGAACTGTCACGGTTGCAGGATGAGGAGGGGGCACGCGCGGTGATCCAGCGTCACCCAGAGGCCCGCATGCATATCGAGGTCGATGACCCCGGTGTGCTGATGGACGCCGACCGCCCCGGTGATCTGCAGGCGCTGCGTGAACGCTATCAGGGAATGCAGAGCTCAGTGAGTTGAGGTAGCGCTTGGGACAGGTTGTGCCAGGGTTGCTTGGGAACCGATGTGCGGCGTAAAAAAGGGGCCATTACTGAGTACGGGCCCCTTTTTACGCTCAAATGTGAATAACGAATCCCAGTGTTCAGCGGTGCTCTGCCCTGGGAATGTAATGCAGGATGCGGTTTTCCGCCCAGACCACCAGGCTGTAGAGCAGGATGCCGATGACCGTCAGCAGGGCGATGGCATTGAATACCATGGCGGCGTTGGCCTGGCCTTCGCCGTAGGAAATCAGGAAGCCGAGCCCGGTGTTGCCACCGACCATTTCCCCCACCGTCACGCCGATAACCGCCAGCGTTGCGCAGATACGCAGGCCCGCCAGCAGGTTGGGCAGGGACGAGGGCAGTTCGATCTTCATAAAGATCTGGAAGCGACTCAGGTTGTAGGCCCGGGCCAGGTTGATCATGTCGCGGTCGATGTTTTTCATCGATTGCAGCACGTTTACCAGGATCGGGAAGAACACGATCAGGATGGTCACCAGCAGCTTGGGCCAGGCGGTGTAGCCGAACCACATGATAAACAGCGGTGCGAAGGCCACCTTGGGGGCGATCTGCAGCGCCAGGATGTAGGGTGATACCACCTTTTCGAGCAACGGGGATGAACCGAGCGCAAAGCCCAGTACCGCGCCCAGGATGCTGCCGATGATGAAGCCCAGCAGGGTCATCTGCAGGGTCGACAGCGTGTGCTGCAGCAGCGCTTCGCTCTGGTACATGCGCAGCAGTTCAGCCAGGGTTTCGCTGAAGGTCGGGATAATGTAGGCCGGAATATCGAACAGGCCGGGAATGTATTCCCAGCCGGCGATCATCAGCAGGGCGAACGTCAGGGTCGCACCGGTGTAGTTCTTGTTCATGGTGTCTGGACCTCGGTCTCAGTTCGACACGAACTGGTTGGTGAAGGTGTCCGCAATGGGCACGGCGGTGCGCACGATATCGTTGTGCAGGTAAAAATCCTGCACGGTCTTGAGCCGCACTTCGTCAAACTGCCCCAGTTGCAGCGGCGCCTGGGTGGGGTACACCAGCTCGGTGTAGCGGGTCAGGATGTCGGTGATCTGGGCTTCCTTGCCCTGGTGGCTGGGCACCGCGGCGATGTAGTCGCTTGCGGCCTGTGCCGGGCTGGCCTGGATTTCCCGCACGGCCTTGAGGGTGGCATTGACGAAGCCCTGCACGGCTTCAGGCCGCTCGGCGATGGTCTCGTCGGAGGCGAACATGGCCTGGGCCATGGCGGGGAATATATCGTTGATGTTCCATACATCCACCTCGATGCCGGCAGCCTGCACTGCGGCCACCCACTCGGGAACCCCGGACATGGCCTGGATATCACCGGAGATCATCAGCTTGATAATGCCGCCCGGCCCCAGTGCCTGTACCGACGCATCATTCTTGGAGAGGCCGGCACTGGCGAGTACCGCCAGCAGGTTGTAGTAGGTGGTGTCCTTGAACGACAGCACGCCTATGGCCCTGTCGCGAAGGTCCGCCGCCGATTCAATGCCGGCATCGCGGCGCACCGCGATCTGGGTCAGGGCCTGGCCGCCGAGCAGCGCAACCCCTTTCACCTTCAGACCATTGGCCCGGGTCACAATGGGGGTGTCACCGATGCCACCGCCCATATCGGCGTTGCCCACGGCGACCTGTTTGGCGACGTCGGCGCCACCCTTGCCGATCTGAAAGCTGACATCCAGCCCTTCGTCCGCGTAATAGCCCTTGTGCTTGGCTATCTGAAAGGGCGCAAAGGCCGGCAGGGTGTCCGGGGCCGGGAACAGGTAGGTGATTTTCTCGGCACCAACCGCGTTTTGTATCAGCAGGGATGAGGCCAGCACCAGGGCGGCCTGTTTGAGCATCTTGATCATGGGATTTCCTTCTTATTCTCGGTTAAGGTCAGGGATGACCTGTATGCAGAAAATGCAGGAGCAATTTTCTGCTAGAGGCCACGGGTTTCGAGCTTCAGCAAGTCAAACAGGTGGCTGATGTACTCGGCCGCCCTCGGCGCCTTGCGCCTTTCCAGCAGATTGCCGCGCTCGGGCAACTCGACAATCAGCTCCTCGATCACGGTGGCCGGGCGTTCGCTCAGTACCAGGATGCGGTCAGCCATGAACACGGCTTCCGACAGGTCGTGGGTGATCAGCAGGGTGGTGATGCCCGCGCTCTGGATGGTCTCGCCAAAGCTCTGTTGCAGCAGCAGTTTGGTCTGGGCGTCCAGTGCCGAAAAGGGTTCATCCAGCAGCACGATGGCGGGGTTGATCGCCAGGGTTCGGGCCAGGGCGGCCCGCTGGCGCATGCCACCGGACAGTTGGTAAGGAAAATGATTGGCGAAGCCTTCCAGCTGGCAGCGTTTGAGCTCCCGCAGGGCTATCTCTCGCCGCTCGGCTTTGCCAAGGCCGCGGGCCTCCAGACCGAATTCCACATTGCCGACGATGGTACGCCAGGGCAGCAACAGGTCCTTTTGCAGCATGAAACCCACGTGGGAATTGGGGCGCGTGACCTGCTCGCCGCTGACATAGACCTCGCCGCTGCTGGGCTGGTAGAGGCCCGCAGTCATGTTCAGGATGGTGCTTTTGCCACAGCCGGAGGGGCCGACGATGGCGACGAACTCCCCGGGCCTGATATTGAAATTCACGTCATTGATGGCGACCTGGGTGTCGGCCGAGTTGGGCAGGCTGAAGCCCTTGGTGACGCCTCGAAATTCCAGTGCAGTTGTCAGGCTGTTCATCATCTTGTACCCGGTGACCCGTCGTTTAATTGTTAGTGTGCGGGGCTCCGCGGGGTGGCTGTTTGTCCTGCCCCTGTGGAGTCGTTGCTGTTTGCGCCTTGGCTCCTCGCGTTTGGCGGCTGTGAAGCTGTATGGCTGGATGTAACCATGCTTGTTCATATTTGAACAATTAGTTTGCATTAGAATTATCAGGTTCGGTTGCTGCATGCAAGCACTTATGTTTTCCCGGCGAGCGCCCAGGGGAGGGGGAGAACTCATATTTTTGTATTAACTAATTGTTAAATATAAATTTATATACAATGTTTATTTGGCATGTTGCAGGTGTGTTGCGGCGCGCCTGGTGGTCGATTGAAGGGCTGGGGTTGTACAGGAATTATGGCTTTATGTTTTGCATGTAAAACCATTGTTGATTTTAGGCGAGCGAGCTTTTAGCTTGGATCAGCCTTGAATGAAGGTTTCATATTCAAACAACTAACAATAAAGAGCCGAGGTCCTGTCGATGAAATGTTCCACCCTGGGGTTTGCCCTGATGAGTGCCTGCGCGTCTGCTGCTGTGCTGGCGCAACCGTCGGCGCCCACCCTGTACGGCCAGTTGAGTGGTCAGATTGTGCACTTCGATGAGGCTGACTTTATCGGTAACGAGCGCGATACCTCGCCCAGTATTTCCAGGGCTGTTCTGGGGGCGCGCGGCCTCTATGCGCTGGCGGATGGCATCAGGCTGGCATACCGGCTGGAGGCCGATTTTGCGCCACTGGCGGAGGGCGACGGCAGCAAAAGCCTGTACTACAGCGCACTGAACCAGATAAAGGACGACGATGATGACATCTTTGTGCGCTATGCCAGCGCCGCCTTTATCACGCCCTACGGTGTGTTCGCGATTGGTGACGCCAGATCCGGTACCTACGACGAGTTCTATGCGCCGGTGGATGTATTCGAGGTCAACACCCAGGACAGCACGCCATCGGCCGTCGCAAACGGCTCGAGGATGTGGACCCAGGCGAAGTGGAGCAAGGACGGACTGGTGTACAAGTCGCCGGTGTGGAATAACCTTTATGCCAAGTTCGTGCTGGCCAGCGTGCAGAGTGCAAGCGATACCGACGATGACTTGAAGATCCTGGATATCGTCTACAGGAATGACCGTTTCATGCTGGGCGCGGGCCTGAGCGTATTCGACAAGGAAATGCCCGGTGTCAGTTCGGGGGAAACCGATCGCAAGCGCTGGCGTGTGGCGTCCCACTATAACTGGGACAGCTTCCGCCTGGCCGGTGTTTATGAAATGAACCGAGACCTGGGCGCGACCGGAGCAGATTTCGATGTCTTTGGCATCACCGGTACCTATATCCGGGGCAAATTCAGATACGCGCTGTCCTACCAGGACCGGGAAGCACCAACCTCCGGTGCCCTGGTGGAAGACCGCGCGGTGCTGGCGCAGGTCAGGTATACCCATGACGAGCGGCTGGATTTTTGGGCCGAAGCCGGCAGCTACAGGGAATCCGACAAGGACAACCTGGCCGTGGGGCTGAATGTTCACTTCTAATTAGCGGCTAAACCGCAAGGTACTCCTGCCCTTCCTTGTGCCCCCGTGACCGGCGGGGGCGTTTTTCGAGGACCGCCCGCGCTATCAGCGCTATCAGCGCACCTTGAGTTCTCAGCCGGAAAATCCACTGATTGAGCGGGAAAGCGCCCGTGCCGCGGTGACTACGTGGCTGCGTATTTCCTGTTCGAGCCTTGAGTGTGACACGGCCCCCAGGGGACAACTGACCGAGAGCGCCGCCAGTACCTGGCCCCGACTCCCGTATACCGGTGCGGTGCAGGAGGCGATGCGGGCATCGAAGCGGCCGCAGCTGAGAACCGCCGGCTGCCGGCGAATGTCTCTAAGCCGTTCAAGCAGGACATCGATGCTGGTGGGGGTCTGGTCTGTGAAGGCCTGCATCCTTACGTTGTGAAACAGGCTGCGGACCTGCCCGTCCGCCAGGGCCGCCAGCTGTACCTGCCCGGAGCTCGTCGCATGGGCGGCAAGGCGGGCACCGACCTTGAGGTTGCTGCTGCGGCTTCCCGCTGGCCGGTAGCGATCAACATAGAGCACATCGGTACCATCGCGGACGCTCAGGTGGGCCGTGAGTCCGGTCTCATCCCGCAGGCGCTCCATCACAGGGCGCGCAGGCTCCAGCAAGTTGAGCCCCGAAAGAAAGCGAAAGCCCAGGTCGAGCACCCGGGCACCAAGACGATAGCGGCTGCCGTTGTCGATGCGTTGCAGGTAGCCATCGGCTTCCAGTGTATACACCAGCCGGAAAACGCTGGATCTGTTGATTTTGAGGCGGCGGGCGATTTCCGCCATCGACATCCCCCGGGGACTGCCGTCAAAGGCATGCAGCAGGGCCAGTCCGCGGGCGAGCCCCGGAACCCTGTAAGGATCGGCATCGTTGTTCATATATAAAACTTTTATTATTATGCGTTCGGTGATTGAAACATGATCCGTCCTTAGGGGTCAATTCAACAGCCAGGGGGGCTGGGCGCTCTGTCCGCATTTTCAGCTACAGCTCAGCCTGGGGGCTTAGAATTTTGCAGTCGCCTGCCGAATTGCTGCGGGCTGTGGCGGCGCTTAGCCACGATGGAGCACCCATAGGCTCCAGCACGGCTGGGCGCCCGATTTGCAATGATGGAGTCTGCCCGATGAGTACCGGATCGCTTTCCCTTTTTACCCTGCAACGCAGCCTGCGGCTGGCCGCAGCCCTGATGATCTTCAGCCTGTCATCACTGCAGGCCCAGGCCGCCGATGAGGTGCGCCGTATCGACAGCGCCCAGAGCTTTGCGCAGCTGGCCGAGCGCCTGGCGGCGGCGGTGACGGCGAACAAGATGGTGGTGGTTACCCAGGCCAGTGCCAGCAAGGGCGCGGCCTCACGCGGGATCACTATTCCCGGCAACCTGGTGGTGGGCGTCTATCGCAATGACTATGCCGTGCGAATGCTGGAAGCCAGCATGGCCGCCGGTATAGAGGCGCCACTGCGTTTCTATCTGACCGAAAACGCCGATGGCAGCACCAGCCTGAGCTGGGCGACACCGAGCAGCACCTTTGCTCCTTACGCCAGCCCTGCACTGGATGAAATGGCGCTGGAGCTGGACGACGTCTTTGCTGCCATCGCCCGTGATGCTACCGAATAAGCCGGTCCTGAAATTACCGCCGGTCGGCAGGTTGTGCTGGGCGGCGGGCTGGGCTTTGCTGGTTGCAGGCTTTGGCTACGCCGCGTTCGGTGCCAGTGGTGTACGTCATCTGGCGCTTCTTAGCGTCAGTCTGCTGATGGGTGCGGTACTGGTACTGACCGAAATCGGTTTTACCGCCAGCCTGCGCCGTTTCGTAATGGAGTTTGATACCCGCGCGCTTCGCGCGCCGCTCGCCCTTATTGGCCTGACGACGCTGGCATTCGCGCCCTTGTTATCCATGGGCGAAGTCTTCGGGCAGGCGTTGGGGGGCTCGGGTGCGCCCATCGGAGTGCAGGTGGCGGTGGGTGCCTTTCTGTTTGGCGCCGGGATGCAGCTCGGTGGTGGCTGTGGCTCCGGTACCCTCTATAGCCTGGGTGGCGGCAATGGCCGCATGTTGCTAGTGATCGCAACCTTTTGTGCCGGTTCCTTTATGGCCAGTCTGCAGATGGGCTGGTGGCAGAGTCTGCCAGGCATCAACGCGGTGGTGCTGGGTCAGGTGCTGGGCTGGTGGCCGGCGGCGCTGTTGCAACTGATCCTGATCGCGGCACTCTGGTGGCTCGCGGGTCTGCGTCCCGCCGTGGCGAGACGTGTCCATGCTGCCTGGCCATTGTGGGTTGGCGCCCTGGCGCTAGCGGTGCTGAACATGGCGACCCTGGCGCTGGCAGGTCATCCCTGGAGTATCACCTGGGCCTATGCGCTCTGGGGCGCCAAGGTCGCCACGCAGCTGGGCTGGGATCCGGCCAGCACGCCTTTCTGGCAGGCACCGTTTCAGTCTTCAGCCCTGTCCGGCGACCTGCTGCAGGATGTGACGTCCCTGATGGATATCGGCCTGGTGCTTGGGGCCCTGGGGGCTGCGCTTGCGGCGGGGCGCTGGGCATGGCGCTGGGATCTTCGGTTCGGCGCCATCATTGCCGCCATACTCGGTGGCCTGCTGATGGGGTACGGTGCGCGCATTGCCTTTGGTTGCACCATAGGCGCTTTGGTGTCGGGCATTGCCTCCACCAGCCTGCATGGTTGGCTCTGGTTTGCGGCTGTGCTGCCAGGGGTTTGGCTGGGGGCGCGATTGCGGCCGTTCTTTTTCGGCCAAGGGGCTCAATAAAGTCATCGTTACCAGTGCCGCTTAGGCCGGGGCGGCTTCTGCCTGAATCAGCTGATCCAGTTCCTCCAGATAGCCTTCCAGCACCAGATTCGAGGGTGCGCCCTTGCGGGTAATAGCGCTGTACTGGGTGATATAGCGGTATTGCGTCGGCTTCAGTGTCCGCATCAGGCCTTCGCGTATCCAGCGTTCGGCGTAGTGTGTTGGCAGAAAACCAATGTATTGGCCGGTGAGAATCAGAAAAGCGATGCCTTCGCGGTCGGTGGCAGAGGCTGCGGCCTTGAGGGGCTCGTGCAGTGTTTTAACCTGGGCGGTCTGAGCGTAGGCGGGCAGTACGGCGTCGCAGGCGGCCAGCTGTTTGACGCTGATGCTGGCGGCATCGAAAAGCGGGTGCTGGTGGCTGCAGTAGAGCAGTGATTCCTCTTCATACAGCAGGCGGTAATGCAGCCCCGGCAGCGTTTTCAGCGCCGGGATTACCCCAGTGTGCAGACGTCCGTCCAGTACCCCAAGTTCGATTTCCGTGGGCGGGATCATGCGGATATTGATGCGGATGTCACCGCGCTTTTTCAGGGCATTGAGAGCATTGGTGATATGCATCTGGGGCATGGTGACAAGGTTGTCGGTGATGCCAATATTCAGCTCCCCCTTGAGCTGGGCGTGCAGGCCATTGACCCGGGTGCGGAAACCTTCGATCGCCGCCAATAGCTGCAGTGTGGCCTCGTAGACCTCGGCACCTTCCTCTGTCAGGGCAAAGCCGCTGCGCCCGCGCTGGCACAGCCTTAGCGCCAGGCGGCTTTCAAGATCATTCATGGCGATGCTGATGGCCGCACGGCTGATATTCAGTTCTACCTCCGCCGCTGAAAAGCCGCCGCACTCCACCACCTTGCGATAGATGCGCAGCAGGCGCAGGTCGGTATCACTCAGCTGGCCGGGCAGGACGGGCTTGCGGGATTTCATACTACAATTCCTCAATGCTTGGGCAGAGCTCAGGATAAAACAACGCGCAGGTTTAAGTTAAGTAATTACTTGCGTGAAGGTTAATACGTTTGGGTTTAATTTACATTAGGGCTTGGGCACACTCAATTCATACAGTGTCACCTAACTAATATCGCCATATGAATAACAAGGGGTATGCCATGTCTGAGTCGCAGCACGATAAAACCGCAGGCCTGAGTCCTGAGCAGCTGGATGCGTTCTGGATGCCGTATACGGCCAATCGTCAGTTCAAGGCCGACCCGCGGATTATCGTTGGCGCCGAGGGTGCCTACTACAAGACCGCCGATGGTCGTCGTATCTTTGATGGTCTGTCGGGTTTGTGGACCTGTGGTGCGGGCCACAACAGGCCGGAGATCGCCGAGGCAGTGTCCAAACAGCTGCGCGAGCTCGACTATGCACCGGCGTTTCAGTATGGCCACCCCAAGGCTTTCGAGCTGGCCCATCGCATTCGTGAACTGACGCCCAAAGGGCTGGATTACGTCTTCTTTACCGGCTCAGGCTCCGAAAGCGCCGATACCTCGCTGAAGATTGCCCGTGCCTACTGGCGCAAGAAAGGCAAGCCAAGCAAGATCAAGCTCATCGGTCGCGCCAAGGGCTATCACGGCGTCAACTTTGGTGGTTTCAGTGTTGGTGGCATAGGGGCCAACCGGGCGCTCTTCGGCCAGGGCGTGGATGCCGATCATTTGCCCCATACCCTGCTGAAAGAGAACCTGTTCAGCCGTGGCATGCCGGAAAAAGGCGCCGAACGTGCCGATGACCTGCTTGAGCTGATCGCGCTGCACGATGCTTCCAATATAGCGGCGGTGATCGTCGAACCTATGGCGGGTTCCGCCGGTGTGTTGCCGCCGCCGGTGGGCTACCTGAAACGCCTGCGGGAAATCTGTGATCAGCACGACATACTGTTGATCTTTGATGAAGTCATCACCGGCTTTGGCCGCATGGGCTCCATGACCGGAGCTGAAGAGTTTGGTGTGGTGCCGGACATGATGAACGTCGCCAAGCAGTTGACCAACGGTGCGGTCCCCATGGGCGCGGTGGTTGCCAAGACCGAGATTTACGAGACCTTTATGGAACAGGGTGGGGCGGACTACATGATGGAGCTGCCCCACGGCTACACATACTCCGGTCATCCGGTGGGCTGTGCTGCGGCGCTGGCATCCCTGGACGTACTGCAGAATGACAACCTGATCGATCGGGTGAAGGAAATGAGCCCGATCTTTGAAAACGCGCTGCACAGCCTTAAAGGCACGCGTTATATCAGTGATATCCGTAACTACGGCCTGGCCGGTGCGTTGCAGATTGAATCCTACCCGGGCGAGCCTGCGCGGCGGCCTTATGAAATTGCGATGAAATGCTGGGAAAAAGGTTTTTACGTGCGCTACGGCGGCGACACCATCCAGCTGGGGATGCCCTTTATCGTCGAGCGCGAAGAAATTGACCGGGTGATCAATGCCCTGGGCGACGCCTTCGCCGAACTCGACTAAACAACTACTTATAGAGGCAAGCGCATGAAAACTATCGGACATCTGATCAACGGTACAGCACACACAGGTTCCGGCCGCAGCCAGGACGTTTTCAACCCGTCCACAGGTACGGTCGACAAGCAGGTTCTGCTGGCCAGCAAGGCCACAGTGGAAGAAGCCATAGCCGCGGCCCAGGCGGCCTTCCCGGCCTGGCGCAACACGCCGGCACAAAAGCGCGCCCGTATCATGTTCCGCTTCAAGGAATTGCTGGAACAGAATGCCGAAGAAATCTGCCGCCTGATTGGTGAAGAGCACGGCAAAATTTCCCACGATGCCATGGGCGAGCTGTCCCGCGGTATCGAGAACGTCGAGTATGCCTGTGGCGCGCCTGAGCTGCTCAAGGGTGAGCACAGCAAAAATGTAGGCCCTGCCATCGATTCCTGGAGCGAGTTTCAGCCGCTGGGCGTTGTGGCTGGCATTACGCCATTTAACTTTCCCGCCATGGTGCCGCTGTGGATGTATCCCATGGCCATCGCCTGCGGTAATACCTTCGTGCTCAAGCCATCCGAGCGTGATCCGTCCTCTACGCTGTTCATCGCTGAACTGCTGATGGAAGCGGGCCTGCCCGCCGGCGTTATGAATGTGGTCAACGGTGACAAGGAAGCGGTGGACACCCTGCTACAGGACAAGCGTGTGCAGGCGGTAAGTTTTGTCGGCTCCACGCCCATCGCCGAGTACATCTATACCCAGGCCAGTGCCAACGGCAAGCGCTGTCAGGCTCTGGGCGGTGCCAAGAACCACGCCATCGTTATGCCTGATGCCGATATGGACAACGCCGTCAGTGCCCTGACTGGCGCGGCCTTCGGCTCATCCGGCGAGCGCTGCATGGCGCTGTCGGTTGCCGTTGCCGTGGGTGATGCCGCTGCCGATGCGCTGGTCAGCAAGATGAAGGTGCAGATGCAGAGCCTCAAGGTCGGTGCCTTCAGCGACAGCAGCAATGACTTTGGTCCTGTGATCACCAAGGCGCACCAGGAAAAAGTGGTCGGCTTTATCAACAGTGCCCAGGAGCAGGGCGCCGAGATAGTCGTGGACGGGCGCACGCCAACGGTGAGCGGATATGAGAACGGTTTCTTCGTCGGTGGCACCCTGATCGACCGGGTGACCCCGGACATGACCTGCTACCAGGAAGAAATCTTTGGACCTGTGTTGCTGGTGGTGCGAGTTGATACCATGCAGCAGGCGATGGATCTGATCGACGACCATGAATACGGCAACGGTACCTGCATCTTTACCCGTGACGGTGAAGCTGCACGTTACTTCAGCGACAACATTCTGGTGGGCATGGTCGGTATCAACGTGCCTCTGCCGGTACCTGTTGCTTACCACAGCTTTGGCGGCTGGAAGCGTTCACTCTTCGGTGACCTTTCAGCTTACGGTCCGGACGCGGTGCGCTTTTACACACGTCGCAAGACCGTCACCCAGCGCTGGCCATCCGCCGGTGTGCGTGAAGGCGCGCAGTTCGCGTTTCCTTCCTGATAGGGTAAGTGACTGAATGCAGAGGGGCTCTTTCGGGAGCCCCTTTTTGTTTGGCAACTTGGGCACCGCGTTAGAAGATTCGAGTCCGATGCGGTGCCTTTCTACACCAAGCGCAAAACGACCCCTATACGCCAAGCGCTGGCCAGCCGCCGGTGTGCGTGAAGGCGCGCAGTTAGCACTTCCATCCTGATTTGTAGCACGAAAAATCCGCCCCTCGGTGCAATGGCGCTGCTGGGCGCCAGTTTGATGGATATCTGACCAGACGTACTTCAAGTCCCGTTAAAACACCGGAATCGAACCGGATCAGAGCAATCTGATCCGGTTTTCTTATATAGAGTATTCAGCGGCGCTACTGATTGTTAATATCGCGTTACCATC
Organism: Marinobacterium profundum; assembly: GCF_001528745.1. Classification (GTDB taxonomy): domain Bacteria; phylum Pseudomonadota; class Gammaproteobacteria; order Pseudomonadales; family Balneatricaceae; genus Marinobacterium_A; species Marinobacterium_A profundum. The sequence continues at coordinate 7,395 of NZ_BCNS01000084.1, read as the reverse complement.
GCAAGGCAGAGTCCCTTGCGGTTCTAACACTGGACCACCGTGCAGGTTTCACGCAGAAAACTGCCTGATCGAATAATAAGTAAAAGGTACGGGAATCCGATTTTGGGAACTCTCGCATTCCCGTCACACCCAGGATGGAAAAATGATATCCAATGAAGCGAAGATTGTTCGCGAAGTGCTGATTGCGCGGGGCCTGGAGACCCCGCTGCTGGAAAATGGCATGAGCAGCGAGCAGAAGTACGAGCGCATCAAAAGCCTGATGACCGAAGTGGTCGGCACGCTGGGGCTGGATCTCAGCGATGACAGCCTGGCGGAAACCCCACATCGCATTGCCAAGATGTATGTTAACGAGATATTCGCCGGCCTCGATTATGCCCGTTTTCCGAAAATGGCACTGATCGAGAACAAGATGCGGGTGGAGGAAATGATCAAGGTGCGGGACGTTAGTGTTGTCAGCACCTGTGAGCATCACTTCGTGACGATCGATGGCGTGGCCAAGGTGGCCTATATCCCGGATCAGACCATCATCGGGCTGTCCAAGATCAACCGTATCGTACGTTTCTTTGCCCAGCGCCCGCAGGTTCAGGAACGCCTGACCCAGCAGATACTGGTGGCGCTGCAGACGTTGCTGGGCACCGATAACGTCGCTGTCAGCATTTGCGCGGTTCATTACTGCGTCAAGTCCCGCGGGGTCATGGATACCAACTCCCAGACCGAGACCACGGCACTGGGGGGTACCTTTAAAAGCAATGCCCGCACCAGAGCTGAGTTTCTCGGCTGAATACCTGTGGCTGGCAGCCTGCCAAGGGCGGGTCAGGAGGAAACTCTTAGCCTGCTGCACTGCCTACAGAGATATTGGAGGTCTCCAAAGCGGGGCATGAGTGATGCGCACTTTAGTCGGTAATGATCTGTGGCAGCGTTGGGGGGCGGATTACTTCCGTGCCCTGTCGACCTTTGGTGCGCTGCAGGACAGCACTATTCTCAGTCTGCTGGAGAATGGGCAACTGGGCGAATTAGCCCAGGGCGAGGTACTGTACCGCCCGGGCGATAAAGCGGGCGGCTTCTACGTTATTCTTAAGGGCACCATTGCCCTCTACATGCACCATCACGACCGGGATGCACTGACGCGGCTTTACCGCCAGGGTGAGCAGCTCGGCTTCGTCGACATGATAGGCCTGCACGATCACTGGTCGACCAGTGTGGCGCAGAATCCCGTAACCCTGGTACATATCTCTTCTGATCAGTTTTATGAGCTGCACCTGCAAGCGCCGGACGACTTTGGCCTGCTGATGATCAACTTGTCGCGGGAAATGGCGCGTACGGTGATTATGCTGGCCGAAGTGATCGTCGATCAGAGTGTACTGATCGCCAGTGGACGCAATTAATACATATGCAGGAAGAGGGTAGAGCGGGGCGCCGCTGGTTGCCCAGCGGCCTGTACAGCAAGCGGACTTTATTGATCGGCGTCGACGAAGTGCTCCAGCGCCAGCAGATAGCCCTTGGTACCCAGGCCCGCAATCACTCCTTCGGCCCGAGCCGAAACGAAGGAATGGTGGCGAAAGCTTTCGCGGCGGTGAATATTGGAGATATGCACCTCTATCACCGGCTGCTCGAAGGTGTTCAGCGCATCCAGAATTGCTACTGAAGTGTGGCTGTAGGCCGCCGGATTAATGATGATTCCATCGGCCCGGCTGCGGGCTTCGTGAATCTTGTCGATGATGTCCCCCTCGCTATTACTCTGGAAAAACTCAATCTCAAACCCCAGCTGCGCTGCCCGCTCAAGCAGGCGCTGCTGTACATCCGCCAGGGTTTCATGGCCGTAGACTTCGGGCTGGCGTGTGCCCAGCAGGTTCAGATTCGGGCCGTTCAGCACATAGATACACTTGCTCATCTCTAACTCTCCGATTATCAGTAGCCAAAGAGCCTGGGGATAAAGGTCACGGTCTGCGGGATAAAGGTGATCAGAATCAGCACCAGCAGTTCAACCAGGAACATGGGCATGATACGGCGCGATATAGCCCCCATGCCCACATTGGCAATGGAGTTGGACACGAACAGGCAGATACCCATGGGCGGTGTTACCAGACCGATCATCAGGTTGAAGATCACGACTATGCCGAAGTGGGTCGGGTCAATGCCCAGGCTCATGGCGATGGGGTGCAGAATCGGCAGCAGAATCAGCATGGCGGCGATGCCCTCAAGGAACAGGCCTACAACCAGCAGAATCAAATTCACCGCGATCAGGAACACCCAGGGACTCGAAATCTCGTCCAGCACGAAGCTGCTTATGGTCTGGGGCACGCGGGAGAAGGTCAGCATCCAGTTGGCCGCAGCCACCACGGCGATAATGATCAGAATGATCGACGAGTCACGCATGGCGCGGGTGAAGATACTTGGCAGCTGGCTCAGTTTCAGGCTCTTGAGCACGAACATGCCGGCCACCAGGGCATAGCCCGCGGCCAGTGCTGCCGCTTCCGTCGGTGTGACAACGCCGGTAATGATCGAGCCCACAATAAAGACCGGCATGAACAGTGGTATCAGGGCGTCGATAAAGGCCTTGAAGCGTTCCTTGTTCGACAGCTTTTTACGCAGCGGTGCATAGTGGGCGGCGAAGAATCGCACATAGATTGAAAGGCCAATGGCCAGCAGTAGCCCAGGAGCCACGCCCGCCAGAAACAGTGCCGGTACCGATACGCCGGTGGTAATCAGAGCGTAGATAATGACCGGAATGCTGGGGGGGATCATGGGGCCTATCACGGAGGAGGCGGCCGTCAGCGCGGCGGCAAAGTCCCGTGGATAGCCTTCCTTTTCCATGGTGGGAATAAAAATGCGGCCCAGGGCCGAGGTATCCGCGACGGCGGAGCCCGACAATCCTGCGAAGATCACCGAAGCCCAGATATTCACCTGGGCCAGGCCTGCCTTCATATGGCCAACCAGGGCATTGGCGAAGGTGATGATGCGCCCGGTGATGCCACTCTCGTTCATCAGCTCACCCGCCAGCACGAACAGCGGAATGGCCAGAATGGCAAAGGAGTCGAGGCCTGAAAAAATGCGCTGGCTGACCAGACCAAAGGAAAACGGCGTTTGGGACACATGCCCAAACACGCCCAGCAGAATCGCAAAGGCGATGGGGCTGCCGATTGCCAGCAGTACGAACAGTATCAGAAATCCAACCATAGTCTTATTCGCTCTCTTGGGCGTCGTTCATGGGTGATCGAGCAACGCCTCGGCTCTTGTTCAGATGTGTGGGTGCGTGGTGTCAGGCCGGGGTGCCGGCGCGGTGTTCAGACAGCTTGATCAGTGCCGCCAGTACCAGGCCGATGCCGCCGGCAATCATGGCGGACTGAAACAGGTACATTGGCAAACCGGTTCCAGGCGCCAGGATGGCACCCCGCTTGAGCACAAAGAGGTAACCGGACCAGGCGAGAACTCCACCGGCCACCAGGGACACCAGGTCGACCACGATGGCCAGCACTCTGCGTACTGAGGCTGGCACACTGTCTTCCACAAAACTGAACTTGATATGGATTCCTTCGAGGTAGCACAGGATGCTGCCAAACATGGCGCCGTAAATCATGGCGAACTTGGCGACTTCCTCGCTCCAGAGAATGGGGGCATTGAGGGTGTAGCGGCTCATGCTGCTGACCAGCACCACCGCAAAAACAATAAAGAGTGAACTGCCTGTCAGCCAGGACAGGACTTTCTTGTAGAAGAGCTTCATAAGCTGTGATCCCGGAAAACAGGTAGCTGTGAAAACGCCGGAGGCTCAGGGCCTCCGGCGTTTGCATGCAGGAAAAGACTAGTTTGAAGAAGCAGTTTTTACCGCATCCTGCGCCTTGTTGATCCAGCTTGGATCAATTTCGCCCTTGAGCCATTCGATCACGGCGGGCTGAGCGGCGCTCTGGAACTTGGCCATCTGCTCGGCATTGGGTACGGTGATTACCATGCCGTTCTCGGCCAGTTTCGCCAGGCCTTCAGCGGAGTTGACCTGCTGAATGGCACGACCCACCAGACCTGCGACCTTGGCGGCACGCTTGATTATGGCCTGATCCTGCGGGCTCAGGCTCTGCAGCAGCTCGTCGTTCATCAGGATGAAGTCGGTGCCGTATACATGGCCGTCCAGGCTGATGTACTTCTGCATTTCGTAGAACTTGTTGCCATAAATAACGCTGACAGGGTTTTCCTGCCCATCAACGACGCCGGTTGCCAGGGCTGAGGGTACTTCAGGCCAGGCGATAGGTGTCGGCTCGCCACCCAGGGCCTTGACCATCTCGACGTACAGCGGCGTGGTCATGACGCGGATTTTCAGGCCTTCCAGATCCTTGGGTTCGCTAATAGGGCGCTTGGAGTTGGTGAAGTTGCGAAAGCCTGTTTCGGCGTAGGCCAGGGTGCGCAGGCCGGTTTTCTGCAGGCAGTGCTCACCGAGCGCCTTGCCGAATTCACCGTCCAGCACTTCCCAGGCGACGGGAGCAGACGGGAACAGGTAGGGAATTTCCAGTACCGAGGCTTCAGCGCAGAGCTTGGAATAGGCACCGGATACCATGGCCATGCTCAGGGTGCCTTCCTGGGCGGACTGCAGCAGGTCGGTTTCACCACCGAGCTGGCCGGCGGGGTATACGTTTACGGCGATGCGACCACCGGACTCGGCTTCAACCAGATCCTTGAAGACCTTGGAGGCGGCGCCTTTTTTGGAGGTGGTCCATTCCTGGGGATCGACGTGACCCAGGGTCAGTTCGATATCAGCAGCCTGTGTCTGCAGGGCAAAGATGGCGGCGGCGGTGGCAAGTCCCAGTGTTATTTTTTTTGTTGAAAGTTTCATGCTTGTCTCTCCAAAGACGGATGTCAGTATGCATCCGCGATCACTTGTTGTTGTGAGTACTCATGCTCATCAGGGCGTGCCCTGCGATTGAAATGCAGGCTAACAACAGTATTGAGTATCGTCAAGTTTGTAGGCTCAAATCAAAAATACCCTATATTTTAAGGTCGGTCCTGAAGTAAGCGTCCTTCGACCCTGCTGCCGTGCTCAAGTTCTTGATTTCAAGGCGCTCGTGGGACTGTCCGTCACTCGGCTAGGGCTGTCTGTCGTTAAATATCCAGGTCGTTATCAAGAATGATATTTTGTTAATTTTATATTCCATTATCGATATGTTTGGCTGTGATCTGTGAGTCAGGCCAGTAAAGATGCGGGTTTCAGGGCTTTTGGCAAAAATAACCTATACTTTTGAAAATATCATACATATTGACGATTATCGGTTTAGGTGGCTATTATCTGTTCATCTTGAAACGCAGTCGGCGACGGGGCTTCCCGTTACCGGATTCGGTTGATGGAGCGCAACTATGCTGCCGCTGTCCCGGATCTCTGCGGCCCCTGAATGATTCAGCGGATGCGTTACCGCTGTGGAGAATAAGAATGCTCAAGCTTGGTCTCATCGGACAATCCATTGCCCAGTCCCGCTCACCCGCCCTGCATATCATGCTGGGTGAAATGTACGATCTGCCGGTGAGCTATGAGCTGCACGAACCGGCGGATGCCAGCGAAGCCGCCTTTGTCGCCACCCTTGCGAGCCTGCGTGAACAGGGTTATCGCGGCGCCAATGTGACCTTTCCCTACAAGCAGCTGGCGGTTGCCCATGCGGGGGAGGTCTATCAGGGCGCCCGGTTGGTGGGCTCCACCAATACGCTCAACCTGAGCGGTGCAGTGGCCGCGCACAATACGGATTACAGCGGTTTCATCCGTGGCTATCGCCAGCGTGTGGGCGAACAGGCCGCAGGTCGGGTGCTGCTGATAGGCGCAGGCGGTGTCGGGCGTGCGGTGGCGTTTGGACTCTTTGAAGTGGGAGCCAGTGAAGTCATGGTGGCGGATCTTAATGCCGCCAGCGCAGCCTCCCTTGCCCAGGCGCTGAACGCCGCCGGCTTCAAGGCTTCAAGCGTGGCGCCCGAGAATGTTGCAACAGCTGCCGCCTGTGCTGATGGTCTGGTGAACTGCACCCCGGTCGGGCATTACAAAACGCCCGGCCTGCCCATTGCCGCAGAACTGATCGGGTCACAGCGCTGGGCCTTTGATGCGGTCTATACGCCTATCGATACCGAGTTTCTGCTGCAGGCGCATGCCAAAGGCCTGGCGATCGTCTCGGGCTTTGATCTGTTTATTTACCAGGGCATTGATGCCTTTGAAATCTTTACCGGCGTGCGTGCCGATGCCCAGGCGCTGCTGGCGCGCTTTAAACAGAAATTCGATATCCAGAGTGATCTGATCGCCTGATTTCTGATGATTGTGTCGCGCATGCCCGCCTGTGCGGGCGTGTGTTTTGGCCGGGGCTGCGTCATGCAGTTTTCCGTGCAGCTCTTGATAGAGCAAGGCCGCGTCTGACGCGGCCTTTTTTTGGCTCTTTGCGGATTAAAGGGAAGAAATGACGCAGTCGCAGGATGGGAGAAGCTGCCCCGTGGGTCTTGCCGCACATCTACATAAGCTGGGGCGGTGTAACCCATCTTGGGTGGGGGCCTTGGTTTCAGCGGCGCAGGATGAGTTAAAGCGTAACTGCACCGGAAAACCGCCCTTATTTAGAGTAGTATCGGGTGAAATACTGATTGTCATATATCTGTGAGCACGAACATGAATACTGCAGTGGATCGTAAACTGGTTGGGCAGACGGCCTACGATAGTCTGCGCAACGACATCGTCACCGGCAAGCTGGGCCCCGGCCGGAAATTGAAACTCAATGAGCTTAGAGCCAGTTACGGTGTCAGCGTGAATACGCTGCGCGAGACCCTGATGCGGCTGGTTTCCGATGGTTTTGTTGCCTTCGAAGACCAGAAAGGTTTTCGCGTGAACCCGGTTTCTGTGTCCGATCTGGATGAGTTGATCGAGCTGCGTGTGCAGCTCGAAATCCTCGGGCTGCAGAAGTCCATGGCCAACAGCCAAAACCGCATGGACTGGAAATCTGCGCTAATCAGTGCGCATTACCGCCTGAGCTGCATGGAAAAGCTGATGATGGAAGACGAAAGCAGCCATGTGCGCGACTGGGAAAAAGCCGACCGCGATTTTCACATGACCATAGTGTCCAACTGCGGCTCCAGTCAGCTGATTCGTTACCACGGCTCAGTGCTGGAATTATTCATGCGCTACCAGGTACTGGCGCTGAAGAAGCGTCCGTTCCGCGGCGAAGCGGTAGCGGATGAGCATCAGCAGTTGGTGAATCTGATGCTGGATGACAAGCTAGACGCGGCAACAGCCCTGCTGAACGAACATATCAACAAGGGCAGCGAATTGCCGCTTTGAGCGCCAAGGCGCTAGCAGCCCTTTGCCACAGAAACATCAGCGCGGCTCTTGTTCCCCCTTATGAGCAGAAAATTGCTCCTGCATTTTCTGGTTACTGGCCATCCATGGCCATATGC
>NZ_BCNS01000083.1 GCF_001528745.1 Marinobacterium profundum | reverse complement strand
GCCCGAAGGGGCGCAACAGGGACTGATGCGCCCGCGATGAGGTACATGGATGTACCAACTCCTAACCTTGAGAGCCGCAGCCCTCCGAATGATTTCAGAGCACAGCGAATAGGCTTCATCGGGGGCGTCGTCCGTCAAGATAAAGAGCCTTGGTTACTTGCTTTGCGCGTGCGCGCCAGCAAGGCGCAATACGCGTCATCAAACCGCTCTGATACCCCAGCCTGCACCGGCTCCAACAGGGCCACCTTAATCTCGTCTCAATGATCGCAATGGGTCGAGGCAAGATGAAAGTGCTCTTAGAGCAACAGCTTGAGCGTCAGGGTGATGGTGGCGAAGGACAGCACTGTCGTCACCAGCAGTATGCTGGCGCAGAGGCTGCGATAGCCATAATTGCCGCCGATGATAGGGTAGATGCTCATCATCGGCATGGCGGCCATCAGTACCGCCGCCAGTTGCAGACGCGGATCGAAATCCGGTAGCAGCCAGATCAGCAGCACCATCATCAGCGGGTGTAGCGCCAGCTTGCCCACCACCACCAGGCTGATTTCCGACACACTGCCGCGCAGCGAACTGTTGACCAGAGAGCCGCCGACCACAAAGAGTGCCACCGGAGCGGCAACGCCGGCGAGCATGCCAAGGCTCTGATTGACCACTGCCGGCAACTGCAGTTCGATGGCCGAGGCCACAATGCCTGCGACTATGGCGATGATCAGCGGGTTTTTCATGACCCGCACCAGCACCGACTTCCAGGCGCTCGCCAGGGTCGTACCGTTCTGGCGCCCCACACCGTATTCAATCAGCACCAGCGCCAGCGGAAAAATCAGCATGTTTTCGATCATCAGGCCCATGGCGAAGGCATTGGTGGGCGGATCGTCAAATACCTGCAGCAGTACCGGATAGCCAAAGAAGGCACTGTTGGACAGCGCCATGCCTATCCCTTTTACGCCGCCGGCGGCAATGGAATCGCGGAACAGCCATTTACTCAGCCCAATACCTGCAGCCAGTGCCAGTGCAGACCCCAGGCCGTACACCAGCATATAGGTCGGGTCTATGACCTCCCTGAACTTCATGTTGGTAATAGTGCTGAAAATCAGCACCGGCATGGCGAAATACATCACCAGGCGGCCGAGGCCAGGGATGGCGTCGCTGGGCATCAGCCGTGTCCGCACCGCCACAAAGCCCAGCGCAATAAGTATAAAAATTGGCGCTGTGATGGACATTACAGCCAGCATGGGTGCCTCCGTGGCAACAGGATATCAGCAGATTTTTTGGGGGATCAGCGCAGGGCATGCGCCTGTTGCAACAGGGTATCGAGCCAGACGCCGGTAGCGCCGTCGCCCAGCAGGCGTTGCTGCATCTGGGCAACATTGAGCTGCATACCGCTGAGGCGTGCCACTATCTCGAACAAATGCTCATCGCCCGCGATAGCCTGCTGGCAGGCATCCTTGAGCAGCTGTGCTGCCTGGTCGCGGGGCATGCTGCGGGCCAGCTCGAAGGTGGCGGCTTCGGCGTAGATGACGCCGTTAAAGGCGCCCAGGTTCTCAAGCATGCGCGGGGCATTGATCTCGATAAACTGCAGTGCTTCAAGGCCGTGGCGCAGCGCCACGGCGGTGGCCATCAGCTGCTGTGGCAGTACCAGCCACTCCTGTGCCCAGCTGCTGCCACTGCGCTCGTGCTCGTGCAGCATGGCCTGGTGCATCTGGCCGACCAGACCTGCGTTCTGGCGGGCCATGGCAAGGATAATCTCGGCGTTCACCGGATTGCATTTCTGCGGCATGGTGGAGGAACCACCGCCATTGCTGAAGCGGATTTCGCCAACCTCCGTCTGGGACAGCAGCAGCCAGTCCTGGGCGATCTTGCCCAGCGCGCCGGTGGTCAGACCGAGCCAGCCAGACAGCTCCACCAGGGCATCGCGCTGGGTATGCCAGTTGCTGCCACAGGCCAGATCCAGCCTGCGGGCCAGGATCTGGCCACTCAGATCGGCCTTGTCGCCCATGGCGGCCAGGGTGCCCACGGCGCCGCCGAGCTGGGTTTTCAACACGCGGGGTTTCAGTTCTTCAAGGCGCTCAAGCTGGCGCAGCAAGGGTGATAGCCACTGTGCTACCTTGAAACCGAAGCTCATGGGCACGGCCTGCTGGGTGCGGGTGCGTCCGGCAATCAGGCTGTTGCGGTGCGTCTCGGCCAGGTCCGCCAGGACACTGATCAGCGCCCTGATGCGGCTTTCATGCAATGCGATCAGTTCGCGGCAGTTCAGAATCAGCGCGGTATCGACAATATCCTGGCTGGTGGCACCAAAGTGTACCCAGCGTGCCTGTTCGGCCGGCAGGACATCTTTCAGCGCCTTCACCAGGGCCGGCACCGGCACACCGGCAGACGCCGTGCCTGCGGCCAGGCTGGCAGGGTCTGGAATAAGGGACGCCGCCGCCGCGGCAATGGCGGCGGCGGCGTCTGCGGGTATCAGGCCGGCTTCGGCCTGGGCCATGGCCAGCTCCCCCTCGACCTTGAGCATGGCGCTAAGCTGGGCCTGGTCATTGAGCCAGAGCCCGGCCTCGGTGTCGGACAGCAGGGTCTGATAGAGGCCGGAGTCGAAGGGGGATACCTGAATCATGATGCCTGTCGCCGATGTAAAAGGAATTGGGGGTTAGCCTGAGTGTAACGAAACCCGGGTGGGTGCGGATCTCCTGTTCGCACACCGACGACCTCCTGCCGCCAGCTACCCGGTTGTTCGGTCAGACGGCTTCCAATGCTATGGCGATCCCCTGGCCGACACCGATGCACATGGTAGCCAGCGCATAGCGCTTGCCACGGCGTTTCAGTTCCAGCGCTGCGGTGCCGGTGATGCGTGCGCCCGAGGCGCCCAGCGGATGACCCAGGGCGATGGCGCCGCCGTTGGGGTTCACCTGTTCGGCGTCGTCCGGCAAGCCCAGGTCGCGCAATGTTGCTAGTGCCTGGGAGGCGAAGGCTTCGTTCAGTTCGATCACATCGAACTGATCAATGCTCATGCCCAGTTTCTGGCACAGTTTCTGGCTCGCAGGCGCCGGGCCAAAGCCCATGATACGCGGCTCAACGCCGGCCGTCGCGCCGCCGAGTATCTTGGCGATAGGTGTCAGGCCATATTTTTTCACCGCCTCTTCAGAAGCAATGATCAGTGCCGCAGCACCGTCGTTGACGCCCGAAGCATTGCCAGCGGTAACGCTGCCGTTGGTGCGAAAGGGGGTGCCGAGCTTTGCCAGAATTTCGGCCGTGGTATCGGCACGGGGGTGTTCATCCTGGGCGAACAGGATCGGGTCCTTTTTACGTTGTGGGATGCTCACCGGCACGATTTCTTCGGCAAAGATGCCGGCGGCCTGAGCTTTGGCGGCGCGCTGCTGCGAGCGCAGCGCAAAGGCGTCCTGGTCGGCACGGCTGATGCCGAACTGCTCTGCCACGTTCTCGCCGGTTTCCGGCATCGAATCAACGCCGTATTCGGCCTTCATCTTCGGATTGACGAAGCGCCAGCCGATGGTGGTGTCGTGCACTTCGTTAGTACGCGAGAAAGCACTGCTGGCCTTGGGCATCACGAAGGGGGCGCGGGTCATGCTTTCGGTGCCACCGGCAATCATCAGATCGGCTTCACCGGCCTTGATGGCGCGGGCTGCCATCAGGATGGCATCCATGCCCGAACCACAGAGGCGGTTGATGGTGGTGCCGGTCACAGCGGTCGGGTAGCCGGCCAGCAGCAGCGACATGCGCGCCACGTTGCGGTTGTCTTCACCGGCCTGGTTGGCACAGCCGAAGATGACGTCATCGATGGCACTCGGATCCAGCTGCGGATTGCGCTCCAGCAAGGCTTTGAGCGGCACGGCGCCCAGATCATCCGGGCGTACCGTGGCCAGGGCGCCACCAAAGCGGCCAATGGGGGTGCGCACATAGTCGCAGATATAGGCAACGGTCATGTCTATCTCCTATTGGCCTGCGTGGGCGCGGGCGGTGCGTTCGTTCAGGGCACGCAGGGCTGCGAGCTCAGTATCATTGGGCGCCGGTGTCTCGACCACCTGGTCGGCGAAGCGAATGGCCCAGCCGGTATTTTCTGCAATCTGCTTGCGGGTCACACCCGGGTGAATGGAAGTGACGATGAACTCCTTGGATTCGGGGTCCGTTTCCATGATGCACAGATCCGTGGTCAGGCGGCTAGGGCCCCGGGTCTTGATGCCAAGGGCTTCACGTTCGGTGCCGGTCTTGCCATGGCCCAGAGAGGTCATGAAATCGATGTTATCCACAAAGCCGCGGGACGACTGCTTCATGACGATAAATATCTCGCCGCAGGAGGTCGCAATCTCGGGGGCACCGCCACCGCCTGGCAGGCGGACTTTCGGATTGTTGTAGTCACCGCCGACCACGGTGGTGTTGAGGTTGCCGAACTTGTCGAGCTGGGCGGCGCCCAGGAAGCCGACGGAGATGCGTCCGCCCTGCAGCCAGTAGCGGAACATTTCCGGTACCGCCACTGTGGTGACGGCGGTATCGCAGAGTTCGCCGTCGCCGATGGACAGCGGCAGTACATCGGGCTTGGTGCCGATGGTGCCGGATTCGTAGATCAGGGTGACGTCGGGGGCATGGGTCAGGCGGGCCAGGTTGCAGGCTGCGGACGGCATGCCAATACCGACGAAGCAGACATCGTCGTTGCGGATGGCGCGGGCCGCGGCCACGGTCATCATTTCGGTCGCTGTGTAATTCATCTGGTGGCTCCTGTTACTTCTGGGCCTGGGTAAAGGCAACGCGGCTGGCGAAAACTTCAGGACCTGCGTTCAGTACGTTTTCCTGCATCCAGGCCTGGAAGCCTTCGCGTTCGCTGGCGATCGGGTCCCAGGCCTTGTAGAAGGCGTTGTCGCGCTCGTAGTAACCCTTGGCATAGGACGGGTGGGCGCCTCCCGGTACCTGCACCACGGCTTTCAGTGTCCAGTTCGGTAATACGCAGGCATTGGGATGGACGTCATCGAAGTTATCGACGATTTCTTCCACAGTAACGATGGCGCGTTTCGCGGCCAGCACCGCTTCCTTCTGTACACCGACGATACCTTCGATCAGAACATCACCTTTGCGGTTAGCCTTCTGGGCATGAATGACGGTGACATCCGGGCGGATGGAGGGGACCGAAGCGAGGCGCTCGCCGGTGAAGGGGCATTCGATAAAGCGAATATTGGGGTTCACCTCGGCGAGACCTGCGCCCAGGTAGCCGCGAAAGACCGCACACGGCAGGCCCGCAGCGCCCGCTTCATAGGCGTTGGCCATGGCGGCGTGGCTGTGTTCCTCGATCTCGAGCTTGTGGGGCCAGCTCTTTTCGTAGGCATCACGGAAGCGACGCAGGGAGCCGACGCCGGGGTTACCGCCCCAGGAGAAGATCATCTTTTTGACACAGCCCATGCCGATCAGCTGATCGTAGATCAGGTCCGGCGTCATGCGGATCAGGGTTAGGTCCTTGCGCTGCTGGCGGATAATCTCGTGTCCGGCAGCGTAGGGAATCAGGTGGGTAAAGCCTTCCAGTGCAACCACGTCGCCGTCAAAGACGTTGGCGGCGATCGCTTCTTTTAACGATACAAACAGGGTCATGCAAGGATCCTCGGAAAACGAATGCAGCCGTGTTGGCAGCGGGGCGCGCAGCCCCGCTTTCGGTGCAGTTAAAACTATATTTTTTGAGGGGCTATCAGGCCGCAGGCAGGCTTAGCAGGGCGCGGGCCTCAGCGGGCGTGGCGACGGTGCGACCATGATCGACCACCATGCCGGCCAGACGCTCCACCAGCTGGGCGTTGCTCTTGGCCAGGGTGTTCTTGTCAAAGCGCACATTGTCTTCCAGCCCCGTGCGCACGTGGCCGCCCAGCTCCAGTGCCCATTTGTTGAGTTCGAGCTGATGCTTGCCGATACCGGCGGCCGTCCAGGTGCCGCCGGGGCAGACCTTTTCGTACTGCTTGATCATGAACTCCAGCACTTCGCGGTTGGCCGGAATGGCGTTCGGAATCGAGGTCACGAACTGCAGATGTACCGGTGCCTTGATCAGGCCGCGCTCCACCAGTTTGGCGGTGTTGAACACCATCGACAGGTCGAAGGCTTCGATCTCGGGTTTGATATCGTACTTCAGCATGCGCTCGGCCAGATCATCGATCAGCGCCGGCGAGTTGGCATAGACGATGGAACCGAAGTTGACCGAACCTGTGGCCAGGGATGCCATATCGGGCTTGAGGTGCAGCATGCCGCCACGCTCGTCGCCCTGGCCGCTGCGCCCGCCGGTGGAAAACTGAATGATCATGCCGGGGCAGTGCTTGCGGATGCCGTCCTGTACCTCGGCGAAGCGTGCCGGATCAGACGAAGTGCTGCCATCTTCATTGCGCACGTGCAGGTGTACCAGGGTCGCACCGGCCTCGAAGGCTTCGTGGGTCGACTCTATCTGCTCGGCCGGGGTGATGGGCACCGCAGGATTATTGGCTTTCTGTGGCAGGGAGCCGGTGATGGCAACGCTGATAATACAGGGGCGAGTCATGGCTTTATCCTTGTTAGAAATTAAAGAACACGGTTTCGTGCGGGCCCTGCATATGGATGTCGAAACGGTATTCCACGCCGGTGGACGTTTCATGGCGCGTGGCGATCAGGGTGTCGCGACGGGCGCTATCTACCTTGTTCAGTGCCGGGTCTTCGGCGTTGAGGCTGGCCTCGTCGCTGAAATACAGCCGGGTGTAAGCATGATTCGGCAGGCCGCGCATAAACAGGATCACCGAGATATACGGTGCCCGGCCGTCTTGCACGGCACCGGGCTTGATGGTGTCAAAGCGAAAGCTGTTATCCGCCGTGGTGCCGGTGCCGACGCGGCCAAAACCCTTGAAGTTCGGGTCCAGCGGGCGGGACTGGCGGGCATCGTTGGGGTGATCAAAACGCCCGGCGGCATTGGCCTGCCAGAGTTCGATCATGGCATCGTTGATGCGCTCGCCCTGGCCATCGAACACCTGGCCGACAATGCGGATGCGCTCGCCCAGGGTCTCGTCACTGGCCATGGCGCCGCTGGCGATCTGGCTCTGGGGGTAGTGATACTGTTCGGCGGTCAGGCCATAGGCAAAGTAGGGGCCTACGGTCTGGGACGGTGTCTGCTTCAGTGACATGAATTAGTCCTCCATTGGGGTGGCATTCACGCCACGCAGCACGATGTCGAAGATATATCCCAGGGCAAAGCCTTCTTCGGTCACATCGATCGAGAAGTCCGCCACCATGCGCTCGCGGGCACCGGCCGGCACCGATGCATAGATAGGGTCCAGCGCCAGCAACGGGTCACCGGGGAAATACATCTGGGTCACCAGACGGCTGGCAATGGAGGGCCCGAACAGGGAAAAGTGAATATGGTTCGGGCGCCAGGCGTTGCTGTGGTTGCCCCAGGGATAGGCACCGGGCTTGATGGTGTAAAAGCGATAGCAACCGTTTGCGTCGGTCAGACAGCGGCCGGAACCCAGGAAGTTCGGGTCCAGCGGCGCATCGTGCTGATCGGCCTTGTGCACGTAGCGGCCGGCGGCGTTAGCCTGCCAGACTTCTACCAGAGTGTTGGCGACCGGGTTGCCATTTTCGTCCAGCACGCGGCCGGTGACCACAATGCGCTCGCCCTGGGGCTCGCCGTTCACCTGGCCGTTTTTGGTCAGGTCATGGTCAAGCGGTCCCAGCACTTCGGCGCCGTAGGCGGGGCCGGTCAGCTCGGACAGTTCGGGATCTATGTCTACCAGGCTTTGCGATACGCCGCGCAGCAGGGTGGATTTGTATTCGGGGCTGATATAGGCCGCATGGCTGGCCCAGTCGCGCTTGGTAATAGTACTCATCTCAGTTCTTGCCTCCATTAATAGCGATTCCCATGCCGGTGTAGGTTTCCTTGGCGATGCGAATGGCGACATTGGATGCGGGCACACCGGCGTAGACGCCCAGGTGCAACAGGGTTTCACGGACTTCGTCCAGGGTGGCACCGGTGTTGGCGGTGGCACGGATATGCATGGCCAGCTCTTCGTCGTGGCCCAGGGCCGCCATCAGGGCAATGGTGATCAGACTGCGATCACGCTTGCTCAGCGTGGGTCGGCTCCAGACTGAAGCCCAGGCGCCTTCGGTGATAAAGCTCTGGAAGGGCTCATCGAAGGCGGTCTTGTTGGCTTCGGCGCGATCAACGTGGGCATTGCCCAGTACCGAGCGGCGTACCTGCATGCCCTGCTCGTAGCGGCTCAGGGGTTCGGTTACCTCGGCGAGGAAGTCGCGAATCAGCGCGGCCAGGGCTTTGGGCTGTTCAACACAGGGCAGGTGACCGGCATTGGCCAGCAGTTCAAAGCGCGCGTTTGGAATCAGCTCTGCGGTGGAGCGCACCAGGTCGGGTGGCGTGGCGCCGTCTTCGTCGCCCACCACGCAGAGCGTGGGCTGAGTCAGCGCGGCGGAGCTTGCGGTCAGGTCGGCATCGCGAATGGCGGCACAGGTGCCGATATAGCCTTCCACCGGCGTGCGCACCATCATGTTGCTCCACAGAGTGACTTCGGCGGCTTTTTCCTGGCGGAAGGCGGCGGCAAACCAGCGTTCCATCACGGCGTCGGCAATGTACTCCAGGCCGTGCGCATGTATCGTCTCAATGCGGGTTTCCCAGATGGAGGCGGGACCTATCTTGTGGGCGGTGTCACACAGGATGAGATTTTTCACCAGCTGCGGGCGTTTGGCGGCGACGCCCTGGGCGATCATACCGCCGACCGACAGGCCGCAGAGCGTGACCTGGCTCAGTTCCAGCGCATCCAGCAGACCGATCAAATCGTCGATATGATCATCGAGCTGGTAGGGGGCCGGCGGGCAGGACGACAGGCCGTGTCCGCGCTTGTCGTAGCGCAGGAAGCGAAACTGCTGTTTCAGTTCGGGCAGCAGAGGATCCCAGACCCGCAGGTCGGTCCCCAGCGAGTTTGAAAAAACCAGCAGCGGCAAATGCGATGGACCGTCCAGCTGGTAGTGGATGAATTCTCCGTTGAGCGACAGGCTGTGCATAGTCATTGACCCTGGTGTGGTTGCAGCTTATGTCTCTACTTTCTCCGACTTCTTATGATATGTAAAATGACGTTTAATGGTTTTTATATATTCTTATTGATATGCGTGTTGGGGTCCGTCGCTTTAATTGCCAGGGCTACATCCCGCACTGCGTTCATAAGCAACTGCAGCGCGGGCGATGCAATGGTATCGGCCCGGGTGGTCAGGCCCACGGGGCCGAGGGTTTCCCGCGTATCCAGCGGCAGTTCACTGAAGATGCCATCGGCAATTTCCCGCGCCACCACGCCCCTGGAAATGATCCAGATGGCATCGGTCTGGCGGATGTACTCCTTGCCGAAGCCATCGGACACGGTTTCGATGCGATCGTGCAGTGCACCTATGCCCTGGCTGATCAGGTAGCGCTCGACGGTGGGCGCTATGATGGAATCCTTGGGCGGGTAAAGCACTGGGTAGGCGCCAAGATCCCGCACATTCAGCGCAGGGTTCTGCAACAGCGGATGCTCTGGGCGTACCGCGAAGGCAATGCGTTCAGAGTACAGGTGCTGGAAAGAGAGCCCGGCCATCAGTTCGGGTTCGGCAAGGCGACCGACCACCAGATCAAGTTCGCCCACGCGAAGCTGGCTTAACAGCAGTGCATTGGGCCCGGTCTGCAGGTTCAGGGTGACATCAATGCCGCCCTGGCGAAAACGTTGCACGGCCCTGGGCAGAATACTGGTGGCCACGGTCGGCAGTACGCCAATACTGAGGCGCAGCTTGCCGCGCTGCTGGGCCTGGGCAATGCTGTCGGTGCCTTCACGCAGTGCCGCCACACTGGCACCGGCGTATTTCAGAAATACCTCGCCAAACTGGGTCAGTTCCACGCCTTTCTTGCTGCGTTCCATCAGGCGCACGCCCAGCATTTCCTCCAGTTCCTTGAGCTTTTTTGACACCGCAGGCTGGGTCAGCGCCAGCACGTCGGCGGCGCCGCCGACGCTGCCCTGGCGTGAAACTTCCAGAAAGCATTGCAGATGACGGTACTTGATGCGGTTCTCAAGCATGGAATACTCCGGTAATTCGTCTAAAGTATAGGGTGTTTTTTAAATCATTGAACGCATAGCGATTTTTCATTTTAGATGGCTAAATATAGCTAATGTTATATCGAATTCGATATTTAAGTAGGCGCATTATTCATTTATCACCGCGGCATCACCAGAGTAGTGTGGTCGCAATGACAAATTTCAGCCGCCTGCGCCAATGCATGGGCGCGGCAATGGCCCAGGCATCTTCGGGAATACAGCATGAAAACGGCACTCGCGACGGTCACGATTTCAGGTTCACTGCAGGAAAAGCTGCGCGCCGCGGCGCAGGCGGGCTTTGATGGCGTGGAAATTTTCGAGAATGATCTGACTCAGTTCGATGGCACGGCGCGGGATCTGCGCCTGATGGCGGAAGATCTGGGGCTTGAAATCATTGCGCTGCAGCCGTTTCGCGACTTCGAGGCGATGCCGGAGCCCTGGCGCACGCAGAACTTTTACCGGGTGCAGCGCAAGTTCGAGCTGATGCATGAACTGGGTACCAAGCGACTGCTGATTTGCAGCAATGTGTCACCCCATGTGATCGACGATCGCGACCGTGCCGCCGCCGACCTGCACGAACTGGCGGAGCTGGCGCGCCAGCAAGACTTTATCATCGGCTACGAGGCACTGGCCTGGGGCCGCCATGTGGCGGATTACGATGTTGCCTGGGATATCGTCAAACGCGGCGATCATGCGAACCTGGGCATTATTCTTGATAGCTTTCACATGTTTGCCCGCGGCAATACGCTAGATGTGCTGCGCGACGAGATTCCCATCGACAAGATAGCGCTGGTGCAGGTGGCCGATGCGCCACGGCTGCAGATGGAAGTACTGCACTACAGCCGGCACTTTCGCTGCTTCCCGGGGCAGGGGGACCTGCCGGTGGTGGAGTTCGTGCAGTGTCTGCGGGACAAGGGCTTTGACGATTACCTGTCCCATGAAATCTTTAATGATGAGTTCCGTTCCTCATCGCCGCTGGAAAAGGCGGTGGACGGCATGCGCTCACTGATCTGGCTTGATGAGCAGACGAGCGCTGCGCCCGCCCAGGCGCCTGCGTTTGAGCTTACAGTCGCACCCGTACCGCAGCCCGAGATCACCGACGTCGAGTTTATCGAGTTTGCCGTCGAAGGTGACAGTGGCGCCGAGCTGGTGGCATTGCTGCAAAGTCTGGGCTTTCGCGAAACTCACCGCCACCGCTCCAAGAATGTCAGCCTGATGCGCCAGGGCGACATCAACCTGGTGCTGAACCGCGAGCCCCTGAGCCAGGCCCATGAGCACTATCAGGCCCACGGCGTGTCCATCTGTGCCCTGGCCTTTGCCACCACTGACCTTAGTGCCATGCTGGCGCGGACCGAACGCTATCGCAGCAGCCGTTTTGCCAATCAGGCCGGCCCTGGCGAGCTGAATATTCCGGCCATCCGTGGCATAGGTGACAGCCTGGTGTACTTTGTCGAACGCCCGGGCAAGTTCCGCTTTTTCGATATCGACTTTGTGGCGCTGGAAGATGCCGGCGAGCCCCGTGTCGGGCTGCAGCGCATCGATCATATTGGTCAGACGGTCTCCAATACCGATTTCCTGTCGGCGTCCTTTTTCTACAAGTCGCTGTTTGGGTTTGAGGTTGAAGCCAGTACGGATCTGCCGGACATCTATGGCCTGGTGGTGAGCCGTGTCGCCAAGAACCGGGATGGCCGGGTGCGGATTCCGCTGAACATGACCGCCGCGCGGGAAGCCTCGGCGCAGCGCTTTATCCACAAGGCCAAGGGGTCCGGCGTGCAGCAGATCGCCTTTGGCTGCGAGGATATCTTTGCGGCGGCAACTGCGGTGGGCGCTGAACAGTTGCTGCCTATTCCGGAAAACTACTACCGTGATCTGGATGCACGCTTTGCACCTGAGCCCGAATTACTGGCGCGTCTGCGCAGCCTGAATATTCTGTATGATCGCAATGACGACGGCGAATTCTTCCACTTCTATACCCGCGAAGCCCACGGTGTCTTCTTCGAGGTGGTACAGCGCATTGGCGATTACGACCGTTACGGCGAAGCCAATGCCCATATCCGCATGGCGTCCCAGGCCCGCCAGTATAGACGCGACGAGGGGCTTTGAGCGGCGGTTAAGGCCATTAGTTATTTGTAATTTGTAATTAGTGATTAGTTATTAGTTATTAGTTAGCAGGGCGGGTGAGGTGCGCATGGCACAAAGCTTGTCATGGCTTTGCTACTTGGGCTGTCAATATCGCCTCAATCGGTTCCGCAGCATTTCCAGATAGTTGAGGGCGGCACTCCGGCCCCGTGAGAAGCCGGCGAGCACTGCGGCTATTTTTCGGTCAGGCCCTTCAGGGGCGAGGCAGGGATGCCGAGCCGCAGATCCGATAAAAGCCGTGCAGGCTCTTAACCTTGAAGGCAGGCGCCCGGAAAATCGTTCCAGCGCGCAGTGTGAAGGCTTCTTAGGGCGTGTTTCTTTTGCTTACTTTTCTTTCGCACGAGCAAAGAAAAGTAAGGCGCCCAAAAGGGCGAAAAAGGGACTATCCGACCATTGTGATGCTTGATTGACTAGACCTCTCTACACGGAGGCGGTGCATTCGTTTACCTGCCCAGCACCACTTGCTCGCTAAAACTGGAAGAACCCTTTTTTGAGGAAAGTCGGAGCCTGCAGGAAGCACCCGGTTATCAGAACTCGACCTGCAGGTCGCCATCGACCTGGGTGCAGCAGGACAGCACATAGCCCTGCTCGATCTCCTCGGCGCTGATGCCGCCGTTGTGCGCCATGGTGGAGCGACCATCGATGATGCGCACCCGGCAGGCACCGCAGATGCCGATACCGCAGGCCTTGGGTATGTTGATGCCGGCTTCGGCGGCGGCCTCGTTGAGGTTGCAGCCAAGGGCGACCTCGATGCTCTGGCCGGAATCCGCGAAATTGACCCGGGCCATCTCCAGTTCGACGAGTTCTGCCTGCTGGGCTTCGTCGGCATGCACCTCGGCCTGGCGCACATCGCGGGCTGGCGTAGCGTCGAAGGATTCCTCGTGATACCGGCGCATATCAAAACCGGCCAGCTCCAGCAGGGTGCGAATGGCCTTCATGTAGGGCTCGGGGCCACAGCAGAAGACTTCGCGTTCAAGGAAGTCCGGAGCAATAAGCTGCAGCATATTGATATCGACCCGGCCGCGGTAGCCGCCCCAGACCTGGCCCACGTCGTGGTGCTCGCAGACCAGATGCAGCTGGAAATTGCCGATGCGCGAGGACATGTAGTCCAGCTCGTGCCGGTAGATTACATCTCCCGGGGTGCGGGCGCTGTGGACGAAGGCGATATCGACTTCTGTGTCGGTATCAAACCACCAGCGCGCCATGGACATCACAGGGGTAATGCCAACACCGCCGGACAGCAGCAGGACTTTCTCGGCCGGGTAATCCAGGCAGTTGAACTGGCCCACAGGGCCATGCACGGCGATCTGATCGCCGGATGTCAGGTTGTCGTGCAGCCAGTTGGAGACCTCTCCGCCGGGGACACGCTTCACTGTGATCGAGAAGCTGTAGGGAATCGAGGGCGAGCTGGAAATGGTGTAGGAGCGCATGACGCGCTGGCCGGCAATCTCCAGCTCCAGGGTGACGAACTGCCCGGGCTTGAAGAAAAACAGCACCGGCTGACCCATGCTGAAAGTAAAGGTGCAAACGTCTGCGGTTTCACGGATGACCCGCACGCAGCGCACCAGGTGGCGGCCGTTGCTCCAGGTCTGGGTGCGGACCGTGTCCAGAAACTCGCTAGTGTTGAAGTGGGTCATCGATTTTACCTGTTCAGCGTCCCGGCTCGCGCCGGGAGGGTTACATTTCAATGCCGGCCTGCCATTCCTTCCAGCGCATGGTCATGTTGGCGCCAACCGTCAGAAAGGGCTCGGGTGGCAGCTTCCTGGGCTGCTGGTGGTCCAGAAATTGGGTCAGCAGTTGAGAGCTGCCGAGTACGGCCTGCTCGGCGGCCATCATGCCGGACAGGGTGCCTTTCACCGTCCCAAGACCATTCTGACAGGCGGCTGCCCAGACTCTGGGTTCAACTTCGCCAAAGGCGGGCGTGGAGTTCAGGGAAAGGCACAGTCGTCCTCCCCAGCGATACTCCATCTCAACCCCCTTGAGCATCGGAAAACGATTCTCAAAAGAGCGATCCTGTAACCTTGCCGCTCTTTTCATATTTTGGGTGGAAGCTTCAATCGACTGGTTCAGGGTCGCGTGATTGCGAATCACAATACGATCCCCACTGCCCATAAAGTCAGAGCTGCGACGTACCGTTGTGCCCATGGGATCGGCGGGCAATACACCCCAGTTACTGGCACCACCCAAACGCTTGGCTTCTCCTGGCGTCAGGGCCCGGGTCATGGATGCGTAGGT
Source organism: Marinobacterium profundum (assembly GCF_001528745.1). GTDB lineage: Bacteria > Pseudomonadota > Gammaproteobacteria > Pseudomonadales > Balneatricaceae > Marinobacterium_A > Marinobacterium_A profundum. The sequence continues at coordinate 138,541 of NZ_BCNS01000083.1, read as the reverse complement.
AAATACATGCAGCAGCCTTTTCGGGAAGAAGCCAAACGACTGAATATGACCATTGACCGCCAGAATAACCCCCTTGGCTTTTACCACGCCTCCGGGGGTGACCAGTTTATGCACAGCGCCGAGTTCCATGCTGGTGACAGGGCTGTTTTCATAAATGCTGACCCTGGCGCTCAGGCCCTCGGCCGCCTGACGAATAAAGGCCGCCGGCTGTATCATTACTGCCCCGGGCGTAAAGAGCCCGTTTCGATAAAAATCACAGCCTGTCCACTCTTTCATTTCCGACGGGTCCATTAATCGGAAGCTTTCACCGAGCGTGGTTAAATGCTCCTGGTAACTGGCAATATGCTGTTCGCCGCGGGCTGAACCCGCTGCGGTGACTTTTCCGCATGGATTAAATACGGCTTTTGGCATGCTGTACTCAGTGGCCATTTCGTCGGCAAACCGGATGGCTTCGCGGTTTAATTTAATCTGCCGCAGGTCATGTTCATGGGCACCGGCATAGGTCTCCGAGCTCAGATCATGGGGCAAGTCGATCATAAAGCCGCTATTGCGCCCGGCGGGGCCATCGGCCAGTCGCTTTGCTTCCAGCAGCACGATCGACTCAGTCCCGACCAGCTGAGACAGCCTGCGGGCTGCGGCGATACCGGTGAAGCCGCCGCCAACAACGACCCAGTCAGCATTGATATCCCCGTTCAGGCGTGGGTACTCTGATGCCGGTGTCAAAATACTGTTCCAGGCCGCGGGACCTGGATCCACAGGTAAACGCTTAACTTTTATAGTTTTGGTCATAGAGTTGTCCTTCTGAACCGGAACCGGGTAACTGCGCAGGTGAGGGCCATGCGCCTGGAACTTTGGCCCGTCGCCGCTAATTGCAGTACCGGCCCGGTTAGAACCTTTGGCTATCAGTCAGACAGATCAATCCAGATAGTTTTCAGCTGGGTGAACTGATCATGTGCATGAATGGATTTGTCGCGACCACCAAAGCCCGACTGCTTGTAGCCACCGAAAGGTGTCGATACATCGCCTTCGCCAAAGCAGTTCACGGTGACGGTGCCTGCACGCAACGCCTGAGCTGCACGCATGGACGTTTTCCCATTGGCCGTGAATACCGAAGCTGCCAGGCCGTATTCGGTATCGTTGGCAACGGCGATGGCTTCTTCGTAGCTGCTGACGGTAATGACAGACAGAACCGGTCCAAAAATCTCTTCTTTCGCCAGACGGTCGCTGTTTTTCACACCGTCAAAAATGGTCGGCATTACATAGCAGCCGTTTAGCGTGTCTCCACCCAAAATCAGAGTGTGGCCTTCATCCTTGGCGATCTCGAGATATTCACAGACCTTGCCAAAATGTACCTTGTCGACCAGGGCTCCGAGCTGGTTCGACGGATCCAGAGGATCGCCGGTTTTCCAGTCTTTGGAGTGATGCAGCACCCGCTCCATCAGCTTGTCCTTGATGCCTGCCTGTACAATCAGGCGGGAACCCGCTGAGCAGTTCTCGCCCATGTTCCAGAAGGCGGCGGCGACAACCTGGGCGGCAACTTTATCCAGGTCTTCGGCATCATCCAGCACGATGCAGGGGTTCTTGCCACCGAGCTCCAGTACCACTTCCTTTATATTGGAGTCGGCTGAGTAGCGCAGAAAGCGACGGCCGGTTTCTGTCGAGCCGGTGAAGGTCACCATGTCGATGTCCATATGGCTGCCAATCGCCTCGCCTACGACACTGCCGCTGCCGGTCACGATATTCAGCACGCCATCAGGCAGGCCTGCCTGGGTTGCCAGCTCGGCAACACGCAACGCCGTCAGTGATGTCTGCGCGGCAGGCTTAACGATCATGGAGCAGCCTGCTGCTAGTGCGGGCGCAATTTTCCACGCCAGCATCAGGATCGGGAAGTTCCAGGGCAGTACGGCGCCAACAACGCCAACGGGTTCACGCACCACCATGGCGACGGCGTCATTTCCGACCGGTGCTGTCTGGTCGTATATTTTATCCATCAGCTCTGCATGCCAGCTGATAGTGTGCGCCACTTCCGGAATATCGATGGTGACGCAGTCAAGAATGGGCTTGCCGGAGTCGATGCTTTCCAGCACAGCCAGCTCGCTGGCGTTCTGTTCAATCAGTTTGCTGAGCTGAATTAAAACGTTCTTGCGTTCTGTTGGATGACGCTTGCTCCAGACGCCCGTATCAAATGCTGTGCGCGCCTTGGCAACGGCAAAATCGACATCGGCAACAGTGCAGGCCGCGATCTGGGTGATCAGCTCGCCGGTGGCCGGATTTGTTACGGCGATGGTTTCTCCGTCGCTGGAAGGGCGGAAGCCACCATTAATAAAGCTCATGGAGGGCGGCGTCAGCTTCGCCGCAATCTCTTTATATTCTTCATGGGTCAGCAGATCAGACATTACTTGGCCTCCGATACAATGTTAGCGATATTCAGTTTCAACTCTTTGACTACCTGAGCCATGGCCGTTTTCTCATGCTCACTCAGGCCCAGCAGAGGCTTGCGTACTGTTCCGGAAAAACGGCCGTCCAGGGTTACACCGTGCTTGACGCTCTGAATAAATTTGCCGCCCTGCTCAAGCACGCTCATCAGTGGCATCATCGCTGCCATGATGCGGCGACCTTTGGCGAAGTCGTTTTCCAGCACGCAGGCGTTATAGAGCGCAATGTGCTCTTTGGGCAGGAAGTTGGAGCCGGCGCAAACCCAGCTTTTGGCGCCCCAGGCAAAGAACTCCAGTGCCTGGTCATCCATGCCGCAAGCAACCTGGATTTCGGGGTAATCATTCATCAGCATATGCAGGCGGTTGATATCTCCCGAGCTCTCTTTAATGCTGCAGAAATTGGGCGACTCAGCAATCAGGTCAAAGAATTCGGCTTCCATATTTATACCCATCCGGTCTGGATAGTTATAAAGCATGATTGGAAGGTTGGCTGCCCGGTCAATTGTCAGTGCGTGCTGTGCCAATTCCTGCTGAGTCGGCAGTGAATAGGGAGGCGTAGCAACCAGAAGAACATCGGCCTCATGTTTAACAGCCGCTTCTGCCAGCTTAACTGAGGCTGCAGGGTCGATTGATCCGGTTCCGAAGATGATCTGCAATTTATTACCGCAGACCTGGCGTGCGATTTTCAGTAATTCAACACGCTCTTCGTGGCTCTCCACATAATACTCACCTGTGGTACCACCAATCATAAGACCCTGAACGCCGGACTCAAGCAGAAACTGTACATGCGATGCATAGGCATCGTAATCGATGGAATAGTCTGCCTTGAAAGGCGTAATTACCGGCGTGTAAATTCCTTCGAAGTGCATATTAATTAACCTTCGTTATGATTGTCGTGTCCGAATTGGCGCGAAATTAAAAGGTCCAAGCCTGATAGATCGCGGATAGGAAAATTCTAAGAGGGGAGTGGAAAAGCCACAATCAACCTTTTTATCGCAAATAGCATAACGATAGGTTATCAGCAAAATGGGGGTGCGAAAGCCGGCCCTGGGCCGGCGCTGTTGTTCTGTGAATAGGCATCCAGAAGCCTCGATGAGGCGCCTGCAACGGGAGCGATTCTGGGGCGATTTGCGGGCTATTGCCCGGGGTGTTTGTGCTGCGCTCTTTGCTGCGGGCAGTCGGCAGTCAGCTTCCCACAAGACTGCCCTGTGATAGATGCGGGCAGTTTGGAGGCGAAGTTACGGCTATGCGTTTTTGTGGATCTAGCAGGCTGCTACTCGGCTGGTGGCACAGCGGTTAGCTCTTCTTCTACGCACGCCAGCATCCAGTTACGGAACAGGCAAAAGGCTTCATTGTTGGTCTTGTTATCGGCGTAGGTCAGGTAATGCAGTTTTTCCTTCAGCTCCACTACCGGTGTCACCGGTGCCACCAGACGCCCGTCGGCCAGCAGCGGCGCTACCAGGTGATGCCAGCCCAGGGTCACGCCCTGATTGTTCAGCACCATCTGAATCAGCATGTTGTAGTCGTTGGCATTGAACAGGTGATAGCTGTCATCAACGCGGGCGTTGGCGCCTATCTTGAAAAACGAGAACCAGACATTCCAGTCCAGATGTTCTGCCACCTGGGAGCGGCCATAGGGGCTCAGGTTCAGCAACACGCTGTCGCGCAGTCCCTCAAGGCTCGCCACTTCAGGATGCTGGCGCAGATACTCGGGGGTGCAGATCGGGTAGATAAGGTCATGGAACAGCGGGATTGAATGGTAGCCCTCGCGGGGGTCGGCGACCTTGTTGATGAATATATCTGGCGAGACGCCGGGCTCCATTTGCAGGAAGTTTTCCGTGGTCACGACGTTGAGGTCGACATCCGGGTTAGCGGTGAAGAATGCCGGCAGGCGACGGGACAGCCAGAGCGCGGAAAAGGCCGGGGTGCAGCAGATGGTCAGCATCTTCTTGCTGCTGCCAAGCCCCTGTACGCGTTCGGCGGCCTGGGCGATATTGACGAAGGACAGGTAGGCGGCATCGTAGAAGATGGCGCCGGCTTCGGTCAGTACCACTGCGCGCCCGGAACGCTTGAAAAGCTCGATGCCAAGGCTGGCTTCGAGTTCGCGAATCTGCCGGCTGATGGCCGCCTGGGTAACGCACAGGGCTTCGGCCGCACGGGTGAAGTTCTGGTACTTGGCGGCCGCCACAAATGACCTCACTGCCCTGAGTGAGGGCATCTTGACCAATACTTTGTCCGGTTCAGCGTGTTTAACCATAACGATACGTATTTAATAACCTTGATAAAAAGTCGCTTTGCCCGCCGGGGAGGGGCTTCTAGACTGGTTGCCATGATAAAAGCAGCCGGCTGGCACCACGGCCCTGATCCCAAGCAGCTTGCCATAAAGCAGGCCGCGGGGACAGACGGGTTACAGATTCAGACCCTGTGACCCGGGGCGGCACACCTGCGTATCAATAACTGCGAATCCCGCCGTGACTGGAGTGAGGAAATGACAACAAAAGCGAAGACACTGGCCCTGATCAATCAGCGCAAGCCCCGCCATGCCCTGAGTAGCGAGCTCTATTCGGATGCCGATGTGTATGAGCAGGACCTGGAGCAGATCTGGCACAAGGAGTGGATCTTTGCCGGTCACAGCTTCGAAATCCCGAAAGCCGGCGAATACCTGACACTGCAGATCGGCAAGTATCCGGTGCTGGTGGTGCGCGATGCCAAGGGGGATGTGCGTGCCTTCCACAATGCCTGTCGTCACCGCGGTTCGCGTATCTGCTCCCAGGCCCAGGGCAAGGTGGCCAAGCTGGTGTGTCCTTACCACCGCTGGACCTACGACCTGGATGGCAAGCTGCTGTTTGCCGCCAACATGGGCGAGTCTTTCAAGACCGATGACCATGGCCTGGAGCCGGTGCATTGTGAGGTGGTGAACAGCTATATCTATGTCTGCGTTGCCCCAGAGGCGCCGGATTTTGAAGCATTCCGCGCAGAAGTCGCGCCCTTTATCGAGCCCCACAACCTGGATAACTGCAAGGTGGCCTTCGAGTCCAACCTGGTGGAGAAGGGTAACTGGAAACTGGTATTCGAGAACAATCGTGAGTGCTATCACTGCGACGGCGCGCACCCGGAGCTGCTGAACTCCTTTATGGAAAACCTGGCCGTGGCCGGTGTCGGCGGTGCCGAAAGCCCGGAACTGGTGGCCTACTGGGATCGCTGCGAGGCAGCCGGTCTGCCGAGCCGCCTGGTAATGGACCCGAACGGCTATCACCGCATGACGCGCATTCCGCTGTTCAAGGATGCCATCAGCTACACCATGAACGGCAAGCCTGCGGTCAAGGGGCGCCTTGATAACACCGATGAGCAGAATATAGGGGCGCTGCTGTATTTCCGCTACCCCTCTACCTGGAATCACTTTTTGGGCGATCATGCCTTGAGCTTTCGCATCCTGCCCCTGGGCGCGGGTGAAACCCTGGTCACCACCAAGTGGCTGGTGCCGGCCACCGCTGAAGAAGGCAAAGACTACGACCTGGACAACCTCACAAAAGTCTGGCTGGCCACCAATGACCAGGATCGTCAGCTGGTGGAAGAGACCTTCAGGGGCGTCAGTTCGCCATCCTATATTCCGGGCCCCTTCTCGGACCTGGCGGAAAATGGTGTTTGTCAGTTCGTTGACTGGTACTGCGCCACCATGCAGAAAAAACTGGCTGACTAAGCAGTTTTACCCTCCCTAGATGCCCATGCTTGCTGGCGTGGGCGCAATTCCTGTGCCGCCTGCGGGACTGAATGCATGCAAACTTTTGAACCCAATTACCCGCGGGAGTACGTTCGTGGCTTCACGCTGGTGCTATTGGCCGCCTTTTGTTACGGCCTGCAGCCTTTCTTTGCTCACTTTGCCTATGCCGCTGGCGCTGATCCGGTTGGGCTATTACTGATCCGTTTTAGCCTGGCTGCCGGCATGATGCTGCTCTGGTTGAGGGTAAAGCGTGTGCGCCTGCCTTCGGTCCGCCTGCTGGGGCCGACACTGCTGATTGGCATCGGTTACGCGGCGTCGGCGCTGGGGTATTACAGCGCCAGCCGCAGTACATCGATCAGCCTGGCGGTGATTCTGATGTTTTCCTTCCCGGCCTTTGTCACGCTCTATGCGATCCTGTTCCAGAGTGAAACAGCGAGCCCTGGCCGCCTGCTGAGTCTGTTGCTGGCCTGTGGTGGCGTAGTGGTGGCAACCGGGCTGCACATACAGGGGGATATTGTCGGTGTCGCCTGGGCGCTCTTTGCAGCGCTGAGTTATGGTGCCGCCATCATTTACGGCACCGCGCGGGTGCCGCCGCAAAATCCGCTGGTTTCGGCGACGGTGATTTTGCTCGGCGGTGCCCTGACTTTTGGTTGTGCCTGGTGGCTCAAAGGCGGCAGCTGGCCACAGACGCCGCTGGGCTGGTCGGCCTGCCTGGGGCTGGCCCTGTTTGCGACTATCCTGCCGATAGCAACCTTTGTCAGTGGGTCGCCGCGCATTGGCGCCTCGGATGCATCGACGTTATCGACGCTGGAGCCCATAGTGGCGGTATGCATTGCGATTCTGCTGGTTGGCGAGGAAATGTCCCCATCACTGCTCGCCGGCGGTGCCATGGTGGTGATTGCGGCCGTGCTGCTGTCACGCAGCCGTGGCACCCGACTATCACCATAACGCGAGGTTATGATTTAAACGCCACAAATGTCGTTGGACGCTAGGCCCGTAACTCCATAAATTATTGTGTAGCAAATAACAAAAACGTACTGGTTTATTGCAAGTAACAAAGCTCGACAAAAGTTTTGTTGGTTGTATTTTTTTGCCATGAACCCTGCGGAATAAAAAGTGAAACGAGGGATACATGACTAAGACAGATGAAATTCTCAGCATTAAGAATGTTTACAAGGTATTCGGGGCTGAACCCGACACCGCCATGAAAATGCTGGATGAAGGCGCGGACAAAAACGAGATATTCGAAAAGACCGGTCAGGTTATTGGTGTTTTCGATGCCAGCTTCTCGGTTAGAAAAGGCGAGATTTTTGTCATCATGGGGTTATCGGGTTCCGGCAAATCCACTCTGGTGCGACTGCTTAACCGTCTGATCGAACCCACTGCTGGCAGTATCACGCTGAACGGCCGAGATATTACCCGCCTGGCTGACAAGGACCTGCTGGATGTCAGGCGCAAGGACATGAGCATGGTGTTTCAATCCTTCGCGCTTATGCCCCATATGAGCGTGCTGGAAAATGCCGCTTTCGGTCTGGAAATCTCCGGTGTACCTGAAGTAGAGCGCCACAGCCGTGCGCAGGATGCGCTGTCCCAGGTGGGCTTGGGTGAACACGGTGCCAGCTTCCCGCATCAGTTGTCCGGCGGTATGCAGCAGCGCGTGGGCCTGGCCCGGGCACTGACCAATGACCCCACCATTCTGCTGATGGACGAAGCCTTCTCGGCGCTGGATCCCTTGATCCGTTACGAGATGCAGGGGGAGCTGATCCGGCTTCAGAAGGAGCAGGAACGCACCATCATCTTTATCTCCCACGATCTGGATGAAGCCATACGCATCGGTGACCGCATCGCCATCATGGAAGGTGGGCGCATCGTGCAGATCGGCACCCCGCAGGAGATTCTGCGCAACCCTGCCGATGACTACGTCGAAACCTTTTTCAAGGGTGTGGATATCTCCAAGATCCTCAAGGCCGGCGATATCGCTCAGAAAGACCCGCGCAGCCTGATCAAGCTGAACGGCAGCGTCAGCCTGCTGGATAGCTCCGCCGATATCCAGTTCCGCTATCTGCTTGATGAGCAGGAACAGCTGCAGGGCATCGTCAGCGGTGGCGATTTCGCAGGACAAGCGCCAGACATGGCCACGCTGGATGCGCTGAAAGTGGCTCAGCCGCTGAGCATCCGCAGCGATGCGCCGCTGCACGAGGTGATGACGCTGGTGGCAGACACGGCTTACCCGCTACCGGTACTGGACAGTCAGGGTGCCTTCCTGGGCACCATCTCGAAAAGCCTGCTGCTGCAGACGCTGAGCCATCAATAAAACCGCCAGTTTTCAAGAGGACGTCAGATGTCTGAATTCAGCTTGCTTGATCCGTTTCAGTATCTCCACCTTCCCCTGGGAGAGTGGGTCGAATCCATACTTAACTATCTGGTACAGAACTTCCGCGGATTTTTTCGTGCCATTCGCTGGCCCATAGACCAGGTGCTGAACGGCATCGAATTTACCCTGCAGTCACCGCCGCCGCTGATCGGCATTTTGCTCGGCAGCCTGCTGGGCTGGCAGCTGGCGGGCAAGCGCATGGGTGTGTTCTGTGCCATTACGCTGTTTTTCCTGGGCCTGATCGGGGTCTGGTCCGAGTCCATGACGACTCTGTCGCTGGTACTGACTTCGGTATTTTTCTGCGCCCTGTTCGGTGTGCCGCTGGGCATTCTCTGTGCCCGCAGTGACCGTGCCGAGCGCTTCGTGCGCCCCGCGCTGGATGCCATGCAGACACTGCCGGCCTTCGTTTATCTGGTACCGGTGGTGATGCTGTTTGGTATCGGTAACGTGCCGGGTGTGCTGGTGACCATTATCTTTGCGCTGCCGCCGCTGGTGCGCCTGACGAACCTCGGTATCCGCCAGGTGCCGGACGACAAGGTAGAAGCCGGTCGCGCCTTTGGCTGCACGCCTCGGCAGATGCTGTTCAAGGTACAGCTGCCGCTGGCCATGCCGACGATCATGGCGGGCCTGAACCAGACACTGATGCTGTCCCTGTCCATGGTGGTGATCGCCTCCATGATCGCCGTGGGCGGGCTCGGCCAGATGGTGCTGCGTGGTATCGGCCGCCTGGACATGGGGCTTGCCACTGTGGGTGGTGTAGGCCTGGTCTTGCTGGCCATCTTCCTCGACCGCCTGACCCAGGCCATCGGTGAGCGCTCCGATGTCAGCAACACCCTGCGCTGGTACGAAAGCGGTCCCGTCGGCATCTGTGTGCGCCTGTTTCGCAGCGTTCGCGGTACCCGCAACACAACAGTACGAACCCATTCTTAAATCAATAAACACAAGCAGGAGTACGCCCATGCGCACCCAACTCGATACCTTTATTAGCCGCACCCGGGCCATCACCGCGGCTGTTTCCCTCGGTACCCTGCTGCTCAGCGGTGCAGCCCTGGCGAGCGAGCTGCCCGGCAAGGGTGAGTCGGTAACGCCGATTTTCCCGAGTATCGCCGAAGAGCGTTTTCGCGGTGAGGTGGCCATCGCCGGCCTGAAGGAACTGGGTTACGACGTTGAAGAACCCAAGGAAACCGAATATGCCACCATGATGATGGCGCTGTCTTACGGCGATGCCGACTTCAGCGTGCATCTGTGGGACAAGCTGCACGATACCTTCTATCAGAAGGCCGGTGGCGACGAGACCATGATCAAGACCGGCAGTATTATTCCGGGCGTCTTGCAGGGTTACCTGATCGACAAGAAAACCGCTGAACAGTACGACATCAAGTCACTGGCCGACCTGAAAAAGCCCGAGATCGCCAAGCTGTTCGATTCCAACGACGATGGCAAGGCCGATCTCACCGGTTGCAACCCGGGGTGGGGCTGCGAGCTGATTATCGACCACCATATGCAGGCCTACGGTCTGGAAGACACCGTGACCCATAACCGCGGCTCCTACTTCGCGCTGATGGCCGATACCATCGCCCGCTACAAGGAAGGCAAACCGGTGCTGTATTTCACCTGGGTGCCGCAGTGGATCGCCGGTGTACTGGTGGAAGGTGAAGACGTGGTCTGGCTGGAAGTGCCCTACACCGATTTGCCCGATGGCAATAACGACATCAACACCTCCTACGAAGGCAAAAACCTCGGCTTTGCCGTCGACAAGGTCATGGCCGTGATGGGACGCGAGTTTGCCGAAGAGCATCCGGCGGCCAGGTCCTTCCTGTCCCAGGTGCAGATTTCCACCGCCGACGAGAGCGCCCAGAACCTGAAGATGCAGGACGGTGAAAAGTCCGTTGAAGACATCAAGCGTCACGCCCAGGAGTGGATTGCCGCCCACCGCGATCAGTTTGACATCTGGCTGACCAAGGCACGTACCGCGTCCAACTGAGCTCCAGGCAGGTCTTACTGGGGGCCTTAGGGCCCCTTTTTTTGTCTTCAGGCTGAGATTGCACCATGTCTTTGTATCGATTTGTTCAGGATTTGAGCTTTGCCGAGGTTCCCGCCCATACCCGCTACCTGATGAGTACCGCACTGCTTGATATACTCGGCGTGGCGGCAGGTGCGCGGCACAACCACACCAGTACGAGTATCAGGAGCTATGCCATCGAGCACTACCTGCCTGGCCGCCTGCGCAGCCGCCTGCTGTTCGATGGCCAGGCGGTACACCCGCTGGGGGCCGCCTGGGCGGGCGGTTTTTGTATCGACAGTCTCGATGCCCATGAAGGCCATTTCACCTCCAAGGGCCATGCCGGCGCCACGGTCGTGCCGGCATTGCTGGCGCTGGTGGATGCCTGCCGGGCGCAGGGGCGCGACATCAGCGGTGCCGAGTTTATGGCCGCACTTACCGTTGGCTACGAAACCGCGCTGCGTGCCGGTGTCGCACTGATGGATACGGCGCCCGAGTACCACGCATCAGGTGCTTTTTCAGGGCTGGGTGTGGTGTGTGGCGGTGCCCGCCTGCTGGGCCTGGATGAGGAAACCTTTCTGCATGCCCTGGGCATTGCCGAGTATTTCGGTCCGCGTTGTCCGATGATGCGCCTGGTGGACTTTCCGACCATGCTGCGGGACGCCCATGGCGCCGGTGCCTACGCCGGTTTGAATGCGCTCTTTATGGCCCAGGCGGGTATTACCGGGGCTCCTGCGGCCACGGTCGAGGCCGAAGGGGTCAAGCACTGCTGGCAGGACCTGGGCCTGCGTTGGGAGATCGATGCCCAGTACTTTAAACCCTGGCCTGTGTGTCGCTGGGCGCAGCCGGCGCTGACAGCTGTTACGGCACTGATGGCCGAGCACGGGGATATCAGGGGCACAAGCATCGAGCGTGTTCGGGTCGAGACTTTCCATGAATCCATGCGGCTGCAGGGGTACTTTCCGGCCAATGCCGACGAGGCTCAATACGGCCTGGCGTTCCCGCTGGCGGCATTGATCAGCCGTGGCCAGGTGGGTCCCAATGAAGTCACCGGGGATGCCATCCAGGCCGAGGACATTCTGGCCGTGAGCAGGCTGATCGACATCGTCGAAGCTGATGATCTGTCGGCACGCTTTCCAGAGGAGATACTGTCCCGCGTGCGCATCAGCCTGAAGGATGGTCAGGTGTTGCAGAGCCCGGTGACCGCCGCCAAGGGTGACCCCGCCACTGCCATGACCCAGGCCGAATTTCGTGACAAGTTCCGCTTGCTTGCATCGGTGAACCTGGTCCCAGAGCGTATCGAAGCCATTATCGCGGCCGTCGTTACCCTGGAGCAGGCGCCCGATTGCAGCGAGCTGCTGGAGCAGGTGCTTCGCGCTTAAGAGGGTCAGTGGGGGCCAGCAAATGGCCCTTGCTGTGTGTGGCAATTAGAGGCCCGGGTCTGGCGATGCAGGCTCGCGCAGGGACGCGGTCTGCTCTAACAGCCAGCGTCTGAGTGTCTGCATCCCGGGAGAGTCAATTCGATCCCGTCGACAGACAAAGTAGTGTTTTCGATCATCGGCCAGGTACGTCTCACTGACGGGGCGTACCAGCTTTCCCTCTTCGAGCTGTCGTTGTACCAGGTGACGCCAGGCCAGGCCCACGCCTATGTCCTCCTGTACCGCGTCCAGCAGCATCAGGAAGTGGCTGAAGCTCATCCCTGATTGGTTCAAGTCCACAGCCATCTCAAACTGTTTCAACCAGAATGCCCAGTCCAGTGGTGCCCAAAGCCTGGCTTTCCAGTGATCGGCACTCAGGTTTAGCAGCGGTACCTGCAGAAGCCCGTCCAGGGCTGTGATCTGCGGATTCTGCCTCGCAAAATCAGGGGTACAGACGGGGAACACTTCCTCCGAAAAAAGGTACTCGGCAACATAAAGCGGATGCTCCTGCATACCCAGCGTCACAGCAGCATCGAAACCTTCGTTATAGCCAGGATTACCCTCACCACTGATCAGTTGCAACTGCAGCTCTGGGTGATGAGTGCGCAGTTGTTTCAGCCTGGGCAGCAGCCAGAGCTGGGAGAAAGATGTTGTTGTTGTGAGTGATATATGGCCCGGGTGCTTGCGTTGCAACAGGTCACGTGAGGCTGCGGCTATGTGCTCTAACGCGGCGGATGCCGCCAGGTACAAGCCTCGCCCTTCGGAGCTGAGCTCCACCTTGCGATTGCTGCGGATAAAAAGTTTGAGGCGATAAAACGCTTCCAGAGTCTGAATCTGGCGACTGATGGCCGCCTGGGTGACGCAGAGCTCTTCGGCGGCGGCCTTGAAGCTTTCATGGCGGGCAGCCGCTTCGAAGGTACGCAGGGCATTTAAGGGCGGGAGTAGTTGTTTCAAGTTGCTCATGGGTAAACCTGAGTAGACCGATCACGTTTTCCAGTTAACCAAATCGCAATTGATAGTGCCATATAATGATGCTTTGAATGCCATTCATAGTTATTTTCATGATATCAAGGCGCTTAATATACTGTTTTATAAGAAGTTGATGGCTGCACTCGCATGGCACCCGAGTGATAATTTCAGTTAATAAAAAGTTATCCGAATACGGCTTTAATGTCGTTTGTCAGCTGCATCCTGATTGTTGATTATGAGCCTCGCAACGCATCCATATCGAGGAACAGAAGTCATGCGATTTGAAAACAAGGTTGTCGTTATCACCGGCGGTGCCGGCGGCGTGGGGCAGGCGCTGGTGAGGCTGTTTGCCCGCGAAGGCACCCGCATCATGATCGTGGACATGATCGAAGACGGCTGCCGTTTTGCTGCCGAAGAGGCCCGGGCGCTCGGTGCCGAGGCGGACTACCTGGCCGGTGACCTGCGGCAAAAGGAATATTGTGAGGCGGCGATTGCACACTGTGTCGAGCGTTTCGGTGCCCTGGATATTCTTCTCAATAACGCGGGCATTATCCCCCGGGGCACCATTGAGGAAACCACCGACGAAATGTGGTTTACCGCTATGGGGGTGAATCTCAATGCAGTCTTTTTTCTGTGCCGCGCAGCCATTCCCCATATGAAAAAACGGGGTGGCGGTGCCATCGTTAACACGTCCTCGGTCTGGGGGACTCAGCCTGGGCCTGGCCATGTGGCGTACTGCACCAGCAAGGGCGCCGTGGCGGCACTGACCCGCAACCTGGGGCGTGACTGCGCACCGCTGGGTATCCGTGTTAATGCGGTCTGCCCCCATGAGATCAATACACCGATGATTCGCAGCGGTTTCGAACGCCGCGGTCTGGATCCGGACAAGGCAGTGGAAGAACTGAACAAAACAGTGCCGCTGGGGCGGATCGCGGAGCCCGAGGACATCGCTGACGTAATCGCTTTCCTGGCCTCGAACGAGGCACGCTATATCGCCGGTGAATGCGTTGACGTAACCGGTGCCAAGCCCGTCTCAGGTTAAAAAACGTTGTGAGGAGTTGCCTATGAATCTTGCAAACAAAGTCGCCGTTGTTACCGGCGGCGGTCGCGGTATTGGCCGTGGAATCACCGAAAAACTGCTGGCCGCCGGAGCCAGGGTACTGGTGGCCCAGCGCCAGCCACTGGACGAAAGCCTGAACGGGTGTGCCAATCTTGCCTGGGTGGAAGCGGACCTGAGCCAGAAAGAGGCGCCCTGTGCGATCGCCCAGGCAGCGCAGGAGTATTTTGGCGGGGCTGATATTCTGGTCAACAATGCCGGTTTCATGTTCGAGCAGTCGATCGATGACATGTGCGAAGAGGACTGGGACCGGATGATGGTCGTCAATATGCGTGCGCCTGTATTCCTGGCCAAGGCCTTGCTGCCACAGATGCGCCGTCGTGGCGGTGGCAGTATCGTCAATATCGGTTCGATTGAGGGCATTGGTGCCAATCCCTGGCATGCGGCTTATTGCGGCTCCAAGGCCGGTGTCCACGGCTTTACCCGCGCCCTGGCCGTCGATCTTGGCCGGGACGGCATCCGCTGCAATGCCATTGCCCCGGGCTGGATTAACTCGGACCTGAGCAATGCCTATATCGATGCCCAGGCGAACCCGGCCCGCGCCCGGCAGGATTTGCTGGCGTTGCATCCTGTTGGTCGCACCGGCGAGCCGCAGGACATCGGTGATGCCGTTGTGTTTCTGTGCGCTGATGGGGCGGCGTTCATCACCGGCCAGATTATTGTGATCGACGGAGGGCGTACGGCCAAACTGCCGTTGCCGTTCTGATTTCACCCTGAGACAGTGGCAGCCGGGTTAATAATCCTGGCTGTTCATTTGCGCTATCTGATCTAAAAACCATTCCCTGAAAATAATTACATTCTTGCGACTGGCGATGGATTTTTTGATCAGCAGGTAGTGCTTTCTGTCCGTTTCGTAGGCTTCCCTGACCGGCCTGACAAGGTTGCCGCTGTTTAACAGGTCCGTCACCAGGTGTTTCCATCCCAGGCAGATACCGTGGCCGCTCAGCACGGTATTGAGCATCATCTGGTAATTGCTGTAGCGCAGTCCCTCAATGGGCTCGACCTCTGTTTCGTAGTGCGCGAACATGGACGGCCAGTCGATGCGGGGCCAGGGGATACCGGTCCAGTGCTCGGTGTCGGTGTTGAGCAGTGTCTGCCTGGCCAGATCTGAAAAGGTGCGGATTTCGGGATTGGCCTTGAGGTAATTCGGGCTGCAGACCGGGAAGACTACTTCATTAAAAAGGCAGTAGGCATCATAGGCACTGGATGAGGGTTCGCCCATGCTGACCATGATGTCGTAGCGCTCCCGCCGGGGATCGGGGTTCGACTCCGTACTGATGATGTAGACATCGATATCCGGATACTTTTTCCTGAATTCACCAAGCCTTGGGGCCAGAAACAGGCCCGCCAGTGAACTCATCAGCCCTATCCGGACGCTGGACGCTTCGTGCCTGTCACGCAGCTGGCGTGAGGCGGCTTCTATATGGTTGAGGCCGAGAGTCACGGCTTCCAGGAAAAACCTGCCGTCTTCACTCAGGCGCACAGCCCGATGGCTGCGTTCAAACAGCTCCGCTCCCAGGTGTTCCTCCAGCAGACGAATCTGTCGACTGACCGCTGCCTGGCTGATGCAAAGGTCAGCCGCTGCCTGTTTGAAGCTTTGATGCTGTGCCGCAGACTCGAATGCGATCAGCGCACTAAATGAGGGTAACGCCTTCTTGCGCATGGATTCACCTTGGCTGGGTTGTGCAGGCAGTAACACTTGCGCCGAATTTTAGTGGGTTTGGCGGAATCTTGCTTAACTTTAAGTTAATCAAGTGGCTATTTTGTCGTTTGAACGACTTGCCCTGGGTGCAGTACTGTTTGGGTGAGCCGGATGTTTGCCCTGGCCACTGCGCCAGGACTGCACGCGCTGACGCCTTTGAACGAAGGGCTGGCCGGTAAGCACGCAGGGCTCGAATAACGGGCTGACCAACAAGAATGGCAGAGGTGATCCAGCATGTTTTTTCCCGGAATGGGTAATACCGACAGTTTCAAACGCATGGGGCTTGTCTGCGGCACAGCGCTGCTTTCACTGTCTGTGACGCATCAGGCATTGAGTGACACTGCCTTGCAGGAACCTGGGGCGGGCGTCACTGTGCGACCGATAGATTTTGGCAACATTAACACTCAGTTCCAGACAGAAGTTGTGCGCCTTGGGTTGGAGCAGCTGGGCTACAAGGTCAATAAGGCACTGGAAGCGGATCCCACGATCGCCCACCTCTCGGTTGGGCAGGAAGATGCGGATTACATGGCGGTACACTGGAATCCACTGCACGAAGATTATTACGAGCGTTCCGGCGGGGATGAGGTGAATACGCGCGTAGGGGCGCTGGTCAAGGATGCCTTGCAGGGCATACTGATTGACAAGAAAACGGCGGATGCCCATGCCATCACGGACCTGGCACAGCTCAAGGACCCCAAGGTAGCGCAGCTGTTCGATATTGATGGTGATGGCAAGGCCGACCTGACCGGCTGCAACCCGGGCTGGGGCTGTGAAAACGTCATCGAAGAGCACCTGGACCGTCTTGGGTTGCGCGAGACGGTCACGCACCGACAGGGGGTTTATGGTGCCCTGATTGCAGATACGATTGCGCACTATGGCAAAGGTAATCCCGTTCTTTACTACACCTGGACTCCGATGTGGGTCAGCAACATCCTGGTGCCGGAAAAAGACGTGACCTGGTTAAATATTCGAGATCCCGAAAAAGGCGCAACCCAGGGGCTGGAGCTTGGCTTCGAACCCAATACCGTTCAGATCATGTCGAACAAGGCTTTTCTGTCAGAAAACCCGGCTGCCAGATCATTTTTTGAAAATGTCTCGATCGATATAAAAGATGTGAATGCCGAGAATGCACTGATTGAAGCGGGCGAAGACAAGCCGAAGGATATTATCCGCCATGCAGAAAGCTGGATTAAGGCGAATCAAACTGATTTTGACCGCTGGCTGGCAGAAGCCCGCAACGCAAGCACCGCTAAGTAATCAGTTTCAGGCAAAGCAATTCGGGGCTGAGTACTCGCTGCTGGTGCAGCGTGCCGGAAAATACAGCTTCAGCCCCGTCTGCGAAATTGTTTGAAATAAGTTATGTGAAACCCACGGGATGAAGCAGTTATGGGCACTCAGCCAAATATTATTTTTATCATGGCCGATCAGGTCGCAGCCCCCGCGTTACCTATTTATGGTCATGATGTCGTCAAAGCGCCGAATATCACAGCACTGGCAAGCGAGGGAACGGTATTTAACCGGGCCTATTGTAACTTTCCGCTGTGCGCGCCGGCACGTTATGCCATGCTGGCAGGGCAGTTGTGTTCAAAGATAGGTGCCTACGACAACGCGGCCGAATTCAAGTCTTCCATCCCGACATTTGTGCATGGGCTGCGGGACGCCGGCTATCAGACCAGTCTGGTGGGCAAGATGCACTTTGTGGGGGCGGACCAGCTACATGGTTACGAGGAGCGACTGACAACGGAAATCTATCCGGCCGACTTTAGCTGGATCCCAAACTGGCAGCAGCAGGATACGAAGCTGGCCTTTCAGGACATGGGCAATGTGACCTCGGCGGCGCCAGCGGCTCGCACTATGCAGCTGGATTTCGATGAACTCGTGGCTTATAAGGCTAATCAGAAAATTTATGATCTGGCGCGGAGCAAGGACAAGCGGCCGTTCTTCCTGACGGTTTCCTTTACCCACCCCCACGATCCCTATACGCCAACACCTGAGTTCTGGGACCTGTACGACGACAAGGAGATCGACGCACCGGCTGCCCCCTTTGTCGCCTTTGAGGACCGTGACAAGCACAGTCAGGATCTGTATTTCCACTATGGCATGGATCGCCGGCTGCCGACCGAGCAGGAAACGTTGAGCGCCCGGCACGGCTACTATGCGTCGATCAGCTACATCGATCACAAGGTGGGTCAGCTGGTGGATACCCTGAAGAAAACGGGGCAGTGGGAAAATACCATCGTGATCTTCACCTCTGACCATGGTGACATGATGGGTGAAAGGGGCATGTGGTACAAAAAGTCGTTCTACGAATGGTCTTTGCGTGTGCCTCTGGTTATTCGAATGCCCTCTGCAGGTCAGCCTGCTCGGGTGAACAACAGTGTGTCTCATCTGGACCTGTTCCCAACCCTGCTGGAAATGGCCGGTGTGAGTGATTGCTCTGGTTTGCAGCTGGATGGCACCAGCCTGCTGCCCTATCTGCACAACAGAACCCCGCAGACGGCACCGTTGCCGCGTGCGGAGTACCTCGCTGAAGGGACAAATACACCGCAGGTCGCACTTATCCGTGACCCTTACAAGTTATTGCTTAGCGCAGATGCCGAACCTCTGCTGTTCAACCTGGATGAAGATCCGCTGGAGCAGAACAACCTTGCCACCCGCGCAGATCATGCCGATTGCCTGCAGAGCCTGCTGCTAATCGCACAGGCTGAATGGGATTTGGAAACGCTCAGAGGGGATATCATCAAGGATCAGAATGCGCGTCGTTTGATTCATGGTGCCCTGAAAAAGGGTGCGCAAAAATCCTGGGATTATGAGCCACGTCAGGATGCCAGCAAGCAGTTTGTCCGCGGCGGAGACTGGTGTGCCGATGCCGAGTCCAATGCCTATCTGGCCTATCAAGGAGTTTGAGAGAGCTACGCAGCGGTGGCCTCCAGTAACGGGGGGATGAATACAGGGCGGCTGAACTTTCCAGGCGCACTTTCCACTTAGCAAATAAAGGCAGGTGGCTTGCGGCGTAAATAAACATCTAAAAGTCATCTTTTGTTGGCTGAGTCTGCGGCCATCCGGCTTGCCGGTTTGTTATATAACAATGCTATATTGGCGAAGAATCGACCCCAGCGCGTTGATATGGATGCTGATGTATTGGTGTATAAACATTCGGTTAGGCATGAGTTGCAGAGTGAAACTGACGTGATGCTGTGCGGCCAACGCCGTGCTTCGGCAGCGCAGTGCGGTGGGTGGCGTTCTGAACCGTCCACCGTGGTTGTCGCTGCCCGGGGTTGGCTTTGTTCACTGGTCATGCTGCTATTGGGTGCTTTTCCTGGGGTGGGATTGGGCGCTGAGTCTGGTGCCGTGCTGGTGCTGCAGCCGGTCATGCAGGCAGTGCAGCTAGCGCCCTATTTGTCGGTGCTGGAAGACCCGGATGGCAGGCTCACACTTGAGGATGTTCGCAGCGATCCATGGAACCAGCAGTTTGCCCCGCTGGCAGTGGCCAAGACCGCTTTCGGAGTATCGTCATCCGCCTGGTGGGTGCGGTTGGAGGTGCAAAACCCTGGGAGCGAGGCTGTTGCCTGGATGCAGGATATTCCCCACAACACTCTGGACTATATCGACAGTTACGAAATACGTGCCGACGGCACTGTCGGTCGGCAGCTATCCGGTGATCACCGGCCCCATGATACGGCTGCATTGCCCAGTGAAACATTCCACTTTTCCTATCTGACGGCACCGGGCTCAAGCAGTGAGATCTATCTGCGTTTTGCCTACGAGTCGGCCGGCATTATCAATATTTATCAGGAGGCCTCTACGGCGGCGGACTATGCGCGGCAGCAGCATACCAAGGCTTTATTGCTTGGCGTCTTCCTCGGCGCCATCCTGCTGGTCATCCTTTATAATTTTTTCCTGATGCTGTCTGTACGCGAGGCGCCATTCTTCTGGTATCTGCTTTACGCTTCGGCGGCCACCCTGTTGTATCTCGCCATGAGTGGTCTGGGATATCGTTATTTGTGGCATTTCAGCCCGTGGCTCTCTGGCATCATCCCCAATATTGCGGTGATTCTGTTTTATATGCTGGCGGTGCAGTTCAGCCGCAGCTTTCTGGATACCCGGCTTAGGGCACCGCGCTGTGATCGCATCCTGCTGGGGTTGATTGTGCTTTCCGGGGTCAGCGTACTGCTGTTATTTGGCGGTTTTAGTGGCGCTTCGGTCAACCTGACACTGCTTATCGGGCTGGTGCTGGGGCTGTTTCCCGTTCTCGGTGCCTGGCTCTGGTATCAGGGCCATCAGATTGCCCGTGGCTATACGCTGGCCTGGAGTATCTGGTCGCTGTCGATCATCAGCGCCATTTTTCGCTTCACGGGCATAATGCCTTCCGACCCTTTCTCCATTGGTGCGACTCGTTTTGGCATGATCTTGCAGACGGTGCTGCTGGCCTTTGCGCTGGCGGATCGGATCAATATTCTGCGCAATGAAAAGCTCAGTGCCGAAAAACGGGAGTTGAATGCTTCGTTAAGATCGAGAAATGAGCTGGAGTCCAAGGTGCTGGAGCGGACACGGGAGCTTGAAGCCTCAAGGCACCAGGCCGAGATTATGGCGCGGGAAGACTCCCTGACAGGCCTGCTCAACAGACGCGCATTTTTTGAACGCGGTAACGAAGAGATTGGGCGGGCTCTGCGCCACCGCCAGCCGCTTAGCGTGATCATGCTGGATATAGACCGCTTCAAGACGGTTAATGACCGCTTCGGCCACGGGGTAGGGGACAAGGTTATCCAGGCTGTGGCCCGCACGCTCACCACTGTACTGCGGGATTCTGACCTCAAGGCGCGGATTGGCGGTGAGGAATTCGCCGTTATCCTGGTGCAGACGCCACGGGAGTCCGCCTTGATACTGGCCGAACGGCTGCGTGTTGCGGTTCAGGAATGTCGAGTGGCTCTGGAGGAGAATGCGGCAGCTAGTGATGAAGTTACGGCGACAACTGACGCAGCTGTGGCTGTAACCTCGAGCTTTGGTGTTTCGCAACTGACAGACGGCATGGATACGCTGGAGGCCGTATTGGCCAGCGCCGACGCGGCCCTGTACGAAGCGAAAAACAGCGGCCGCAACCGGGTCTGCGCTGCGATGGCGGCGGAGCTTGCAGAGCCCCATGTTGAGCGGCTGCAGAACGGTTAGGGAGTATAGGCTCGCAGAATACTGTCGTGAGGTAGTGACTGAAACCCACGTATTTGAGAGGCGATCAAGCTGCCTCGGCAGCGGCTTTCTATATCCCAGCGAGGTCAGTCCAGCCCGTCGAGCAGCCACTGGCGCGACTGGGTGGCGTGCTGCAGTGCGTCCTGGGGTGCCTGGGCCAGGTACTTGTCATTGAATACGTCGAACACATAATCCCCCCGATAGCCGATGCCCTGGCAGTAGCGAATTAGTTCGCGGATGCTCTGGCCGTGGCTGCCTTCGCCAGGATAAAGGCGGGCATGGCGGGCGATCTCGATCTTGTCTTCCAGTGCAGGAATGGCACTCATGGCAAAGTCGGACAATTGAACCAGGCTGATGCGCTCAACGGGGATCTCGGCCAGGGACTCCGGACCCTGGGCCTGGGCCAGCAGGTGGAAGCTGTCGATCACCAGACTGAGGTTGGTGTTGCCCGCGCGCTTGATGATTTCCCAGGCCAGCGGATAGTTGTGCACATCATGGGCCCAGGCCAGCGGCTTGAAGCCGATACGGATGCCGCGCAGTGTTGCCAGTGTTGCCAGGGTACGCAGGTCTGTGGCCATGCGGTCAATATCCACCGAGGCGTGGGATGAGGTGGCCGGGGTAACGATCAGCAGTCGACAACCCAGGCGTGCCATGAGTTGCAGATAGGTTTTGGCCAGCTCAATCTTGTAGGCCATGATCCGACCTGAATGGCCGCCGAAGTCACGCACTTCCTGCAGAGCGCTGATACGCAGGCCACTGCTGTGGATACACTCAACCGAGCCGCTGACGCCATCTTTTGCTCCCGACAAATCCAGAGCTCCCAGCTCGACGGCATCAAAACCCGCTGCGGTTATGGCCTGGAGTTTGGCGTCCAGAGTGCCGGTCAGGCTCAGGCTGCTGATGGAGAAACGCGGTGCTGTGCTGTTGTTGCCTTGAGTCATGGATACTTACCGGCCGATAAAGAATTGGACGCTGGAATCAAACAGCGGGTGCTGCACGGCATAACAATCCTGGGGTTGTTTGCCTGTTTGAGTGTTCGCAGGGCCCGCAGGCCTGAGTTGCAGCCCGCTAGCGCTCAGGCTAGCCTCTGTACCGGCCAGGTCCTGGGTGCTGAGTTCGATACTGGCAAAGCCTTCGTCGGCAAGGTCGCTGTGCTCAGCTTCCAGTTCCTGAAACCGCAATTGCAGAGCGCCATCCGGGCTGATTACAAGGCCAGGTACGGTGGCGCTGAATCCGAACAGCTGACAAAAGAAATCGCTCCATTCAATGCTGCGCCCGGCACAGACCGATAGCGTTAGCCCATTCACCTGTTGCAGGATTTCTGCCGGGGCTTTGCTGTCCGGCAGAGCCTTGAAATCAATATCGTAAATACTGAGATCCTGGCCGTAGCGGTCGATCAGGTAGATCTGGCTGCCACCGATGCACTCCAGTGCCGGGATGTTCAGTTCCATCACGCCGGCGGTGGTGCTGGCCTCCCAGGCACCCCGTGCCAGCAGGGTCTGGTAGGCGCTGTTGACATCGTTGACCCGCAGCGCCAGGGCGCAAATGGACGCACCACGCTGCTGTGCATAAGACTGGGCAAAGCTGCCGGGGGTGGCGTTGACGATAAAGTTGATCTCTCCCTGGCGGTACAGGGTGACATCCTTGCTGCGGTGCCGGGCGCAGGCCCTAAAACCAAGCTGCTCCAGCAAATGCACCAGCTGCGCAGGATCGGGCGCGGCGAACTCTACAAACTCCAGCCCCTCAATACGTACGGCGGTGCTGTCAGTGGCGTTCTTGGTACTGGTGTCCGGCATGTGCTGGATGTCTCCCTCGGATGATTCATAGTTGCTTCGCAGGCTCAGTCCGGCGAAGGGCTGGCGTCTCTCTGGCGGCGCAGCCACTTCAGTATAGGCGCTCGGTTGTTTAGCGGAGCAGGCCCGGGCCGGGCTGGTTTAAGGTCGTGATTAAATGTCATCTCGATTTTATTAGATACTACTTAAATGAATTTATGATATCTATTTTTATATGTGCTGTTACTTTCTACAGTTGCCGTATTGCATCGGAATGCGGCGATTGGCTTTCAATGCCGTTCTTGTTAGCTTAGGCCCCAACTTGAACAGTGGCTGCCGCGCTCCGGCGCAGGCCTGGAGCGGTACAGTAATGAACACTGACGACGAGAACAGCAGTACCTGTCAGCAGCTGCGTAACGACATTCTGGATGGCTCCATTGAACCCGCCAGCAAGCTGTCCATCAGCCACCTGTCGGCTCGCTACGAGTCCAGTGCAGCGCCGGTGCGCGAAGCTCTGTCGCGCCTGGCGGCTGAGGGGCTGGTGGTTCGCAAGGGGCAGCGTGGTTACTGGGCAGCGCCGGTGTCGGTGGAGGAGTTTCTGGAAGTGGCGCGCCTGCGTGTCATGCTGGAAGTGGATGCGTTTCGCCAGTCCATCCGCCATGGCGACCTTGACTGGGAAGCGGGTATCGCCGGTGCGAGACACCGTGAATTGAGCGTACGTCGCGCAGCTCAGGGGCAGTTAAAGGAAAGAGCGGGCGAGCTGATTCGTGAAAATCGCCGTTTTCACCTGGCGCTGATCGCCCAGTGCCCGTCCAAGTGGCAGCTGCGCTTCATCTCAACTCTATATGATCAGTCCGAACGCTTTCGTCGCTTGTCCCTGATCAATTTGCGCGAAGGCTCCACCGAAGTGGATGAACATGAGTTGATCATGGAAGCGGCTTTTCGCCGTGATGAAGAGGCGGCCTGTGAGTTACTGCGTGCGCATATCGAGCACTCCAATAGCCGCGTCGTTGAAACCCTGTTTCTGGATACAAAAGCCGACTGACTATTGATCCGGTGGGCAAATAGGTTCCCCCCTATTTGTTCGTCACGCCAGAACTATTTAGCCAAAAAGAATGGGCGCAACTGTATGGGCTTGCTGGCCTTCTTGGAGGCTAATAGATGGAGTTCGCATTGGCCTGAGGCCAATGATGAAGCATCCCTGCTTCATGAATTAACCCGGGTTGATATGAGTGGAGTGCTGGCGGATAGTGCAATGAAGGTCTGTCGGCGCCTTTGTATTTACGATGCCTGGGGTTGCTTGCCCATGAGGGGGCGGTCCCGCTTAGTGCTTGAATTGGCGAGAAACATTAAACAGTAATTGTCGTTGTTAACCAATCGGTCAATTTAAATAGGTTGCCGAGTAGCTCTGATTGATAAACAGCTGCCAGATATCTGTTATATATAATTAGTTATATCCGGAAAATTCAGAAATATAATTATGGTAAAGGCGAACATTATTACAGCTATAAGAATTTTTTATGGCTAAAGAACTAATCCTAAAAAATGACTAAAAAAGTCACAATTCCCCCTCGACTGAAACAATTGAAACACATACATTAAGCTAACTTAGGCCTTGGGCTCGTTTGTTAGAGGCTGCCAGCCAGCTTGCCTAAAGACAACCAGGAGTCGTTATTGGTGATATGGAGACGCCGGATTCACGGCATAATTGAGTGATATCAGTTGTCTGTGCGGCAAAGACCGCAGGTCTGGGGCCTGCGCGTGAATTTCAGGTGAACTGCCCGGCCCTGGGCAGCACCGCCCGTTTATAAAAATACTAGGTATTGCGGAGTGTAAAACGAGATGCGAATAGGTGTCCCAAAAGAGATAGATGACGGGGAAAAGCGGGTTGCGCTAACCCCCGAGGTGGCCGGTCAATTACAAAAGCTGGGCTTTAGTCTGGCGATTGAAAGCAGTGCCGGTGAAGCCGCCAATTTCGACGATGAAAAATATCGCGAAGCCGGCGTCGAGATTATCGAAGATCCGAAAGAGCTCTGGCGTTCGTCCGATATTATTATGAAGGTGCGTCCGCCCAGTCAGCACCCTGAACTGGGTTTTTATGGCGTCGAGCTGCTGCGCAAGGGTCAGACCCTGATCAGCTTCCTCTATCCTGCGCAAAATCCAGAGCTGCTGCAGGCGCTGTCTGAACGCGGCGTAACAGCACTGGCGATGGATTCGGTGCCGCGTATTTCCCGCGCCCAGAAAATGGATGCCCTGAGCTCCATGGCCAATATCGCCGGTTACCGTGCGGTGGTGGAAGCGGCGCAGCATTTTGGCCGTTTCTTCACCGGCCAGATCACCGCCGCCGGCAAGATTCCGCCGGCCAAGGTGCTGGTGATCGGTGCCGGTGTTGCGGGCCTTGCTGCGATTGGCGCGGCCAAAAGCATGGGCGCCATAGTGCGTGCCTTCGATACCCGTCCCGAGGTTAAGGAACAGGTCGAGAGCATGGACGCCGACTTCCTGATGCTGAACTTCAAGGATGAGGACGGCAGCGGTGAGGGCGGTTACGCCAAGACCATGAGCGCCGAATTCATCGAGGCCGAGATGGCGCTGTTCGCTGAGCAGGCGAAGGAGGTGGATATCATTATCACCACCGCGCTGATTCCGGGCCGTGCTGCGCCCGAGCTGATCACCGAAGCCATGGTCACCAGCATGAAGCCCGGCAGCGTGATTGTCGATCTGGCGGCCGAAGCGGGTGGCAACTGCAAGCTGACCGTCGCCAACGAGGTGGTGGTACGCCATGGCGTGACTCTGATCGGTTACACCAACCTGCCGAGCCGCCTGGCGGCTCAGTCAAGTCAGCTCTATGCCACCAACCTGCGTCACCTGCTGACCGATCTGTGTCCGCAAAAGGACGGCGAAATCGTCGTCAATATGGAAGACGAAGTCATCCGTGGTGCCACAGTGGTCAAGGAAGGCAATGTCACCTGGCCGCCGCCGGCACCGCGCATTTCCGCCGCACCCAAGGCGGATGTGGGCGAGAAGGCTAAGGCCGCGATGGAAAAACCGGCTGCAAAACCCGCGCACCCGCTGGCCTTCCTGATACCGCTGGCCATCGCCGGCCTGGTGCTCTTTGGCTTGGGTGCCGTGGCGCCACCGGCCTTTATCGGTCATCTGACAGTGTTTGTGCTGTCCTGTTTTGTCGGCTACATGGTGGTCTGGGGCGTGTCCCATTCGCTGCACACGCCGCTGATGAGTGTGACCAACGCTATCAGCAGCATCATCGTTATCGGGGCACTGATTCAGATTTCCAGCGACAGTACGCTGGTCGTGGTGCTTTCTACGCTGGCAGTGTTTATCACCAGCATCAACATAGTCGGTGGTTTCGCCGTGACTCAGCGCATGCTGCGCATGTTCAGGAAATAAGGCCAATACGATGAGTACAGGTGTAATCACAGCGTCCTATATCGGTGCCAGTGCACTGTTCATCCTGGCGCTCGGTGGCCTCAGCCATCAGGAAAGTGCGCGCCGGGGCAATCTCTACGGCATGCTGGGCATGGGTCTGGCGCTGGTCGTTACCATCTTTGGTCTGGTTACCGACAATCGCTTCGCGCTCATTGTTGGCATGCTGGCCGGCGGCGGTATCGGCTGGTACCTGGCGAAAAAGGTCGAGATGACCCAGATGCCGGAACTGGTGGCTATTCTGCACAGCCTGGTAGGCCTGGCGGCGGTGTTCGTCGGTTTTGCCAATGCGCTGGATCACGGCGCTGACATCAGCGGTGTCGAGAAAACCATTCACGATGTTGAAACCTATATCGGCATCCTTATCGGTGCCGTGACCCTCTCGGGTTCGGTGGCGGCCTATCTCAAACTCAGCGCCAAGATCAGCGGCAAACCGCTGCAGCTGCCGGGTCGGCATCTGTTCAACCTGGGTCTGTTGTTGCTGTCGATCTGGTTTGGCGTACTCTTCGTCCAGCAGTCCGCCCTGGGCGGCGGTACTGTCTGGCTGATCCTGATGACTCTGCTGGCGCTGCTGTTCGGCGTGCACATGGTGATGGCCATCGGTGGTGCCGATATGCCGGTGGTGGTGTCGATGCTCAACAGCTACTCCGGCTGGGCCGCAGCGGCCATGGGCTTCATGCTCGGTAACGACCTGCTGATCGTGGTCGGTGCCCTGGTAGGCTCCAGCGGCGCCATCCTTAGCTATATCATGTGCAAGGCGATGAACCGCAAGTTCGTCAACGTCATCCTCGGTGGTTTTGGCACAGGCGCCAGCAAGAGCGGCGCGGCAGCAGGCCCTGCCGGGGAGGCTGGTGATGTCAAATCGATAGAGGCGGAAGAGGCGGCGGACCTGCTGGAAAACGCTCGCGAAGTCATGATAGTGCCGGGTTATGGCATGGCGGTGGCGCAGGCGCAGCATATCGTCTACGAAATCACCAAGAAGCTGCGTGACAAGGGCGTCAACGTGCGCTTTGGCATTCATCCGGTGGCCGGGCGCATGCCGGGCCATATGAACGTACTGCTGGCAGAAGCGCGGGTGCCCTACGATATCGTCTACGAAATGGACGAGATCAACGGCGACTTCCCCAAGGTGGATGTGTCCATCGTTATCGGTGCCAACGACATCGTTAACCCGGCGGCGCAGGAAGTGCCCGACAGCCCCATCGCCGGCATGCCGGTACTGGAGCCCTGGAAAGGCAAGACCACCATCGTGCTCAAGCGCAGCATGGGTACCGGCTACGCCGGTGTCGATAACCCGCTGTTCTACAAGGAAAACACGCGCATGTTGTTTGGCGATGCCAAGGAAAGCGTCGATGCGGTGCTGAAGTTCCTGAGTCACTAAAAGCGGCGAAAGGCGCGCCCTTCGGGAGGAGGGCCGGATGAAAAAAATGCCAGTCAATCGACTGGCATTTTTTATGGGCGGCTCAATAGGAGCGATAACCTGTCAGGTCCTATTTACACAGGCTAACAGAGCCTATGAAAACTCCGGATAGCGTTTGCGCATATCGTCAAGCAGGATTCGGAACAGCTCTGTGGCGGCCTGGGTCATGATGTCGCGCTTGGGTGTCACCATTGAAATCAGGCTGTCGGGAATGTTTTCGACCAGCGGTACTATGCTCAGCTCTGCCTTGATATGGTCGAATTCCAGCGCTTCGAGGGAGTAAAGCGCAGCCAGGTCGGTGCTTTGAAGCAGCATGCGCGCCAGCGTCATTGAGGTGCATTCCCGCACGCTGGTCGGTAGCGGCACGCCATTGACCGCAAATAGCTGGTAGTAATAGGTGCTTTGATCCTGCGGTGGATCTAGGGTGATCCAGTCGGTCTGCTGCAGTGCGCGCAGCGACCTTGTCTTGCGCAGGGGGTGATCCTTGCGTACCACTACGACATTGGGAATGCGGCAGATGGGTTGCCATTCCAGTGCGCTCTCCATCACGGGCACCTGGGATGTGATGGCGAAGTCGATGCCGCCCTGGCGCAGCTGTTCCAGTAGCTGGGCCGGGCGCATCTCCAGAATACGCAGTTTGGCAGCGGGGTGGCGGCGCTGAAATTCGTTAAGACTGCCAACCAGCGGCTTGAGCAGCGACGACACCGGGGTTATGCCGATAGTCACTTCGCTGTTCAGCGCCCCCTGCATACTTTCCAGATCCTGCTGTGCTCGTCGGGCCGTTTCCTGCATCAGGCGGGCATAGCCGAGCAGGCGCTGGCCGTAGGGCGTCAGGGTGATGCCGTGAGCACTGCGGTTGAACAGGCTGACGCCATACTGGTTTTCCAGTTCCTTGATCGCCTTGCTCAGGGCGGGCTGGGTTATATGCAGTTGCCGTGCGGCGGCCTGCAGGCTGCCGGCTTCGTGAACCGCCAGAAAAGCTCTTAAGTGATGGGTTTTCATGGCGTTATTCTACACCGGGCTAGCTGCAGGTCGCCTGTCGAGGTCAGCAAAGATAGCGGTTGACCAGTTCGACCCAGCAGGCGGCACCGAGCGGCACAAGTCGATCGTTGAAATCATAGTGGGGGTTATGCACAGAGCAGCCGACCCACTCGCCGGTGCCGTTGGCCAGCAGGAAGTAGCAGCCCGGCCTTTCCTGCAGCATCCAGGCAAAGTCTTCGCTGCCCATCAGTGGCTGGGCCTCATTTCCCGCTACAAAATCGGCGCCCAGGACATCACTGAGGCAGTCGTGCATCAGCTGGGTTTGCGCGGCGCTGTTTTGCAGTGGTGGTACCAGGCGGTGGTACTCGATATGAGCATCGATGCCGTAGGCGCTGCACTGGCCCTGGACTATTTCACAAATGCGTTTTTCCAGCAGTTCCCGGCTCTCGGGCGTGAGGGCGCGCACTGATAGTGTTAGCGAAGCCTGATCCGGTATCACATTGGAGGCGGTGCCGGCTTCAAGCTTGCCGATGCTGAGTACCGCGGCTTCCATGGGGTCAAGGTTGCGTGAAATGATGGTTTGCAGTGCCAGCACTATGCTGGCCAGGGCCGGAGTCGGGTCGATCGAAAGATGGGGCAGGGCGGCATGACCGCCTTTGCCCTGCAGGCGAATTTCGACGCGATCCGACGAGGCCATGAAGACGCCGGCCCTGGCGATGCCGTGGCCAACCTCTTTGCCCGGCATATTGTGCAGCGCATAGACCGCATCGCAGGGGAAGCGCTCGAACAGGCCGTCTTCGATCATCACCTTGGCGCCACTGAGTCCCTCTTCGTCAGGCTGGAAAATCAGGTTCAGGGTGCCGTCGAAGTGACGATTATGGGCCAGGTAGTGGGCCGCTGCCAGCAGGATAGCGGTATGGCCGTCGTGACCACAGGCATGCATGCGACCATCGATAGTGCTCGCATGGGGTAGGCCGGTGCGTTCCTGCATAGGCAAGGCATCCATGTCGGCCCGCAGGCCGATGCTGCGGCTGCCGGTGCCGTTACGTAGTACGCCGACCACTCCCTGACCGCCGATGCCGGTGTGGGTCTCGTAGCCCCAGTCTTGCAGCAGGCGGGCGACCAGCGCGGAAGTGCGCGGCACCTCGGCGCCGAGTTCCGGATGGGCATGGATGTCCTGGCGGATGCGCACGAATTCTGCGCAGCTGAGCAGGAAGTCGGGGTTTTCAATCAGGCGGGTCATTGCGGTGCTCCTGCTGTGTCCTGGTTGTCTGCACGGGTTGGTGTGGGAAAGCGCCACATGGCAATGCTGCTCACCACCACCGCGAGCATGAGGTAATAGGCCGGCGCCATCTTGTCGCCACTCCAGACGATCAGCATCGAGACCAGCAGTGGCGTGAATCCACCAAAGACGGTGACACCGAAGCCATAGATGGCTGACATGCCGCTGGCGCGATACTGCTGGCGAAAGGCTTCCATGATCAGTACGAAGAGGGAGGACGAACAGGTAGCGAACAGGGTAATCAGTACGCCGATAATCAGCAGCGCCTGCCACAGGGCGGTGGTGTTGTGCAGCAGCGCGAACGCCGGGTAGATCAGTACGAAGGTCAGTGCCATGCCGATCAATGGCAGGGTCTTGCGACTTTGTAGCTGGTCGCAAAAGCGGCCCAGTATTGGGGGCAGGATAAAGAGTGTCAGGCCCGCGAGTACGGCAACGGCAAAGGCGGTGGTGGCCGGGTAGTTGAGCTCGCGGATCAGGTAGGTCGGCATGTAAAACACTTCGATATACATCGAGGCGGTACCAGCCCAGATCATCAGCATGCCGCAGATGATGGTGCGCCACTGGGTTTTCAGCACGGTCTTGATGGGTGATGCTTCGGTGCTGGTACCTGTGTGGGTTTCATCCAGGTTGCGGCGTATATAGAGCCCGACCGGGCCGATAAGCAGGCCGAGGATAAACGGAATCCGCCAGCCCCAGGCGAGGATCTCATTTTCTTCCAGCAGGCCGTTAATGGCAAAGCCCACCAGGGCACCGGCCAGTGCGGCTGCGCCCTGGCTGGCGAGCTGCCAGCTGACCATGTAACAGCGGCGGTGACGGTTGTCCGATTCCATCAGGGCGGCGGAGGCGGCACCAATCTCGCCACCGGCCGAGAGGCCTTGCAGTAGCCGCCCCAGTACCAGCAGCACTGTTGCCGCCAGGCCGATACTGTCATAGGTGGGCGTTAGTGCGATCAGCGCGGTGCCCAGTGTCATCAGCGCTATGGTCAGCGTGAGGGCCGCCTTGCGACCGTGGCGGTCGGCGTAGTTGCCAATCAGCACAGCGCCGAGGGGGCGCATGACAAAGCCGACGCCGAAGGTGGCCAGCGATAGCAGCAGGGCGACAGCCGGGCTCTCGACGTTGAAAAACAGCTGGCCGATGACGGCGGCGAAAAAGCTGTAGACGGTGAAGTCATACATCTCGAGGCCATTGCCGACCGAGATGGCGATTACGTTTTTACGTGCCGTTTTGACGGGCCGGGCCGAAGCCGTTTCCCCCAGCGGTAAGGTTACTTCCAGAGTGCCGCTCATAGTCTTTTCCTGCTTGTTATTGGATAGATGTGGAATGAAATTGTCAGCATGCTGGTTTTCGATAATACAGAGCGCGCAGGAATTGGCTCTGAACTAAAAATTATTGGTATTCGTTAAAATATGTTTCTGTGGCGGGTATTTAAATTGAAATGCACTGCTTTTGGGGTGTGCTTGGATCTGTTTTAGTGGCTTTAAGTAGGGCGTATTTTGGTGATGTTAGGTCGAAGCGGTGGGGTGGCGGCGATACGGTAGTGAAAGTGTCGGTGGGTCGAGGTCGGTGACGGCTGTCTATTTTTGGTTATGTATATAACTATTATTCATCAATTTTGTTTATTCCGGCGTGGTATCGAAGTTGTTTTCGCTGCGAAAGCGGCCGGGGGTGAGGCCGGTGGCGCGCTTGAAGAAGCGGGAGAAATAGGCCGGGTCCTGGAAGCCCAGGTCATAGGCGATTTCATCCAGATTGCTGCGGGTATAGATCAGGCGACGCTTGGCTTCGAGCAGCAGGCGACTTTGGGGAACAGCCTTGGCGGTTTTGTCGAGTAGTTGCTTGCACAGGCGATTGAGTCGGGCGGCCGAGGTGCCAAGGCTGTTGGCGTACTCGACTACGGTCCAGTGGTCGCGAAAGTGCGCTTCGACTTGCTGGCGAAAGGCGGCCAGGGTGGCGCTGGGGGTGTTGGCCGCTTCTGCGGACAAGCCGTGCAGGTCAAGCTGGCGGCGCAAGGTCATAAGAACTGCGTGGGCCAGCCATTCACACATAAGGGCGCGGCCGGTATCGGGGCAATTGAGTTCCGATTCAATCTGGCGCAACAAACGCTGCAGCTGCGCCAGCTGTGGCCCATCCTGCTCGAAGGCGATGGTCATGGGGGTGCTGAGCAGGGGTTCGAAATAGGGCCGGCTACGGCTGTAGGACGCATCGCTGAGCATGGGCTCGGCGAGGGTCAGCACCATACCCAATGTCTCGGGCTTGAAGCAGAAACCATGCACGGAGCCGGGCGGAATGGTGATGGCCCAGGGGCCTTCCAGTTTATGTACCTTTTCGTCCAGCTGTACCTCTACTCCGCCTGAAAACATGCAAATCATCTGAAACATGCGCCCGTGGCGGTGCGGCTTGATAATCCAGCCATGCGCGCTGCTGCGGCTGGTGATGTTTTCAATATGCACAAAGGCAGGGTCTTCAATGGTGCCGGCTTCGCCGTAGAGGCTGAAGTGGGGGATCTGGGCCTGGTCTGATGATGTGCGGGAGCGAGTGGGAGCTGTCACGGGGCCTGCCTTAATTGTTGAGGAAGGTTGGTGAACGCAAGGAACTGCGTAAAAGTACAGATTGAGCGCCTTGGGGGTACCTTCTGCTGATCTTGGAATTACCTGCAGCAGGCCTGCGGTTTCTGTCATACATGGAGCTGAAAAAGGTGCAGGATGGCTGTGCTGTCTTGTTGGTCGGAAAGCTCTGGTGAATGAAAAGTACAAGTTTTTACGGGAAATGTGAATTCATTCAGTCGCGGGTTACGCCGAGTATAGAGCCACACCAAGGGCTCGGCCTGTTACGGCGGCAGCTGAAACAAATAAAGATCACAGTGGAGATCATGCCATGAAAACCCAGGTTGCGATTATCGGAGCAGGCCCCTCGGGTCTTTTGCTGGGGCAGCTGCTACATCTGCAGGGCATCGATACTGTGATACTGGA
Source organism: Marinobacterium profundum (assembly GCF_001528745.1). Lineage (GTDB taxonomy): Bacteria > Pseudomonadota > Gammaproteobacteria > Pseudomonadales > Balneatricaceae > Marinobacterium_A > Marinobacterium_A profundum. The sequence continues at coordinate 105,757 of NZ_BCNS01000083.1, read as the reverse complement.
AGCCCGCAGCCCGGACTACGTGCTGGGGCGTATCCGCGCAGGCGTGCTGGAGCAGGGGACCGTTGATCTGCTGCGTGAGGCACAGGCATCCGGACGCATGGATAGTGAAGGTCTGGTGCACGATGGCTTTGAGCTGGCATTTAATGGTCGCCGCGAACGCATTGATCTCAAGGGCCTGACCGGCGGCAAGACCGTAATGGTCTACGGCCAGACCGAAGTGACCCGCGACCTGATGGAAGCCCGTGCCAAATGCGGTGCTAAAAGTATCTACGAGGCCACAGACGTACAGCTGCACGATATGTACAGCGACAAGCCGCGTGTCACCTTCGTGAAGGATGGCGAGACGGTGGAGCTTGAGTGCGACTACATTGCTGGCTGCGACGGTTACCACGGTGTTTCGCGCAAGTCTGTGCCCCAGGACAAACTGAAAATTTTCGAACGTGTCTATCCGTTCGGCTGGCTGGGCGTGCTGTCCGATACGCCGCCGGTGGCACATGAGCTGATCTATGCCAACCATGAACGTGGCTTTGCATTGTGCAGCCAGCGTTCCGAGACCCGCAGCCGCTACTATATACAGGCGCCGCTCGACACTGACATCAACGCCTGGGATGACGAGCGTTTCTGGAGCGAACTCAAGTCGCGCTTGCCGCAGGAAACCGCAGCGCAGCTCGTGACGGGCCCATCGATCGAGAAGAGCATCGCGCCGCTGCGCAGCTTTGTCGCAGAACCCATGAAGTTCGGTAACCTCTTTCTGGTGGGTGATGCCGCCCACATAGTGCCGCCCACCGGCGCCAAGGGACTGAATCTGGCCGCCAGTGACGTTTACACCCTGTACCACGTCATGCGCAAAAACTATCAGCAGGACCGTCCCGAGCTGCTGGAGAAGTACTCCGAGATCTGCCTGCGCCGCATCTGGAAGGCCGAGCGTTTCAGTTGGTGGATGACCTCCCTGCTGCACCGTTTTGATGGTGATGCCTTTTCCCAGCGCATGCAGCAGGCCGAGCTTGAGTACTACACCCAGTCCGATGCCGGTCGTCGCACCATCGCCGAGAACTACGTCGGCCTGCCTTACGAAGCGATCGAATAACGCTTAGCAGTAGTGACAATGGATGTTTTTTGAAGATAGGGTTCGCATATCGAAAGTGATATGTGACAAGGCTTTAAATTCATTAGTGAAACACGCCAGCAGGACTTAGGTTGAGTGCCGCCAGGCACAACACCAAAGTCTCTGAGCAGGGCTGACTTTGTACTTGCAGAGTCGCTCTGGTACCGAACGAGGAACGCCGCTTTCGAGCAGGGTTCTGTCGACTCAGACAGCCCGGCTTCGGCGCCATTGCTATAACAACAATAGACAGGTAAACCCATGAAAAAATTGACCACAATTGCCAAGACAACCGCCAAAACTGCAGCTGCCACGGCGCTGCTGAGCCTGCTGTCCTTCAGCAATGCCATGGCCGCCGACTTCAATCTGCGCTTTGCCCATTTTTGGCCGGCGAGTTCAGGTGTACATGCAGGCTTTGAAGCCTGGGGTCAATCGCTGGAAACGGCCTCCGATGGTCGCATCAAGATTGAGTTCTACCCCTCCCAGACACTGGCCAAGGCACCCCAGAGCTACGATGCGGTGAAGAATCGCATCGCCGATATCACCGCCACAGTGCAGGGCTATAGCGCCAACCGCTTTCCGCTGACCCAGGTAGTTGAACTGCCGGGGCTGGCCAAGACCGCCACCCAGGGCTCCTGCGTGATCCAGTCGCTGTACGACGAGGGCCTGATCAGCAGTGAATACGACGATACCCATGTGCTCTTTCTGTTTACCCACGGCCCTGGCGATATTCACAGCCGCGATAAAGCCATCAAGACGCCTGAAGATCTGGCGGGGCTGAAAATTCGCCGCCCGACCACCGTCGTCGCCGACATGCTGGAAGGCCTCGGAGCTCAGCCGGTTGGCATGCCGGCACCCGAGACCTACCCCTCCTTGCAGCGTGGCGTGATTGATGGCGTCGCCATGCCCTGGGAAGCCATGACCAGCTTTCGTCTGAATGAGCAGGCGAAATATCACACGGAACTGGGCCTCTACACCCTGTCGTTCGTGGTGACCATGAACAAGGATGTCTACGACGGCATGCCGGCCGATCTGCAGCAGATCGTTGATCAGCACTCCGGCAAGGAATGGGCGCAGAAGCAGGCGGTCAAGTTTGATGAACTGGACGCCAAGGGTCGTGCCGAAGCCGTTGCCGAAGGTCACGAGATCATTACGCTGGAAGGCGGCACTGAGAACGCAGCCTGGAAACCAGTACTCGACAAGGCCACCGAAAGCTACCTGGCCGACCTTGAAGGTCGTGGCCTGGCCGCACGGGATGTCTTCGCCCGCGCCAAAGAGCTCAGCCTCAGCTGCGACAACTAAGGCCGCTCAAGGCCGCTCTTTCCACTGAGGGCGCGGCCTTGTGGTATTCAATCCCTGGCGCGAGGTATGCGATATGAAGTGGCTGATCAAGGCAATCGATACGATGGCGCTGATCCTGTACCGGATCAGCGGCCTGCTGCTGGTCATGATGATGTTCAGCGTGGTGGCGGATGTGGCTGCGCGCAGTCTGTTCGCCATGACCGAGGGCTCGGTGGACCTGACCTTCGTCGGTGGCATTGAGCTGGTGAAGTACGGCCTGCTGTTTGCCATGCTGTTTGCGTTCCCCCATACCGTCGACAAGGGGCAGATAGTAGTGGATCTGTTTACCCACAAGATGCCGGCGTCCCAGCTGCGCTGGTTCGATGGATTCTACACGTTCTGCTTCGGCGTTTTCGGCGCCCTGCTGTGCTGGCGTTTTCTTGAGGCCGCCGAGGCCTCCCGCATGAGCGGCGAGCTGACCCAGGACCTGCTGGTGCCGCTGGCGCCCATGTATCTGGTGTCCGCCGCAGCCCTGGCTGTGTTGGCCTTGCGCGGCTTTAGCTGCGGTGTGCTTGAATTAATGGGCAAGAAGGAAGTAACAGCATGAGTGCACCCCTTATCGGACTCGTCTGCATGGGCCTGATGCTGGTCATGATAGCGCTGCGTTGCCCCATCGCCCTGGCGATGGCAGCCACCGGGGTTATCGGCTTTGGCACCATCGTCGCCTTTGATCCGGCTTTCGCCATTTTGGAAGCGGGCCCCTTTGAAACCCTGAGCAATTACAGCTTTAGCCCCATTCCTATGTTTCTGTTGATGGGGGTGCTGGCGTCCCATGCCAACATGTCCAGCGAGTTGTTCAATGCCGCCCGTTCCCTGTTCGGCGGCTGGCGTGGTGGCATGGCACTGGCGGCGGTGTCGGCCTGCGGTACCTTTTCTGCCATTTCGGGCTCCTCTGTTGCTACGGCTGCGAGCATGGCGCGGGTGGCGCTGCCGGAGATGCGCAAACACGGCTATGCCGACTCCCTGGCCACCGGTACCCTGGCGGCGGGCGGCACCCTGGGCATCATGATTCCGCCCAGTATCGCCTTGCTGCTCTATGCGCTGATCACCGAGCAGTCGGTGGGCGACATGTTTATTGCAGGCCTAATACCCGGCATTCTGGGGCTGCTGCTCTACTGTGCAACCATCGCCTTGCTGGTGCATTTTTATCCGCATCTGGCGCGGGCCGGCGAGCCCACCACGCTGAAACAGAAGATCGTCGGCATGTGGGGCTTCGTGCCTTTCATGTTCGTGTTCGCAATCATTATCGGCGGTATCTATACAGGCATCTTCACCCCGACAGAAGCGGCCGCCATAGGTGCCTTTGCCACCCTGCTGGTAGCGCTGTGCCGGGGCATGAAGTGGGCGGGCTTTATGGCGGCGGTGGAAGAAGCGCTGGCGCTGAGCGCGATGATCTTCTTTATGATCGTGGGGGCGGAAATCTTCGGTTACTTCCTCTCGGTGTCGCGTATTTCCTTCTTCCTGACGGAAACCGTGAGCCAGCTGGGCTGGCCGCCCTACGGCGTGCTCTTTGCCGTGCTGCTGCTGTTTATCCTGCTGGGCTGCGTTATGGACGCCATCGCCATGCTGCTGCTGACAGTACCGGTGGTACTGCCGCTGATTCTGGAGGCGGGTTTTGATCCGGTCTGGTTTGGCATAGTGGCGGTCATCACGGTGGAGCTGGGGTTGATAACTCCGCCGGTCGGCATGAACGTCTTCGTTATCAAAAGCGTGGCGCCGGATGTGCCCATGGGGCAGATATTCCGCGGTGTCTTCCCGTTTGTGCTGTCGGATGTGGTGCGCCTGATTCTGTTGATCCTGTTCCCGGTGTTGGCGCTGGGGCTGGTGTGATAACGCCCAGTCCAGTGCCAGCATGAACGTCTTCGTGATAAAGAGTGTGGCGCCGGATGTGCCCATGGGGCAGATATTCCGTGGCGTATTTCCGTTCGTGCTGTCGGATGTACTGCGCCTGATTCTGCTGATCCTGTTCCCGGTACTGGCCTTGGGGCTGGTATAGCCGCAGCCCGTACGCGCTTTACCTTGCATCATTGTGGTTGCCTCCGCGACGGATCTTCGCATCCGTGGCGGGGGCTTTTTTCGTTTTGGCGCTCTATAAATGGTTTTGATAGAGTGCGGCCGAGGTGATGTCACTGATGCGAGGCGTGCCGGCCAGCGCCATGGTCACCTCCAGCTCTTCGCGCAGTACGCGCAGCATATGGGCAACGCCCACAGCGCCAGCCACGGCCAGTGCATAGATTTGCGGGCGCCCGATCAGCACGGCGTTGGCGCCCAGCGCCAGGGCCTTGAATACATCGGTGCCACGACTGATGCCGCCATCGAGCAGCAGAGTAAAATTCGGGCCCGTGGCGGCGCGAATCTGTGGCAGCATTTCGGTGGCTGAGGGCACGCAGTCCAGCGCCCGGCCGCCGTGATTGGAGACTATTACGCCGGCCAGCCCCATGCCTGCCACACGGATGGCATCCTGTGGGTGCAGAACGCCCTTTACGATAATGGGCAGGTGGGTGTTACGGGACAACCACTCGAGCTGCTCCCAACCGGGGGCCTCGCTCATCATGCCCTGGAAGACGATGCTCTGGCTCGGTTCCAGCACGGCCCGGGGCAACGGTGGGCGCTCACGCAGGTTTACCGCCTCGATATCATCCGGTAGCACAAAGCCCGCGCGCTGGGCACGGTTGCGAATGCCGTGCAGGGGCGCATCCACCGTGACCACCAGCTTGCTGTAGCCGGCGCGCTCGGCACGCCTGACGAGTGTCAGGGTGAAGTCAGGGTCCTGCTGAAAATAGAGCTGAAACCATTTTCCGGCCCGGGTTTCTGTGGCGATATCTTCCAGACTGTGGGAGGCGAGAGTGCTGACCACCATAGGGGTGTCCAGCGCATCGGCGGCCCGGGCCGTAGCCAGTTCGCCGTCTGGGTGCACCATGCGCTGAAACGCCACCGGTGCCAGCAATATGGGGTGGCGCAGATCTTCATCCAGCACCCTTGTGTGGGTGGAGCCTGCGGTGACATCGCGCAGTACCCGGGGCAGCAGGCTGATGCGGTCCAGCGCTGTGCGGTTGCGCTGCAGCGTCAGCTCATCGGCACCGCCGCCTGCGATGTATTCGAACAGGCTGTGGGCCAGCAGCTGGCGCGCGTAGCGCTCGTAATCAGACAGGCTCACAAGGTCGGCGGGAATCTGGCTCAGGGGTTCATGCATGCTGGTTTTCCGTGCTGCGCTCACAGGCAATATTGGGGAAAGGCTTAGGTCTGTGCCCATTGGCGGACCAGATTATGGTAGAGCCCGCTCAGACGCATCACATCTTCATGGGCCTGGCCAAGCTCGCTGCCAAGTGACTGTACGCTCTGGTCGAGATCGAACAGCATTTCACGCTGGCTGCTGTCGCGTACCATGCTCTGCAGCCAGAATACGGCGCAGCTGCGGCTGCCGCGGGTGACGGGGGTAACGCGGTGCTGGCTGCTGGCGGGATAGAGAATCAGGTCGCCGGCCGCAAGCTTGATGCTCTGGGCGCCGAAGCTGGATTCGATCTGTAATTCGCCGCCGTCGTAATTATCGGGATCGTCGAGAAACAGGGTGGCCGAGAGGTCGGTGCGCAGCGCTGTGGCTGCCGCCTGCCCCGGGCTTTGCAGGAAACGTATGGCGTTATCTACATGCAGGCCGTAGGTTTCGCCTGCTTCGTAGCGGTTGAACAGCGGTGGCATGATGCGCAGTGGCAGGGCTGCCGAAATGAAAGTGGGATGGCGCGACAGAGCCGCCAGTATGAGGTCGCCCAACTGTTGGGCCAGCGTGCTGTCGGCGGGCAGTTGCCGGTTGCGCTTGACCTCAAGGGCCTGGGCGCCGGCGCTGCTGCGACCGTCAACCCAGTCGGCACGGTCAAGCAGGCTGCGTATCTGGGCCAGCTGGGTGCTGCCAAGGAGTGAGCGTATGGGGGTAATCAAGCGGCCTCCGTTACACAGGGAAAGTGGAAAGGTGCAAGGATAAAGGAGCAGGTCAAAAAAGGCCCGACAGTCGCGCTATTAACGGGTCTGCCGGGCGGGGAAATGCTGCAATCTGTATTTAGAACTTGTAGTTCAGGCTTAGGTTAGCAGAGCGACCGTCGCCGATGTAGACGATGCTGCCGCCGCGGTAAACTGCGGTGTAGTAGTCTTCATCCAGAAAATTCTGGATGTTGGCACGTACGCTCAACTGCGGGCTGAACTCGTAGCTGGCGAAGGCATCGAACACCCAGTAATCCGGCAGTTCAATATTCGTGTTCGCCGCCGCATCGGGCTGGCCACCAAAGATTTCGCTGGAGTAGGTGGCGGTACCGCCGAAGGCAAACTGAGAATTGGCCTGGTAGCGCAGCTGCATGTTGGCGCTCTGCTCGGCAAAGTTGGCCTTGGGCTTGCCAATGTTGTCGGCGTTGTAGGAATCCAGCGTCTCGGAGTCCATCAGGGCGATGCCAAACTGACCGCTGAGTCTGGATGTCATGTTACCAGACAGCCCAAGCTCGATACCCTCGACCCGGTTCTTGCCGGTGTTGAGGTTGCCGCCGCTGGCGTAGGAATCGCCGTTATCCTCGATAACGTCATCCTTGGTGGTCTGGAAGATGGCTGCGGTAAGCAGCAGCTGTTCGTCCATCAGGTTCCATTTTGTACCCAGCTCCAGGTTAACGGACTGCTCAGGTTCGGCGGCGCTGAAGTTGCCGTCAGCATCGGTACAGAGGCCACCATAGCCGCAGCTGGTACCGGCATCGGATTCGCCGCCGTTAATGTTGGATGAGGTGCTCCAGCTGGCGTAGACGTTGCCGTGCTCCCAGGGCGAGTAGACCGCACCCAGGTGGCCGTTTACAAAGCCATCGCTGTATTTGTAGCTGGTTTCGGGGGTGACCGAGCTATCGCGATTGGTCTTTTCCGCCGCCCAGAGGTCATAGTCGAAGTGGTCATAGCGCAGGCCGCCGAACAGCTCCCAGTCGTCGTTCAGGGTGACTGTATCCATCACGTAGGCCGAGAGGGTGGTCAGGTTCAGGTCTGTAGCGGCGCTGTTGCGGCTGGTGGAGCCTTGCCAGCTGCTGTTATTTGCATTGTAGGGGTCAATCGAGACACTGTCGGTAGTGACGCTGTAGCTGCCACCCTTGGTATCTTCGCTGGCATACTCGATGCCGGTAATCAGGGTGTGACGCATGCCGCCCAGGCGGGTATCGAGTATCAGGTTAGTCTGGTTGCCGAGGTAGTCATTTTCCTGCCAGCCGGTGAAGTTGCGCAGGCTGCCACTGCGTGAGCTGTAGGTGGAAATAATGTATTCGTTGCTGGTGGAACCCAGACGCGTCTTGTTCTCGAGCCGCAGAGTATCATTGAGCTGGTAGTCGAGCTTAATTGTGGCGATATCGGCGGCGGTGTCCTGGAAATCGAGCCCGTCCTGGCCGACGTACTGCACGCGTTTGTTGGGCTTGCCGTCGGTGAGGAAGGTGCCGCCGTCGGTCTTGTCATTGCCCCGAAAATAGTAGTAATCAGCGGAAATTTGCAGATCATCGGTGGCTTGATAAACACCGGAGATCAGTGCGCCCTGGCGTTGCTCGCGCGCAGGAGCCCTATCGGGAATATCGGCATCGGTATAGAGGGCGTTGAAGCGCAGTGCCAGGTCATCGCTAACCACCTTGTTGGTATCAAGGCTGTAGCGCTGGTATTTGTCGGTGCCCAGACCTGCCTGTACGCTGCTGAAATCATCATCCAGCGATGCTTTTTTGGTGATGCTGTTTACCGCGCCACCGGTGGAGCCGCGCCCGGCAAAGGTGGAGCTTGGGCCCTTGGCGATTTCGATCTGTTCCAGCGCGAAGGTTTCGCGGGTGATCAGGCCCGGGTCACGCAGGCCATCGGTGTATATGTCATTGCGCGCTTCATAGCCGCGGATGATATAGCGGTCACCGAAGGAGTTGCCGCCCTCACCCGTGCCAAGGGTAATGCCAGGCTGGGCGCTGAGGATATCCTTGAGTTCGGTTTTGCCGGACTCCTCGATAACGGACTTGGTAATGACCGTCATGGTCTGGGGCGTATCGGCGATGTCGCGTACATGGCGGCTGTCGGCGCTGCGTTTGGCCTTGTAGGGTGCATTGGGCTCGGCATAGGGGTTGGCATCGGCGGCGATGCGGCCGTCCTCGATAACCAGCGTATCCAGTGAAATTTCCTCGGCATGAACCGAGCCGATCATGGCAGTTGAAATCGCCAGGGTTAGGCTGCCGGCCAGGGAGGCGCTACGGCCGAAGTCCCGTTCCCGACGCAGGCTGAGCGGCGCGCTACTCGCTGGGTTTGAGTTGCCGAACTTGAGTTTGGCGTTGTCGGACATTGCTTCTGACACTGTTGCTTTCCTTGAAAATAGGCACAGAAATACCCGGCCACCGCGATCTGGGCAGCCATGCCTGGGGTTTTGTTTATGGCTGAAATCTCAGCCCGCTTTACAGGAAATAGCTTTTTGGAACCTTAATCGGCAGCTGAGCTTTTAGTTAATTGAAAAAGCCACCGGGATATTAATTGTGAGCGTTTCCGTTTTAATATCCGCCGGGAATGCCGGCAGCGGAGTCGCGCTTTTCAGCATCTCAATAACGGCACGGTCCAGGCTTTTAAAACCGGAACTTTCACTCAGACGATATTCAACAAGGCTGCCGCGGCGGTCGAGTATGAAAAACAGTCGCGCGGTGCCTTCCTCGCCTTTTTTACGGGCCCTAATCGGGTAGCGTTTGTGTTGTGCCAGGCGTGCGGCGATCAATGCATAGTAGGATTGCTCGGCGCCTGGATTACCGCCGGAACTCAGTGCATTCTGGCTGCCGGTGGTCATGCGGCGACTGTCACTGTTGTCCGTGCCATCATCGCTGCTCAGCTGCGCAGGCGCCGGGGTTGTAGCTGGCGCAGGATCTGTGGCTGCGGGCTTTGCTGTCACCGGTGCGGGCTTGGGTTTTGCCTGTGGCCTGGGCTTTGGCTTGACGGTGACTGCCGGTGTTTGCTTCGCAACGACAGCTTCAGGCTCCACTGCTTCCGCTTCTACTTCAGGCGCCGGATAAGGCTGGGCAACGGGCTTTTCAGCCTCAGACTGAGGCGTCTCGACAGCTTCTTCGGCCTTGGCTGCGTTCTGGCTCTGCGCCTGGGCACCCAGATCACCGAGCATGCCAAGATCAATCTCGATACCCTGCTCGCCGGGGGCGCGGGCACCTTCGGCGGGCTCGCGAGCCAGCACCAGGCCCAGGGTGAGCAGGTGTACGCCCAGGGCAACACCAAGGGCAAGCATCCAGTGGTGCGAGCGAATCATGCCGGGTGCCCCGCCATCCTAGTCGCCAGTGATACTTTCAGCATGCCGGCGGCCTTTATCTGCGCCAGGGTTTGCAGCAAGGTATCCACCGGTGTTGCGGCATCCACCTTGAGTAATATCGAGAGTGCCTGCGGATCCTGGCTGTTATCAAGCGCAGTAGTGACGGCATGGGTTAATTGTTCGGATTCCAGTTCCATATCATCCATGTAAATCACGCCTGTCGCTGAAAGCAGAATATTAATCGGCTCTTCGCTGCGGGACGTTGTTTCACTTGTCGATGCCGGCGGATCAATCGCAATGGCATCGGAGCGGCTTATCTTCCCGGCCACCATAAAAAAGATCAGCATTAGAAACACAACGTTAATCAGCGGAATCAGGTTGTCGTCCCGGTTCCTTGCACGGGGGCTGGTCTGGGCTGCAAATTTCATGGTGTGTGCGCCAGTGACAGCTGCCGTGCGCCAGCGGCTTTGAGGGCATCCAAGAGCCCGATCAGCGCCTGGGTTGCGATGCCGCTGTCGGCACTGATCACAAAAAGGTCATCTTTCTGCCGACTGATCTGTTGGGTCAGCCCCTGGCTGTCCTGCAGGCTCAGTTCCATGCCATCGAGCTGAAAACGACCGTCCCCGGACAGTAATCTAACCTCATGCAGTACAGGTGGCGTTGCCGCGCCCGTGCCTGGGACGACCAGATCCAGCTGTCGCCACTGGGTAAAAGTGGACGAAAGCATGAAAAACAGCAGCAGGATAAAGACGACATCAATCAGCGGTGTCAGGCTGATTGCGCGCCGGCGCGCAGGCAGAGTCAGATCAAGCCGCACGGCGCAGTGCCTCGCTGTCGTCACTGGCGGCGCGGTATTGCAGTGCCGGGGCGCTGGTAAAGACCCGGGTGACTGAGTCGCTCATCAGGGCGGCGACGCGCTCTGTTTTACGCTCCAGCCAGCTGTGAGCCAGAGTCACCGGGATGGCAACGGCTATACCTACGGCGGTGGTGAGCAGCGCCTGCCAGATGCCGCCGGACAGCACGGATGGATCGACCTGGTTGCCGGCGGCTTCCATCTGCTGGAATGCGCCTATCATGCCCAGTACGGTACCCAACAGGCCCAGCAGCGGGCTGAGCATGGCGATGACTTCAAGTGGGCGCAAAAAGGCCCGTAGCTGATTCAGGCGCAGGCTTGCAACCCGTTCAAGTTCATCCCGCAGCAGAGGCGTATCGCCGCCGTTTTGCAGTCCGACCATGGCCAGCGCTACCAGTTCGTATATGGGGCCCTGGCCCTTGAGTCCCTCCAGAGCTTCGTCGGTGCGGGAGGCGCGCCAGAGCCCTAGGCTGTATTCCAGTCGCGGGCTGGACTCGGGGCGCAGCAGGGTAAACTGCCAGATTTTGAGCAGCACTATGCTGAGGGCAATAACGGAGAAGCCGAGCAGTATCCAGACGACAGGCCCGCCGACGTTGAGAAACTGCTGCAGCTGATCAAGAAAGCTCGCGGGCAGGGCGGTCGGATCTGCCAGGGGCAGCTCTGTGCTCAGCGAGCCTGTGGCGTCCGCTGGGTTCAGTACGCTGGCACTGGTATCGGCAGTCAACTGTGTGTCGGAAGCCGCGTTCACAGTGGAGGAGGCCGCTATCGGGTCACCTGTTACATTTGCATCCTGCATTAGCGGCGTTGTTGCTGTCTCCATTGAGGATTCCACCTTGAGCTCCGACGATCAGTAATTGAAATAGTGTTGCCAATGATAATCGTTATTATTTAGATTTCAACAATGAATTGAACTATTCTCAACTTTTGGCGCAGCGGACGGGAACTTTTTATGAATATTAACCCGGCGGGTTAATACATGAAGCAGGGATGCTTCATCATTGGCCGCAGGCCAATGCGAACGCCAGAAAAACCAGCAAGTCCATGCACTTGCGCTAGTTTTTCTGGCGTGACGGACAAATAGGGAGGGAACCTATTTGTCCACCGGGTTAATAGTACGACATTCAGGAATCACCCCTGTCGGGGTACTGCGCTCCCGTGCAGGTGATCTTGATAGTTTACAGGGCCGCTCAACCAATGCTGCGGGGCGCTGCATTGGTTGACGCCGCAGGGCGAATGCAATAGCATTCCCCGCGCTGCAAACAAGTCGCCCTGGCGCCGTACGCAGCGCTGACTTTATGTCTCTCCGTAGTTCAACTGGATAGAACGAGGCCCTCCTAAGGCTTAGATCGGGGTTCGAGTCCCTGCGGGGAGACCATTTCGCGCCAAACGCCTCAAGGGTGTTGGCTCTTGGCGGAGATGGTCTCGATTGTTTTAACGGTATTGCAGCCCTGTAATGCTGCTGATAGTGCGATACCGATGTATTTCCTTTCTGCTTTATTTACTTATCCCTGCTTCATCATTGGCCGCAGGCCAATGCGAACGCCATCTCTTCGCCCCCAAGAAGGCCAGCAAGTCCATGCACTTGCGCCCATTCTTTTAAGCTAAAGAATTCTGGCGTGACGGACAAATAGGGAGGGAACTTATTTGTCCACCGGGTTAATAGTTCAGTTGATTAGCGGCTGCTATCCACCGTCAGATGGTGCGCGGACTTGGAGTCCTGGGTGCTGTTTCAGTATTTCTGAATATGTTTCTGTATTTTCCGGATAGCCCGTACTGGCAGGGTTTCCTGTCTGTTTAGGTCGGTTTTCTGGTATTCATTTTATCGACCGGTGCTGCGCGCGTGTTATCTTTCCTTGTACATTCAAAGCCCTGCGAGACGATGCCGCATGAGCGCTAATAAAATTATTCTGGTTGCCGCCGAAGACGTGGATGATGCGAATATCGTCCGTGAGCTGCTGCGCAAGGAATTTGAACAGGTGTTTATTTCCACCGATCCAGACAAGTCGGTGGCGGATTTTGAGCAGCACAGCCCCGCCGTTCTGGTCTTGGCGTTTCCGACACTGGCCCGTGCTCAAAGCTACTATCTGGGGCTCTATCGCCTCAGTTCCCGCGCCCACGCGCATCCCCACAGAACCCTGATTTTGTGCAACAAGGCCGAGTTACAGGAAGTGTACAGCCTGTGCAAGAAAGATCACTTTTCAAGCTATGTGCTCTTCTGGCCGCTGGGGTATGACGCCACCCGCCTGGGGATGGAGGTGCACCATGCACTGCGACAAGTGGCGCTGAATGAGTCCGAGACGCCGACCACCAGTGAGTTTGCTGCCCAGTCACGGCGTATAGCCGGGCTCGAGGCGTTGCTGGAGATGAGTCTTACCCAGGGCAGTGAACAGATCGCATCGGGGCAGCAGGTGGTGGAAAAGTCCGGCGATGATATTCGTCTGGCGCTGGATGGATTTGCGTCCCGCTTCTCGCCCCAGGGGCAGCAGCAATTGCGAAAGGCCGAGGGGGCTGTGGATGTGTCGGTGCTGGATCTGTTGCAGACCGAGTTTGCACGCCTGCAGACCGATCAAATCGACGGGCATCTGCGCACAGCGTCCAGTGCCCTGCAGCCAGTCAGCGACTGGGCGGAACAGTTTCGACGGGATCTGGCGCCTGAAATGGAGTCCGTGCGTGAACTGCAACAGCTCACCAAGTCGCGCAAGCCGCTGGTGCTGGTGGTGGATGACGATGCTTTTCAGCACAAGCTGGTGGCGCGCTTGCTCAAGGATGCCGCTGTGGAGCTGATGTTTGCCGTGTCCAGCCAGGAGGCAATGGCGGCCATACGCAGCCGCCGACCCGAGCTGATCTTCATGGATATAAGTCTGCCGGACCTCAGTGGCATTGAAACCACGCGCCGCATCAAGGCCATTGAATCCTTTGGCAAAATTCCGGTGGTCATGATCACCGGACACAGCAAAAAAGACGTGGTCGTGGAAAGTCTTAAGGCCGGTGCCTGTGACTTCGTGGTCAAGCCCTTCGACAAGGCCGTTTTACTGAAAAAAATCAGTACCCTGCTGCATATGGCATGACCCTGAAACCGCTGTTGGCGCGCCCCTGCGCGCTATGACGAGGCAAGGACGATGACCCAACCCCCAAACTCCCCGGATTCTGCCCAGACCGACACTGCCCAAACCGCGGCGGCCAGGCCATTGTCTGCCTGCTCCATTGCCAGCTGGCCGCGCCCTGCGCGGATTCTCGCCATTGCACTGATCTATGTGACCCTGGCGCAGCTGGCGCTGCGCTTTCTGTCACCGGACTCAGTGGTGGCTTTTATCTGGCCTTTGGCAGGCCTGTCGATAGGCGCGCTGCTGATGTATGGCCGAACTTGCTGGCCGGGCATTGCACTGGGGGCTTTTGGATCTGGGGTGCTTGGCCTGAGTTTGCTGGGCGACCCTGGCAACCTGCCACCCCTGCTCGTCGCTATGGCGACGGCACTGGGCGCTACGCTGCAGGCGGTGATTGGTGCCAGGGTGCTGCAGCCCCTATATCGGGGGCTTATCCGGCACTATGACCAGACCCCGCTACTGGTCCCCTCGATACTGCTGGTACCTGTGGTTTGCCTGGTATCCGCCAGTATTGCAACGGCGGCGCGCTTTGGCTTTGGCGGCGTGGATAGTTCAGCGCTAAGCGGAATCTGGTTCAGCTGGTGGGCCAGCGACAGTCTTGGTGTTCTGCTGATCATGCCGCTGATCATGGCCTGGGTGCTGTATCGGCGTCACCAGCAGGTGCGGGCGGGCCTGGTGCTGATGTTGCCGCTACTTACAGTGGCTCTGGTGCTGAGCGGCTACTACTGGCTGGCGCGCAGTGAACAGCTAGAAGTACAGGCGGATCTGACGGCTCGCGGACAGGAGCTGAGCGCCCGGTTAAGCAGCCTCTATGCTGGCCAGGAGCATGCCGTCATGATGGCGGCGGCCTATGTTGCATCGAGCCGTGGCGCAACCGCGGCTAGCTTCAGCGAGTTTACCCAGAGAGCATTGAGTGCAGAAGGTGTGCTCTGGCTCGGCTGGGTCGAACCCAATACCGAAGGAGATCGCTTCAGACTGCAGTATGCTGCGGGTCCCGCTGCACAAAGGGTTCAGGCTGGGCTGGATTTTAGTGCCAATGCAGGCTTGAACGCGGCCCTGATGAGTGCGGCCCAGAGCGGCCAGCAGGCCCTGGTGCTGCGCCCAGAGGTGGAATCCGGGGATGGCCGTTTGCTGTTTGTGCCCGTATACCGCAGGGACCTGGACGTCGGCAGTGCCAGCCTCGAAGAGCGCCGCGCCGGCGTGCGAGGCTTTGCCGTGGGTGCGCTGTCGCTGGAGCCCGCGACGGCGCTGACGGGTGATGCGGTTGGGGTACGCTTTAGTCTGGCCTCCGCGCAGGCTTCCAGGGTGCTGTTTGAACGACAGCTTCCGCCGGACAGTGTGCCCGACTGGACCGAGCAGTTGCACGCAGGCCAGGGCGAGGACCTGCTGCTGGAACTCTGGTCACTGACACCCTGGCGGCCGGGGCAGAGTGCCAGTGTGAAAGTCTACCTGGTGGCGGCGGTATTGGCGGCGCTGTTCGCGACCCTGCTTACCTTTCTTGCCGCAGGGCAACAGGCGCGGGTGCGTCACGAAGTGGCCCATCGTACCGCTGAGCTGACCCAGGCCAAGGCGAGGCTGCAGCGAATTATTGATGGCAGCAGGCTTGGCTTCTGGGATTGGGATCTGGTCAGAGGCGAAATTCAGTACAGCGGCTGCTGGGCCAGTATGCTGGGCTATCGGTTGGAGGAGCTGGAGCACAGCTACGAGACCTGGGCAGATCTGGTACATCCGGACGACAAGCCGATGCTGGAACAGGCCATGGATGACCTGCTGCAGGGACGGTGCGAAGTTTACGAACATGATCACCGGCTGCGCACATCCAGCGGTGACTGGCGCTGGATCCGCACTAGTGCCGGTGCTCTGAGTCGAAGTGAAAGCGGCAAGCCACTGTATATTTCCGGTACCCACACCGATATCCACGACAAGAAACAGCTCGAGCTGGCACTCAAGGCCAGCGAGCAGCAGCTGCATGAGGCCAACGCCACTCTGGAGCGGCGCGTTGTGGCCCGTACGGCTCAGCTGCGAGGCAGTGAAGGCTTTATGCGAGCGCTGATCAATGCCCTCAATGTGCATATAGTGGTGCTGGATGCCGATGGCGGCCTGATTACCTGCAACGAGTCCTGGCGTGCCTTTGTAGAAAACAATTGGCGCCAGAGTCAGCCGATTAGCCGCGGCGTGAACTATTTCAGTGTTTGTGGCCCGGCAGAGAAAGAGGGCACCCAGGCAGCGCTGCTGATTCAGGCGGTTATGCAGGGGACACGGAAGCAGGGTACTTTTGAATATGCCTGTCACAGTGCCGATGAGCAGCACTGGTTCCTGTGCAAGGTCAGCTGTTTCCGGGTGGGTGAGGGTGCCCTGCGAATAGTGCTGTCCCACGAAAATATTACCCTGCGCAAGCAGGCCGAAGTTGCGCTCAAGCAGTTGAATGATCAGCTGGAGCAGCGCGTGCTGGCGCGTACCGAGCAGTTGCAGCAGGCACAGCAGGGCGCCGAACAGGCGAGTCAGGCGAAATCCCAGTTCCTGGCCACCATGAGCCATGAGATACGTACTCCGCTGAACGGCGTCATTGGCATGGTCGATGTGCTGGAACAGACCCGGCTGGAAGCCAAACAGAAGGGTATGGTGGATCTGATTCGCATATCCGGTTTGTCACTGTTGAGCATCATTGACGACATTCTGGATTTCTCCAAAATCGAAGCCGGTCACCTGGAGCTGGACCCCGCGCCCTTTTCCATTACTGCGATGGTGGAGCAGTGCTGTGCCATGGTGGATAACCAGGCCAGCAACCGTGGCGTGGAGCTGCGCATGTTT
This sequence comes from Marinobacterium profundum, assembly GCF_001528745.1. Classification (GTDB taxonomy): domain Bacteria; phylum Pseudomonadota; class Gammaproteobacteria; order Pseudomonadales; family Balneatricaceae; genus Marinobacterium_A; species Marinobacterium_A profundum. The sequence continues at coordinate 89,273 of NZ_BCNS01000083.1, read as the reverse complement.
ACCGACCCGCGACTGGAAAAGGAGTTGCTGGGGGATGAGCTGCGCATACGCCAGGTGCTGCTGAATCTGGCGAGCAATGCCATCAAGTTTTCCAGCGAAGGCGACGGCGGTCGGGTGTCGGTTCGAATCTCGCTGGAGAAGGAAACGGAGCAGCAGGTGCGGGTGCTGCTGGAAGTGGTCGACAATGGCATCGGCATGAGCGAAAAGGCGCAGGCCAGCCTCTTCACTGCCTTCAAACAGGCCGATGCTTCCACTACCCGCCGCTTTGGGGGGACCGGGCTGGGTCTGGCGATTTCGCTGCATCTGGTAAAAATGATGCAGGGTGAGATCAAGGTCAAGAGTGCAACCGGTGAAGGCTCGGTGTTTAGTGTGTCGCTGCCGCTGGAGCGCCTGCCAGAGGTGCCACAGGCGCCTGTTATCGCCTCCAAGGTGGCGGGGCTGAACTGTCTGATGGTGGGTTCTGCGCAGAGTCTGGCTGAGGATTTGCAGCTGTATTTGCAGCACGCAGGCTGTGTAACCGACAGGGTGAGCAGTCTTGAAGAGGCGCAACGCTGGCAGCTACAGCAGGGTGAAGGTCTCTATATCTGGGTGGTGGACATAGAGCGTCAGGCGCGGGAGTTACCAGGCTTTGAACTGGTCGCCGATGTTGCTCCCGGCCAGGACCTGGTCTTCGTGCAGATTGAGCGCGGCAAGCGGCGTTACCCACGCCAGGCGCGGCCTAACCGGGTTGAAGTGGATGGCAATGTGCTGTCGCGGGAGATGCTGTTGGCTGCCGTAACCTATGCCAGCCGGCGCGAGATACTTGAGCCGGTTAAATGGGGTCAGCCCGAGGCCGTGGAGGCTGATGTGCTGCCGACCCGTGAGGAGGCGTTGCAGCAGGGCCGGCTGATTTTGGTGGCTGAAGATAACAAGGTGAACCAGAAGGTACTCATGCATCAGCTGGGTCTGCTTGGCTATACCGCAGATATTGCCGCTAATGGGCTCGAGGCGCTGGAACTGTGGCGCAAGGGTGACTACGCCGTACTGCTGACCGATCTGCATATGCCAGAGATGGACGGCTATCAGCTTACCGAGGCGCTGCGGGCTGAGCAGGCCCCGCAGGCTCGTCTGCCTATCATTGCCTTGAGCGCCAATGCCCTCAAGGGCGAGGCGCAGCGCTGCAAGGATATCGGCATGGATGATTTCCTCAGCAAGCCGGCCCGGCTGGAGTTGCTGCGGTCCATGCTGAACAAGTGGATGCCAAGCACCATTGCGGGTGTGACTACAGTGGGTGCAAATGGCGCCGGGGTTGTAGATGAGGCAATTGCTGAGGTTGACGCCGAAGTTGAGGCCGAAGTTGAGGCGGCCATTGTCGACGAGCCTGTAATGGACAGTGAGACGGATAACGAAACCGAGAGTGCGGTGCTGGATACTGCCGAGTTGGCGGCGCTGGTGGGGGATGACCCCGAAGCGATACTGGAGCTATTGCAGGATTTCCGCCACTACGGTCTGCAGACTTCTGTCGAACTGTTGCAGGCCCATGAAGATGGCGAGGCTGACGGGGTCGGTGCCATGGCGCACAAGCTCAAGTCGTCCGCCCGTTCGGTCGGTGCTATACGTCTGAGCGAGTATTGCGAACAGCTGGAGGATGCCGCCCGCGATCTGGATATGGCCAGGATCGATGGGCTTATTCCGCTGTTCAGAGGGCAGATGAACGAAGTGGATCAGCGCATAGCGGCGCTCTGATACCGCCGGCATAGCGGCAGTTTTGGGGCTATTTCGGATTGCGGGATGATCTGGATAGCGGGTCTGGGTCGAGGGACTAACCTCAGGCTTTGCCGAGGCGATTTTGAGCTGAAAGCTGGCCCTTGCCGCCGCTGGAATCATACAGTGTGTGGCGCTGATTCTGCCCACGCAGCAGTGCCAGCAGCTGATCGTTGTTGCGGCTGCTGCGTCGCAACACCTGTTCATTGCGCAGATTCAGTTGCTGAATCTGCTCAAGTGCCTGCTGCAGTGTCTGCCACAGAGCCTCGCTGGCGGGGCGTAGCTCCTCTGGCAGGGCTGCAAACCACTGTGCCATGCCGTCTGGCGTGGCGCTGTAACCAAACTGTGTCATGAACTGTGCACGCTCTGCGTTTGATTCCGCGAGTTGCTGGAGCAGCAATTGCTTGCTGGCAGTGGACTGCTGCAGATCTTCAAGGTTGTGCTGCGATAGGGCGGCAAACTCGATTTCAAGCTGGGCCTGCAAATCGGTCAAAACGACAACACCCTGACGAGTCAGGGTGTCAAAGGCGCTCTGGTGCGGTATCGAAAGAGGTGTCAATCCAGTGTGCTCTCAAAGTCGACCATGCGCTGGGCAAGGCGCTCGTAGTTAATTTCGTAACTACCTGACTCAATGGCGCTACGCAGAGCCTGCACCCGGCTTTGATTCACCTCGGGCGTATCCGCCAGCGCCTTGTCGGCACCCTGCAGGGCCTGAGCCGCTTCGCTCAGCCGAACCTCGGCAGCACTGCCAGCCTTGGGGGCGGGTGCTGTCTGCGACTTGGCCTGATCGCCAACACGGTTGCTGTCTGTTTGGGCACGGGTTCCGCTGGCCTGACTTTTCGGCGGCAGCCCCGTGAAATCAATAACCATCCTGCTGATCCTCAATTTCGCTTCTGATGAGGTTTATCGGATGTATCTGGCAAAACTTTAGTACTTTTTCAAAAGGCTTTTACCGCTCTAATCACAGCGTCGTTACCAGGCTGCAGTATATCCCAGACTCTCGCCCTGGTCATGGGCCGGCATTAGGTTCAAGGAGCCGTGATTGGTGATTGGCGATTGGCGATTCGTAATTTGTAAGCCATAAGCCATAAGCCATAAGCTGAAGCGTGGCATTGAGGTCGCTCTACCAATCACGAATGACGAAGATTGGTAATTGGTGGCTCGCAGTGGACCGGCATTGGTAGATACATTCTCGAAATTCGCCTGAGGCTCATTTCCCGGATTTCGCAGGCTCAGTCCCTGCTACAAACGCTTTCAGCTTTCAGCTTTCAGCTTTCAGCTCGCCCCTCGCACCTCGCACCTCGCACCTCGCACCTCGCCCCTCGCACCTGCTCTTACCGCGCCAATGGCCGTACCAGGCCGCGTGCAACCACCCGGGCCTTGATCTCCTGGCCGGAGCGGTCGTTGCGCACCCGAATCTGCGCGCCATCTTCGCCGTCTTCCAATGCGGTGCCCTGGGCGCGCAGGTGCATGGCGCCGGAGCGGACCTCGATGATCACGCTGTCGCCACGCTGAATCAGAGTGCTGTTGGTCAGCATGCCGGCATTGAGGATGCTGGCATTGGGCAGGTGGCGACTGGCACTGCGGCCTATGACATCCTCGGGCGCACGGTAATAACCGCGGGTTTCATCGCTGATATCCAGCAGCCGGCTTTCAATATCGTCATGGCCAAGCACTTCGCCGCGGCCTACCGGGCGCCGCGTGACAATGACCTGGTGCAGTATGCCGACCTTCGCCGTTACGAAGAGGGCCCAGTGTTGTGGCCCCTCGCAGGCAACCCTTGTGGTAATACGGCTGCCGCTGCCCCTGGGGGCTTCAACCGTCAGGGGGGAGGCGCAGTCGGGCAGGCGCAGGCGAGTGCTGACCGGGTTGATACGCACGTCTATCTGGGCATCGGAATTTTGTTGCTGGTACAGCTGTGTCAGATAGTCGCGGGCGCTGTTCTCGACAGCCTGGGCAGTGGTGTCTGCCTGGATCGTCGTTGCCATGAGCAGGCAGGTGAACAGGGCGAGAGCCGATATATAAGAAGGACGCGTCACGCGGATTCCCTGTTTGAGTTGGCGAGCCGCCCGCAGTGGGGCCTGGCAGCGCCCGTCGATGATGTCAGGTCTGTCCTGGGCTGTAAACCGCAGCGGCAGGGGCGGATTGCCGCTTTGCCGCCGACCGGCATTTAGCGGTAAAAGGTTGCCGCCTGCAGTGCTGCCAAAACACTAAGCGCCCGTGATTACAGGACTTTTCGGCTTTGGCATGTGGATTGCTTTAGTCATGGGTATTCATGCAAAGAGGCAAGCGGATGACCATCAGCTTTGACAGCGCACTGGGGATTCACGAGTCGGCAACGCTGTTGCGGGCCCGACGGGCGGAGGTGATTGCCAACAATATCGCCAATGCCGATACACCGGGCTTCAAGGCGCGCGATCTGGATTTTGCCAGCCTGCTTCAGGGGGCGCAGGCGCCGGGCAGCGGTCTTGCGATGCAGGCAACTCAGAGCGGACACCAACAGCTGACGCCGGATCCGTCATCCCTGGCAGCCGACATGTTGTTCCGTATTCCGACCCAGCCGAGCGTTGATGGCAACACCGTTGAGGTGCAGGAAGAAATGGCGCGTTATACCGAAAACGCACTCGACTATCAGGCTTCCTTCGACTTTTTGAACCGCAAGTTCAAAGGGTTGAGCAAGGCAATCACCGGGAACTAAGCGATGTCTTTATCTAACGTATTCAGTATCGCGGGCTCTGCAATGAACGCCCAGAGTGTGCGCCTGAACACCACCGCCAGTAATCTGGCGAATGCCGAGAGTATTAGCTCCAGCACGGGTGATACCTACCGTGCGCGCAAGCCTGTGTTCGAAGTGCGAGCGCCGGAGGCCATGCAATCCTTTGCCGCTCCCGGGCTTGAGGCGGGTGTGGGTGTGCATGTGGCCGAGGTGGTGGAGAGTGATGCGCCACTGCGTCAGGAATACAGCCCGAATCATCCGATGGCTGATGATAATGGCTTCATTTACTACCCCAATGTAAATGTGGTGGAGGAGATGGCCGACATGATTTCGGCGTCGCGCTCCTTTCAGATCAACGCGGACATCATGAACACAGCCAAGCAGATGCTTCAGCGCACCTTGCAGCTGGGGCAGTAAGCCTGGGAGGTAACCGATCATGAGCACCATTGATAGCAACAGTAGTATTTTCAATCAGATTAACCAGACCAATCAGAGCAACAGCACTGCGACCAGCGCGAGCGAGTCGGACAGTGAAATGTTCATGAAGCTGATGATCGCCCAGCTGCAGAATCAGGACCCGACCAGCCCTGCGGATACGTCCGACTTCATGCAACAGATTGCCAGCATGAGTACGGTTGAGAGCATTGCCAACCTGAGCACCTCTGTGGATCAACTCGGCCAGTCGCTCATGAGCAGCCAGGCGGCGCTGCAGGCCTCTTCGATGGTGGGGCAGAAGGCATACGTAAAAACGGATCTGGCGGTGTTGCCTGAAGGTGGCAGTGTCGAAGGTCTGGTGTCACTGGGCAGCAGTGCATCCAACGTCTGGGTGTCGGTTTATGACAGCAGCGGCGTGCTGGTGGATACCCAGCAAATGGGTGCCCAGAGCGCCGGTGATCACAGTTTCGTCTGGAGTGGCAATGCTAATACGCCGGCCGGCCAGTACCGCGTTGTGGCGCAGGCCCAGGTGAATGACAAGGTTGTTACCCAGGATCTGTACATGGGGCACCGAATCAATAGCGTGACGCTGGGCCAGAATGGCATCGGCATGAAAGTAAATACGGATGTCGGCTCCGCCGGAATCAACGATATCAAGCAACTCGGATAGGCGTCGCCCAGGCTGAGCTGAATTTGATTTAGCGCAGTCGGCAGGCGCCACACAGGAGAGCAGCATGGCAGGTTTCAATACGGCAATTACCGGGCTCAAGTCGGCATCCACCGATCTGGATGTCACCGGCAACAACATTGCGAACTCCAGCACTGTGGGCTTCAAGTCCTCGCGCACCGAGTTCGCCGACATCTATGCTTCTGCCGTGGTAGGGGCGGGATCCAGCAATATCGCAGGCTCAGGTGTGACGGTGTCCGATATAGCCCAGGACTTCGGCGCCGGTACCATCGAATTCACCAACAATAACCTCGATCTGGCGATCAACGGTTCGGGCTTCTTCCAGCTCGATAACGGCCAGGGCAGCGTGACCTATACCCGCGCCGGTGCTTTTGAACTCGATAAAGAGGGCAATATTGTCTCCAAGGACGGTAAGAACCTGCAGGGCTATGGCGTCGATGACCAAGGCAATCTGCTGCCGGTGGGCAATCTGGCCGTGAACCAGAAGGAGAGCCCGCCCAAACCGACCGAGAACATTGACCTGTCCTTCAACATAGACGCGGCAACGGTGGTTCCTACACTGGCGTATGACCCTGACGAACCGTCCAGTTATTCATATAGCACCACGGTGCCCGTCTTCGATAGCCTGGGCAATCAGCAAACGATCAAGTTCAACCTGGTCGAACAGAGTGAAGGCAGTGGTCTTTATGATATGTATGCCTATCTGAACGGAGATCCAGATCAGCCTCTGGATATCGGCGGAAGCCCGATCGACCCTGCAGATCCTGAGTCAGGGGCAATAGTGGTTGCGTTTGATACGACGAACGGCCTGTTGAGCACCATCGGTGGCACTGCCACTTCGAAGCTCACTATAGCGGGTGCGGACTCGGCGAACGCCGCTACGACAATCGATCTCGATCTGGCCGGTACTACCCAGTTTGCATCGACTTCCATCGTCAAAACGCAGCAGCAGGATGGTTACACCAAGGGTGACCTGATTGGTGTGAGCTTTGGCAGCAACGGTGAAATGATTGCATCCTTCAGCAACGGCCAGAATCAACAGCTGGGCGTTGTAGCCATTGCGACTTTTGAAAATCAGGCGGGCCTTGGCCCCAGTGGCGGCACCGAATGGACCGCGACCCTGGATTCAGGTTCTGCGATCATCAACCCGCCGGGCTCGGGCCTGAGCGGCAGCCTGCGCTCGGCGGCACTGGAGCAGTCCAACGTTGACCTTTCGGCGGAGCTGGTCAGCTTGATCGAAGCGCAGCGTAACTTCCAGGCCAACTCCAAGACGCTGGAAACCCTCAATACAGTGACCCAGACCATACTGCAGATCTGATTTTGAAGCGCCAGGCAGCTTTCGGCTTTCAGCCGTAAGCTGTCAGCCTGCTCTTCTCTCCCTCTCCCTCTCCCTCTCCCTCGAACCTCGAACCTCTCCCTCGAACCTCGAACCTCGAACCTCGAACCTCGAACCTCGAACCTCGAACCTCGAACCTCGAACCTCGCACCTCGCACCTCGCACCTGCTCCATCACATGGCACAGCAATTGCTTTATATCTGTAAAGGTCGCGAAAGCGGCAACGGATTTCCCAGCAGGAGCGGTCAATGGACAAAGTGCTGTATGTGGCAATGAGCGGAGCCCGCGAAAGCATGATGGCGCAGCAGGCCCATGCCAACAATCTGGCCAACGCAACCACGACTGGCTTCAAGACCGACTTGGCCCAGGCCCGCGCCATGCAGGTGTTTGGCGAGGGGCTGCCGAGCCGGGTTTATGCCATGACCGAACGTCCCGCCACTGATACCAGCACCGGCACCCTGATGCAGACCGGACGGGATCTGGACGTTGCCATTAATGGCGAAGGCTGGATTGCGGTGGTGGCCCCAGACGGCACCGAGGCTTACACCCGTGCCGGTGAGCTGCAGATCAATGCCGCCAACCAGCTGGTGACAGGCAGTGGATTGCCGGTGCTGGGTGCCGGCGGCATTGCCGTTGTGATTCCTCCCGCAGAAAAAATTGATATCGGTAACGACGGCACCATCAGTGCCCGCCCGCTGGGTGAAGGGGCGGCCGAGTTGCTACTGGTGGATCGTATCAAGCTGGTGAAGCCCGACAGCGATGCCCTGTTCAAGGGGCTGGATGGCCTGATGCATGTCCCCGGCAACGCGCCCTTGCCACCGTCGCTGGATGTGAGTCTGCGCTCGGGCTATCTGGAATCCAGCAACGTTAATGCGGTGAACGAATTGACCGAAATCATCAGTCTGGCGCGACAGTTCGAAATGCAGGTCAAACTGATGAAAACCGCCGAAGAGAATTCAAGTGCTGCGGCGCGTATCCTGCAGCTCAGCTAATGCAGTGGCCGGCAATGGTTTGATAACCGTTGCCGCTAAAATGCCAAGGAGTTTAATGCTATGAATGGAGCTTTGTTTGTCGCCAAGACAGGCCTAAGCGCGCAGGATACGGCGCTTAAGGTCATCTCCAACAACCTGGCCAACGTCGCCACTGTGGGCTTCAAGAAAGATCGCGCCGTGTTCGAGGATCTGCTGTATCAGATCAAGCGCCAGCCAGGCGCCCAGTCGGCGCAGGAATCCCAGTTACCCTCTGGTTTGCAGTTGGGCAGCGGTGTACGCACCGTGGGCACCCAGAAACTGTTTGCCACCGGCGATCTGCAGATCACAGACGAGCCCTTTGATGTCGCCATCAATGGCCGAGGTTTTTTGCAGGTGGTGCAGCCCAGCGGCGAGATTGCCTATACGCGCAACGGCCAGCTGCATCTTAATGGCGACAATCAGCTGGTGACCGCGGAGGGCTTTCAGATAGAGCCTGCCATAACCTTGCCCTCCGAAGTTCAGACCTTCAGCGTGGGTCTCGATGGCACAGTGCAGGTGACTATAGCGGGGGATGCGAATCCACAGACGATCGGTCAGCTTGAACTGGCGGACTTTGTTAACCCCCAGGGCTTGCAGGCCATTGGTCAGAACCTGTTTCTGGAAACGGCCGCCAGCGGCGCACCTGTGGTGGCAACACCGGGGGATGGCGGCACCGGCCTGTTGCAGCAGGGCATGCTGGAAGGCTCCAACGTCAATGCAGTGGAAGAACTGGTAAACATGATCACCACGCAGCGGGCCTACGAGCTTAACTCCAAAGTTATTTCCACCGCCGATGAAATGTTGTCCTTCGTGACGCAGCAGCTGTAATTGGCTGAAGGGGGCAAGGTGCAAGCGATGACACTAGCCATGATGATGACGCGCAGACTCCTGCTGGCAGCGCTACTGCTGGTACTCAGCGGCTGTGTGACCAAGGCGCCCAAGCCGGATAATCCGTACTTTGCGCCTATACCGGCCCAGTCTTACGAGACGGTGCCGCCGGCCAATGGTTCTATCTATCAGGCGGCGACCAGCATGAACCTCTATGGTGATGGTCGTGCGATGCGGGTCGGTGATGTAATTACCGTGCTGTTGTCGGAAAAGACCCAGTCGTCCAAGTCGGCTTCCACCGATGTCGACAAGAGCAACCAGATCAACCTGGCGCAGCCACAGGTGTTTGGCCGTGGCCTAAGTGCCTTTGGCAGCCCACTGAGCCTGTCGGCCCAGACTGACAGCGCCTTTGCCAGTGAAGGTTCCTCGGACATGAGCAACAGCCTGAGCGGCAGCATTACCGTAACGGTGCATGAGGTAAGGCCCAACGGCCTGCTGCTGGTAAAAGGTGAAAAATGGCTGACGCTGAATCAGGGCGATGAATATATTCGTGTCAGCGGCATGGTGCGGGCGCGGGATGTCGCGGCCGACAACACTGTATCATCCACCAAGCTGGCCGATGCGCGCATTGCCTATAGCGGTACCGGTGCCGTACATGACTCCAACGTCATGGGCTGGCTGGGCAAATTCTTTATCAGCCCGTTCTGGTTGTTCTAGCGGGTTGTCAGGGGAGTACAGAAAATGCTGCAACATATAATCAAACAGAGCCTTGCAGGGGTGTTGCTGTGCCTGTGGCTGGTAGCGCCGGCCCAGGCTGAGCGCCTCAAGGATATCGCCTCAGTACAGGGCGTGCGCAGCAACCAGCTGGTGGGTTATGGCCTGGTGGTGGGGCTCGATGGGACTGGAGACAAAACCAGTTTTACCTCCCAGACCTTTCGCAACATGCTGACGAACTTCGGCGTCATCCTGCCGGCCAACCAGAATCCCTCGTCCAAGAATATTGCCGCCGTGGCGATTCATGCCGAGCTGCCGGCCTTCTCGAAGCCCGGCCAGACCATCGATATTACGGTGTCCGCCATTGGTGATGCCAAGAGCCTGCGCGGCGGCAGCCTGTTGATGTCGCCGCTCAAGGGCGCTGATGGTCAGGTATACGCCATTGCCCAGGGCAATCTGGTGGTATCGGGCTTTGGTGCAGAAGGGCGAGACGGCTCGCGTCTGTCGGTGAACGTGCCCAGCGTTGGGCGTATTCCCAATGGTGCTTCGGTTGAGCGGGCCGTGCCCAGCGCTTTTGCCCAGAGCGATACCCTGACTCTGAACTTGCACTACGGCGACTTCACCACGGCCAGGCGCGTGGCCGAACAGATCAATGGCCTGCTGGGCCCCGATATGGCGGTCGCGATGGATTCCACTTCCATTCAGGTGCGCGCTCCCAGGGATCCGTCGCAGCGAGTGACCTACCTCTCGGTGCTGGAAAACCTGGAAGTGCAGCCGGCCGAAGAGGTGGCTAAGGTCATTATCAACTCCCGCACCGGCACCATCGTCATCGGCCAGAATGTGCGTATTTCACCGGTGGCCATTACCCACGGCGGCATGACGGTCTCCATTACGGAAGCTGTGGATGTGAATCAGCCTGATCCCCTGAGTGGCGGTGTGACAGTGATTGCGCCGCGATCCGGGGTGGAAGTGGATGCGGGCTCCGGTCACATGTTTGAATTTATCCCTGGCACCTCGCTGCAGGATTTAGTGTCGGCGGTGAATCAAGTGGGGGCGGCACCGGGTGATCTGATGGCGATTCTGGAAGCACTGAAACAGGCCGGGGCCCTGCGGGCCGAGCTGGTGGTGATATGAGCGCTTATACTGAGCTTCGTATTCTGCCAGAAGAACGGGAGCTGATCTGATGGAGCGCAATAATGCTTTGGGCAGCAAGGCGCAGGTCTATACCGACCTGACTCAGTTGACGCAGCTCAAGCGCGATGCCAAGAACGATGGCCCCGAGGCGCTGCTCCAGGTCGCCAAGCAGTTCGAGCAAATGTTCATGAGCATGATGCTCAAGAGCATGCGCGAAGCCAATGCTTCCCTGGCTGAAGACAGCCCGTTCAGCAGCGGTGATGTTAAGTTTTACCAGGATATGCTCGATCAGCAGATGACGCTGGAGCTCTCTACTGGCAAGGGTATGGGGCTGGCCGAGGTGCTGGTGAAGCAGCTCGGCCAGCAGCTCGATATCCCGGCCGCGAAGGCTGAAGCCTCTGAGTTGCGGCCGCTGGATGAATCCGAACGCATGCTCAAGCGAGCTTTCGATGGCGGCGCCCAGCTGGCGACGCTGGCACAGTTGCAGCGTTCGCAGCCAGCTGGCGCGGCGGAATTACCGCCCCATGTCAGCTCACCACACCTTGGCTCAGCCGATGCCAGCTCAACGCAGGCGACGGCCGCGACAGTGGCCGCAGTCGGGGCTGCTAAAAGCGTCGCCGCTGCAGAACCCGAGACCTTTGAAACCCCTGCTGAGTTTGTCGCGACCCTGCTGCCAATGGCGCAGAGGCTGGCGCCCGAGATTGGCGTCGATCCCAAGGTACTGGTGGCCCAGGCGGCGCTGGAAACCGGTTGGGGTCGTCATATCAGCCAGGACAGCAGTGGCCGTAATAGCCGCAACCTGTTCAATATCAAGGCTGATAGCGCCTGGCAGGGCGAGCGCGTTGGCGTCAGCACGCTGGAGTACCGCGACGGTGTGGCGGTACGTGAATCGGCGGCATTTCGTGCTTATGGTTCATTCGAACAGAGCTTTGAAGATTACGTCAGTTTCTTGCAGCAGAACCCACGCTATCGTCAGGCGCTGGAGCAGGCCGCCGACCCACAGGCCTACCTGCAGGAGCTGCAAGCGGCGGGCTATGCCACGGATCCGGCTTATGCCAAAAAGATCGGGCGTATCTTTGACAGTGAACTGTTGTTGCATGCGCGTGCAAATTCGGCTCAAGAATAGCCGCGGCCGGCCGCTAATAATCTAGGCCGGCGTGCCTTAGCTGGCGCCGTAAGGGAGAGAGTGAATGTCCAGTTTCAATCTGTTGAATATCGGTACCCAGGCGCTGCAGTCCAACACCAGCGCACTCTCGGTGGTCGGGCAGAATATTGCCAACGTCAATACGCCGGGCTACTCGATGCAGCGGGTGGATCTGGTCGCGCGGGAAAACCTGGGCGGGGTACAGGTGCGTGATGTACAGCGCATGGCCAACGATTTTTTGACCAGCCAGGTCAATGCCGATACCTCGGCCTACAACAGCGCCCTGGCATTCGAGCAGCTGGCCAATCAGCTCGACAATATGCTGGCCTCGGATGTCTCCAGCATTTCGACGGCCATGGACGACTATTTTGGTGCCCTGCAAGGCGCGGTGGATGATCCCAGTAACCTGGCGAACCGCGAACTTTTTCTGGCTCAGGCCGATGCGCTGGTGCGCCGTTTTCAGGATCTGGATTCCAGCCTTGCGCGCCAGAGTGACACCCTTAACAGCCAGATCGAAAGTTCAGTAACCCAGGTCAACAGCTTGAGTCAGGGGCTGGCGCAGATCAACGATCAGTTACGTTTGGCCGCCTCATCTGGCGCCGCAACTAATGAACTGCTGGATGAGCGTGATCGAGTAATGGAGTCTCTGGCAGGCTATATAGGTTTCACCACAGTGCCGCAGCCCAATGGTGAGATGAACCTGTTTGTCGGTAACGGTGAGCCACTGGTAATGGGCGGTACTGCCAGCCGTCTGCTGACGGTGCAGGACAGCCTGGATTCCAGCCAGCGCAACGTGGCGCTTCAGATTGGCAGTAGCATCAGTGATATTACCAGCCAGCTCAGTGGCGGCAAGATAGGCGGTTTGCTTGATTACCGCGCCGATGTGCTGAATCAGGCAAAGGACGAAATGGGCCTTATCGCCATGGTGTTTGCCTCCAGCATGAATGCACAGCAACTGCAGGGGCTTGATCTGGATGGCAATGCGGGCGAGCGCCTGTTTGCCGATATCAACACCAGTGCGGCAGTGGCTGATCGGGTGCTGGCCGACAGCGGCAACGCCAGCAGTGCGGCATCCAGCGTTAATATTGTCGATGCCGGTGGCCTCAAGGCGTCGGCTTATGAGCTGGTGTTTAATACCGACAGCAGTTTTACCGTGACACGCCTGAGTGATGGTGTGCGCTGGAACAGCAACCAGCTTAATAGTGAAGCCGTAGCTGGGGATGTGGATGCGAACCAGGAATTTTCTTTTGATACCGCTGGCGGCAGCCTGACGCTGCAGGTCGATGGCTTTCGGCTTCAGCTGGACTCCGCATCAAGCTTTGTCAAAGGTGACAAGTTCGAAATTCAGCCCACCCGCAGCGGCGCCTCCGAGCTTGCACTGGAATTGAACAGCGGCCGTGGTCTGGCACTGGCCGACAGCGTCGGTGGGGTTTCCAACAACCGCAATGCCCTGGCGATGTCAGATCTGCAGTTCGCCAAGCTGGTGGATGGCAGCTCATACCAGGAACAGTACGGCCGCCAGATAGAGCGTGTCGGCAGCATTACGGCCACCGCCCAGATCACCACCCAGTCCAGCAAGGCGGTGCTGGATGCCAATCTGCAGACCAAGTCCAGCCTCAGTGGCGTTAATCTCGATGAGGAAGCGGCCAGGCTGGTACAGTTCCAGCAGGCCTACCAGGCGTCGGCGCGTTTGATCGCGGCGTCCCAGACGATCTTTGACTCTCTGCTGGCCGTGGTTTAACGGCTAGTTTTCTGACGGCAGATGAGGAGGAATAGCCATGCGCATATCTACCCAGCAAGTCTTTCTGAACAACGTCGATAACCTGAGTCGGGCCAACAGCGAGCTGGTCAAGACGCAGGAACAGATCGCCACCGGCAAGCGTGTGCTGCAGCCCTCGGATGATCCGCTGGCCGCCAGCCAGATTATCAAACTGGAACAGGAAGTGGCCCGCACCGAGCAGTTCCAGACCAATATTGATGTTAGTAACCGCCGTCTCAGTCATGAAGAATTAACCCTGGATGAGCTGTTCAATAATGCCGTTCGGCTACGGGAAATTACCATTCAGGCGGGCAGTGCGGCGCTGGGTTCGCAGGATCGTGCGGCCCTTGCCACAGAAGTGGATGGCATCATTGATCAGATGCAGGGACTGATGAATACCAGGGATGTACAGGGTGAGTATCTGTTTTCCGGTTTTCAGGGTGACCAGCAGGCGTACAGCTTTAATGATGTTACCGAACGTTACGAGTTTCAGGGTGATGCCGAGCAGCGTTTTATCCAGATAGGGCCGGATAACCGTATTGCCTCCACCGATTCGGGCGCGCAGCTGTTTGAGCCCAACAATCCGCTAAACATAGCGCTGGATCTGAGCAATGGCCTGAAGAATATCGATACCAGTACCGAGGCCGGGCGGGCAGAATTGCAAACTCTGCTGGGTAATTCACTGACGGCAATCGACGGGGCTCAGGATGCCAATATCCGTGGCCGCACTTCCATTGGTGCGCGCATGAACGCGCTGGATCAGCAGCAACTGGTGAACGACAATTACACGCTGTTGAGCCAGGAAGCGCTGTCATCCTTCCGGGATCTGGATTACAACGAGGCCATCAGCCGCCTGACCCTGCAACAGACAACGCTGGAAGCGGCCTACGCCAGCTTCAGCAAGGTCAGTGGGCTAAGCCTGTTCGATTACATCCGCTAGGGGGTCTTTAGGGTGCTGATGAGCGCAGCGAATCGCACCGTTTACCCGATACCTCGGTGGTTGCCCCCAGCGGCGCTGCTTTCGAATGGTGGAATTCGCAGGCTCATTCCACCCTACGGGTACGGTATCACACCGTGATAATCCGCCATTTTTCGCAATGCACGGCAATGCATCGTTTACGCATTCGCATGCCTTCTGTTAATCGTCATAGGCCAGTTGGCGTGCCTGGCAGTCATCTGCCCAGTCTTCGCGATAGAGCCCCTTGGCGACACTGTGATGGAAGGTCGAATAGGGCCAGTCTGATACGCGTTCAACCAGGCCATGCTTTAAGGGATTAATGTGGATGTAATCCAGATGCGCCCGGTAGTCTTGTTCATTGCGGATTGCATGTTCCCAGTATCGGCGTTGCCAGATGCCGCGTTCGCCACGCCGGGATTGGCTTTTCGAGCGTTGCTCGTATGGAGGGATATTGCGGCTGAAACGGCTTTTGATCAGAGACCAGCGGATGGCATAGTTGCAATCCCCGGCGGGGAGCTCGATCAGGCAATGCAGGTGATCCGGCAGCACCACCCAGCCATGAATAATAAACGGATGCCGGCTTCGTACATGCCGCACGGCCTCGCGCAGGGTATCGATGTGCCGGATCAAAAGATCATTATTGCGGCGTTGCTGAAGATTGACGGTAAAGAAATAGCAGCCCCCAAGGTTCCATAGCCGCAGGTACTTGGACATCCTTGTCCTCCTTTTTGGCGTTTTTCGCAATGTACCGCAGGGCGCCTGTAGGGTGCTGATGAGTGCAGCGAATCGCACCGTTTACCCGATACCTCGGTGGTTGCCCCCAGCGGCGCTGCTTTCGAGTGGTGGAATTCGCAGGCTCTTTCCACCCTACGGGTACGGCATCACACCGTTTATGTATCCACAACGGGTATTAAAGCCCGCGATAGGCATTAATGCCGGCGCGGGCTTTTTTCTGTTTGATACGGGCGTCGCTAATGGCGCTGCGGCGGGCACTGAAGAGGGCCTGCAGCTCAGTGTTCATCACCGCCAGCTCCTGTAACAGGGGCGGTGCGAAGCAGGGGTCGTCGGCCAGCTGGCTGATATCCAGTGACCGGATGCTGCCGTTCCAGCGCTCAAGCAGAGCGGCGGGGTCAATCGGTTCTGTAAGAGGCTGCTGCATCAGCTGGCGCATTTCGCCAAAGCAGGCCACAGCAATGGCGTGTTGTGCGCGCCATTGCTGCTCGGTGAGCTGTGCGTAGAGAGAAGCGTTCGGCTTATCATCCACAGTTGCCATCAGGCGGGCTCTGCGGTGCCGGTCTGGGTTGTGCCTATGGCATCCCAGCCGGCCTTGATGTCGATGATTAGCAGCGCCACTTCATTGAGTTTTTCGCTGGAGGATTCCAGGTTGGCCTGTACCAGTGTACTGGTCATATAGTCGTACAGACGATCCAGGTTAGCGGCAACTTCGTTGGTCTCGATATCCCGCAATGACCCCTGCAATTCGCCGATAATGCTGATGGCCTTGCCGATAGTCTCGCCCTTGGCCGCGTTGTCTTTGCGCTCAATAGCCCCCTTGGCTTCGGCCAGTCGCTTGAGTGTACCTTCAAGCAGCATGCCGATCAGCCGGTGTGGCGAGGCGCCCTGGGCTTCGGAACTGATATTGATCTGCTGGTAGGCTTTGGTGGCCTGAAGTCTGTTCATCTGGGTCTGTTCCGGTCTGAATAACGTTATTTATTTCTGAAATTGCTGATCTGACTGATACTTTCCAGCTGCTGGGTCAGAAAGTCGCCGGTGCTGCTGAGCTGCGCGACCATGGCATCCATGGCATTAAACTGGCTCAGCAGGCGGGCTTCAAGTGCGCTCATGCGAATATTGAGGGACTCGCGGTCATCGTCGAGCCTGGACATCTGGGTGTTGATAGACTCGGTCCGGCTGGCGAAACTGCCATCGCTTTGCAGATAGGTATCAAGACCGCTGTCGAGCCGGTTCGCCAGGCCACTCTCGGCCGAGAAAAATGCAGTCACAGCTTCAAAATTGTCCGCCAGTGCGGTTTTCAGCTTGTCGCTGTCCAGCTTCAGGGTACCATCCGTATTGGTTGTTATACCCAGATCCAGCAGGCTGCTGATCGCACCGCCGTCGTTGTAGCTGCCGGAGATCATGCTGCGCAACTGGTTCTGTACCGTACGCGTTAGGGAGTCGCCCTGCAGGCTGCCGGCCTGGCCAGTTTCGGCATTGTAGCTGGTCTGCTGGCTGATCAGGTTTTGCAGGCTGTTGTAGGCCGTGACGAAACCTTCAATAGTCGATTGAATACCGGTGGTATTGGTACCCACGCTCAGGGTCACGGGCTTGTCGGTTTCGGTGGTGTCTTTGAGCGTCAGGGTCACACCGGGAATAACCGAATCAACGGTGTTACTGGCAGAGGTCAGTGCCTGGCCTTCCAGCGTGAAGGCGGCATCGGTCGCGGCCCGTACCTGATCGTAGTTGGCGCTGTCGCCATCCAGCAGTGGGTCGGCGTTGCTGGCGTAGCTGTAGTCAAAGCCCGACAGGTCGCCGCTGGTGCTGGTACTGCTGATCGAGGTGATGCGATTTTCTTCGCCGGTGTCTTTGGATGTGAGCACCAGGCGTGGCCCGCTGGACAGATTCAAAATGGTGGCGCTGACGCCAAAGTTGTCCGAGGCTGCGTTGATAGCATCGCGCACACCTTCGAGCGTGGCATTACCGGAGTCAATATCCACACTGAAGCTGTCGCCTGCCGCGTTAGCAAAGCTCAGACTGCCAGTATCGCCAGCGTTATAGCCCTGCTGCCCAACGAGCTTATGGGCGCCGGCCAGGCGAGTGACTTCCAGGCTATAGCTGCCCAGGCTGGCAGACTCTTTTGCCGTCATGCTGGCGACAGTAGTATCGGAGGAGCTGGGTGAGCGGCTGGTAAAGTTGTCGGCATCCTGCAGTTTGGCAAAGCTGGTCTGAAAGCTGGACAGAGCGCCTTTCAGAATGCTGATGGCGGAGAGCTCCGCCTGCAGTGTGGCTTCCTTTTGATTCAGCCGTGTTTCGGTTGGGCTGCCTTCGGCGGCGACCAACTGCGATACCAGGTCGCTGATCGGCAGGCCTGAGCCATAGCCCGTGGTGGTAATTGCCATGATTTAAGCTCCCGGTATCCGTATTCGTATCAAACGGTTTCGTCGAACAGGATGCTCTGCATTTCCTGCATATGGCTGATCAGTTTCAGCAGGTCTTCAGAGGGCATCTGTTTTAGCACATCGCCGGAGTCCCGGTCGATGACCTGGATGACCTGACGGCCGCTCTGGTCATCTACGTGAAAGCTGATCCCACGCTCCATTTGCTGCATCACACTGTTGAGTGCCTCTACGGTTTCAGATACTTCCTGTACCGTGAGTTGGGCATTCTCAGTGGCAACCGCAGTGCTGTTGCTGTTGCTGCTTTGGGGGGCGATGGTGCTTGTATCGCGCGCACTCAGATTGCGCTCTGCCGCGTTGCCAGGTGAACTGCCTGTTGCCTGGGTCGACGCAGGGGAGATGATATTCATGCTTGAATCTCCTTAAAACCAAAAGGGGGCCTAAAGGCCCCCGTCAAGTATAACCACTAACGGGGACGCCCCGTTACTGCAGCAGTGACAGAACAGACTGGGGCAGGGTGTTGGCCTGCGCCAGAATGGAGGTGCCGGCCTGCTGCAGGATCTGCGCGCGGGTCAGGTTCGCAGTCTCGGCCGCGAAGTCTGCATCGGCGATACGGCTACGGGACGCCGACAGGTTCTCGGAGCTGGTCTGCAGGTTGGCGATGGTGGATGAGAAGCGGTTCTGAATCGCACCCAGGTCGGCACGGGCCGAGTTGATTGCGTTCAGTGCTCCATCCATGGCCAGAATCGCATTGTCTGCACCTTCTACGGTGGAGATATCCAGACCGGCGAAACCGGTTTGAGCGGTGCCTGCGATCTCATCGGCTCCCGCAACGGTAGTGCCACCACCAAATACGCTGGTGCCAGCGCCGGTGAAGGTATCGACGGTGACAGGTGTTGCAACGCCTGCTGCGGTGCTGGTAATGCTGATGCCAGAGCCGGAGGCTTCTACCAGGTAGGTGCCTGATGCGGCAGCATCCAGCTGGGACTGTATTTCAGCAACCAGGCCAGCCTGATTTGTCACATCAGTGGTCAGCGCCACTGTATTGCCGTCTACATTGAAGCCGGCGTTGGTGGTGGCAGTACCAGCAGTGCCTGCGGAGTTAGCAAATCCGCCTGTTTGAGCTGCAGCATTTGTGGCGGAAATCGCGACAGCTGTCTCGCTGTCATTATTAGTGATGGTAAGTGCGAAATCGGAACCAGCAACAGTGCCGGTAGAAGACACAGTATAGTTGCCGGTGCCGCCATCCAGATCTGACTGGACCTTAGCTACTAGTGCGGCTTCATTGGCATAAGCTGTGCCAGTTAGGGTCACCGTTGTGTTGGCACCACCCGCATCGACTACAAAAGTACCGGCGCCGCCCGAGAAGTCCAGAGTATTTGGGGCCTGGGTATTAGAACCACCTGCCAGTGCACCTGAAAAATCGAAGCTGGCAATCGCACCGGTCGTGTAAGAACCTGCAACCGCAGGGGTCGACACTTCCGTCCAGCTGCCCAGCGCCGCAATGTTGGAATCGGCAATACCGCTGATGCTAATGGTTTCGCCCTGGTTGGCGCCGACCTGGAAAGCCTGCTGCGTGAAGCTGCCGTCCAGCAGTTTGGTGCCGTTAAAAGAGGTCTGGTTGGCGACGCGGTCGATTTCTTCTTTCAGCTGGCTAACTTCTTTCTGCAGTGCGGCGCGATCGTCGGCGGAGTTGGTGGCGTTGCGGGACTGAACCGACAGTTCACGCATACGCTGCAGGTTGTTGCTGATTTCACTCATGGCGCCTTCAGCGGTCTGGGCCAGGGAAATACCGTCGTTTGCATTACGGGCCGCCTGGTTCAGGCCACGGATCTGGGATCCCATACGCTCGGAGATGGCAAGGCCGGCCGCATCATCCTTGGCGCTGTTGATACGCAGACCTGAGGAGAGACGCTGCAGAGATGTCTGCAGGTCGCCTTCGGACTTCATCAGGTTACGCTGGGCGTTCAGAGACGCGATGTTGGTATTGATAACAGCCATGGTGTTTCTCCTTTTACCTCCGTGGCCGTGCAAATCTGGCAGGAGGTGTTCTGAGTCATACGTAGGGATCGAAGGATCCCGATTCTGCGTGAGTGCGGTGTGAATGTATTAACGGCGCTTTACCGCGGAACTTTAGAATTTATTTTGGCCGGGGTCTTATTTGTTGTGAGTGTTGCGTGTCGGCGTCCTTTGGGCCTGAGCGAAAGTACCTGTTCAGGGGCTGTATTGGTGCTGTGCCAGTAAAGGGTGTGCCGCCTGCGGCGGTGGTGAAGGGGCAAGTGTCAAAAATATGTGACTACTGCGGTTGTACCCTGCTACTGAATGTCATAAATTTGACTATCAAAAATTCAGGTGCCGGCGAAGGATGATGCTGCCAGGTGTTCAGATACAGCTGATCGAAGATGATGCGCCGCGCCGCGAGCGCCTGATGCAGGCGCTGGAATTTGTCGGGCTGCAATGTCAGGCGACAGATTTTGTCTCCTGGCTGCAGCGCGGCGATGAGCCGGTACCGTGCTCGGTTATTCTCTTGGGAGAATGCCGCCTGCCGCTTTCGCTGGGCAAGTTGCTTACCGAGCTGCGGCGTCAGGATGCCGCCATGCCGGTTATCCTGCTGGCCGACTGGAGTGAGCAGGCCTCACTGGCGGATGAGTTTCAAGCCATGCTGGTGGGAACGCTGACGGCCACACCCAGTTACAGCGCCCTGGCGGATCTGCTGCATGCAGCCCTGTTGTACCGTCAGCAAACTGGCGCAGGCCATGTTGATCAGGTCGGGCTTTTCCCGGATCTTGTGGGAGCCAGCGAATCGCTGTTAAAGGTGCGGCGCATCATGGCGCAGGTGGCTGAACGGGATGTCAGCGTGCTGATTACTGGCGAGTCCGGCACCGGCAAGGAAGTGGTAGCGCGCAGCCTGCATGAGCACTCCTTGCGCAGCAAGGGCCCCTTCGTGCCGGTAAACTGCGGCGCCATTCCGGCGGAACTGCTTGAAAGCGAACTCTTTGGCCACGAAAAGGGCGCCTTTACCGGCGCTATCTCCAACCGTGCCGGGCGCTTCGAACTGGCCCAGGGCGGCACCCTGTTTCTTGATGAAATAGGCGATATGCCGTTACCCATGCAGGTGAAGCTGCTGCGGGTGCTGCAGGAACGTCAGTTCGAGCGGGTGGGCGGCAGCAAGACACTGGATGTGGATGTGCGCATCCTGGCGGCGACCCACAAAAACCTCGAGCAGATGATTGCCGAAGGCCTGTTCCGCGAAGACCTTTATTACCGTCTCAATGTATTTCCCATCGAGCTGCCGGCGCTGCGCGAGCGCAGCGAGGATATTCCGCCGCTGATCCGGGCGCTGGTCGGGCGCTTGAACCATCAGGGTTTTGGTCAGCTGATGTTTCATCCGGTGGCCATCGAATCCCTGCTGCGTTATCCCTGGCCCGGCAATATCCGCGAGCTGGCCAATCTGGTTGAGCGCATGGCCATCATGCATCCCGATGGCATTGTCGGCGTCTCTGAACTACCGGAAAAATTTCGCCTGATTGAAGAACCCAATCCTGAGCGTTATCGTCGTGCAAAATCGGGAGCCCTAGTCGGCGCTTCCCCCGACTCTTCAAACGGATCGGGTACTGCAGCGGCCGCGCCCGATCTGGCACGGCTGCCCGACGCCGGTATCGATCTGAAAAATCACCTTGAGTGCATAGAACAGCGCCTTATCGAACAGGCGCTGGACAGTTGCGATAACGTTGTTGCCCGCTCCGCTGACCTGCTGCAAATAAGACGCACGACACTGGTGGAGAAGATGCGCAAATATGGAATTTCGCGCAAATGACCCAGGAGCTGACAGCGGCTGAAAATCGCATTGCCGAGCTTGAAGCCGAGCTCGCTGCGGCCAGGGATGAGCTGGCGCGCGAACGAGTGACCCGCGTGGGCGAGCTGGAGCACACAGCGGGCCTGGCGGAGCGCATGCGCAAGTTGCTCGATCTGTTGCCCGCCGGCGTGATTCTGATCGACAGTGATGGCCGCGTGGCACAGGTCAATCCGGCGGCGCGGGATCTGCTGGGTGAGCCGCTGCAGGGCGAGGTGTGGGTTGAAATTATCAGACGCAGTTTTGCACCGCGCAGTGATGATGGTCATGAAGTTTCCCTGCGGGATGGCCGACGGGTGCAACTGGCGACTCGCGCCATGGATAACGAGCCGGGCCAGCTGGTGCTGCTGACTAACCAGACCGAAACACGCTTGCTGCAAACGCGGCTGTCCCATTATCAGCGCCTGTCGGAAATGGGCCGCATGATGGCCTCACTTGCGCATCAGATACGTACACCGCTGTCGGCGGCGCTGCTCTATACCTCACACCTGAATCGCCCTGTACTGGAAGACAGCCAGCGGGTGCGTTTTGCCGGCAAGGTGAAGTCGCGCCTGGTGAACCTGGAGCAGCAGGTGCGGGACATGCTGGTGTTTGCCCGTGGTGAAACCCGGCTGGATGATCGCATCAGCACCGAAGAGCTGTTCCGTGCCATAGAAGATATGCTCGATGTGCCGCTGTCGAGCCATGATGCCGACTGTGAATGCTATAACGAAGCGGCCGGCATCTGGCTGCAGTGCAACCGTGAAACCCTGCTCGGCGCCCTGCAGAACCTGGTGGACAACGCCCTGCAGGCCTGTGGGGCCGGAGCGGAACTGGTTATCCGCGCCCGTACCGATGCCGCTTTTTTGCGCCTCGAAGTGATCGATAAGGGCCCCGGCATGGACTTGCAGACAAGAACCCAGGCCATGCAGCCGTTTTACACCACCAAGTCCCACGGTACCGGCCTTGGCCTGGCGGTGGCACAGGTGGTTGCCCGCGCCCATCATGGCAGCTTTGAGCTTGATTCGGCGCCGGGGCAGGGCACCTGTGCAACACTCCTGCTGCCCTACATGGCCGATGCCAGCCAGCCGTTACCGAATGCCTGAGGGCGCCGTAGCGCCAGCTACTACATGGAAATAAGGGATATATGAGTATTCGGGTTTTAATAGTCGAAGATGATCAGGCGCTGCGTGAAGCCCTCGCGGATACCCTGGCGCTGGCGGGTTTCGAGTATCTGGAGGCCTGCGATGGCCTGCAGGCGCTTGAGCGGCTGAAGCAGTCGGCGGTGGATATAGTGGTCAGCGACGTCAACATGCCGGGGCTCGATGGCCACGGTCTGCTGGCCCGGCTGCAGCAATCCCACCCCTGCCTGCCGGTGGTGCTGATCACTGCATTTGGCCAGGTGCAGAAAGCGGTGGAGGCTATTCGCGCCGGCGCTGTCGACTATCTGATGAAGCCCTTCGAGCCTGAACAGCTTATTGAAACCATCAGGCTGCACGCAGGTGTCGCCGGTGTATCGGCGTTCGAGCCGCCTATCGCCGAGGATGCCGGCAGCCGACAATTACTACAGCTGGCACGACGGGTGGCAGAAACGGACTCCACGGTGCTGATTACCGGCGAGTCCGGCACTGGCAAGGAAGTGCTGGCACAGTATATTCACCAGCATTCGGCCCGTAACGATCAGCCCTTTGTGGCCATCAATTGCGCCGCTATTCCGGAAAACATGCTGGAAGCCACGCTGTTCGGGCATGAAAAGGGCGCCTTTACCGGCGCCTACAGCAGTCATGCTGGCAAGTTTGAACAGGCCAATGGTGGCACCTTGCTGCTGGATGAAATCAGTGAGATGGACCTTGGGCTTCAGGCCAAACTGCTGCGCGTATTGCAGGAGCAGGAGGTCGAGCGTATCGGCGGGCGCAAGGCCATTAAACTCAACGTGCGGGTGCTGGCCACCAGTAACCGCGCGCTTGAGGCTTTTGTGGCCGAGGGCCGTTTTCGCGAAGACCTGTATTACCGCCTGAATGTATTTCCGCTGCAGTGGCTGCCGCTGCGCGAGCGCCCAGGCGATGTACTGCCCCTGGCCGAGCGTCTGCTGGCCAAGCATTGCATCAAGATGCACCGCCCACCTGCCAGCCTGTGCCCCGAGGCACGCCAGTTACTGCTGGATCACGGCTGGCCCGGTAATGTACGCGAGCTGGATAACGTTATGCAGCGGGCACTCATCCTGCAAACCGGCACCCGCATTCAGGCCGCCGACCTGCATCTGGCGCCGGGGGCTATCAGTATCAGTCAGTTTGCCGCGACCCAGGTTCCGATCGAAGAAGACAGCGGGGCCCAGGCTGAAAATGGTGGTGAAGCAGACGATGCCGGCCAGCTGGGATCGGATCTGCGCCAGCATGAGTTTCAGCTTATCGTGGATGCGTTGCAGCAGAGCGGCGGCAGTCGCAAAGATGCCGCCGAGCGGCTGGGCATAAGCCCGCGCACCCTGCGCTACAAGCTGGCACGAATGCGCGAGAGCGGCTTTAGGCTGAACGATTAATACTGCGTCCAGCATTGCGCTTATGCTGTTACAGCTACGTCTGAACCATGCTGCGCTAGTCTTTTAGTACTATGGTGTGCAATGGATTGGTATTCAGTCGTACCGGGCCCCAGGCCGCTCCGGGTGGCTGTTGCAGTGCGCTGGCGCGGCCCGGATTTTGTCTGTCAGGCGCTGGATCAGGGAACGGGATATACCAATGTCTAATTCAGGACGCTGCGGTGAAGTCTGTATAACTCTACGCCATAGATCCGTTGTTAGCGTCCAGCAACTTGTCGGGCTTTTGTGCAGTAGGTCAGAGTTAAGTTCGACCGGCTGCCTGTGCGCATCCAGGATCACATAATTAAAACAAGCAATCTTAAGGGCATTTCAATGAGTGATATCAAGGTACATCCGGTGAATCCGGAATTCGCCGCCAAGGCGCATATCGATAACGCCAAATACCAGACCATGTATGATCAGTCTGTCAACGACCCGGATGCGTTCTGGGGCGAACACGGCAAGCGTCTGGACTGGTTCACGCCTTTTACCAAGGTAAAGAATACCTCCTTCGACCTGCACAACGTGGATATCCGCTGGTTTGAAGACGGTACCCTGAACGCATCCTATAACTGTCTGGATCGCCACCTTGAAGAACGCGGCGATCAGACGGCTATCATCTGGGAAGGCGACGACCCGAGCGAATCCGAGCATATCAGCTACCGTGACCTGCATGGTCGTGTCTGCCGTCTGGCCAATGCGCTGCGTGCGCAGGGCGTCAAGAAGGGCGATGTGGTTACTCTCTATATGCCGATGATTCCGGAAGCCGCCGTCGCCATGCTGGCCTGTGCCCGCATTGGTGCTGTGCACTCGGTTGTGTTTGGTGGCTTCTCGCCCGAAGCCCTGGCCAATCGCATCGACGGGGCTGAGTCGACGGTGGTGATTACCTCCGACTTCTCCCTGCGCGGTGGCAAGGTGGTACCGCTCAAGGCCAATGTCGACAAGGCCCTTACGGACCCCGCGGCGGCCAAGCTGGTCAAGACTGTGATCGTGGTGCAGCGTACCGGCGACAAGCTGGCCTGGGACGACAACCGCGATGTCTGGTATCACGACATCACCGCAGCGGCCTCGGCGCAGTGTGAAGCTGAACCTGTGCTGGCAGAAGATCCGCTGTTTATCCTCTACACCTCAGGCTCAACCGGCAAGCCCAAGGGCCTGAAGCACACCACTGGTGGTTATCTGGTGTATGCCGCCATGACCCACGAATACGTGTTCGACTACCGGCCTGGCGATATCTACTGGTGCACCGCCGACGTGGGCTGGGTCACAGGTCACAGTTATATCGTTTACGGCCCGCTGGCCAACGGTGCCACCACTCTGATGTTCGAGGGTGTGCCGAATTACCCAGACAACAGCCGCTTTGGTCGCGTGATCGAAAAGCACAAGGTCAATCAGTTCTACACCGCCCCCACGGCAATCCGCTCGCTGATGCAGCAAGGTGAAGATGTGCTGGGCAATGCAGATCTGTCGAGCCTGCGCCTGCTGGGGTCCGTTGGTGAGCCGATCAACCCTGAAGCCTGGGAGTGGTATAACCGTGTCGTGGGCAAAGACAGCTGCCCCATCGTCGATACCTGGTGGCAGACCGAAACCGGCGGCATCATGATTACGCCGCTGCCGGGCGCCATAGATACCAAGCCCGGATCTGCGACGCGGCCGTTCTTTGGCGTGCTGCCTGCGCTGGTGGACAACGAAGGCAACGAACTGGAAGGTGCCGTTGATGGCAACCTGGTGATCAAGGATTCCTGGCCGGGCCAGAGCCGCTCTATCTGGGGGGATCACGAACGTTTCTCCCAGACCTACTTCAGCACCTTCAAAGGCTACTACACCACCGGTGATGGCGCCCGCCGTGATGCCGATGGCTATTACTGGATTACCGGTCGTGTCGATGATGTGATCAATGTTTCCGGTCATCGCATGGGTACCGCCGAGGTGGAATCTGCGCTGGTGGCACACCCTGCGGTGGCGGAAGCCGCGGTGGTGGGTTATCCCCATAGCCTGAAGGGCCAGGGTATCTATGTTTATGTGACACTGCAGTCGGGCTTCGAGGCATCCGATGAGCTGCTCAAGGAACTGCGTACCTGGGTACGTTCGGAAATCGGCCCCATCGCTTCGCCGGATCTGATCCAGTTCGCACCTGGCATGCCCAAGACGCGCTCCGGCAAAATCATGCGCCGCATTCTGCGCAAGATTGCCGAAGACGATTACGGCGCCCTGGGTGATACATCGACCCTTGCCGACCCTTCGGTGGTGGATGATCTGATCGAAAATCGCCTAAATCGCAAGGCCTGAAACGACGGCCGCTGACAGCCCTGTCAGCGGCCACAGGCCTGTGTCTCTTCGAAAATATCTGCACTAGCTTCACATAAATGCCTCCCGGCCTCTGGTCGTGGCGGCATTTTGTCTTTAAAGTCAGGCTGCGTACCGCAGGTGCAAAGTTGCCTCAAGGGCAGGTCGTGTTCTTGATAGGAACTGTTTGCAAGGAACGGTCGCAAAGGCTAAAAGGCAAGGCTGCCGATAACCGGATGGACTGCGGTTTGGCATATAATAAAACCCGGTAACGGGTACGCAGATGGAGATACCGCATGCAGTTAGCGCAAAAAATCATCATCGCCGATGACCATCCGCTGTTTCGGGCCGCACTGAAACAAGCGGTATCCCAGGCTGTGCCGGGGGTGGAAATCGTCGAGGCCGATACGCTGGCGGCGGTGCAGGAAGCGGTGGACAAACATCCGGACGCCGATCTGGTATTACTGGATATTCATATGCCGGGCGCCAATGGTTTTTCCGGGCTGGTGTTTCTGCGCGGACAGAATCCGGGTATTCCGGTGGTGGTGGTGTCCGGCAGCGAGCAAGTGCATGTTATGCAGCGGGCGATCGAGTACGGCGCCTCGGGTTTTATCCCCAAGTCGGCACCACTGGAGGTGATTGCCGAGGCCATTACGGCGGTGCTGCAGGGCGAAGAGTGGCTGCCGCAGGAAATCGCTGACAGTTTCGATCAGGTTGAGCCTGAGGATCAGCGCTTTGCCCGGGCTTTGGTATCCCTGACGCCGCAGCAGTTCCGGGTGCTCACCATGCTCACCGAGGGTCTGCTGAACAAGCAGATCGCCTATGAGCTGAGCGTGTCCGAGGCCACGATCAAGGCCCATGTCACCGCCATACTGCGCAAACTCGGCGTCAATAGCCGTACCCAGGCGGTAATAGCGGCCCAGCGCCTGGGCGTTGAGCCGCCTAAAACCGAACTGAAGTAGTCGAGGGACGTTCGGTAAGCCGGGAGCTTTCAGCTTACGGCTGAAAGCTCTAATCACGAATCACGAAGACTGGTAATTAGTCATTGGTGATTGGTGACTATCTCGAAACTCGCTTTGAGCTCCGTTCCCGGAATTCGCAAACTTATTCCAGTCTACGCGCTCTTTTTCTCTTTCTGTCTTTGCCCCTAGCCCCTAGCCTCTTTCCCCTCGCGCCTCGCCCCTCGCCCCTAACCCTTGTCGCTGGCAATCAGCTTGTTGATCATGGCGCGCAGTGCCGCGGGCTTTACCGGCTTGTTCAGCAAATGCACACCCCTGGTGGCAATTTCATCGCTGACCCGGTCTGTGCGATCGGCGGTGATGATCACCGCAGGTATGGGTTTTGGCCAGAAAGCCTGCATGGCTTCAAGCGCCATGAGTCCGGTATAGGTTTCCCCCAGGTGAAAGTCGGCCAGAATAATATCGGGCTCAAAGCCGGTGCCGTCCAGCTGTTGCCGTACTTCATCCACCGACAGCGCCGTGATGGCCTCGCAGGACCAGCCATTAAGCAGCGCCCGCATGCCCTCGAGGATCTTGGGTTCGTTGTCGATCACCAGCACCTTCACGCCAATGAGGCCCTTGCTGCGAATCCAGCCGCGCTGCTCGGTTTTCTGCCGCACGGCCTTGCTGGGGTCGCCAAAGGGCACTTCAATGCTGAAGGCCGTACCTTTGCCGGGCCACGAACGTACCTCGATTCGATGGCCAAGAATGCGGGCGATTCGCTCGGTGATGGCAAGGCCCAGGCCTAGCCCCTTCACCTGACTGTGGCGCGGGTTGTCGATGCGCCTGAATTCCTCGAACACCTCATCCAGCTTGTCCGGAGCTATGCCGACCCCGGTATCCCACACCTCGATACGCAGTCTGTCGCCGCGGCGCCGGCAGCCCAGCAATACCTTGCCGTGCTGGGTGTAGCGGATGGCGTTGGAGATGAAATTCTGCAGAATGCGGCGCAGCAGCGCCTGGTCGGAGGCAATCACCTGCTTCGAGTTGCACCAGCGCAGTTGCAGCTGTTTCTCTACCGCCAAAAGGCTGAACTCGGTACTGAGGTTGGTAAGCATGGTGCTGATGGAAAAATCAGTCACATTGGCGACCAGAGCGCCGGCGTCCAGCTTGGAAATGTCCAGCAGGGTGGTGATCAGCTCTTCCGCCGCCTTGAGGGATGAATCCAGGTTTTCCACCAGTTGATGGGTGCTCTGATCGTGGCTTTGCTGTGCCAGGGCGGAGGTGAACAGGCGCGCGGCATTGAGCGGTTGCAGCAGATCATGGCTGGCGGCAGCCAGGAAGCGGGTTTTGCCCAGGTTTGCAGCTTCCGCCTCGGCCTTGGCCTGGCGCAGTTCGTCCTCTATCAGGGCGCGAATGGTGTTTTCCTTGCGCAGCTCGCGGTTGACCGTTGACAGCGCCTGGGTACGCTCGCGCACGCGCTCTTCCAGGGTTTCATTGGTTTCCTTGAGCGCGAGTTCTGCGGTGCGCCTTTCGGTGATGTCCTGATAGAGCGTGAAGTAGCCCACCACTTGGTGCTGCTCGTCGAAGTGGGGGATATAGGTGACTTCGGCGTAACGCGGCGAGTCGGTGGGAATCTGGCTCGGCATTACAGACTCGAAGCGCACCCGCTGGCCGCGCAGAACCTGCTCTATATACAGATTGCGATAACTGACCTGGGCCTTGCTGAGGACCGTTTCGTAGGCGAGTCCCTGCACGTGGTGCCGGTCTATGCCAAAGGCGTCGGCGTAGGCCTTGTTGACGAACAGAAAGCGTCGCTGCGGATCCAGAAAGGCGATCAGGATGGGCACATTGTCGGTATAGGTGCGCACATTCTGCTCGCTTTCACGCAGCGCAGCTTCGGTGCGTTTGTGATTGGTGATGTCGGCGTAGGTGGTGACAAAGCCGCCGTTGGGCATGGGGTTGCCGAGGATCTCGAGTACAGTGCCATCGGGGCGATGGCGTTCGTACAGGTGGGGATCATGGCTTACCTGGCTGCCCATGCGTTGTGTTACCAGAGCTTCGATATCACCGTCACCGTATTCGCCCTGCTGGGCGTTGTAACGGAATATCTCCTCGATCGGGCGACCGACACAGATAAGGCCTTCGGGGTACTTGAACATTTCCAGGTAGCGCCGATTCCAGGCGACCAAACGCAGCTGCTGATCCACCACGCTGATGCCCTGGGTGACGTGCTCTATGGTGGATTGCAGCAGTGAGCGGTTGAAGCGCAGCGCCTTGGAGGCCTCATCGACGATGGTGACGACATCGCCAATCTGCATTTCCTTGCCGCGCAGCACCGAGGCCAGCACGATACGGGCCGAAGATGCCCCGATGACGCCCGCCAGAAGGCGTTCGGTAAAGCGGATCAGTTCCGCCGTTGCCTTGTCACCTGAGAGCGGCGGTTTTTCGCCCTGCTGGGTCGCAAAACCGGCAAAGGCCTGCTGCACGCGATGGCTCCCCAGAAAGCGTTCGGCCAGGGTCTGCAGATCGCCAACCGTGACCTGGCTGTAATGGCGTGACGGATCCTGCAGCTCTTTGCTGTAGACATCAACAAAGGCGCTGGCCTGGATGCGATCCACCAGGCGCGAGCCGCTGTAGTGTGACATCAGCACATAGAGCCCGAGGTTGACGGCCAGGCTCCAGATCACGCCGTGGCTGAGCGGGTCCAGCCCTGTCCAGCTGCGCAGGCCCAAAAGATCGGTGGGGGAGAGCCAGCCACCGGCGGCGGCACTTGCTGGTAGCAGGGCGTCCGAAATCAGTCTGGCGTCGATCAGGGTGGGAATCACCAGGGTATAAACCCAGAGGCAGAAACCGCCCGCCAGCCCCGCCAGAGCGCCGTAACGGGCGCCGCGCTTCCAATAGAGGCCGCCCAGAATGGCGGGCAGAAACTGAATGGCAGCGACAAACGCCAGCAGGCCGAAGGAGGCGAGGGAGCCGCGATCTCCCAGAATGCGGTAGTAGAAGTAGGCCAGCAGCAGCAGGCTGACAATGGTGATGCGGCGCACCTGCAGCAGCAGGCCTCCAAGATCGTTGTTTTCCGCCAGCTTGAGGCGCGGTGTGCGCAGCAGCAAGGGCATGACGATGTCGTTGCACACCATGGTGGCCAGGGTCACGCTGGCCACAATCACCATGCTGGTGGAGGCCGAGAGGCCACCGATAAAGGCCAGGGTCGCCAGTGCCTTGTAATCGGCGGCCAGGGGCAGCATCAGTACAAAAATGTCGGTATCGACGTTCTGATTGCCAAACACCATGTAGCCCGCGACCGAAATCGGGAGCACAAAGGCGGCCAGCGCCACCAGGTAAAGCGGGAACAGCCAGCGGGCGGTGCGCAGATTGGCGACATCGGTGTTTTCGACAATGGTGACGTGGAACTGGCGTGGCAGGCAGAGGACCGCGCCGCAGGCCAGCAGGGTCTCGGTGAGGAAGCTGTCCTTCAGAAGGCTGCCAAAATTTTCGTTGTAACTCAGCTGGTTGGCCAGGTTGAACAGCATGTCGTCCAGACCTTCAAAGACATTAAAGGTGACAAAGAGGCCGACGGCAATAAAGGCGGTGAGTTTGACGATGGATTCGAACGCCACGGCCAGCACCATGCCCTCGTGGTGCTCGGTCGCGTCTATATGGCGGGTACCGAACAGTATGGCGAATACTGCCATCAGCAGGGCCACGAACAGGGCGGTATCGTTGCCCTTGCTCAGGGCATCGCTGGCCGCGGGTGCCAGCGCATCGTAGCTGATGGCCACGGCTTTCAGCTGCAGCGCTATATAGGGAATGGTGCCCAGTACCGCGATCACCGTGACCATCACCGCGAGGCTCTGACTCTTGCCGTAGCGGGACGAGACAAAATCGGCGATGGAGGTGATATTTTGCTCTTTGCTCACCAGAATCATTTTTTCCAGCACACGCCAGCCAAAAATGAATACCAGAAAGGGGCCCAGGTACGTGGCCAGAAATTCCCAGCCACTGGACGCGGCCCGGCCCACGGCACCGTAAAAGGTCCAGGATGAGCAATACACCGCCAGGGACAGCGAGTAGATAACCGGATTGGCAGCGTAGGAGCGCCCCTTGCGGGTGCTGTCGCCATAATAGGCAATGGCAAAAAGCAGGCCTACATAAGCCAGTGAAATCAGTATTATGGTCCAGCCGGAAAACATAGGCGCCGCTGTCTCCGCGTTGATCTTTACAGTCTCTGCTTATTTGCAGAACTTTGCCGTACGACTATTGTATAACGTGTTGCCACGGGCTGTGTTTGCTAATGCGGTTATCGTGAAAAATGCCCGTATGACGGGGCCTGTGAGCAAGTGTGGATACTCTTCAGTGGTCTGCTATACACAGGGTTGGACTAAAGTCGGGGCTATTTAATCAGCAGTGCTCTGCTAGATTGAAGCTGTCCTGATTTTAATTAATCCTGCTAACAACAATAAAGGAATGGTGCTATGTCCCTAAGTCCTGAAAAAGCCCTTGCCTACTGGCGCGCTAACCTGCGCATCATCTGGACCTATCTCGCGATCTGGTTCGTGGTGTCCTACGGCTGCGGCATTCTGTTTGTTGAGCAACTTGATGCAATTCAATTCTTCGGCTTTCCGCTGGGGTTCTGGTTTGCGCAGCAAGGCTCTATCTTCATTTTCGTCATCTTGATCTGGGCCTATGTGTTCAGTACCAACAAGCTTGACGAAAAATATGACGTTCACGAATAACAACGATAAAAGACACTAGAAGGGCGGCATTATTATGAGTCTCGATTTACTCACATACCTTTTTATCGGGGGCTCCTTTGCGCTCTATATCGGTATTGCGATATGGGCCAGGGCCGGATCAACCAAAGAGTTTTACGTGGCAGGCGGTGGTGTTCACCCGATTGCCAACGGTATGGCTACGGCGGCGGACTGGATGTCTGCAGCATCCTTTATTTCTCTGGCCGGGATCATTTCCTTCGTCGGTCGTGATGGTTCTGCCTATCTGATGGGCTGGACCGGCGGTTACGTGATGCTGGCAATGCTGCTGGCGCCCTACCTGCGCAAGTTTGGCAAATTTACCGTGCCGGATTTCGTCGGTGATCGCTATTACAGCAATACTGCGCGCATGATTGCCGTGCTTTGCACCATCGTTATTTCCTTCACCTATGTGGCGGGGCAGATGCGTGGTGTGGGCATAGTGTTCTCCCGTTACCTGCATGTTGATGTTAATACCGGCGTACTCCTGGGCATGGCCATCGTGTTCTTCTATGCCGTGCTGGGTGGCATGAAAGGTATTACCTACACCCAGGTGGCGCAGTACTGCGTGCTGATCCTGGCGTTTACGGTGCCTGCGTTCTTCCTGTCGGCACAGATTACCGGTCATTTCCTGCCCCAGATTGGTCTGGGAGCAACTCTGGGTTCGGGTCAGTCGGTGCTGGCAACCCTGGATTCGCTGTCGGTGGAGCTCGGCTTCAAGGCTTATACCGATGGCAGCAAGTCGACCATTGATATGGTGTTCTTTACCGTGGCGCTGATGGCGGGTACCGCCGGTCTGCCCCACGTTATTGTGCGCTTCTTTACTGTGCCACGCGTCAAGGATGCCCGTACCTCTGCCGGTTGGGCACTGATCTTTATCGCCATTCTGTACACCTCTATTCCGGGCGTGGCGGGCTTTGGCCGCGTGAACCTGATCAATACCATTAATGGTGACGACAAGGCGGGTACCGCTTATGCCGAAATGCCGAGCTGGTTCAAGAACTGGGAAACATCGGGTCTGATCGGCTGGTACGACCATAATGGTGATGGCAAGGTGCAGTATGCGGCCGGTGATGCCTTTGAAGGCAGCAAGCCCGACTTCACAGAAGGTGCCGGTGAGTTTGGTCAGCGCCTGGTCAGCAACCCGAAAATGGAGCCTGCGGCAGTCAATGGTGCGCCTTTTGCCAACGAAGTCTATGTCGATCGCGACATCATGGTGCTGGCGAACCCCGAGATTGCCAATCTGCCGGCCTGGGTCATAGCGCTGGTAGCAGCCGGTGCAGTGGCTGCGGCGCTTTCGACGGCGGCAGGTCTGCTGTTGGTCATATCGACGGCCATAGCGCATGACATGATGAAGAAAACCATTAATCCCAACATAACCGACAAGCAGGAGCTGATGTACGCCCGACTTGCCGCTGTGGTGGCCATCTGTATCGCAGGCTACTTCGGGATAAATCCGCCGGGATTTGTGGCTCAGGTGGTGGCACTGGCCTTCGGTCTGGCCTGTGCGTCGGTGTTCCCGGTGTTGCTGATGGGTATCTTCAGCAAGCGCATGAATACCGAGGGTGCTGTGACCGGGATGCTGGTGGGTCTGGTATCGACCATGGGCTACATCATCTACTTCAAGTTCATGGGTGGCAGCCCGGATGACTACTTCTTCGGAATTTCGCCCGAAGGCTTTGGTACTGTCGGCATGATCCTGAATTTTGCCTCTGCGTTCCTGGTGTCGTCGATGACGCCCGCGCCTTCGGCTGAAATCCAGGCGATTGTCGAGAACATCCGTATCCCACGCGGAGCGGGTGAAGCGCACGCGCACTAACCATCTGAGCTTTACTGTTAGTCAGTAGGGACAAAGGCACACCGGCTTATGCAGGTGTGCCTTTTTGCTTTCAGGGGGTTGTCATGAGCAGCCGACAGGTTGCCTGGCAATGTCAGACAAGGAGTTTGTATGTCCTCGACATTCAATATCAGCAATCTGCCCTTCAGTTTGCTCACTGAGGGCGAGCAGGCGCTGCTGCAACAGAGTCTGGATATCGCCTACTACCAGCAGGGCGAAACCATAGTCGTGGCTGGCGGTGAGTCCGAAGGGGTCTATGTCATCCTCAAGGGTTGTGTCGGCGAAAGCGAAGAGTGCCGTGCCGACGGTAGCGACGTGCCCGGGCAGGTGTTCGTGCACTATCAGGCGGATGACTACTTTGGCGGCTGGTCGGCCATCCGTGGCCGTGCGATTCACAACTTCGTCGCGGTAGAGGAAACCATCTGCCATATACTGCCTACGCGGGTGCTGCTGGAACTGGTGTCAAGCAACTCGCTGTTTGCGGACTATTTCGCCCAGAATCTGGCGGTCAAGTCCGAGATAGTGGCGCAGCAGGATCAGGATCAGGACATGGCCGAGTTTATGCTGGCCAAGGTCAGCAGCGGCCTGGTGCAGGAACCGCTGATCGTCGACGAAGGTACCAGCATCAGCGAGGCTACAGTGCTGATGCGTAACCACAAGGCGGATTGCGTGCTGGTGCGAAAGGGGAATCGCTACGGCATGATCACCAAGACGGACCTGCTGGAAGCGCTGGTCATAGGCAAGCTGGAGCAATCGGCTGACCTGGTGCAGATCGCCAGCTTCCGGCTGGTGACGGTAAGCCCCGATGACTACCTGTTCAATGCGCTGGTGCTAATGACCCAGCAGCATATCGAGCGCCTGGTGGTCATGCGCCAGCAGACGCTGGTGGGCATAGTCGCGCTGACCGATATTCTGAGCTACTTTTCCAGCCACTCCCATGTGATAGGTCTTCGCATCGAACGCGCCCAGAGTGAAGAGGAGTTGCAGGATGCGGCGCAGCGCCTGAACAACCTGATCAAGTCGCTGGTATCCCACGGCGTCAAGGTACGCTTCACCATGGATCTGCTGGCGGCCATGAACGGTCGTATCATGGCCAAGCTGTTTGACCTGATGATTCCGGCGGACATGCAGCCCCATGTGTGTCTGGTGGTGATGGGGTCCGAGGGGCGGGGCGAACAGATTCTCAAGACCGACCAGGACAACGCCCTTATTTACCGAGATGGCCTGAGCTGGCCCGGCATGCAGCAGACGCTGCAGCGCTTCAGCGCACGGCTGATAGAGTTCGGCTTTCCGCCGTGCCCCGGCAATATCATGGTATCCAACCCTGCATGGGTCAATTCGCTGGGGGACTGGACCCAAAACCTGAGCGACTGGGCGCAGTCCTGCGAAGGTGATGCCGTAATGAATCTGGCTATCGCCGTGGATGCCAAGCCCGTGGCGGGTAACCCTGCGTTATTCAAGGCCGGGCGTAACTGGTTTTTGCGTCATCTGCGCAATAACGATCTATTCTTTTCTCACTTCACCCGTGCGGCGCTGGAATTCGACACACCGCTGACGTTTTTTGGCAGCTTGCGGGACAAGGCTCAGCTGGATATCAAGAAGGGCGGTATTTTCCCTGTAGTGCACGGTATACGCGCCATGGCGCTGGAGTATCGGGTGCTGGCGACTAATACCTTTTCCCGCATAGATGCACTGGTGGAGCTGGGTCAGTTGCAGGCCGAGCAGGGTGCGGATCTGGCCGAAGCGCTGGCGCTCTTTGTGCAGTTGCGCCTGCGTCAGCAGATGCGCAGGCTCGAGGCCAGTGATGATGGTCAGGATCCAACGCCCAACCTGATTGAAATCCCGCTGCTGAACAAGATGGAACGGGATCTGCTGCGCGATGCGCTGCATATCGTCAAAGGCTTCAAGAAACATCTGGCATTGCGTTATCGCCTGGAGGGCTGATGTACATTCCAAGAACCCTGCGCCGACTCAAGGACCGGCTCGAACATCGCAGTGGCATTCACGGTGCTCTGTTCGAGCCCTATCAGGGGGATGAGGTGGTGTCGCTGGACTGCGAAACTACCAGTCTCAATGTGGCCGAAGCGGAGATTCTCTCGATCGCCGCGGTGCGGATACGTGGCACCCGGGTGCTGACCAGCGAGCGGCTTGATATCCGCCTCAAGCCCCCGGCGAGCCTGGGTGCTGATTCAATCAAGATACACAAGTTGCGCGCGGCGGATCTGGCGGATGGCATTGAATTAGACGAAGCGCTGCGGCTGGTGCTGGAGTTTGTTGGTAACAGACCCATTCTTGGCTACTACGTCAGTTTCGATGTGAGCATGCTCGACAAGTACCTGCGTCCGCGTTATGGCTTTGGCCTGCCCAACAAGACCATTGAGCTGTCCCATGTTTACCATGACATTATCAAGTGGAAATCCATCGGTGGCACCGTGGATCTGCGTTTCGATACTCTGGCGGCAAAGCTGGATGTTCCTATCATTGAACGCCATACCGCCCTCGGTGATGCCATCACAGTGGCGCTGATGTATGTGCGCCTCAAACACGGCGAAGCTCCCAGCGCCAGTCACTGAAACCCGCCGGTACTGCGTTGCCTCGGCGGGTTTGTAGCGTGCCGTCAATTTTAAATCAGGCTTTTGGCGTGGTATTTGCTTTATTCCCTGCAGATAACTAACTTATTGACGTTCTGGTGACAGCATTTTGTCGTATGATGGCGTTGGCTAGCTTGCTGACGTGTAAAAGCGACATATAATGTCAAAATGCTGCCAGGTTGGTCGGGGGACAGAGCAATGGTTGAACGCGCCGATATCAATAGCGTACTGATGCAGATGCGAGCAATGCAGGCCCAGGCACAGCAAGGTGTCTCGCCGATTCAGGCACCGGGTGTACAGCAGGGTCCGGAAGGCGTGGATCGTACTGGTTTCGGTGAGCTGCTGAAGAATGCAGTCGACAAGGTGAATAATCTGCAGGGAGATGCCAAAAAATTGGCGGTTTCCTATGAGCAGGGCGACCCTGCGGTGGATCTTCCCCAGGTCATGATCAGTATGGAAAAGGCGTCGGTTTCGTTCGAGGCCATGACTCAGGTGCGTAACCGGCTGGTTACAGCCTATGAAGATATTATGAAGATGCCGATGTAATACGGGATCCAACAGGAATCAGGGCGGCTTCACTTGAATGGATAATACCCCGGCGCAACTCGAAGGCAGCAAGCGTGGTCTGATGGCCGGCTTCAGCAGTCTCAGCATACTGCGGCAGATCGGCCTGATGGTGGGCCTGGCTGCCAGCGTTGCGATTGGTTTTGCCGTGGTGCTCTGGTCGCAACAGCCCGATTACCGGGTGCTCTTTTCCAACCTTTCCTTTGCCGACGCCAATCAGGTGATCGAGCAGCTGCGCCTGTACAACACTCCTTACAAGTTCGATGCCGACGGTCGCGCCATACTGGTGCCGCAGGAACATGTGCATCAGGCACGCCTGAAACTGGCCGCAGAGGGCTTTACCGCAGACAAGAGTGTGGGTTTTGAGCTGCTGGATCAGGAACAGACCCTGGGCACCAGCCAGTTTATGGAAAACGCCCGCTACCGCCGGGGCCTGGAAGGCGAGCTGTCGCGAACCATTGCCAGCCTGGTGGCCATTCGCAGCGCCAGGGTACATCTGGCCATTCCCAAAAGTACCGTGTTTATTCGCGATGAGCGCAAGCCCAGCGCGTCGGTGTTCGTTGAGCTCTTCGCCGGTCGGCGGATCGAGCCCAATCAGGTGGCCGCCATTGCCAGTCTGGTGGCCTCATCGGTGCCGGAGCTGGATGTGCGCGACGTGACGGTGGTGGATCAGAAAGGACGGCTGCTCAATAACCGCGATGTGGACGAAGATGTAGTGCTGGCCGGCAAGCAGCTGGACTACACCCACAAGATCGAGGAAACCCTGCTTAATCGCGTTAACAGTATCCTGCAGCCGGTGGTTGGGTTGGGAAACTACCGTGCCGAAGTGTCGGCGGATATCGATTTTAATGCGGTGGAGCAGACTAGCGAGCTGTTTAATCCGGATCTGCCATCGCTGCGCAGCGAACAGACCGTCGAGGAAAATCGTGCCGCTGGCCAGGCTGCCGGTGGCGTGCCGGGTGCGCTGTCGAATCAGCCGCCTGGGCCCAGTACTGTGCCTGAAGTGGCCAACGGTGAGGCGGGCGCAATTGCTGGCGGTGGGATGTCTGGCAGCAGCCGACAGCAAGCGGTACGCAACTATGAACTGGATCGCTCCATCAGTTACACGCGCCAGCAGATGGGCCGTGTGCGCCGCCTGACCGTGGCCGTGGTAGTGGATGATATACCCTCAGCACGCTCGGAAGAGGGTGCTGGGCAACGCCAGCCCTGGACCCAGAATGAACTCGAACGGCTGCGCATTCTGGTGCAGGATGCCGTGGGCTTTTCGCCCCAGCGTGGTGACAGCGTAAATGTTATCAACTCGGCCTTTGCCGCCACCGAGCCCTTTGTGGAAGCGGCGGATACCCCTTTGTGGCAGCAGGACTGGCTGTGGGATATCGTCAAACAGGTGATGGCCGCGCTCTTTGTACTCTTGCTGGTGTTCGGCGTGTTGCGCCCGATACTGAAGAATCTGGCGGTGCCCGCATCGGACGACGGCAAGCCGCGTCTGGGTAGCAGTGGCGGTGTGACCGCCGAACTTGAAGGGCTCGAAAGTTCCGGTGTGGCGGATGATCGGGTGACATTTGGCAGCTCGGACGAGAACTTTTTGCCGACACCCAATGAGAGCTTCGAATATCAGATCAATACCATTCGTAGTATGGTGGCCGAGGATCCTGCCCGGGTGGCGCAGGCGGTACGGCAATGGGTAGCGGAACATGAGTGATGAGGCCGGGAACGGCGACCTGGATGATATTGAAAAGGCAGCAATACTGCTGATCAGTCTGGGTGAGGCGGATGCGGCTGAGGTGCTCAAGCATCTGGGCCCCAAGGAAGTACAGCGCATTGGCTATGCCATGACACGCCTGAATAACGTGCCACAGTCACGGGTTGAGGCGGTGGTGTCGGATTTCATGCATGTGGTCAGCGATCAGACCGGCATTGGTATCAACAATGACCGCTATATTCGCGCCATGCTGAATCAGGCGCTGGGTGAGGAAAAGGCCAAGACCCTGATTGATCGGATCCTGATGAGCACCAATACATCGGGACTCGATACGTTGCGCTGGATGGAAGCACGTCAGATTGCCGAAGTTATTCGTTTCGAGCATCCGCAGATTCAGGCGGTAGTGATCGCTTACCTCGATCCCGATCAGGCGGCCCACGTGCTGACCTATTTTGACGACCGGGTGCGGCTCGATATTCTGATGCGCGTCTCGGCGCTGGATCAAATACAGCCCCAGGCGCTGCAGGAACTGAACGATATGTTCGAGGCGCAGTTTACCGGCCGCGGCTCCAGCAGTCAGACCTCCACGCTCGGCGGTATCAAGGCCACGGCCAGCATCATGAACTTCATCGACAGCAGCGTGGAGGCCGAGGTGATGGATGGCATTCGCGAGGCGGATGAAGGTCTGGCATCGCAGATCGCCGATCTGATGTTTGTGTTTGATAATCTGCTGGATCTGGACGACAAGGGTGTGCAGGTACTGTTGCGCGAAGTCTCCACCGATCTGCTGGTTATTGCCCTCAAGGGCGCCGATACGGCGTTGCAGGAAAAAATCTTCAAGAACATGTCCAAGCGTGCCGCCGAGCTGTTGCGTGACGATCTGGAGGCCAAGGGGCCGGTACGGGTTAGCGAAGTGGAAACGGCGCAGAAGGAAATCCTCACAGTGGCACGTCGCCTGGCCGATGAGGGCGAGATCATGCTCGCCGGCGGCGGCGAGGAACTGATCTGAGGTCATTATGAGTCCAGCTGACAAAAAACCGACACGTATTCCCGCCGCCGATGTGGGCCTGGTGCTGCCCTGGCAGTTGCCCAGGGTGCAGGGTGAGCATCTGGTCGCGCTGGTACAGCGACAGGAGTCGGCGGTAGAGGAGCAGCTGGAGCCCGAGGAACAGCTATTTGGTGGCGCCAAGATGACGCTGGCGGAGCTGGAGCGCATTACCGATGAAGCGCGCCAGGAAGGGCTGGACGAAGGCTACCGCGAAGGGCTCGCCAAGGGGCTTGCCGAAGGGCGCTTAAAGGGCCACGCCGAAGGCTTGGCGCAGGGCAAGGTCGAGATTGATCGCTCCCTTGCCCGCTTGTCGCAATTGCTGGGCGAACTCGAAGCGCCGCTGGCCCAGCAAGGCGAGCAGCTGGAACAATGCCTGCTGAGCCTGGTGACCTCTCTGGCCCAGGCAGTGACCGGGCATGAACTCAGTAGCCAGCCGGCGCTGATTCTGCAGGCGGTACAGGACGCGCTGGCGCAGCTGCCCAGCGAAGGCGGTGCCGTGCGTATCCATGTGAGCCCGGAAGATGAAGTGCTGTTGCAGCCGCTGGCCCAGGCACGGGATCATTGTGAACTGGTGCCGGATGCCGCCATCAGTCCTGGTGGCTGTGTCATCAAGACCGCCAACTGCCAGGTGGATAGCCGCGTAGAGAGCCGTTTTCGCCAGGCTGCCGATCAATTGCTGTCGCGTCTGGCTGAGTCTGGCCCGGGTGGCGGCGCTAAATGACGGAAAATTGACGCCATGTCCCGTCTGCTGCAGCGCATGCAACGCCATCTGGATATAGAGTACAGCACTGTGCGCCCGCTGGTGGAAGGTCGTATTACCCGTCTGATTGGTCTGACGCTTGAGGCCGTGGGGCTGCAGGTCGCCATAGGTGACAACTGCGAAATCCAGGTACGTCC
Organism: Marinobacterium profundum; assembly: GCF_001528745.1. GTDB lineage: Bacteria > Pseudomonadota > Gammaproteobacteria > Pseudomonadales > Balneatricaceae > Marinobacterium_A > Marinobacterium_A profundum. The sequence continues at coordinate 48,677 of NZ_BCNS01000083.1, read as the reverse complement.
CGGCCTGCGGGTTGAGGCCGAGGTGGTGGGGTTCTCCGGAGACCGTATTTATCTGATGCCGCTGGACAGCATCGACGGCCTGCAGCCGGGTGCGCGCATCACGCCACTGAGCGGCGCAGGCCAGGTGGATGTGGGGCCCGGGCTGCTGGGTCGGGTACTCAATGGCGTCGGCAAGCCGCTGGATGGCAAGGGCCCGATTGAGGCGGTCGAGCGGGTATCCCTGGGCGGTGAGATCATCAACCCACTGAACCGTCATCCCATCGAACAGACACTGGATGTTGGTATTCGCGCCATCAATTCGCTGCTGACCGTGGGGCGAGGTCAGCGCCTGGGCCTGTTTGCCGGCAGCGGTGTGGGCAAGTCGGTGTTGTTGGGCATGATGACCCGTTACACCGAAGCCGACATTATTGTCGTGGGTCTGATCGGTGAGCGTGGCCGCGAAGTGAAAGAATTTATCGAGCACAACCTGGGTGCCGCCGGCCTGGCGCGCTCTGTGGTGGTGGCATCCCCCGCTGATGACTCGCCCCTGATGCGGCTGCGGGCGGCGCAGCTGGCGACCCGCATTGCTGAATACTTTCGCGCCCAGGGGCGCAATGTACTGCTGCTGATGGACTCCCTCACGCGTTATGCCCAGGCCCAGCGCGAAATCGCCCTGGCGGTGGGCGAGCCGCCGGCCACCAAGGGCTATCCGCCGTCGGTGTTTGCCAAGCTGCCGCGTCTGGTTGAACGGGCGGGCAATGGCGCCACCGGAGGCGGTTCCATAACGGCTTTTTATACGGTGCTGACCGAAGGTGACGATCAGCAGGATCCGGTGGCGGACGCTGCCCGGGCCATTCTGGATGGTCATGTAGTGCTGTCGCGACGCCTGGCCGAGCAGGGCCACTATCCCGCTATTGATGTCGAAGCCTCCATCAGCCGGGCAATGCCCTCGATTGTGGGCGAGGGTCACCTGGCGTTGGCCATGCGTTTCAAGCAGCTGATGTCGCGCTACCAGCAGAACGAAGACCTGATTACCGTGGGCGCCTACAGCAAGGGCAGTGATGCGGATACTGACTTTGCCATAGAGCGCATGCCGGTGCTGCGCAGTTTTCTGCAGCAAAGTCTGACTGAGGCGAAACCCATGGCGCAGTGCATCCAGGAACTGTCCATGGTGCTGTCGCCACCGCCCAAGCCGACCATGGGTAACCCCGCCGGCGTTACGCCTGTAGCCGGAGTACGGCGATGAAAAAACGTTCCCAGCGCATGGCCCTGCTGCAGGATCTGGCTGAACGCAAGAAACGCCAGGCCGATCAGTTTATGGCCGACAGTCGGGCGCGGGTGAATCAGGGTGAGGTGACGCTGCGCCAGCTTGAGCAATATCTGACTGAATACCAGCAGCAACTCCAGCAGCAGGGGCAGGCGGGTATTGCCGTGGCTCAGATGCTGATGGCGCGGGCTTTCGTTGAGAAAATCGAAGCCAGCATTCGTCAACACCGCGAGACCATGAAAACCAACGCCGAGCAGCTGGAGCAGGTCGAACAGTACTGGCGCCAGGCCTATGGCCACCAGTGTGCCATGAAAAACCTGACCGAGCGTGCCCTGACCCAGGAGCGCGTCGAGGCTGAGAAGCAGCTGCAAAAAGAGCTCGATGATCGCTCGCAGCGAGTGCGCACGCCCTTTATCTGAATAGGCTGTTTGGGTGGTGCGCGGGGGCGCCCGTTTGATCGCCCTGCTATGGCTGGCGGTCAGGGGCGACAAAATTTTACGGCTGGTTGGCCTGCAATCTGCATATACTCCCGCAGTTGCTATCATTTTGGAGCTGCCATGCTTGCCCCTTTATTGCCTGTCTCCTCTGTTGCTGTGTTGTCCAGGCCCGCTGCGCCCGCCGTGAGCAATGGCTCTGCGCCCTTAGCTGCCGGGTCTGCGGTTTTTTCCAGTGTGCTGACCGCAGAGCGTGCTGGCGGCGAAAAATTGCCGCAGGCCCAGACAGCAGGGTCAGCTGAGAAAGCTGGCGGCAAGAGCCTGCCAGGCGCCGACGATAACCGAGCCAGTACCGATACCATTGCGGATGCCGCCACTGTTGCAGGCGCGGCGGCTGCGAGGAATGTTGAGGCGGGCCTTGAGGTGAATGCCGAGGTCGATGCCAGAACCTCTGCACAGATCCGCCGGGAACAGGGCTTTACACCCGGATCGCTGCAGGCCCAGGCCCATGCCGCCGAGGGGACTGCGGTTGTCAGTGGCGTGCCCGCGAGGGTTGTGCGTGCAGACGCACTGAGCGAAGCGGACGAGGATCTGAAAGCGATGCCGCCTGAGTCTGAGCGCTCTATCCCGCAGGTACCTTCCGATACGGCGTTGCCGTCGGCTTTAGAGTCGGCAGGTCAGATTACGGATCCGGAGGTGGATCAAGCACCTGCGTCGTTGCTGCCGCCGTCTGGGGTCGTGGCGCCCTTTGTGGTACAGGATGGAAGCTCGACTCAGGCTGGGATGCTGTCGCAATTTGCTGCACCGGCTGAGAGCGCAGATATAGCCACCGATACGCTCGATGCTGATATTGCTGCGGCGACACCCGTATCGGCTACAGGCACTCATGCTGTGAACATTGCCGGCGCTGCTGCCTCGAATGTCGCGGCTATGGATTTAACACCGCCTGCGGATATTCAGACCCTGATGAGCGCGATTCAGCGCGATGTCGGCCAGGTGCTACCGCCAGCGGTACTGCGGGCCCTGCAGGCGCAGCAATCTCAGCCCTCTGAACAAGGACTTGGCACTCTAACGGCGGGTACCGCTATGGCTGCTGAACCGGCGAGTGTTGCGGCGCGCCTGCCTGGCGCTGAGCTTGCACCTGTACCGGCTACCCCGGCCTCTCCAGTGAGCCTTTCGCCGCTGCAGAGCGCAGATCTGGGCGCAGCGCAGGCGTCTGTGCGCTTAAGCGCGGCGGATGCGATAGCTCGACTTGCGGGCGTTACTGACGCCGGCGCCGATGCGCAGGCGGATGACAGTATCCAGCAGGCAGGGTTGCTGCGAACCGGTGCTGAGGGGCCTCGGGCGGCGCAGTCGCTGAATCCGCTCCCGGCACAGTTACAAAGCATGCCACCCGGGCTTTCGCCGGGGCTGTCACAGGGGAATGCCGCCTGGGGTCAGGCCATTTCGGAGCGAGTGTTGCTGATGACGGCGGGCAGTCTGCAGGTAGCCGAAATTCGGCTGGATCCGCCGGAACTGGGGACTCTGCATGTACGCCTGCAACTGAATCAGGATCAGGCGAGTCTTAGCTTTACCTCGCCCCACGCCCAGGTGAGAGATGCGCTTGAACAGCAGATGCCGCGTCTGCGCGAAATGCTGGCGGAGCAGGGGCTCAATCTTGAAAACAGCTCGGTGGCTGATGATTCAGAGCGTCGCGAGCGCTCGAGACCTGATGCCGGCAGCGGTGCCGGGTTGGTGGCGGAGCAGGATGAGGATCCGGCTGCGACTGTGGCGCCCGTGGTGAGCTTGAGTCGCTCGCTGGTGGATGATTATGCCTAAGCTGTAAAGCGGCGCTGAGTCTTTGATAGAGCCTTAAAATCAGTGTGTTATATTATGCGTCCGGGCAGTTGGAGAGACAAATGGCACAGGATAAGGCAGTGGAAGATATGGCAGCGGGCAAGTCGGCAAAGTCCGGTCGCCTGATGATGGTGGCGGTCGTCTTGCTGGCGTTGCTGGTCGGCGGCGGCGGTGTCGCGGCTTTCTTCATGTTGTCCGGCAGCGATAGCGCGGGCCCGGCTGTGAGCGATGCGGCGGCGCCTGTAGTCAAGGCCAAGGCGCTTTATACCAAAATACGCACGCTCGAAGGTCGGCCAATGTTTGTGGTTACCCTGGCCTCGGATGATGGCAAGCGGCACTTTCTGCAGACCTATATCGAAGCCAAGAGTCGTGAGCAGGAGGTCGTGGATGTACTGAACCTGCACATGCCGCTGATCGTGGCTCGGCTGAACGCGCTCTTCACGTCCCAGAAATTCGAACAGTTGCAGACTATCGAGGGCAAGATCCAGTTGCGCTCCGAGGCGCTGGAACTGTTGCAGGGGATTGTGCAGGAGAAGGCAGGGCGTCCCGGTGTGGAAGCGCTGCTGTTTACCAATTTTGTCATGCAGTAATGGAATAGGCGACACGCATGTCGGTTAAAGATCTGCTGTCACAGGATGAGATTGATGCTCTGCTTCACGGCGTGGACGATGGTGACATCGGTACCGGCGATGACGCTGAGGAGCTCGAATCCGGTGGTGTAAAGTCATACGACCTGGCGAGCCAGGAGCGGATCGTGCGCGGGCGCATGCCAGCGCTGGAGCTGATTAACGAACGTTTTGCCCGCCATACCCGCCTGACACTGTTCAACCTGCTGCGCCGTACCGTTGATGTAACTGTGGGTGCTGTACAGGTGATGAAGTACGGCGACTATGTACATACGCTCTACCTGCCCACCAGCATGAATCTGGTGAAAGCCCTGCCGCTCAAGGGCACGGCGCTGTTTATCCTGGATGCCAAGCTGGTGTTCAAGCTGGTTGATAACTTCTTCGGTGGTGATGGCCGTCAGGCCAAGATCGAGGGGCGAGACTTTACTCCGACCGAAACCCGGCTGGTGCGCAAGGTGCTAGGCCAGTTGTTTGCCGACCTGGAAGAATCCTGGCGTCCTCTGATGGCTTTGCGCTTCGAGCATATAGGCCACGAAATGAACCCGGCGATGGCGAATGTGGTCAGTCCCACTGAAGTCGTGGTCGTCAGCACCTTTCAGGTGGATCTGGAGGGCGGCAGCGGTGAGCTGCAGGTCACCATGCCCTATTCGATGCTGGAACCGATCCGGGATCTGCTGGTATCGAGCTTTCAGCCCGCCGAGCGTGAGGGTGACGAGCGCTGGATGCAGGCTCTGCGCCGTGACATCATGTCGGCCGATGTGGATTTGAGCTTGCAGCTGGCCGAGCGGGACATGACCCTGCGCGATGTTATGGCGCTGGAAGTTGGCGATGTCATCCCGGTGGATATTCCGCAGGAGCTGATCCTGCGGGCTGCAGGGGTCCCTACCTTTAGTTGCCGCCTGGGGGTGTCTCGATCGAACCTTGCGGTAAAAATCATTGATCAAGTCAAGGCAACGGACTAAACCTCCCCAACACAGGGCGGGGCTTATCCACAGGCTGACAGGCCGCCGCCGGCGAGCTTTGGAGTATCTGCACAGATGAGTGATGCAAAAGACGCGGGTTCCGACCCGCAGGGCAAAGGCGACGAGTGGTCCGCCGCCATGGATGAGCAGGCCGGGGGTGCTGGCGCGCGGGCGGTCGAGCTTGATGAGCTGAAAGACGAGTCCACTCCTGTTGGCGACCCCAAGCTGGATGTGATTCTGGATATCCCGGTGACCCTGTCGATGGAAGTGGGTAACACCGAGATTGCTATTCGCAATCTGCTGCAACTGAGTCAGGGCTCGGTGATCGAACTCGGTCGCATGGCCGGCGAGCCGCTGGACGTCAAGGTGAATGGCACCCTTATCGCCCATGGCGAAGTGGTGGTCGTGAACGAGCGTTACGGCATTCGCCTGACGGACGTGATCAGCCCGCAAGAACGCATCAAGAAGCTGCGCTGAAGAATGCGGCGTCTCTTTGTAATCCAGTTTTTCTCACTGGTGGCACCCGCTGCACAGGCCCAGGTCGTTGCTTCTACGGCGACGGCTTCAGGCACTGTCGCGGGCGCTGTTTCAGGAGCAGTCTCAGGTGCGGTTTCTGAGGTGGTATCGCAAGCCCAGACTCAGTTGCAGGCAGAGCCCGTGGTTGGCACGGCCCTGAGTCTGGCGCCTGGCTCCACTGTGCGTCCGGCGATGCAGGATCCGGTGTCCTTCGCCATGCTCGGCCAGCTGCTAATGGGGCTGGTGATTGTCATTATGGCGATACTGCTGGTGCTCTGGCTGGTTAAGCGCTTTACCGGCCTTGGGGCCCAGGGACATCATTTGAAAATTGTCGCCGCCCTGTCGCTGGGAACCCGGGAAAAGGCCGTACTGGTCGAGGTGGGTGGTCGACAGCTGCTGCTGGGCGTCGCGCCGGGGCGGGTTAGTTTGCTGGAGCGCTTCGATGAGCCCGTGGTGGACAGCGACCCCGGTGCCGGATTCGGCGCCAAGCTGCGAGAAGTGCTGGAACGCAAGGAGCGACTATGACCTTGCGAATGGCCTGGATTTCGATGCCGCTTGGCACCCGGATGGCACGGTTTTGGCCACTGCTGCTGTTGCCGTTGTTAGCGTTGCTGGCATTGCCCGCAGGCGCTGAAGATATAGGCATACCCGCGGTTAACATCATTACCGCGGATGACGGCAGTACCAGCTACAGCGTGACGATTCAGATTCTCGCGCTCATGACCATGCTGACCTTCCTGCCAGCACTGATCATGATGATGACCGCTTTTACCCGCATCATAGTCGTATTCGCCATTTTGCGTCAGGCGCTGGGGTTGCAGCAGACGCCATCGAACCAGGTGCTGATGGGGCTGGCGCTCTTCCTGACTCTGTTTATCATGACGCCGGTGATCGAGCGGGTTAACACCGCCGCCGTGCAGCCTTATATGAAAGGGGAGCTTGCACCACTGGAAGCTGTACAGGCAGCGGCGGCGCCGTTTCGCGACTTCATGACCATGCAGACACGCGAAAGTGACCTTGAACTCTTTATGCGGTTATCGAAAACACCAAGGGTGAGCTCGGTTGAGGAGATACCCTTTACCGTGCTGGTGCCGGCCTTCGTGACCAGTGAACTCAAAACCGCCTTCCAGATCGGCTTTATGCTGTTTATTCCCTTTCTGGTGATCGATCTGGTGGTGGCCAGTGTGCTTATGGCCATGGGTATGATGATGTTGTCGCCCGTTATTATTTCGCTGCCGTTCAAGATCATGCTGTTTGTGCTGGTGGATGGCTGGGTTATGGTGGTGGGAACGCTCGCGGTCAGCTTTGGGCTCTGATGACGCTCTGCGCGATTACCTTTTAGCCGCCGTTAAAGACACAAACAGGAGGATGTCATGGCACCGCAACTGATGCTCGATCTCTTCGGCGAGGCGCTCTGGCTGGTGGTGTTGCTGGTGTGCGTCATTATTCTGCCGAGCCTGATGGTGGGCCTGATTGTGTCCATGTTTCAGGCCGCGACCCAGATCAACGAACAGACGCTGAGCTTCCTGCCGCGCCTGATTATTACCCTCGGCATGGTGATGTGGGCCGGTCCCTGGATCGTGACCCGTCTGCTGGATCACTTTCGCTTTATTTTCGATGCCATTCCCCAGATGATCCAGGTCGGATAACGCAATGCCGGGCCCGGGAGCGCGCTGATGTTCGATATCGGCTTACTGCAAATCGAACAAATGGTGGCGGATTTCCTCTGGCCTCTGTTTCGCATTGCCGCATTCTTTATGGCCATTCCCATGATCGGCAGTGGCCTGGTGCCGCCGCGCATTCGCCTGGGGCTGGCGCTCGGGGTGACAGTACTGCTGCTGCCGGTGCTGCCGCCCATGCCGTCCTTTGCAGCCTTTTCTGTTGAAAGCTACCTGGTGATCGCACAGCAGATTCTTATCGGCGCTGCCATGGGGTTTATGGTGCAGCTGATGCTGCAGGTGTTTGTCGTGGGTGGGCAGCTGATTTCGACCCAGATGGGCCTGGGCTTTGCGTCTGTGTCTGACCCGGTCAACGGCGTGTCGGTTGTGGTACTGAGCCAGTTTTACCTGCAGTTGGTGATGTTGCTGTTTTTGGCCATGAACGGCCATCTGGTGATGATTGATGTGCTGGCGCGCAGCTTCGAGCGTATCCCTGTGGGTCTGTCGGGCCTGAGTCCTGAGATTTTTTCCGAAATCGTACGCACCGGCGGCTGGATGTTCGCCGCCGCCCTGATGATGGCGCTGCCACCGGTCACCGCCTTGCTGATCATCAACTTTTCCTTTGGCATTATTACCAAGGCCGCGCCGCAGCTGAATATTTTTGCCATCGGCTTCCCTTTTACCATGCTGATGGGTCTGCTTATTGCCTGGGTCAGTCTGGGCGGTTTTTTGGGGCAGTATCAGCGTATCGCCGAGTATGCACTGGAGCTTATCAGTACAACCTTCCTGGGTGGTGGCTGAACATGGCTCAAGTGCGCTCTACGCAGAAAATGTCGGGCATGTTGAATCGACCAGCGAAGGCTTTGATCGATGGCTGAAGAAACCGGTCAGGAGAAAACCGAAGACCCCACACCCAAGCGAATAAGAGAGGCGCGGGAGAAGGGAGACGTACCCCGATCAAAGGAGCTGGGTGCCACTGTGCTCTTGCTGTCGGCGGCAGCCAGTGCGCTGATATTTGGTGATCTGGTGGCTGGTCGCATGCGGGGCATGATGGCGAGCAATCTGTCGCTGGAGCGTGAAGCCCTGTTCGACTCCTCAATGATGGTGGCCTATCTGGCGCGCTCGATGTTTGAAGCGCTGCTGTCGCTGTCCGGCTTCTTCGCGCTGGTGTTGCTGGCGGCAATTGTCGGCCCTATCGCGCTGGGTGGCTGGAATTTCAGTGGCGAATCGGTGCAGCCCAAGGCGAGTCGGATCAATCCGCTTTCCGGTCTCAAGCGCATGTTTTCTCTCAAGGCACTGGTGGAGCTGGTCAAGGCGCTGGCCAAGTTCCTGCTGGTGGCGTCCATCGCGATTTTGGTGCTCAAGGTCATGCAGCCGAGGCTGATGGGGCTGGGGGCGCAGGATGTGGTGCCGGCCATCAGTGAAGCGGTAGACATCGTTATCTGGACCTTTCTGCTGATCAGCGCCAGTCTGATCCTGATCTCACTGCTGGATGTGCCCTTTCAGCTGCACGACTACAGCACGAAAATGAAAATGACGCTGCAGGAAGTCAAGGACGAGATGAAGAGCACCGAAGGCAAGCCCGAGGTGAAAGGGCGCATTCGCCAGTTGCAGCGCGAAATTTCCCAGCGTCAGATGATGGGCAAGATACCCGAAGCCGATGTCGTCATTACCAACCCGACCCATTATGCGGTGGCGCTGAAATATGATCCCGAGTCCGGCCGGGCACCAGTGGTATTGGCCAAGGGCGCTGATTTTGTCGCACTGAGGATTCGTGAGCTGGCGGTGGAGCACGAGGTGCCCATGCTGTCGGCGCCACCACTGGCCCGAGCCCTGTATCAGCACGCGGAGCTGGATCAGGAAATTCCCGCCGGTCTGTTCAAGGCTGTGGCCCAGATATTGGCTTATGTGTATCAGCTGCGCAGTTACCGCAAGCGTGAGTCGGTGGCGCCCACTCAGGTGCGGGATGATGACCTGGAGATTCCGGATGACCTGCGCTTTGACAATTAATCGAGTGGGTTCAGAGGAATCGCCCGAGTTGTCAGTTAATTGGCTAGTTTATTGCATTACTTAATGCGGTTGGAAATACAGGCGTCAATATTTTGAGTTTTGTTTCCATTGGGTCTGAATACAGCGACATAAAGCCGGGTTGCGGCAGTGTGTGACTGAATATTGACGGGTAGCCGATTGGATCGAACGTTCTTAAGTAACGGCATGCGCAGCCTCGGTCAGGGCAACCTGGGGGTTCCGCTGTTACTGCTGGTGGTCATCGGCATGGTTACACTGCCGGTACCGCCATTTCTGCTGGACGTTTTTTTTACGTTCAACATAGCACTGTCACTGGTGGTGCTGCTGGTCTGTGTCTACGCTCTGCGGCCGCTGGAATTTACCGTGTTTCCAACCATCCTGCTGGTGGCAACGCTGCTGCGACTGGCACTGAATGTGGCCTCCACCCGGGTAGTGCTGCTCTATGGTCATGAGGGCGGAGATGCCGCCGGCAAGGTGATAGAGGCCTTTGGTCAGGTAGTGATCGGCGGCAACTATGTGGTCGGCATAGTGGTGTTTCTGATCCTGGTGATTATCAACTTTGTTGTAGTGACCAAGGGTGCAGGGCGTATTTCGGAAGTGAGCGCTCGCTTTACGCTGGACGCCATGCCAGGCAAGCAGATGGCGGTGGATGCGGATCTCAACTCGGGCCTGATTACCCAGGAAGAAGCCAAGCTGCGCCGGCGCGAAGTGACCGAGGAAGCTGACTTCTACGGCTCCATGGACGGTGCTTCCAAGTTCGTACGCGGAGATGCGGTTGCCGGCATCCTGATCCTGGTGATCAACCTGGTGGGCGGGCTGTCCATCGGCATGCTGCAGCATGATCTGAGCTTTGATCTGGCGATCCAGTATTACTCCATGCTGACCATTGGTGATGGTCTGGTGGCGCAGATTCCGTCTCTGCTTCTCTCCACAGCCGCGGCGATTACGGTAACGCGGCAGAATTCGTCCCAGGATATGGGCAACCAAATCCTGCAGCAGATGTTCTCGGCACCTAGGGCGCTGATTGTCGCTGCCTGTCTGCTGGGTGTGATCGGCATTGTGCCCGGCATGCCACATGTCGCTTTTTTGACGCTTGCAGGCGCTGCCGGTGGTATCGCCTGGCTGATACTGCGTCGCCAGGCGCGGGAGGCGCTGGAAAAACAGACCGACAAGCAGGAACTGGCACGTACCCAGACGGCGACTCCTGTGGATGAACAGAAAGAGCTCGACTGGGATGATGTCATGCCGGTGGACATGATAGGTCTGGAAGTGGGGTATCGGCTGATTCCCATGGTAGACAAGCTGCAGGGCGGCCAGCTGCTGGGGCGTATAAAGGGCATAAGGCGCAAGCTGTCGCAGGATCTGGGCTTTCTGGTGCCCTCGGTGCACATCCGTGACAACCTGGATCTGGTGCCTGGCGGTTACCGCATTCTGCTGATGGGGGTTATTGTCGGCGAGGCGGAGGTTTATCCCGATCGCGAGCTGGCGATAAATCCGGGTCAGGTGTTTGGTACTCTCAAGGGTGTGGCGGTGACGGATCCGGCCTTTGGCCTGGAAGCTGTCTGGATTGAAACCGGACAGAAGGAGCAGGCGCAGTCGCTGGGCTATACGGTCGTGGATGCCAGTACGGTGGTGGCCACGCATCTGAATCAGCTGTTGCAGAACCATGCCCACGAGCTGCTCGGGCATGAAGAGGTGCAGCACCTGCTGGATATGCTGGGCAAACACTCGCCCAAGCTGGTGGATGAACTGGTGCCGGCCAAGCTGTCGATCAGCGGCCTGTTGAAGGTGCTGCAGAACTTGCTGATGGAACAGGTACCGCTGAAAGATTTTCGCAGTATCGCAGAGGCTCTGGCGGAAGCCGTGGGTCGCAGCGCGGACCCGATGGCGCTGACCGCAGCAGTACGTATATCGCTGTCACGGCTGATCGTGCAGGAAATCAACGGTTATTCCGATGAGGTGCCGGTGATTACCCTGGACCCCAAGCTTGAGCAGATGCTGCTCAACTCGGTGCAGAATCAGAGCAGTGGCGAGGGGCTGGTATTGGAGCCCGGCATGGCCGAACGGCTGCAGCAGTCTTTGGCCACCACAGCGCAGAATCAGGAAATGGCGGGTAAGCCGTCGGTTTTGCTGGTGGCGGCGCCGGTGCGACCGCTGATGGCGAAGTTCGTGCGCTATGGAAACCACCGAATTCATGTACTCTCCTATCAGGAGATACCGGAAAACAAGAAAGTCACCATAGTGGCGACCGTGGGCGGACAGGGTGGCTAACCCCGCCTGTTGGTGGTCAGGCTTTGAGCCCGGCCAGGCCCGACAGGCTAGCAGAACGCGAAGCTGGCCCTGCAACGCCTTACTCAGAGGACGACTATGAAAGTAAAACGCATTTTTGCCCCTGACATGCGACAGGCGATGCGGCGGGTACGGGAAGAGATCGGCCCCGATGCGGTCATTGTCTCCAATCACCGTGTGGCGGGCGGGGTTGAAGTGGTTGCTGCCCACGAACAGGAATACGAGGCGGCCCAGGCCGAGTTCAAGCGCCAGAGTACGGAACGCCGCCGGCGTGACGAGCAGGTGCAGACGCTGACCGGAGCCGGGCGCTCGAACGCCGGGCGCCAGAGTGCTGTGCTGGAAGACGAGATGCGCAAGGTCAAGGCGCGTATCGCCTCGGCGCAGCAGCAGAGCGGTGTTGCGATGGAGCCGGATATGGGCGTGATGCGCAATCGCCAGATCGGTCAGGATGATGACGAGGATCTGCGCAGTATTCTGGAGTCCTTCAAGCAGCGGCAAAAATCCCGCGCCGAGGTTGTGGCACCGTCGTTTGAAAGCAGCGGTTTTGATGCCGACCCCTTTGCTGCAGGATCCCGGCCTGAACCGACCTTCAGGGCTGAAGCTTCGTCGCAGTCTGCGCCAGGGTATAAGTCTGCGGCAGCGCCGCCCCTGCGGTCAGAAGCCCCGCAGCGTCCGCAGTCGGCGCCTCAGCCCCAGGCTCCGGTTGCAGTAGCGCCGCCCCGTGCTGGCGTTGAATCTTTTGCTGAGCCGCAAAGCTCGCAAGATTCTCAGCGCGCGCTAAATACGCAGAATTCGCAGGATCATGAGCGCATCCTCAACATGCAGGATGAAATTCAGCAGCTGAAGGTCATGCTGCAGCAACAGTTGCGGGCGCAGCCGCAGGTGCCAACGCCACCGGCTCCGCAACCCGTCGTTCAGCCAGCACCCGTACAAGCGTCACCGCAGCCCGCGCCGGCGCAGCTGCGTCTCAGTCGCAGGCTCGACAGTCTGGGTATAGGGCCACGGGTAGTGCGCCATCTGGTGGCGAGCATCGAGCAGGATGTTGAAATCGACAAGGCCTGGCGCAGCAGCCTGGCCCGGTTGTCCGATGCCATTCCGGTGGTGGGTGAAGAATTTATCGAACGCGGCGGCATGGTAGCTTTCGTCGGCCCCACAGGCGTGGGCAAGACCACTACCATCGGCAAGCTGGCGGCGCGCTACGTGCTCAAGTACGGCAGTGCCAGTCTTGCGCTGGTAACTACGGATACCTATCGCATTGCGGCCCATGAGCAGCTGCGTACCTTTGGCCGCATTCTTGATGTGCCGGTGCGGGTAGTCGATGAAACTCATTCGCTGGATGAAGTGCTGCACTCGCTCAAGGGCAAGCGTCTGGTGCTGATCGATACCGCCGGCATGAGCGCCGATGAGCCCCATACGGCGGCGCAGATTGAGCTGCTGCAGGGTGTGTCGCTGCGGCTCAAAAAGCTGCTGGTACTGTCATGTTCGAGCCAGAAGCGGGTCATCGAGAGCGCCTACAATACTTATCAGAAGTTGGGCTTGAGTGGCTGTGTCCTGAGCAAGCTCGATGAGTCCGGCAGCCTGGGTGAGGCGCTGACGCTGTCGATCGAGAAGCAGCTGCCCATCGCCTATGTAACCGATGGTCAGAAAATTCCCGATGATATAGGGGTGGCGCGGCGCCATGATCTGGTGAGCCGTGCGGTGGTAACGGCGCAGAAGGCGCAGGAACGTGAACAGCAGGCGGACGAAGGTCCGGATCTGAGTTTTATAGGTCGGGCAGGATGACCCAGGGAAGAATTAGTTTATGCATCCAGTAAAAGTAGTTGCTGTCACCGGCGGCAAGGGCGGTGTTGGCAAAACCAACGTTTCGGTCAATCTGTCGCTGGCACTGGGGCAGATGGGCCGCCGCGTGGTGCTGCTGGATGCAGATCTGGGGTTGGCCAACGTCGATGTGCTGCTGGGGCTAAGGCCCAAGTACAACATATCCGATGTGCTGGCCGGGGATTGTGCGCTGTCCGATGTGATGTTGAAGGCCGGGGAGAATGTTCGCATAGTACCGGCATCTTCCGGTACCCAATCCATGGCGGCGCTGGGCGTGCATGAACATGCCGAACTGATCCATGCCTTTACCGATATCGCCGACGAAATCGATGTGCTGGTGATTGATACCGCGGCGGGCATATCCGAGTCGGTGATCAGCTTCCTGCGCGCCGCCCAGGAAGTGCTGATGGTGGTGTGCGATGAGCCGACCTCCATTACTGATGCCTACGCGCTAATCAAGCTGCTGAATCGGGATCACAAGGTCACGCGTTTTCGAGTGCTGGCCAACATGGTGCGCAGTGAGTCTGAAGGTCGCAACATGTATAACAAGCTGCTGACGGTGACGGATCGATTCCTTGATGTAACACTTCAATACGTCGGATCAATCCCTTATGATGAGGCGGTACGCAAAGCGGTTAAGCGGCAAACGGCTGTTTTACAAGCGTTTTCCAGCAGTAATGCGGCGCTTGCCTACCGTCAGCTAGCTAACCGTGTCGATGGCTGGCCGGTGATGACAACGCCGCGCGGACACCTGGAGTTCTTTGTCGAACGTCTGGTGCAGGGTAAATAAAGAGGCTCCATGTATAACCAGCTGGAATTTACCTCTAGTCAGGATCTGATCACGCAGTATGCGCCGCTGGTTAAGCGTATTGCCTACCATCTGCTCGCCCGCCTTCCGGCCAGTGTTGTACTGGACGATCTGATTCAGTCCGGCATGATCGGGCTGCTGGATGCTTCTCGCAAATACAATCCCGCCAAGGGCGCCAGCTTCGAAACCTACGCCGGGATTCGTATTCGTGGTGCCATTATCGATGAAGTGCGCCGTGGTGACTGGACGCCGCGTTCGGTTCATCGCAACAGCAGGCGCATTTCCGATAGCATCCATCAGCTTGAAGCACGCCTTGGACGTGATGTCAGCGATACCGAAGTAGCGGCCGAGATGGGTGTCAGTATCAGCGAATACCACAGCCTGCTGCAGGACTCGATGGAAAGTCGCCTGTTCAGCTTTGAAGAACTGCAAAAGCCGGATGACGAGAGCGTTGGCGAGCAGTTTGTGGCAGATGATCCCGAGCCCGAGCATCAGGTTGAAAAGACTGTTTTTAATCAGGCGCTGGCCAAGGCTATCGAAGGGCTGCCGGAGCGCGAACGGCTTGTGTTGGCGCTTTACTATGACGAGCAGCTTAATCTGAAAGAGATCGGCGAGGTGCTGGGCGTGAGTGAGTCACGTATCAGTCAGATCCACAGCCAGGCGGCACTTCGGCTCAAGGGGCGGCTGCGGGACTGGCGCTAGCCGCAACCTCGGTCAGGCCAAAACTGGATATTTGCAAGCCTTGGCCGACAACTCAAAATCACTACACAGACTTGCGGCTCTGACACTTGGCGCACATTTACACCTAATACCTTTACCCAGCGCCAGGCAGTAGTCTGTTGTGGCCCACTTTTATCTGATGGAGCCTTGTGCATGGATCGCCTCAGTGTTGCAGGACTGTTACTTGCGGTAGTCGCCATAGCTGGCGGACATTATCTGGATGGGGGTCAGATTCAGCAGTTGCTAAACGGGCCTGCGGTGCTGATCGTCGTGGGCGGTACTGTGGCGGCGGCGGCTATCCAGACCCCCAGCAAGGAATTTCGCCGTGCCATCTGGTTGATGCGCTGGCTGGTAAACAGCCCCAGCTATGACTTTGAACGCGGTATTGAGCGAGTCGTGGAGTGGTGTCAGCGCACTCGCAAGCTCGGGTTACTGGGGCTGGAGGCGGAGATTGAGGCTGAACAGGATCCGGTGGTGCGCGGCGGTCTGCAGCTGCTGGTGGACGGCAAGGATGCTAATGTCATTCGCGCCATGCTGGAGATACAGCTGGTGTCCCAGGAGCAGCGTGACCTGCAGGGCGCCCGTGTGATTGAAAGCATGGGAGGCTATGCACCAACGCTCGGTATTCTGGGCGCGGTGATTGGCCTTATTCAGGTGATGAGCAGTCTGGAAGATCCGGCCGGGCTGGGCGCTGGTATCGCCACCGCCTTTGTGGCTACTATCTACGGCGTGGCCCTGGCCAACCTGCTGCTGATTCCCCTGGCCAACAAGATCAAGAGTCTGGTGCTGGCGCGCTATCGCTATCAGGAAATGATGCTCGAAGGCCTGCTGTCGATTTCCGAAGGCCAGAGTCCGCAACTCATTCGCCAGCGCATGCAAGGCTATCTGGGGTAGGGAAAACTATGGCGCGTCGGCTACCACCGCAAGATGATACGCGCCAGGATCGCTGGGTGTTGTCCTACGCCGACTTCATTACGTTGCTGTTGGCGTTCTTTATCGTTATGTATGCTATTTCGTCGGTGAACGAGGAAAAGTACCGTTCCATTTCCGATGCGCTGTCCGGTGTGTTCGAAGGCTCCGGCCGTCCACCGGGAGCGACCACCCAGGATGCTGCCAGTGATCTGGCTATCGGCAATGCCGTGCGACCTGATGCCCCGGCTATAGAAATCGATCCCGCCGATGCTGCGGTGACCGAACAGCTACGCAGTCTGCAGGCCGAACTGCAGCGCCGGTTTTCCCCTCAGATAGAGGCGGGCAGCATGAAAATCGATGGAAATGACCTCTGGCTGTCGATCGAACTGCGTGCGTCACACCTGTTTGGCAGCGCCAATGCGCTGCCGGAAATAGAAGCCGATGCGTTGCTGGGCAAGATTGCCGAGTTGTTGCGCGAGCTCGACAATCCGATTCATGTTGAAGGCTTTACCGATAATCAGCCTATTGCGACCGACCTCTACCCCTCTAACTGGGAGTTGTCTGCTGCCCGCGCCGCGGCTGTGGTGCGCATTCTGGCGCTTAATGGTGTCAGCCCCGAGCGCATGGCGGCGGTGGGCTATGGCGAATACCAGCCGGCCTACAGCAATCGCACTGAAGAGGGGCGCGGCATGAACAGGCGCGTACTGATAGTCGTGTCCCGCGACAAACGGGTGCGCCGGGCAGTGTCCTCTTTTGGCAGTCAGCAGATCAGCACTGATGCCGTCAGTGAGCTGCTGGATGCCGAACAGGAGCCCACCTTGCCGGCCATCGAACAGCTTGAAACCGAAAACGGCGGTGTGCTGTTTCGTCGCGCCGAGGTGCAGCCCTGATAGAAGCGCCGTTGTCGGCGGGCGGCGGGATCGAGTATCCTTGAGCGCTGGCAGAAAGACTGGATGGTTCGGGTGACTCAAATAACAATACTCTGGCTTGGCTTTGTGCTCTTGTCCCTGGCGGGGACGGGGGCAGGGGTCATGCTGTACCGGCGCATGCGCTATTACGAGCGGCAGCAGCAGGCGCTGATCAATGTACTGCGCAATGAGATTAGATCCATGACCAGTGGCTCCATTGGCATGGGGCGGCGTCTGATGGACGCCGAGCACAGGCTGAATATTACCGTTGAGAAGCAGCAGGAGCTGGAGAACCGCGACCCCGGCGTGCTGGCCTACAATCAGGCGGCGCGACTCATGGAAATGGGCGGCAATGTCGATGATCTGGTGAAAAGCTGTGGCATAGGCCGGCCTGAAGCCGAGCTGATGGCGCTGCTGCACCGCGAACTGCAATCCACTGAGTCCTTGCCGCAACAACAGCGCTAGAAGGCGGTCCGATAACACCCAACCTGCTGCGAATTTAACCGGCAGGAGTCGCGCCCCGCAACGAATGCCCCGCGACAAATAGTCGAAGCCCTGTGAAGCCTTGCCATCAGCCCCCATAAAAGCTTCGCTGCGGGACTCAGCTCCTACGAGGCTGTACCCTCACTATCTAGCCTCTAGCCTCTAGCCTCTAGCCTCTAGCCTCTAGCCCCTAGCCCCTGCCCCCAGGCCGGCAAACATCAGGGTTGCACCGGTGGCTCGGCCTTGAGCTGGTAGGCAAAGGCGATCACCTCCGCAATAGCCTGGTAAAGCGCCTGGGGGATTTCGTCGCCCAGCTCCAACCGTATCAGCACCTCGAGTAATTCCGGACTTTTGTGGATATGTATCTGGTGCTCCTCGGCCAGGGCTATAATTTGCTCGGCAATCAGCCCGCGGCCCTTGGCGAGTACTTCAGGTGCCCGCTGCCCAGGGGCGTATCCCAGGGCGATGGCACTGTCTTCAGGATTGATGGGTTTCATAGTCGCAGATTGCCTTTTTCGCAGGTCATCTTCTTGGGTCGAAATGGGTCAGGTCTTCAGATTGATAAGCTGGCGGCGAATGCCGGTTTCGCCGCGCGGTGCTGTGCCCTGGTGGCAGCCCAGGTCGTCGACCTCTATACCCTGTCGGTCCAGGTTGCTGGCAAATTCAGGCAGACGCTGCTCAATCAGTCGGGCGGTTTCCGGCTCCTGTGTCCAGAAGCGGGCACTCATGCGGTTATCATCCCGCAATCGCAATTCAGCCTCCAGGGGGCCCAGGGCCTGCAGATCAAAATGCAGCCGCACCAGCCAGTGACTGCTGGCCGGATCTTCGCCCCGACGAGCCCGGTAGCGCTTGAGCCGCAGCTCCACGTTTTCCATGCGCTCACCAAGGCGCACCGGCAAATCCAGTGCCAGATGGCGTTCGCTGGTTCCATCCGGCAGATCCTTGTTCTGGCTGGCGCTGTTCAGCTGTGAGCTGGTGATGCGGGCCAGCAGATCCCCCAAAAGCTTGTGCATTTGTTCCCGGGCCTGGGGCGGCAGTGCGTCTGCCAGCTGTTGCAATTGCCCCATTTGGGCTTTGAGATCCGTAGTGGCGTTACCAGGAACGCCCGCATTACTCTTTGCGTTCGCGGGCTGCGCGGCTGCACGGCCAAGGCTTGCTTCGGTAAAGAATCCCCCTTTCTCTATATTGCGGCGCACAGCCTGCCCTGAGTCGCGCAGACCGGGCGTAATGCCGAATATCTGCAACAGGGATTGTACGACTGGGCTGAGCTGGCGCGCCGCCTGGGAGGAGGCGGCCGTACCTGCCTGCGCCTGTTGCAGCAGTTGATTGAGTACATCACCGAAACTTTGCTGACGCGGCAGGCTGGTACGCAGCACGCTGTCCAGCGTCGCAGTCGCAGTCGCAGGGTTTGAGGTTGCGGGGGGGCGCGGGGTTGTCTCGGCGGCCAGGTTGAGTTGTAGCTGGCCTGCGCTGTTGCGTGACAGTACCACTGTGCTGCCGGCTGGCAGCGGCCGGGGGCTGTTCAGTTCCAGGATTTGTCCTGCACGATGCAGCTGCAGTTGCAGGCGGGTGCCGCTGGTATCGGTGCTGGATTGCAGCACTGTTGCCGCCAGCTGACCGCCGGCGGGGAGCAAGCGTGCCAGAGTAGGTTCGCCGGAGGCTGGGGTTAGCAGCTGGTTGGGGCCCAAAGTAGGTATCAAAACGACTCCAAAGAGGGGGTTGAATGCACGGCGCCTGCATTACAGAATTTGTATATAATGGCGGGTTTTACGCATAAGGGCAGATATTAGGGAGTATAGCGCTCTTGTCCTTTTGCGGCGGTTTGCGGTTCTGAGCCTGTGTTGAAAGTTGAGAATCTGTACTCTGAGCCTGTTCGAGGTTACTGGTTTGCCTGAGTCTGTGTTGAAAGTTGAGAATCTTTACTGTGAGCGCGACGAGCGGGTTCTGTTCGATGGCCTGTCCTTCGAGCTCGGTGCCGGTGAGGTTCTGCAGATTGAGGGGCAGAACGGCAGTGGCAAAACCACCTTGCTGCGCATTCTCAGTGGGCTGTCGCGCAACTATGAGGGTGAGCTCTTCTGGCGTGGTGAGCCCATGGCGGATGTGGTTGATGAATATCGTCAGGCGCTGCTGTATTTTGGCCACCTGGCGGGCGTCAAGGCAACGCTGACGCCGCAGGAGAACCTCGGCTGGTACGCAGCCTTGCAGCCAGGCATTGATAGTGCCTCCATTGATACGGCGTTGCAGCAGGTGGGGCTGGCCGGTTACGAGGATGTTCCCTGCCATATGTTATCCGCCGGGCAGCACCGTCGGGTGAGCCTGGCCCGGCTCTATCTGAGTCAGGCAAACTTGTGGATACTGGACGAGCCTTTTACCGCGATCGATAAAAAAGGGGTGGCTCAAAAGGAGCAGCTGATACTGCGTCATGCGGCTGCCGGCGGCACGGTTATCCTTACTACACATCATGAATTGCAGCTTGATGGGCTGCGTCGACTGAATCTGGACCAACTGGCTGGAACTTCATGAGCAAGATGGCGACTAATGAGCCGGCCAGACGGCGAGGGCCTTCCGCTGTCGGGGTGTTTCGGGCGGCCCTGAAGCGTGATTTGCTGCTGGCGTTTCGCAGCAAAAGTGATCTGGTCAATCCGCTGATTTTTTTCCTGATGGTGGCGACCCTGTTTCCCCTTGGGGTCAGTCCGGAGCCCGGATTTCTGGCGTTGCTGGCACCCGGGTTGGTCTGGGTCGCGGCATTGCTGGCCACTCTGCTGTCGATGGACAGCCTGTTTCGGGCTGACTTTGAGGACGGTACTTTGGAGCAGGCGTTGTTAAGCCCGCAGCCACTGATACTGATTGTGCTGGCGCGGGTACTGGCGCACTGGATAATGACCGGCCTGCCGCTGACGCTGATGGCGCCGCTGCTGGGGCTGATGTTGTTTCTGCCGGCGGATGGCATGGGCGGGCTGATGCTGAGCCTGCTGCTTGGCACGCCTACATTAAGCTTGATTGGCGCCATTGGGGCGGCGCTGACGGTGGGTTTGCGCAAGGGCGGCGTACTGATTTCGTTGCTGGTACTGCCGCTTTATATCCCGGTGCTGATCTTTGGTTCGGGCGCGGTGCAGGCGGCGGTGACGGGCCTGCCACTGGCGGGTTATCTGGCGCTGCTGGGGGCCATGCTGGCACTGGGTGTGGTGTTGGCGCCGCTGGCGATTGGGGCAGCTTTACGAATTTCTGTGAGCGGATAGTTGATTGTTTATGGCCAAGAATAAAACCGAGAAAAACTGGATGCCACGCTGGTTCTATCAGCTGGCGTCACCGCGCTGGTGTTATGACATTACCGGCAAGCTGCTGCCTGCCTTCAGTGTGCTGGCGCTGCTGCTGCTGCTCGGCGGCACTGTCTGGGCGCTGCTGTTTGCGCCGGCGGACTACCAGCAGGGCAACAGCTTTCGGATCATCTATATCCATGTGCCCTCGGCCATACTGGCGCAGTCCTGCTACATGATGATGGCGCTGGCCGGCGCCATTGGCCTGATCTGGAAAATGAAGGTGGCCGATATGGTTGCCAAGGCCTGCGCGCCGCTGGGAGCATCCCTGGCGCTGCTGGCGCTGGCCACCGGCGCCATCTGGGGCAAACCGACCTGGGGCTCCTGGTGGGTCTGGGATGCACGCCTGACCTCAATGCTGATCCTGTTGTTTTTATATCTTGGCGTGATGGCGCTGCATTCGGCGATCGAAAACGATAGCACGGCGGCGCAATCCACCGCGGTGCTGGCGCTGGTGGGGCTGGTGAATATCCCGATCATCAAGTACTCGGTGGAGTGGTGGAATACGCTGCATCAGCCTGCCACCTTCAAACTGACCGAAAAGCCGGCCATGCCGGCTGAAATGTGGCTGCCGCTACTGGTGATGCTGGTGGGGTTTTACTGTTTCTTTGCAGTGTCACTGATGTTGCGCCTGCGCCACGAAATTTTGCGCCGTGAAAGACGCAGCTCCTGGGTGCAGGCGCTGGTCGAATCACGTTGAACAAAGCCTGCCCGATGGTTCCTGCGGGCAGCCAGACCGAATTTGAATGCAAGTTGTTGAGGTGAACGTGAAGTTCGAAAGTATGGCAGATTTCATCGGGATGGGCGGGCATGGGCTATACGTCTGGCTGGCCTACGGCATAGCGCTGGCGATCCTGTTGCTCAATGTGGTGCAGCCGCTGCGCCAGACGCGTCAGCTCCTTAATCAGCAGGCGCGCCGCGTGCGCCGGGAGAAAGGGCTGTCATGAATCCCAAACGCAAGCGTCGCCTGGTCATAGTGCTGGCCATTCTGGTGAGTGTCTCTGTGGCTGTTGGATTGGCCCTGTTCGCGCTCAACCAGAACATCAACCTGTTCTATTCGCCGACTCAGATCGCGGCTGGTGAAGTACCTGAAGGCACCCGCATTCGTGCCGGTGGCATGGTGGTTGAGGGTTCCGTGATCCGTAATACGCAATCACTTATGGTGCGTTTTGAACTGACGGACTTCGCCCAAATCGTGCCGGTTGAATACACCGGTATCCTGCCCGACCTGTTCCGCGAAGGTCAGGGCATAGTTGCCCAGGGCACGGTGGATGCGCGCGGTGTCTTTACCGCGGTCGAAGTACTGGCCAAACACGATGAAAACTACATGCCGCCCGAAGTGGCTGAAGCGCTCAAGGCTGCCGGTACCATGCCCACGCCAGAGCCCGAGGTGTTTAACAAATGATTCCTGAACTCGGTGAATACGCGCTCATACTGGCGCTGTGCATGTCGGTCCTGCTGGCGGTAGTGCCTATGGTGGGCGCCACTACCAATAACCTGTTGTGGATGGGGTACGCCAGGCCATTGGCGCGGGGGCAGTTCCTGTTTCTGACCATCAGCATGGCCTGCCTGATTTATGCCTTCCTGACCGATGATTTTTCGGTGGCCTATGTGGCGGGCAACTCCAACACCCTGCTGCCGAGCTACTTCAAGTTCAGTGCGGTCTGGGGCGGGCACGAAGGTTCACTGCTGCTGTGGGTGCTGATCCTGGGGGGCTGGACCTGGGCGGTGGCTGCCAAGAGTCGCGATTTGCCGCTGGAAATTCTTGCCCGCGTACTGGGTGTAATGGGCATGATCTCGGTGGGCTTTCTGCTGTTCACTCTGCTGACCTCGAGCCCGTTCGAGCGCCTGTTGCCAGGCTTCCCGCTTGAGGGCAGTGACCTTAACCCGCTGCTGCAGGATATAGGTCTGATCATCCACCCACCGATGCTCTATATGGGCTATGTTGGCTTCTCGGTGGCCTTTGCCTTTGCCATAGCGGCACTGCTGAGCGGTCGGCTGGATGCCGCCTGGGCGCGCTGGTCGCGACCCTGGACCGTCATGGCCTGGGCCTTTCTGACCCTGGGTATTGGCCTGGGCAGCTGGTGGGCTTATTACGAGCTTGGCTGGGGCGGCTGGTGGTTCTGGGATCCGGTCGAAAACGCCTCCTTCATGCCCTGGCTGGTGGGTACGGCTCTGGTACACAGCCTGGCGGTGACGGAAAAGCGCGGTGTCTTCAAAAGCTGGACGGTGTTGCTGGCCATCTTTGCGTTCTCGTTGAGCCTGCTGGGTACTTTCCTGGTGCGCTCCGGCGTGCTGACCTCGGTCCACGCCTTCGCCACGGACCCCGAGCGTGGCTTCTTCGTGCTGGCGCTGCTGGGCATTTCCATCGGTGGTTCGCTGCTGCTGTATGCGCTGCGGGCGGCTCATGTGAAGAGCGATTCAAGCTTTGCGCTGCTGTCCCGGGAAACCATGCTGCTGGTCAATAACATTGTGCTGGTCGTGGTCTGTCTGATGGTGCTGCTGGGCACGCTTTATCCGTTGCTGATCGATGCCCTGGGCATGGGCAAGATTTCGGTCGGACCACCGTACTTCAACAGCCTGTTTGTGCCGCTGATGTCGCTGCTGGTGCTGTTTATGAGCGTGGGTACCGTATCGCGCTGGAAGCAAAGCCAGGCTAAGCAGATCTCCCTGGTGCTCTGGCTGCCGGCCGTGCTGGCGATTCTGTGCGGCATTGCCACCCCCTTGCTGATGGATGGCAGCTTCAATTTGGTGGCGGCCGCGGCTATGGCGCTGGCCTACTGGGTCTTCTTCAGCCAGCTGCGTGATCTGTACGCCAAGGTGCGCAGCAAGCGCCGCTTGCGCGATGGCCTGCGCAGTCTGTCACGCAGCTATTGCGGCATGGTCGTGGCCCATACTGGCATCGCCGCCGTAGTGGTGGGCGTTACCATGGTGTCGCTCTACAGCGAAGCCCAGGATCTGCGCATGGCGCCGGGTGACAAGGTCGAGTTCGGCCAGTATTCCTTCATCTTTGATGGTGTGCGCGAGCAGCAGGGTCCGAACTATGTATCGGACATGGCCCGCATCCGGGTACTGAAAAACGGCGAAGCCTATAGCGAGATGTTCCCGGAGAAGCGCTTTTACAAGGCACGGGGCAGTGTCATGACGGAGGCTGCCATCGATGGCAGTCTTTTCCGCGACCTTTATGTGGCCATGGGGGAGTCCCTGGGTGATGGTGCCTGGGCTGTGCGCGTGCAGCACAAGCCCTTCGTACGCTGGCTCTGGCTGGGCGGTCTGCTGATGACCTTCGGCGGCCTGCTGGCCGCGACAGACCCGCGCTATCGCAAACAGGCGCGCCGCAAGGCGCCGGTTGCGGCCTGATAACAAGGATTCTGATGATGCTAAGACGACTGCTGGTTTTTATTCCGTTATTCATTTTCTTGACGGTGGGCTTTTTCCTCTGGCGTGGTTTGCAGCTGGATCCGGCGGAGTTGCCTTCGGCGCTGATCGACAAGCCGGTGCCGGCCTTCAGCCTCAGTTCGGTGTTCGACGAAAACACTCTGCTGACCCAGGAGCAGCTCAAGGGCAAGCCTGCGTTGCTGAATGTCTGGGCCACCTGGTGCCCGACCTGCAAGCAGGAGCACGAGCAGCTCAACCGTATCGCCAGGAACGAAGGTGTGACCATCTACGGTATCAACTACAAGGATGATCGCGCCAAGGCGCAGGACTGGCTGACCCGCTACGAGGATCCCTATGTCCTCAACATCTACGATGACAAGGGCTCGCTGGGCCTTGATCTTGGCGTTTATGGCGCACCTGAAACCTACATTCTCGACAAGGACGGCATTATCCGTTATCGCCATGTGGGTGAGGTCAACGAGAAGGTCTGGGGCAAACTGCGAGGCCTGATGCAGGATCTGGAGGGGAGTGGCTCATGAGGCACCTGCTGATCATGCTGCTACTCTGGCTGCCGCTGACTGCCCAGGCTGCCATCGACAGTTTCGAGTTTCGCGATGAGGCGACCCGGGAGCGTTTTTACAGCCTCACCGCCGAGCTGCGCTGCCCCAAGTGTCAGAACCAGAATATCGCCGACTCCAACTCGCCCATAGCCCAGGACCTGCGGAACGAGATTCACCGCATGCTGCAGCAGGGCGATTCGGATCAGGAGATCGTCGACTTCATGGTGGCGCGCTATGGCGAGTTTGTACTCTATCGCCCGCGTGTTACCGCCCAGACGCTGGTGCTCTGGTATGGCCCCTTTGGCCTACTGGCCATTGGTGTGGTGGTCATAGTGGTCATGACGCGCCGGCGTAAAAAAGCGCCTCGCCCGGGTGTACCTGAGGTGCAGGAGACGGGCCCGCTTGAGCCGGTGGAGCCCTTGTCGGATGCCGAGCGGCACCGGCTGGATAAATTGCTTAAACAGGATGAGAAATAATGGCGGGTCTGTGGACCGGAATAGCTCTGTTGACACTTTGTGCGCTGGGCATAGTGCTGTTGCCCCTGTTGCGTGCGCGCAGGCTGCAGCAGCAGGAAGTGGCCGAGGATCGTGACCGGCAGAATATCGATATCTACCGCGAACGTCTGTCGGAACTGGAGGCGGAAAAGGCTCAGGGCAACCTGGCCCAGCCCGAATTCGAGGATCTGAAGCTGGAGCTCGAGCGCAGTCTGTTACAGGACGTGGGCGATACTGAAGCCTCGTTGCGGGTGTCGAAAATCAGCAGCATGCAGGTGATTACGGTGTCCGTGATGGCGGTATTGCTGGTGATCAGTTCACTGGGGTTGTACGCCAAGCTTGGCAGTGCACCGCGGCTTGAGCTGGCACTGGAGCGCCAGGCGCAGCCGGATCCGTTTGAGGGTCGTACGCCGACGCTGGAGGAAGCCCTGTCGCGGCTGGAGCACGAACTGGACGTCACGCCGGAAAATGTCGAAGGCTGGTATTTGCTGGCCACCACCTACATGGGGGCCGGGCGCTTTGACGACGGCATCGCCGCCTTCAAGCAGGTGCTGCAACGTTTACCGCAGGATGCGCCGCAGTATACAGGGGTGATGGGGCAGTACGCCCAGGCACTGTATTTCGCCAATGGCGGCAAGATGAATGAGCAGGTGCGCGAGCAGGTGGCAGCCACGTTGCAGCGCAACCCCAGTGAAATTACCGCCCTGGGACTGTTGGGCATAGATGCGTTTGAGCAGCAGCGCTATGCCGAATCCATCGATTTCTGGTCCAGGGCGCTGGCCCAGGCCGACCCTTCTGCGGCTGAGTCGCTGCGCGCCGGTATTAGCCGTGCCCAGCAGGAATTGCGGGCACTGGGCGAACCGGTACCTGAAGTCGCGGGCATCGAAGCTGCGGAGATTCGACTTGCAGTGCGTTTGGCTGAAGGTCTTGGCACGACACTGGAACCGGACCAGGCGGTCTTTATCTTCGCCCGTCCGGTGGGCGGGCGCATGCCACTGGCGGCGATCAAGCTCAAGGTGTCGGATCTGCCGCTGGAAGTGGTGCTCGACGATACTCAGGCGATGACGCCCCAGGCGCGCTTGTCAGGTGTGGATGAAGTCGAGGTCGGGGCACGAATCTCCCTGACCGGTACGCCTGAGCCGAAAACGGGTGATTTATTCGCGATTCTGAGTCCTGTTTCTGTGCGTGGGCAGACGCAAGCGCTTGATCTGGTTATTGATCAGGTTGTGGAGTAGTCGTCGCTCGGTCTATAGTTGCATCTGTTATCGTCGGGGCGACCTAGTCACTCTGGCGAGAAAAGTAGTCGGTGGCCAGAGTTCGACTGGCGCCAGTCAAAAAACTTTGAGATAGCAGCGGATTTATGGAGATCAGCCTCAGAGAGTGGCTTGTCGTCGGCGGTGTGATAATCATTGTGCTGATCATCTTTGATGGCTGGCGTCGTGTGCGTGGCAGCCGCAATAGTTTGCGTATGGATATTGATCGCAAACTGCGTGATCTGCCGGAAGAGCCGGCGGCACCTTCAAGCAATCCCGAATTGCCCTACGGTGGAGCCAGGCCCATAAGTGGCGAGGTGCCGGAATTTGTGCCCAAGCGCAAGCAGTCCAGTGCCTATGCCGCCAAGATGGCCGCCATGGCTCAGGCTGCGGACGAGTCTGCGGCGGAACCGGTTGAGCGCATCGAGCCGACCTTTGGCTTTGACGACGATGCCAAGGTTGAGTCGAGCCCGTCACACCCGCATCAGTCCCCGGTCTCGGATCCCGCTCCGGTGGCTCCGGCCCGCACGACTAACCCTGTTGCAGCTACTCAGTCCGGTGCGACACCGGCGGCAGCTGCATCTCCGGCGCCAGTTGCTAGGCCGCCTGAGCCCCTGCAGGGGTTTGCGCCAGATTCTGAGGCAGACCCATTATTTGACGAGCCCTCTGACGAAGACTATCCGGTACCGCCACAGGCGCCGCGGGCTAATCAACCGCAGGGTACCGAGGCTTTGGCGAACCCTGATTCTGCCGCAGATGCTGTACCGCATCGCGAGGCTGAAGATAGACCCGCTGCCGCGGCCTTTGGTGATACTGATCCGTTGTTCGATGAGCTTCCCGCACAGCCTGCGCTGGATCTGGAAAAACCCATTCCATTGCTGATGGAACGCAACCGTCAGCCTAGACGTGCGGCGGCTGCACCTGAAAAATCTCAGGCCGAGAGTGCACCGGCCAGCCTGCGGGCGAAGCCCGTTACGCCACCGCAGCAGGATCTGTTGTTCGGTGGCGCCCCTGAAGCCCTGGATGATGCGGCTGCCAGCGATGCTGCGCCGGCCAAGGCACGCCAAAGCGGCGCCGCTCCCAAACCTGAGAACGTGCTGGTGATTACAGCGGTGTCCACCATGGATGCAGGCTTCTCCGGAGGTCTGCTGTATCGACTACTGGCGGCCTGTGACCTGCATTTTGGCGACATGGCTATATTCCATCGCCATGAAGATGGCAGCGATACGGGCCCGGTTCAGTTCAGCATGGCCAATGCCGTTAATCCCGGCACCTTTGACCTGACCACCATCGATCAGATGCGCACTCCGGCTGTCACCTTTTTCATGTCGATGGAAGAGCCGCGGGATGTGATGAACGCCTTTGAGTGCATGCTGGCCACGGCCGAGACGCTGGCGGAGCATCTTGACGGTGACCTGCTGGATGAAAACCGCTCGGTGCTGCGTCCGCAGACCAAGGAGCACTATCGCCAGCGCATTCGTGATTTTGAAATGCACAACCGCTCCCGCCGGGGCGGTACGCGCTAGCTCTTGTGTCTACAGGGCGGGGTCGCCGGCCCCGTCACATCTGCCAACACTGGCGATTTAAAGCACTTTTAACTTCTTTTTCAGGATGACTCTGATTCCATGTGTTCGGCTGTAACGATTGAGCAGGAGCTGCGGCAACTGCGTGATGCCCTGAATCACCATAATTATCGCTACTACGTGCTTGATGATCCTGAGTTGCCGGATGCCGAATATGATCGCCTGTTTCAGCGTCTCAAGGCGTTGGAAGCCGAACATCCCGAGCTAATTAGCGCCAGTTCCCCGACCCAGCGTGTGGGTGCAAGACCGCTGTCTGCCTTTAGTCAGGTGCAGCACGAAATGCCGATGCTGTCGCTGGATAATGCTTTTAACGCCCAGGAGCTGCGCGACTTTGTACGCCGGGTGCAGGAGCGCCTCAAGCTTTCCAGCGGTGACGATATCGCCTTTGCCTGTGAGCCCAAGCTGGATGGTATTGCCGTCAGCGTGCTTTATGAGAACGGCTTGCTGGTTCGGGCGGCGACGCGAGGCGATGGCTCCACCGGTGAGGATATCACCCAGAACGTGCGCACTTTGCGTAGCGTGCCGCTGCAGCTCAATGGTACCGACTGGCCAGCAAGGCTTGAGGTGCGGGGTGAAATCTACCTGCCCAAAGCCGGCTTCGAGGCGCTGAATGAACGCCAGCGCGAACGGGACGAGAAAACTTTTGTGAATCCCCGCAATGCCGCTGCCGGCAGCCTGCGCCAGCTGGATGCCCGCATTACGGCGGACAGGCCGCTGGAGATGTGCTGTTACAGTACCGGCATCGTCTCGGACGACGCAGCGCTACCTAATGGCCATTTCGAAACCTTGCAGCTGCTGCACCGCTGGGGTTTTCGCATTAATGCGCAAATGCGTTTGGTGCAGGGTGCCGACGGTTGCCTGGAGTACTACGAGGATCTCGCCGCGCGGCGTGACAGCCTGAGTTACGACATAGACGGCATCGTCTTCAAGGTGAACGATCGGGCGCAGCAGGAGCAGCTGGGCTTTATTTCGCGGGCGCCACGCTGGGCCATCGCCCACAAATTTCCCGCCCAGGAAGAAATGACCAAAGTACTGGCGGTGGAGTTTCAGGTAGGCCGTACCGGTGCGGTAACGCCGGTGGCACGGCTTGAACCTGTGTTTGTGGGCGGTGTGACAGTGAGCAACGCGACCTTGCACAATATGGATGAAATCGCCCGCCTGGGGCTCTGTGTTGGCGATACGGTGGTGGTTCGCCGCGCAGGTGATGTTATTCCCCAAGTGGTGCAGGTAGTGATCGAAAGGCGCAGTGGTGAAGAGACGCCGGTGACTGTGCCCGAAACCTGCCCCGAATGTGGCTCCCAGGTTGTACGCAACCAGCTGGTACGCATGCTTAAGGGCAAGGAAGAGCTGGTTGATGGCACCGGCTTTCATTGTGTCGGTCGCCTCGCCTGTGGAGCACAGCTGTCCCAGGCGATTATTCACTTTGTCTCGCGCCGGGCCATGGATATCGACGGTCTGGGCGACAAGAGCGTTGAGCTGCTGGTCGAGCGTGAACTGGTGCACTCACCGGCCGACCTGTATCGCCTGGGTATCAGTGACTTCATGACACTGGAGGGCTTTGCGGAGATCTCATCGGCGAAACTGTACCATTCGATTCAGGCCAGCAAACAGGTGCCATTGGCGCGCTTCATTTATGCCCTGGGCATCAGTGAAGTGGGCGAAGGCACGGCACGGGCGCTGGCTCAGAACCTGGGCAGTCTGGAGCGCATAGCTACGGCCTTGCCGCTGCTGCTGACCTGCCTGCCAGAGGTGGGGCTGGGTGTTGCGCGCGAGATCGCCGGATTCTTTAGCGACGCGCATAACCGTCAGGTGATTACGGATCTGGCGGAACTTGGCGTAGTGCCCCAGGGCAACGGTGAGCTGGGGGCAGTACTTCGTGGCAGCGTAAGCCTGGCTGATCTGCTGGTTAAGCTGAAAATCGACAAGGTCGGCCCCGTTATGGCCAGGCATCTGGCCGAACACTTTGGCTCGCTACAGGCATTGCTGCAGGCGGATGATGCTCAGCTGGCTGCCGTGCCCAAACTGTCAAAGGCCGGCTGCTCCAATGTGCGCAACAAGCTGCAGGACGCTGACTGGTGCGCACAGGCGCAGGCGATTGAAGCGCAGCTGCTGGCGTTTGGCATGCACTGGAGCTGTGAAGCTCAGGGTGCCGATGGCGTTGAGGCTGCGGCCGAGCCCCTGGCCGGTCAGACATGGGTGCTGACCGGAACCCTGGAATTTATGACGCGGGATCAGGCCAAGGCCTATCTGCTGTCGCTCGGCGCCAAGGTGTCGGGCAGTGTATCCGCAAAAACCGACTGTGTGGTTGCAGGCCCGGGTGCCGGCTCCAAGCTGGCAAAGGCGCAGTCGCTGGCGGTCAAAGTGATTGATGAAGGAGAATTCATTGAACAGCTCCAGCACTATGGTATTACCCATTAAGCGCCTGGCCTTGCTGGCCCCCGTTGCCTGGCTGGCCGGCTGCGCATCCATTACGCCACCCGTGCTGCCAGGCTGGGCAGGCGGGAGCGAAACAACTGCCGCTGTCGAGGAAACAGCCCCTGCTACCTGTACGCTGCTCGAGGGTCAGGCTCCGTTACGTGTGGCATTGCAGGACGCCAGAGGGAAGTGGGGGCTTGAACCTGCAGTCGCTCTGGCGCTGCTGGAACCACCGCTGGGCGGCAATCACAAGCGCCATGTGCTGCCCTTTGGCAATAACTGGGATGAGTACCGCATTGCGCAGAGTAACTGGTCGGCCACGACCGATGATATAGAGGATGCGGTGGACTTTCTCGGCTGGGGTGTGGCGCGTAACCGCCAGATGCTGCAGCTGGATATTCAGCAGGTAGACGCACTCTATCTGGCCTACCGACTCGGTCCTGGCGCCTACAGCCAGGGCATACACAAGGGAATCTGGATCGAGAAGGAAGCCGAGCGTGTGGCGGTGCGGGCCAAACTGTATAACGCTGAACTGCAGCGCTGCCCCGAACTGGTGGATTCCAGTCGCTGGGAATGGCAGCGACTCTGGGGCTGGTGGTGATTATTCCCCATGGCGAGTTATCGCCTGACACCCTGGATAACCTGATCAGCGAGTTTGTCACCCGTGATGGTACCGACTACGGTGAACAGGAAACGCCTCTGGCGAGCCGGATAGGGCAGGTGCGTCAGCTGTTGCAGCGCGGTCAGGTGGTGATACTGTTCAGCGAAAGTACAGGGCTTTGCAATATAGTGGCAAAGGATCAGCTGGAAAAATAAGCCTGTTCCGTAGTCATACTGCATAGAGCAGCATCGCGAGCGTATTTGCCGTGAGCGGGCTGCGTTCCCCTTTTTCTCCTATTGCCTAAACCGGAGGCGCTATGGATCAGCTAGAGCAAATCACCCAAATGATTGCCCTGTCCATGGGCCTGGCCTGGGCCAGTGGCATCAATCTCTACGCCACCCTGCTGATGCTGGGGGTGTTGTCCAACACCGGCAATATAGTATTGCCGCCTGGGCTCGACGTTGTTGGCGATCCCATGGTGCTGATGGCGGCGGGCTTGATGTATTGCGTCGAGTTTTTCGCCGACAAGATACCGGGCGTCGATACCGGCTGGGATACCCTGCATACCTTTATCCGTATTCCCGCGGGGGCTGCGCTAGCGGCGGGTGCCGTGGGTGAAATTGGCCTGCCGGTGGAGCTGGCCGCCGCCATTGTGGGCGGCTCACTGGCGACGGCAACCCATGCCGCCAAGGCCGGCAGTCGCGTGCTGATCAATACCTCGCCGGAACCCTTCAGCAACTGGACGGCGTCCGTGGCTGAAGATGTGATGGTCGTCGGTGGCGTTTGGGCCGCGCTCTATAACCCCTGGATGTTCCTCACAGGCCTGATTGTATTCGTGCTGCTGCTGGTGTGGCTGCTGCCCAAGGTCTGGCGTGGTGTGAAACGGGTATTTCGTTTCCTGGCGCGACTGTTTGGCGGCGCTGCCGATGATGATGTTGCGCCGTTACAATCAAGTTCAGGCTCAAGCTCTGGCCGAGCCCTGCCGGGCGACCGTCCACGTAATTGAACCAGATGAAAAGCAGGGGCAAGGGGCTAGATTCAAGGGGCTAGGAAGGGCAAGGCAAAAGCGAGACTATAAATTTTTCTGTGTAAGTGGCGGCATCTTTCATCTTGCCCCTAGCCCCTAGCCCCTTTAATCTCGCACCTCGCACCTCGCACCTCGCACCTCGCACCTCGCACCTCGCCTTCAAAATCAGGCCCAACCTTCGATATGGGCGTCTGTAATCAGCAGGCGCAGCAGGTCGGTGCGGGTCACAATGCCGACCAACCTGTCTTCTGCATCGACGATGGGCATCGCACCCAGATCAAACTCAACAAAACTTGCCGCCAGGTGTGATACATCGGTTTGGGCTGATGCCGCCAGCAGATGACGGCCATGAATGGCGGCAACCGGACTGGTGGGCCGCAGTGCGGCCTGATGCAGGTCATGGCGGCTGAGCATGGCCAGCGGGCGCTGTTCTGCCGAAACTATAACCAGGTGCTCTATTTGCAGGCGCCGCATCTGTTCGTAGGCTTCAGCGACGCTAGTCTCGGGGCTGATGTGATGTACCGGGCTCGTCATGATCTGGGTGGCTAACAGCTGTGGTGCTGTGCGCTTTGCTGCGGTGTTTTCGCCGGCTTCTTCACTGGCAGCGTAGGCTCGCTGGGCGGGTTGTTGTGCTGGCCGGGTGGGTGTTCGGGAATTGTTACGCTGGGCCGAGTACTGCAGCCTGAAACGCTCGGCGTCGGTATCCAGTTGCTGTTCTCCCTCGGCCGTAGCATGGGAGGCCTTGATCGGTTCTATGCTGTCGACGCCGCCGGGTTTGAATAACGCCCGCACCGGGGTCTGTATCCGATAACCCTGATCGTAGATGACAAGTGCCATGCAACCTCCTGCCGCTGGACGCCGGTGTGGCTTGGTCGGACATCGTACTCAAGACTCTTTGACGCCTGCAGATACTATATCGACCCGCGGATCAGATTCTTGATGATAAAGCGTGCCGGATTCAGCGCCTCGGTGACTGTGCGCCCCAGCGGCAATGGCTCATTACAGATCAGACTCGCCAGCAGTTCGCCGCCAATGGGGCAGGTCAGCAGCCCCTTGGAGCCGTGGCCGACACTCACATAGAGTCCGGGATAATGGCAGGGTTCAGTGTCGAAGCGCCATTTGCGGTCCTGGCGCAGGCGCGCGTAGTCTTTCATAAAACGCTCGGCATCGGGTGCGGGCCCGACAATGGGCAGGTAGTCCGGCGTGGAGCAGCGAAAGGCTACCCGGCCCTGCAGCGGCTGCTGCGCCAGTGCTTTACCCAGGGAGGGCAGGGATTTGCTCAGGGTGGCAAGGTTGCTCTGGTGGTCATGGGGGCGGATTTCCGTATCGCAGTCGTGCAGATCGAAGGTGGCGCCGAAACAGTAGGTGCCGTTCATGGCGGGCGGAATATAGCCATCGCCGCAGACCACGGTCCGCAGTGCCGGTTCTGTGGCGGGTACAGGCGCTTCGCTGACCTGCCCACGGATGGACTTGAGCGGCAGGTGGGCGAGGGAGCACAGTGCCTTGGCGGCCCCTGCGGTGGCGACGATCACTGCACAGGCTTGAAAGCGCTCGCCGCTGTCGCATTGCGCCTGCCAACGCTTGCTGTCTTGTTGATAGTCCAGTGCTTCCACAGTCGCGCTGGTGCTTAGGCTGATCAGCGGGTGTTGCAGCAGTGCCTGGCACAGATCTACCGGTGATACCCAGCCTGCGGTGGGGAAAAACAGGCCGCTGTGGGGGGTGCTGGTACCAGCCAGGACGCTGGCCTCGCTGGCGCTGACCCCCTGTACCAGGGTCTTGGGATAGGCGCCGGCATCGAGCAACTGGCCCTGGCGATTGGCTTCCCTGTCGCTCTGGGCCAGTTGCAGCAAGCCGCAGGCCTGCCAGCTATGGGCTGGCAGTAATCCCTCAGTGCTCAGCTGTTGCAGCAGATGGCGGCTGTAATCGAGCCCGGTGCTGTGAAGTAACCCCTGTTTGGTGGGGCGTACCGGCAGTTTGGCGTAGAGTGCCCCCTGTCGATTGCCGGATCCGCCGCTGGCCGCCGCTTCGCTGCGCTCCAATAACCTGACCGGGATACCCCGGCGGGCCAGTGCGTAGGCGGCACAGCAGCCGGCGAGACCTGCGCCCAGGATCAGCACTGATTCGGGCCGCGGGCGGGCTTTGGGTCGGTCAAACCAGGGGCTGATTGATGCGGGGGCCATAGGGGCAAGAGGGGCGACAGGGCCGCTGTAGGTACCGCTAAGCATCCTGCTGTTTGCACCAAACCCTAGTACAGCGCTGATCTCGAAGTCCACTGCGGCAAGGCCGTCTCGCAGGCAGCTCTCAGCATGGGCTGCGGCCAGCGTCGTGCTTTTGTGGCTCAGATGCGCTACCTGCTGGAATAGCGCTTCAGACCAGATATTCGGGTTGCTGGCGGGAGAGAAACCGTCGAGAAACCATGCATCCACGGGCCCCTCGAACTCGGCCAGGCCCTGGGTGGCATCGGCGAAAATAAGCGTCAGGCTGATGCGGCCATTGTCGAACTCCAGGCGGTGAAACCCCTCCAGCAGCGGTGGGTACTGCGCCTGCAGCTGGGAGGCAGCGCTGGCGAATTCTGGCCAGTGCCCAAGGCAGCGGGCCAGATCCTGCAATGTTAGCGGGTATTTCTCCAGCGAGATGTAATTCAGCCGGGCGCCTTGGGGGGCTCGTTGCAGCCAGAGCTCCCGTGTGACGAGAAAATTGAGCCCGCTGCCAAAACCGGTTTCGGCGATGCTGAAGTGGGCTTGCGTGAGGGCTGTGAAGCGAGCCCCAAGCTGGTTGCCATCCACGAAGACATGGCGGGCCTCAGCCGGGCCCGTGTCGCTGTTGAAATAGTCTTCATCGAAGCGGGCAGATCGCGCTCCATGCTGTTGCCAGTCGATAAGGGCGTGCTGAAGGTGAGTCACGGTATTAGAGTCACAATAGTTGGGTCACGGTTTTGCTGAATCCAGATCGGGGCGCTTGGCTAAAGCTGCGCAGCTATAAGTACTAACTCACGGCTACCCGCTATCTGCTTGTGGCTGTTATGATACCCGCTTTGCAAAATTCCGAGCACTAAGGCGTAAAGAATGTTGGACCTGAATAACATCAGGATCTGTGTGCTGGGTCTGGGTTACGTAGGGCTGCCGCTGGCGGTCGAGCTTGGCAAGCAATTCGAGACCATCGGTTTTGATATCAACCGTGGTCGTGTGGATGAACTCAGAAGCGGGCAGGACAGCACGCTTGAAGTTGAGCCGGATGAGCTGTGTAGCGCCAGCAAGCTGGGCTTCAGTGCGGAACTGGCGGATGTGGCCCACTGCAATGTCTTTATCGTCACTGTGCCGACGCCTGTGGATGAGAACAAGCAGCCGGACCTGTCGCCTCTGCGCCGTGCCAGCCAGGCGATCGGCTCAGTTCTGAAACCAGGCTCCGTCGTTATTTACGAGTCCACAGTCTATCCCGGTGCCACTGAAGATGTTTGCGTACCCGAGCTGGCAGCGGCGTCTGGCATGATCTTCAACCAGGATTTTTTCGTTGGCTACAGCCCTGAACGCATTAATCCCGGTGACAAGAAGCACCGCCTTCCCAGTATCGTCAAGGTTACTTCGGGCTCCACAC
Organism: Marinobacterium profundum; assembly: GCF_001528745.1. Classification (GTDB taxonomy): domain Bacteria; phylum Pseudomonadota; class Gammaproteobacteria; order Pseudomonadales; family Balneatricaceae; genus Marinobacterium_A; species Marinobacterium_A profundum. The sequence continues at coordinate 13,211 of NZ_BCNS01000083.1, read as the reverse complement.
CAGCGGTCGCCGATTTTGTTGATGATCTCTATCGTCGTGTTATTACCGCTGGTACCCACAAGGCCAGCAGCATCAAAGTGGCCGAGGCCTCCAAGGTGATCGAAAACACCCAGCGTGATTTGAATATAGCCCTGGTGAATGAACTGGCGATTATTTTTGGCAAGCTGGGGATAGATACGACCCAGGTGCTGGAAGCTGCGGGCACCAAGTGGAACTTTCTGCCGTTTCGCCCAGGATTGGTGGGTGGGCACTGTATCGGTGTTGATCCCTATTACCTCGCCCACAAGGCCCAGGCGGCCGGCTATTTCCCTGATGTCATTCTGGCGGGGCGGCGCATCAACGACGGTATGGGCCAATACGTGGCTGAAGAAGTGGTCAAGCTGATGATCAAGCGCCGCCTGCATGTGGCCGACGCCAGGGTGCTGATACTGGGGTTGTCGTTCAAGGAAAACTGCCCCGATATACGCAATACCAAGGTCATTGATATGGTGCGCGAACTTGAGTCCTATGGCGCCCATGTGGATGTGCACGACCCCTGGGTTTCTGCGCACCAGGCCCGGGAGGAATACGGCCTTGAATTGCTCGAAAACCTGCAATCGGGACAGTTTGATGCTGTTGTGCTGGCCGTGGCTCATCATCAATTTCAGGCCATGGGGGCCGAGCGTATCCGTGGGCTGTGCAGGGACAGGGAACACAGTGTATTGTTTGATGTGAAAGGAGTGCTGGCGCTGGATCAGGTGGATAAGCGCCTGTAATTCTGCTGGGTGGTTAGCTTTTGGTTATCTACTCAGAATAAAGTCGGAAATAAACGTCGACAGCTTTTTTTAGCTGTTCGGCTTGCTCAAAACGGAATCTGAACACGGAGAGCGCAATGGCTGTAAAGCGCGCCTGGTACCTGTTGCAAACCAAGCCTCGGCAGGACGCCCGTGCTCTGGAGAATCTGGAGTTTCAGGGCTTCGATTGCTTCGCCCCTTTCATGGCCGTTGAGCGAGTCCGTGCTGGCAAGCGCTGTGAGCTGTCTGAGCCTCTTTTTCCCGGCTACATTTTTATCTATCTGGATCAGATTGCCGACAACTGGCGCCCGATCCGCTCGACCCGCGGCGTCAGTCGCCTGGTCACATTCAATGATACCCCGCTGCCTATTGGTCATGACATTGTTGACCAGTTGCGCAAGCGTGTGGCCGGAGAGAAAAAACAGCCCGCTGCAGCCGTGTTAAAGCCCGGTGATCCGGTGCGGGTTGCCGAAGGCCCCTTTGCCGAGCTAGATGCCCTGTTTGAGTGCTACGATGGCACCGAACGGGTGGTTATACTGCTCAACTTGATGCAACGAAGCCAGCGGCTGGTAATGCCGTTGGCTAACATTCGCCAGGCCTGAGTCTGCCAACAGGCAGATTCAGCCGCGTTCTCGGGAAATTGACGGTCAATCCTGGGGCGGTAGCGTGTCTGAAGGTCTGTGGACAAGTCGAGTTGAGTCAAGCGTAACCCGCCCGTTAAAGGAATAACGTCATGGAGTACCCTGAAATTATTCACCACGGTGCCAGAGACGGTGTCACCGGATCCTGTCATCAGTTGCGCATCGATGAGCACCAGAGTCTGCTGATCGACTGTGGCCTGTTTCAGGGGGCCGAAACCTCGGGCGACGGTCGCAGCGGTGCAGACCGGCTGGCGGTGGAGTTTTCGCTCAAGGGGATTCGGGCGCTGGTGGCCACCCATGTGCATATCGATCATGTCGGGCGTATTCCGTATCTGATGGCGGCGGGGTTCAAGGGGCCCATTCTGTGCAGTGAACCCTCGGCCAAACTGCTGCCGATTGTGCTGGAGGATGCCTTCAAACTTGGCATCAGTCGTGATCAGCAGCAGGTTGAGCGTTTTATCAGCCAGCTGAGCAAGCGGCTGCTGCCGTTGCCCTATAAAACCTGGTTTACGCTAATAGATGAGCCTTGGATGCTGTGCCGGATTCGCTTGCAGCGCGCCGGCCATATTCTCGGCTCGGCCTATGTGGAATGCGACCTGCATAACCGGCGCAGCGCAGAGAAACACCGGGTGGTCTTTTCCGGGGATCTGGGGGCGCCCCATGCGCCGCTGTTACCGCCGCCCCAGTCACCGCGGCGGGCAGATACCCTGGTGATGGAAAGCACCTATGGCAACCGCGTACATGAGGATAGACGCAGCCGCCGCGCAAGGCTCGAAAGCGCCATTACACGAGCGTTGCAGGACAAGGGCACAGTACTGATTCCGGCCTTCAGCATTGGCCGCACCCAGGAACTGCTGTATGAACTGGAAGATATTATCCATCGCAGCAAGACCGTGCAGGCCGCGCTGAAAGGCATCGAACTGCAGCCGGACTGGCCGGCGCTTCCTGTTATTCTGGATTCGCCGCTGGCGAGTCGCTTTACGCGTGTTTATAGATCCCTGCAGCCCTACTGGGATGAAGAAGCCCACAAGCGTCTGCAGTCCGGTCGCAAGCCGCTGGGGTTCGAGCAACTGCTGACCATCGACAGCCACCATGACCATCTGAAAACAGTGCACCACCTGGCCGATACCGCACGCCCGGCCATTGTTATCGCCGGCAGCGGCATGTGCAGCAGCGGGCGCATCGTCAACTACCTCAAGGCCATGCTGAGCGATGCGCGCCATAATGTACTCTTCGTTGGCTACCAGGCCCGTGGCACCGCAGGGAATGCCATTCAGACCCATGGCCCCAGCGGCGGTTATGTCGAGCTGGATGGCGAACGCATCGACATCCGCGCCGGCATTGAAAGCATCGGCGGCTACTCCGCCCATGCCGACCAGCAGGACCTGCTGAACTTCGTTACCCGAATGCAGCAGTGGCCCAGCCGGATACGGCTGATCCATGGTGAGGCGCACGCGAAACAGGCGCTGGCTGAAAAGCTCAGGGCACTGTATGAAGAGCGCGGAGTGGAGGTGTTGATTGAGGTGTGATGTGCAAAGAGTATCCACCGCGACTAGGCTAATTTTACGCGGTGGTTTGGAGTGTTTCGCAGTGAAGCCGAAAAGCAGATACTCTAAGGATCACCGGAATTGTCCAAGGTTTCTATATGAGATTGCAGGAAATAGAGATATAGGTAAGTGCACGGATATATTAGATGTCTGAGTATCAGAACTGTTTTCAGTGGTGTGTGGGTTTGAATTGGGTGGTCGATCAGCACAGGCGTGTGAACGAGTTTTGACCAGTTTCATGGCGTGAGTTGCTCAGAAAATAAGCGAAAAACAGTCATGCCTATATGATACCGGCAGCAACTCAGGTGAATCTCACTATAGGGATGATCAATAGTTATCCAAATGGTGAGTTCTCTGCCCATCAAAAAGCCGCATTCGCTGTACAAATTATGTTCATGCATCTGCCCTAGGTAGTTGATATAAACGTTTAATAATAAGATTTTTAAATAAAATAAACATTCATTATTTTTCCGTATACTAGACTACTTTTTATAAAGTAGTCTAGTCTAGAAAAATATTCTAGCTGGATTTATTCGGCATTTATTCGTTGTAACTATATGTCTTTTATTGGAAGAATTAAAAAAAGTAGTCTCGTTTCAGGAATAGGTGTCTATTTTATTTCAGGCATTATGACTGCTGCGATACCTTTTGTTCTTTTGCCTATCCTGACTAGGTATTTAGAGCCCGAGGAATATGGTGAGGTTGCTGTATTTCATGTATGGGTGTCACTTCTTGGTGCTTTGTGCGGATTGAGTGTTCATGGTGCTGCGGGGCGAAAGTATTTTGACTATAAAAAACCGGATTCAGAAATTGGAGAGTTCATAGGCTCTTGTTTAATTCTGCTTATTGTTAGTTCTAGCGTTTTATTCTTACTAGTTGCATTTTTTTCTCAAGGTTTGTCTGAGCTCATTGGTCTTTCGGAATTCTGGTTGCTGATCGGTATTCCTTTTGCTTTCAGCAGCTTTTTGATTCAGCTTCGTCTTGGTCAATGGCAGGTTCGAAAAGAAGCAAAAAAATTTGGGTTATTCCAAGTTTTGTATGGTTTATCTAACATGCTTTTGTCACTGCAGTTGGTAGTGGTCTTATTTTGGGGCGTGGATGGCCGTCTAAGTGGGCTCACTGTGAGTATCTTAGTATTTGGTGTGCTAGCATATTTTTTTCTTAAAAAAGATGGGCTTGTTGAAATTGTATGGCGACCCGTCTTAATAATGGAAGCTGTAAGATTTGGAATCCCATTAATTCCTCATATTATTGGTGCTTTTCTTCTCCTTACGATAGATCGTGCTTTAATAAGTACTGTTCTTGGGTTAGAACAAGCTGGATATTATATGGTGGCAGTTCAATTATCTATGATTCTTAGTGTTTTAATGGATGCTGTTAATAAGGCCTATGTGCCTTGGCTGTATGAGCGTTTAAATAGGAACAAAGGGAGTGATAAGTTTTTAATCGTAAAAATAACATATTGGTATTATTTGTTTTTGATGTTTATTTCTGCTGTTTTCTTTATTTGGGGGGATGGTATTGTTGTTTTTTTCGCTGGTGAAAAATACGCTGTTTCTTCGAGTATAGTACCATGGATTGTTTTGGCTCAAGTTTTTCGCGGTATGTATTTGATGGTTACTAATTATATCTTTTTTGTAAGGCGAACCGCTGTAATATCATTAATTACCTTTTCTTTTGGTTCTTTAAACGTTTTTCTTGTGTTGTTTTTTATGAAGTTGTTCGGGCTGATTGGTGCAGCATGGGCTTTATGTATTTGCATGGCGTTTCAGTGGATGGTGACATGGTTCTATGCAAATAAATTATTTTCTATGCCTTGGGGGTTAGGAGTAAGAGGTTCGATAATTAAATGATTAATTTTTTTCGAATTTTAATGCATTGTAAGCGGAGTTTAAAAAGCGAGCTTTGGATAAATCTTGTGAAATACCAATGCGGAAGCTTCAAAGGAAAAGTAAAAGCCAATCATAAAACTTGTGTTACAAAAGAAACTCATCTTGGAGATAATGTCAATTTTAATGGCCTGGTTATTAATGGGGGAGGTAAGGTTAGCATTGGCGATAATTTTCATTCAGGAGAAGGCTGCCTTTTTATTTGCCAAAGTCATGATTACGATACTGGCGATTCTATCCCCTACGGGTCAAATTATATTCTTAAAGATATAATTATTGAAAGTAACGTTTGGTTGGGTAGCCGAGTTATTGTTCTTGGCGGCGTTAAGATTGGGGAAGGAGCCATTATTCAGGCGGGAAGTTGTGTGGTTAGTGATATTCCAGCATATGCAATAGCGGGCGGGCATCCTGCAAAAGTCTTTTCTCAAAGAGATATTGAAAATTATATAAAGCTAAAATCAGAGAATAAATTCCATTGATTATTAACTTGGAAAAATTTGATGAATAATGTTTTATCTCTCATTGGTCGTGATACTGAATTATTCTTAAGTGATATTTCAGAATCTAACTCTGAACTCAAAGAAATCGTGAGCTCTTCTCGGTTCCTCGTACTTGGTGGTGCAGGATCTATTGGTCAAGAAGTAACTAAAGAAATATTCAAACGTAATCCGAGAAAACTTCACGTTATTGACATTAGTGAGAACAATCTGGTTGAACTCGTTCGTGATATTCGAAGCTCTTTCGGTTATATTCGTGGAGATTTTAAGACTTTCGCATTGGATATTGGATCAACTGAGTATGATGCTTTTTTTAAAGCTGATGGTCAGTATGACTACATACTAAATCTTTCAGCGTTGAAGCATGTACGCAGCGAAAAAGATCCATATACTCTGATGCGAATGATAGATGTCAATATATTGAATACCGACAGAACTCTACTTCAGGCGATTGACAAAGGTGTAGGAAAGTATTTTTGCGTCTCTACTGACAAAGCTGCTAACCCGGTTAATATGATGGGTGCTTCCAAAAAAATAATGGAAATGTTTCTTATGCGGCGTAGTTTAGATATAGAAATATCAACAGCCCGTTTTGCAAATGTTGCGTTCTCCGATGGTTCATTGCTTCATGGTTTTAATCTGCGTTTGACAAAGCGGCAGCCTATCGCAGCACCAAATGATGTAAAACGTTTTTTCTTAACTCCTTCTGAGTCTGGGGAACTTTGTCTGATGTCTTGTATCTTTGGGGAAAATCGTGATATTTTTTTTCCTAAGTTTAAAAAGAATTTAAATCTTCTATCCTTTTCAGATATCGCAGTTAAGTACTTAAAGCAAAAAGGTCTAGATGCATTAGAGTGCAGTAGCGAAGATGAGGCTCGGGAGCTAGTGAAAACTTTACCTGAAGAAGGAAAGTGGCCATGTATATTTACTGGTAGCGATACCACGGGTGAGAAAAGCTTCGAGGAGTTTTTTACCGAGCAGGAAATTCTGAAAATGGAGCGTTTCGTGAACATAGGTATCATCAAGAATGAGCCTGTCTTCAATGTAGATTTACTGGATCATTTCGAGGCCAGCATTACCTCGATGAAACGTAATCAAGCTTGGGATAAAAAGGCTATTGTCGACCTATTCTTTAAAATGATCCCAGGCTTTGGACACATTGAAACCGGAAAGTACCTCGACAGCAAGATGTGAATCTATGGTAAATCAGAAACTGATCGATTTTATTCGTGATACATACGCTAGCAGCGACTTTATTCCGCTGCATGCCCCAAGCTTCGTGGGGAATGAGAAGGGCTATCTAGCCCAGACCATTGACAGTACGTTTGTCTCTAGTGTTGGCAAGTTTGTCGATGAGTTTGAGCAGAAAGTTAAGTTTTATACTGGTGCTGGTTGGGCGGTGGCCACTGTTAACGGTACAGCTGCTCTTCACACGGCCCTGCACCTGGCTGGAGTGCGGGCTGGGGATTTGGTTATTACCCAGGCGCTGACTTTTGTCGCCACATGTAATGCTTTGCACCATATAGGTGCGAATCCAGTATTTCTTGATATCGAGCCTATTGCTTTCGGTTTGTGCCCTGATAAGACGGCTGCCTGGTTAAAAGAGTACGCCGTACTGGATGATGCCGGTTCCTGCCGCCATAAGGCCAGTGGCGCTGCCATCAAGGCGGTGATGCCCATGCACACCTTCGGCCATCCGGCACAGCTGGATGAATTGCTGGCCATTTGTAGGCAATGGAGTCTGTGCCTGATTGAGGACGCTGCGGAGAGCCTGGGCTCTTTTTACAAGGGGCTGCACACTGGCACTTTGGGCCGCTTCGGTGTCCTGAGCTTCAATGGTAACAAGGTGATCACGACTGGCGGCGGTGGCATGCTACTGTGCCAAGAGCAGGCAGACGGAGCCAAGGGCAAACATGTAACCACTACGGCCAAGGTAGCGCACCCTTATGAGTTTTATCATGACGAGCCTGGCTTTAACTACCGTATGCCTAACCTCAACGCGGCTTTGGGCTGTGCGCAGATGGAGCGGCTCGAAGTAATACTGGCGAATAAACGTAAGTTGGCTGAACGCTATGCTGGTTTCTTCCAGGGCAGCGAGTACCGCTTTGTAAGGGAGCCCGACTACGCCCGCTCGAACTACTGGTTGAATACCGTAATCTGCCCCGATTTAGAGAGTCGTAATGTCCTATTGGAGAGTACCAACGCTCAGAGAGTGATGACACGCCCGGTCTGGCAGCTGATGCACCGGTTGCCGATGTTTTCCGATGCGCTGCGTGGTGAGCTGACCCACTCTGAGTGGGCTGAGTCCCGATTGGTTAATTTACCCAGTTCGCCGACTGAGGTTTAAAATGCGAAAAATTGCGGTATTTACTGGTACCCGGGCTGAATATGGGTTGCTGTACTGGTTGATGAAAGATATTCGAAATGATCCGGAACTAGAGCTACAGCTACTGGTTTCCGGTATGCATCTGTCACCAGAATTTGGTATGACCTACAGGCAGATAGAAGCGGATGGCTTTCGGATCAACGAGAAAGTCGAGATGCTGTTGTCATCCGATTCAGCGGTAGGCACGGCGAAAAGCATAGGCCTTGGAGTTATAGGTTTCGCGGATGCATTATCCCGAATGGATCCTGATGTAGTCGTGATATTGGGGGACAGGTTCGAAGCGCTGGCAGCGGCACAGGCCTCCATGATCTTACGTATACCCATTGCTCATATTCATGGCGGTGAGATCACTGAAGGGGCTTACGATGACGCTATTCGGCATGCAATTACGAAGTTTAGCCTCCTGCATTTTACGTCAACAGTCGAGCATTCTAACAGGGTCATTCAACTGGGTGAGGACCCCAGCCGGGTAAGCAATGTGGGGGCCATCGGGCTTGATTACTTGCATCGCACTGAAATGATGTCGGTAGAAGAGTTGTCAGCATCACTAAATTTTAAGATTGACCGCCCCTATTTTCTGGTTACCTATCATCCGGTCACGCTCGCTTCCGAGCCGGCCAAGTCATCCTTTGAGCAATTACTTCGTGCACTAGATTGTTTCTCGTCATATCAAGTGATACTGACCTACCCAAACGCAGACGATGGTGGGCGTGTGATCATCCCGTTGCTGGAAGCCTATGCCAGGGAGCGTCCCAAACGCGTATTGGCAATACCGTCATTAGGACAGCAGCGTTACCTGAGCGCGGTGAAGCACGCATCAGCGGTGGTGGGTAATTCATCCAGTGGCATTATTGAAGTTCCCTCTTTTTGTGTGCCGACTGTGAATATTGGTGCGCGTCAACGCGGCCGCCTAGCTGCAAGCAGCGTACTGCATTGTGATGCCGATGTGATTGCCATTACCGAAACACTCAAAATTGCGCTTGGAGCTTGTTTCCGTCAAGTGGTGAATCCATATGGCCAAGGAAATACTTGCGAAGCCATGCTAAAGATTCTCAAGTCTGTAGAGTTGACAAAAATCAAGTGTTTTTATGATCTTTAGTAAGTGGTGTAAATATGGTGAAGATTATTGCCGAAGCTGGTGTGAATCATAATGGTAGCGCTGACTTGGCCTTTAAATTGGTGGATGCAGCCTATACCGCCGGCGCCGATATCGTGAAATTTCAAACGTTCAAAGCCGAAAAATTGGCCACCCGGGCAGCTCGCCAGGCGGAATATCAGGCCCGCAACACCGAAGTGTCAGAGTCCCAGTTCGCCATGCTCAGTCGCTTGGAGCTGGATTATGGCACCTACAAAGCCTTGGCGGCGTACTGCAATAAGTTAGGCATAGAGTTTCTTTCGACAGCGTTTGATTCCGAAAGCCTAGAGTTTTTGGTGAACGATCTTGGGCTAACAACCCTGAAAATTGCATCTGGCGAGCTGACTAGCGCGCCCTTTGTGCTAGAACACGCGAGAACCGGCTGTGATTTGATCGTTTCGACCGGTATGGCTACCCTGGCGGAGGTGGAGTCTGCGCTGGGTGTAATTGCGTTTGGTTTCACCTGCGGGGCCGAGGCAGTTCCAAGTGAAATGGCGTTTTACGAAGCCTACGCCAGCAAGGCTGGTCGGGAAGCCCTGCAGCGCAAGGTCACACTTTTGCACTGTACAACTGAGTATCCGGCCCCAATGGAGGAAATTAACCTTCGAGCGATGCAAACCATGGCCACATCTTTTGGGCTAATTCCCGGTTACTCAGATCATAGCGCCGGGATTACAATTCCGGTGGCTGCAGCAGCCCTTGGGGCACAAGTGATTGAGAAGCATTTTACCCTTGATAACACCATGGATGGGCCGGACCATAAGGCCTCGCTAGAACCCGATGAGCTGGCTGCCATGGTACGTGCAATTCGTGGTGTGGAGTTGGCTTTAGGCAACGGCGTCAAGGGGCCGCAGCCTTCTGAGTTGAAGAACAAGGCTGTCGCCCGTAAAAGTCTGATAGCAGCGTCTCCTATTCGGGTCGGGGAGCTCTTTACCAAAGCAAACCTGACGGTAAAACGCCCCGGTGATGGTCTTTCACCCTACCGATACTGGGCCTTGTTGGGTTGCGTCGCCGGCCGGGATTACGAAGAGGGGGAATTTATCCGTGGCTAAGCGCCTAGTCATGCTCGGTGCTGGTGGTCATGCTGCAGGGCTGGCTGAAATTCTGAGTGCTCAAGGTCGAACTCTCATCGCCGTTATTTCTCCGGATACAATGAAAACTAGAGGCCCGTTGAACAACTTGAAGCGCCTTGGGAGCGACGATGTCCTGTTGCAAAAATACCACCCTGACGAAGTGGACTTGGTTAATGGCCTTGGCTCGTTACCAAGTAAGGACCTGCAGTGGAAATTATATGAGCGCTTTACCAGTCTGGGGTACCTTTTTACCTCGGTGATTTCACCTCATGCCATCCTCTCCGGCTATGTGGAACTAGGCCAGGGGGTGCAGATCATGGCAGGTGTTATCGTTCAAGCAGGCGCGCGTATTGGCGACAATACTTTGTTAAACACCGGCTGTATCGTCGAGCACGACTGCTGCATTGGCCCTCATAACCATCTGGCCCCTGGTGCTTCCCTTAGCGGTGGCGTGACTACTGGTATTTGTGTACATATAGGTACTGGGGCCAATGTCATCCAAAATCTGAATATTGGTGATCATGCCGTCATTGGGGCGGGTACCACCATTGCGCGGGATGTACCTCCTCATCAAACCTTGATACCGGCACGCAACCGAATCATCAGTTAAGGAGCTCCAATGACAGAATGGAAAAGCATCGTTTTGGGCCCGGTTGACTCGATACGTGAAGCTATGCGCGTTATTGATCGAGGCGCATTGCGTATCGCTCTGGTCTGTGATGATGAGGGACACTTGTTGGGCACCGTAACTGACGGTGACATTCGTCGTGGCCTATTGATTGATTGCAATATGAACGACCCTGTTGCCCGGGTAATGAACACCCAGCCGAAAACCACTAAGGTGACCGATTCACGCGAGCAGTGTTTGAAGATATTGGAGGAATATGATCTGTTGTCGTTGCCCGTTGTCGATAAAAGTGGCTATTTGATAGGTTTGAAAACCCTGCAACAGGCCTTGCAGCCGATGAAGCGGGATAATCCAGTATTCATTATGGCAGGCGGCTTTGGCACCCGGTTGCGTCCGTTGACAGATCACTGCCCCAAACCCATGCTCCGGATTGGCGAAAAACCCATGTTGGCGCACTTGATCGAGCGCTTTTCGGGGCAGGGTTTTTATCAATTTTATATATCCACCCACTACATACCGGAGCAGATCCACGATTACTTTGGTGATGGTAGTCAGTTCGGTGTTAGTATTACCTATGTTCATGAAGAAATTCCATTGGGCACAGGTGGCGCCTTAGGTTCGTTGCCTAAAAAACTTCCCAAATTGCCATTGATCATGATGAATGGGGATGTACTCACCAAGGTGGATTTTATTCGTTTGCTGGCGCACCATGAACTAAACGAGTTTGATGCTACTCTGTGTGTACGCGAACTTGAGCACCAAGTGCCATTTGGGGTGATTGAAAGTGAAAATGGGTTAATCACCAATATGGTCGAAAAGCCCACCTTCCGGCACCGCATCAATACCGGTATCTATGTACTCAGCCCCGAGTGTGTGTCATCAGTCAGAAAAAATACAGAAATTGATATGCCGACTCTGTTGGAACAGCGGATAGATCAGCTGAAAAAGGTAGGGATATATACAAGCCATGACTATTGGTTGGATATCGGGCGTATTGATGACTATCAAAAAGCCCAGCGGGATTTCGAGGTTATATTTAGATGAATATTGCCATTATCCCTGCCAGAGGAGGCAGTAAGCGCCTTCCGGGAAAAAACATAAAATTACTGGCTGGAAAGCCAATGATTGTCTGGAGCGTTGAGGCTGCGCTGGATAGTGGAATTTTTGATAAAGTTATAGTCAGTACGGACAGTGATAAGATAGCTAAGATTGCTATTGATATTGGGGCTAATGTGCCTTTTATTAGGCCGTCATTTTTAGCAAGAGATGAAACCACTACAAATGACGTGGTTTGTCATGTGGTTGATTATGTAGAAAAGCATGAAAGTAAGGCTATAGAAACGATAACCATCTTACAACCAACCTCGCCATTACGGAATTTTCGACACATCAGGGATGCCTGGTGGATGTTTAAAGAGAGAAAGGCGAAAGCTATTGTCTCTGTTTGTAAGCTAGAATATCCTATTGAATTGTGTAATAAGCTAGGGCTTTATAATAGTCTCGATGGGTTTGTTGTAAATGAAAATATTAGACGATCTCAGGATTTTGAGTCTTCATATCGATTGAATGGGGCAATATACATAATCGACCGATGTTTGGTTGGGAACCTGAGTGCTCTTTATAATAAGGGGTCCTATGCATATGTGATGGATAATAAGAGTTCGGTTGACGTTGATACGTTAGTAGACTTTGAATTGGCAGAGTTCTACTTTAAAAGACGACATGTTTTAGGCGATTGTTAATCGATTGGATCGCTTATTTATGAAAATAAATATTTTTGTTGTGGAATCACCGCTTCAGATTTTGTCTGCTAGTGAAGCTGCAGCAATAGATATAAAGGCAAGAAATATAATTATCGTTCGATACTCAGGTTATCGTCGGTCTAATGATGAGCATATGAAGCATGCGATTTCAATATTCGAGTGGGCGGAAATTATAGAATTTACGGCATGGTCAAGTAGTAAATTTTTTTTTCATGTTTCTATCATTAAATTTCTCATGAAAATTGAAGGTAGATTTAAAGATCCAATAGACTCAGTTTATATCGGTGATTTTAGGTCAGAGTGGATGCACTATATAAGATGTATTTTGAGGCCTTTGAATGCAGTTCTAGTTGATGATGGCGCGGCAGTAATAAGTATTCACAAGGATTATATATCTAAAAATATTTATTGGCCAATAATTGAGGGTCGTAGCTTTTTGAAAAAAACTATAAATAATCTAATTTATAGTTCTTTTTATAATGGTACAATTGCAGCCGAAAAAGTAAAACTTTTTACCGCTTTTGATTTTCTGGAAAGTGAAACAGAAATTATAAAAAACAACTACTCTTTTCTTAGAAAAAAGTCAATAGATAAAAAAATAGATACAAGCATTGCTTATCATTTTGGTTCTAAATACAGTGAGGCTAAAATTGTTTCTCTTAAAGATGAACTTTGTTTTTTGGAAAAAGTTTTTGAGTTTTATAATAGTGAAAAATTAAGGGTTTTTTACGTCCCTCATCGAGACGAAGATATAGTTAAAATCGATAAAATTAGTTCATTGTTCAATGTTGATGTTAAATATTTACATATGCCTGCTGAAGTTTATTTTGCAGAGGCTGATTATATTCCTGCTTGCATTTCAAGTGCGTATTCTAGTTC
>NZ_BCNS01000082.1 GCF_001528745.1 Marinobacterium profundum | reverse complement strand
CACCATCACTTAATTTCACACTGCCACGTTTGAAATCAATGTCATAGATCGACTGATCAGGAAACACCAGCGCGGCCCGCGGATCCTTGTGCAGCGTAATCATATAGGCCGTCACGACGCGCATGCGCTGCGGGTCGATCGGATGCAGCAAACTCACACCGCCCAGCTCAGTGACAGGCTTAACCGCCATCAGTTCCAGCACGCTGGGTACTATATCCGCCGCACTGACAGGTGCGTCCAGCGACGCCCTAATCGCACCCGCCTGACCAATGGGCGGAAACACCAGCAGCGGGTTGCGGATCACCTCAGGAATAAAGTCGGAATGAAAGCGACTCCCCTTGTCGTCCACATGCTCACCGTGATCGCTGGCATAGAACACCCAGGTATTGGGATCAAGCCGCCGTGCTTCCTCCACCAGCCTCGACAGATACAGATCCGCATAGCGCACCGTATTGTCATAAGCATTCACACTATTGGGGCCAGCTTCCGGCAGATACATCTTGTAGGCCGCCGGCACCTGGGCGCCAAACGGCGTATGACTGCCACTCATCTGGGTCACCAGCATAAAGGGCTCTGCCTGTCCCGCTGTACGCCTTAAGTACGGCAGGATGCCCCGTTCCAGCACCTGCAGGTCGTCGGCACCGACGGATACCGACACGTCGGCGCTGAAATTCACACCCTGCTCATAGTGATCCAGATCATCGTCGACAAACAGCTGATCCAGATTACGCCACTGAAAATCCTGCGCCGTTATAAGCGCCGTCTGATAACCACCACTCTTGGCATAATTGAACACCGTGGGCACGGTATAGATAACACCATGGGGATCCACCCCCTGCAGCCCGGTGAGCATATAGGGCACCGATGTCAGGGTGCGGGGCGATACGCCCACGGCATTGCGCATGGCCAGCATCTCGCCGCGCCCAAGCATCGCCGACAGGTGCGGCGTCGTGTCCCGCCCGTAGCCATAGAGGCCCAGATGGTCCCGATTCAGGGACTCGCCGACCACCATTATGATATTCGGCACTCCGGGTCTGGCGGCACGGCGCAAGAGTGCAGGTTTAGCAGGCCGGTCGAATGTGTTGACCTGCACCTCTAGCGCACTGACAAGACTGCCAAAATAGGCGACCGGTGCCACCTGAAAACTAGAGGCGCCATACCAGTTCAATGCGATCAATAGAAACAACGGCAAGGCCAGCGCAGCACTAAGTCCACGGCGCAGAAGCGAGGGCCGCGCGTCAAGCGACATCACCAGGGCCAGTATCAGCATCACTGACGTCGTTACCCTCATCGAATGCCACAACGACACGCTTTGCACCCCCAGCTGCAGTGACAGCAGCGGATCTGCGGCAAAAAAGCGAAGATCAAACGCCGTCACAAACTTGCCATAGACATTGAAGTAGGATGCCTGGGCAAAGTAGGTCGCGCCCAGTAGCACGAGCACAACAGTGCCAAACCAGGGCCTGCGCCACAACAAGCCACGAACACAGTAGAGCAGCAACCAGAAAATCAGCGCACTGAGGACAAAGTTCACGGCAAAACGCTTGCCGAACAGGTTTTCAACCAGCCAGGCACTATCGCGAACCAACAACAGATCCAGCAGAATCAGCAGCAGCCAGGCGAGCAGCAGCGCGGAGCGTCGAAACAGCGAAGCGCACCGGCGAAGTCGATGCCAGGGTCTGATAAAAAGACGTGAGAACAACATAACCAAATGAAACCTGGTGACTTATTGCAGCATGGGATGTTCGACAACCGCAGCAAGGAGGCACCACTACAGATACCGCAGACGCTTGCACAAAATTCAGGCGCCAATAGTAGCGGCTTTCACTTATGCTCGCACCCCTTGTGCCGGCCGATTCCCACTTGCCACCAGCCTCACCAGTCGCCTGCAGTTGCGCGCTTGGTGTATAATCGAGCCCGCCAAATTCCATCGCCGAACACAGACCTCAGTTGTACAACATGCCCAGCAGTCTCCAGCACCAACCAGCCCCCAGCATTAACAGTCAGACGCCCAACCGTCGCTTTTCAGTTGCGCCCATGATGGATTGGACAGACCGCCACTGTCGTTACTTTCATCGCCTGCTGAGCCGCAATGCGCTGCTGTACACCGAAATGGTTACCACAGGTGCTTTGATTCACGGCGACAGCGAGCGTTTCCTGCGCTATCAGAATGCGGAGCACCCCATAGCGCTGCAGCTTGGCGGCAGCGATCCTGAAGCGCTAGCGTTGTGCAGCCGCATGGCGCAGGACCACGGATACGACGAGGTGAACCTCAATGTTGGCTGCCCCAGCGACCGGGTGCAGAACAACATGATTGGCGCCTGCCTGATGGCGCACCCACAGCTGGTGGCCGAATGCCTTGAACGCATGCAAAGTGCCGTATCCATACCCATTACGGTAAAGCACCGCCTGGGTATTGACGACATGGACAGCTATGAAGAACTGCACCACTTTGTTGATGTCGTGCGCGCCTCAGGCTGCAGCACTTTCATTATTCATGCGCGCAAGGCGATTCTCAAAGGCCTCAGCCCTAAGGAAAATCGTCATGTTCCGCCGCTAAAGTACGACTGGGTCTATCGGATCAAGCAGGCATTCCCAGAGCTTGAGATCATTATCAACGGCGGCATCAAGACTCTCGATGAATGTGACGCCCACCTTGAGCACGTTGATGGCGTGATGGTTGGGCGCGAAGCCTACCAGAACCCCTACAGCCTGCTGGCCGATGTCGACAGCCGCCTTTACGCTGAGCCAGGCAACGCCATCAGTCGCCTAGAGGCATTGCAGCAAATGATCAGTTACAGCGAGCAGGAGCTCGGCGAGAGGGTCAACCTGGGGCATATTTCACGCCATATTCTGGGCCTGTTTCATGCCCAGCGCGGCGGCAAGCAATTCCGCCGCTACCTGAGCGAGAATGCCCACAAGCCCGGTGCCGGCCCCGAAGTGCTCAAGCAAGCAATGGAACGGATACCCGCCTAATCATTTCCACAAAGGACACACAGAGCATGCAAAGCCAACTGGAACAGCTGAAAGCCATCACCAGTGTTGTGGCAGATACCGGCGATATCGAAGCGATACGCCAGTTCAAACCCGTCGACGCCACCACCAACCCCTCATTGCTGCTCAAGGCAGGCCAGAACCCTGCCTATAAACCGCTACTGGAGCAGGCACGCAGCTGGGCTCAGAGGCTTGGCGGTGACAACCAGCAGCAGCTCGGTAACATGACCGACAAGCTGGCGGTACTGATCGGACTGGAAATCCTCAAACTGGTACCCGGACGCGTATCCACCGAAGTGGATGCCCGCCTGTCCTTTGATAGCGATGCCACCGTCGCCCGTGCCCGCAAGCTTATGGCCATGTACCAGGAAGCCGGCATTGGCGCCGACCGCATCCTGATCAAGATCGCCTCCACCTGGGAAGGTATCCGCGCCGCCGAGGTACTTGAGCGCGAAGGCATTAACTGCAACCTCACCCTGCTGTTTGGTTTCGCCCAGGCCCAGGCCTGCGCTGACGCCGGTGCTTTCCTGATATCCCCCTTTGTCGGCCGCATCCTCGACTGGCACCGCGCCCAGCAACCCGATACCGATTTTGGTGGCGACCTAGACCCAGGCGTAGTGTCAGTGACACGCATTTACAATCATTACAAACAGCACCACTACGGCACCGTTGTCATGGGCGCAAGCTTTCGCAATATTGGCGAAATCCAGGCCCTGGCCGGCTGCGACCGCCTCACCATTAGCCCCGCGCTGATGCAGCAGCTGGACGCCACCCAGGCACCGCTGGAACAGCGTCTTAGCCCTAGCAGCGCCCGCAGTGAGGAGCCCAACTCCAAACTGACAGAAAGCAGCTACCGCTGGCAGATGAATGAAGATGCCATGGCGACGGAAAAACTGGCGGAAGGCATTCGCAACTTTACCGCAGACCAGATCAAGCTCGAACAACTACTGCTGGCACTCTGAAGCACTTTGCCTGCCATGGATGGCGGGCAGCAACAGACAGACAGACAGACAGACAAGGATGAACACCGGGCGAGCACCAGGCCATTGGAAACATCAGATAAAGACTAAACCCGAGACGCAAGTGAGCCTAAAAACAGGGCTGATCAGACTATTGCACAGCGCTTAATGGAAAGATAAATAAAGCCGCAGATATAAAAAGCAGATATAAAAAAGGGCTCTTTGACATCCTGCCATTGAGCCCTCGCCCAGCATCCTTGCCGGTCACCCCTCTTATCCTTGAGAAGTGAGTAATTGAGTTCGTATCCCTTCGTTGCGCCGCATCCCTGTGCCCTCACTTACAAAGCCAATTCTAGAGGCTGCAGCGAAAGATACCATAGGACAAATGCCTAAAAAGCCTCGCCGGCATTCTGCTCGACCTCAGGGATGGCGCTCCAACGTCGAGACCAGATCAACAAAAGCATCTCGATTGGATTCATTCAGGCTCATCAAAACCTTGTGGGCTTCGATAATTCGATCACGCACCGCCGCTTCAGATTCCTGCACAAAGGGTAGGCGTTTGAGATCAACCAGACTGGTTGGCATGGTATCCAGCAACAAAAATATGCGCTCAAAACCCATGGTAAAGAGGATGCGTGTCACATCTTCGTTGGTGGATACCAGAGTCGGCGCCTCCAGCGACAACCGACTTGCCCCCACCGCCAGCTTGGCGATAAGCCCCAGGGATGTACTGTCAATGCTATCGGTTTCGGTAAGGTCTATCAGAATATGCCTGACACCGCCAACAGCCAGCACCTGCTCCAAGTGACGATCAAGGGTAGTACAGAGCGTAAGGCGCACCTCACCCACAAACTTCAAAACGTAACTGTCACCCTCGCGGGCAAAAAATATCGAGCCTTCACGCATTAGCGGCGTCCCGGAACAAAGTCAAAATAGCAATATCATCCGGACAACTGGCGGTACCCAACACAGTGTCCAGCAAGTCATCAGGCTGCACCACACCTGAAGCCACCAGAGCGCGCAACCGCTCCTCACGTTTTTCCAGCGAGCCGTCTTCAACCATGACTTCCAGCACACCATCCGAGAACAGAGTCAGTGAAAACGTGTTGGCCAGATGCAGCTCATGCTCATCAAAAAACGGTTCATCAAACAAACCCACCGGCATGCCCCGGCCGGTCAGAAAGCGCGCCTCGCCCCACTGGCTCAGAATCGGCATGGGATGATGGCCGCCCACCGCATATTTGAGCGTGGAATTTTGTGCATCCAGGATCCCGGCAAAGATCGTAAAGTGCTTGCCCAGACCCGTATCAAGCAGCTCTCGGTTCAGCAAATAGAGGGTAGAGGCAGGCGAGAGCTCAGACAGCGGCGTATCTCGTTGGTGGGCGCGCAGCACGCGATTGGTCATGTTCTTGAGCAGCACAGTCACCAGCGCCGACGAGGCACCATGGCCTGAAACATCCGCCAAGTAAAATAGCGTCAGATTATCGTCCAGCGGCGCCACATCAACAAAGTCGCCACTCAGTACCAGGGACGG
>NZ_BCNS01000081.1 GCF_001528745.1 Marinobacterium profundum | reverse complement strand
GCAAAGCTGACACCTCCGATGGTTTGCAGCTTGGCCGGCAGCAGATTCTGCTGTACCTGCTGCGCCGCCATCTGGTCAGAACGCAGCTCATCAAGGCTGCGCTCCAGACTCTCGCGGTAGAGATTTGCAGCCTCAAGCTGCGCCGCACGGCTCAGCAGGCGCGACAATGTCGCCACAAAGGCCTGGGCTTCGTACTGCAGACAACGGTAGCTGTAAATGTCACTGGCGCCGGCACGCAGGCCACTGAGCAGGAAGGAAGCGTCCAGCTCTGGCACCAGCGCTACAACCGGCTTGGGGTGCAAACGAATACAGAGGTCGCGCAGAGGAAGATCCGCCGGTAATCGTTGCACATTGACCACGGCCAGCGAAAACTCGTAATGATCCAGCAGACTTTCAAGCGCCGACGCATCAGAGGCTCTCAGTATCTGCAGACGAAAGGGTTCGACCTGCTCACTGAGTTCAAAGATTTGATCGATAAGTTGAGTATCGGACTCCACCAGCAGAATCCGGTGGCAGGGGGGACTCATAGAGTAGCCTGCGGTAGAAAAAGCCACATGTTCATGTGCCTGCACACTACGCCGATTGCCCTGAAGTTGCAACGCAAAGGTCAGAAGTCCTGCGCATCAAAAGGCGCATTGATCTGGCCATCATTCACCTGAAATTCCCGGCGCTGCAGATAGGCATCGCGAATGAAAAGATAACGATCTCCACTGGTCAAGCCTTCAGACGCCAGCAGCTCGGCGCGCATATCGATCAGGCGCATGGCATAGAGGCTGTTACGCGTCGGCACATGCTCGACTTCGCCCACAGGGTCCAGGTAACTGTCCGGCACCAGGGCCATACCATCACGCAGCGTGCTGGGGCCAAACAATGGCAGCACCAGATAGTTACCGCTTGGCACACCCCAGTAGCCCAGCGTCTGACCAAAATCTTCACTGTGCTTTTCCAGCCCCAGCGGCGTTGCGAGATCCAGCACACCGGCAAGACCAAAGGTACTGTTAAGCGTTATGCGCGCGACATCGCTGGCGGCATCATGCAACTTCAACTGCAGGGCGTTGTTTACCAGAGTACGCACATCACCCAGGTTGCCAAAAAAATTCGACACACCACGCTCAACCAGATCAGGCGTTACGTACTGATAACCCTGAGCAACAGGTTTGAGGGCATAGCGATCCAGCACATCGTTAAACTCAAACACAGTCCGGTTAAAACCTTCCCATGGATCAACTGATGCACCTTCGCCTTGTTCGGCCGCAACCAGCGGCGTACTCATCAGCGCCGCACTCAATATCGCAACCTTGCAGGATTTCATCGTCAATGCTTCCTTCACTTAACACTGCCTAAACATTGGCTCTTTATAGCATTTCGCACCTGCGTAAACCAGATGCAGATCCGTATCCCCGCCGCGCAGCCCTATCGGCGAGCATTGCCCAAACGAAAAAGGGCCCCCTTGCGGGGACCCTTCTGTACAACCAATCACGCCAGGCGGATTAGAAGTTTACGTAGTAGCTCATAGTAACAATGTCGGTGCTGGCGGCATTATCCGGATCCAGCACAGTGTAAGCGGCTTTCACGCCAGCTTTTTTGCCCAGAGCATATTCAGCCTGAACGCCGTATGCCTGTTCGTCGTTGTTACCGCCGCCATCGTTGAAGTTTTCACCGTAGACGCCTTTCAGCTTGGCATTGCCAATCTTGTAAGTCGCGGCCAGGGCGTACATTTCGTCTTCCATCGAACCCTGTTCAGCTTTCTCATAGGTAGCACCCAGAGTCAGGTCACCGATATTGTAACCGGCACCGACTACCAGCAAATCTGCATCTTCTACGAGTCCAGTAGTAGCAGTCCCATCAAGATAGTTACCATCCAGCTCGGAGTAACCAACAGACAGGCTCAGATCCATGATGGAGTAGTTGAAGCCAACAGTGTAACCGTCAACATCTTCTTCAGCATCATCATTGCCGCCATCAGCGATCAACTGAGCATAGGCTTCAAAGCCCGCCATCTTCGGTGTGACATAAGTCAGAGCATTACCGACACGGTCATTGTTCATCAGGTTGTTGGTTTGACCCATCAGGATATCGGTATAGCCTTCACCGGCTTCAGTCAGACGGTTCTGACGACCCACCTGAACGATACCGAAGTTGCCAACCAGGCCAACGTTGGCTTTACGCATGATAACGTCGCCGCTAACGTTGCTGCCGTTTGCCGCCATTGGATCGCTACCGTTGGCATCCAGACGGAATTCGATCTGGTAAGTGGCTTTAACGCCGTCCAGGTTTTCCAGGTCGGAAGAACCCTTAACACCGATTTCAGCCTTGTCGACGTACAGGTTAGCGTCTTTGTCTTCTACGAACTGAAGACGGGTATCAACACCACCGTACAGAGTGGCATCGGCCTGAGCGACGATCGGAGCAGTCATGGCACCGGCGATAGCCAGAGCGATCAGTGACTTTTTCATCAACATTCCCCTTCAATGATTCAACTTACTAGTTGTGTACTCTAGTTTTTCTTAGTGCACCTAAGTGCTTCTAGGAAAGTACTATAAATTCTAATTATTTCAAACCAGTGAAAGGATTTTTTTCATTTCTTTTCCTTACCACCTGGCTACTTTATTTATAGTCACATACGAATTGTCACTAAAGGTTAAGTCAACCTGTACATTCTTTGGCCTTGCCTGGCGCAGTTTCGCTTCCAAAAAAGCGTTAGAAACATCCCTATTACAACGGCCAAGCAATAGCAAAACCGCAAGCATTACAGCATACCCGCCCGCAGCACGCAAGCCTGCCCACAGCGCTATTGCTGCCGGATATCACACCGCCTGCATAGCCGCCACGGCTGTGAATCCGGAGTCTTGCAAATAAACCCAGCCGGCACGCAATGACTTAATGGCGCATTAACAACCCATAGACACACAAGCGCCATAACAGCAACCGACAACCGCAGCGGTACAGCCGGCCTAAATAGGCGCAGACTAGCGACTTCTATTTAGTTCCTGCCTCAGCGCCCTATCGCTGCGGCTTTCTAGCAGCCTGTCGGACTTAACACTTATCTACTGCGGAAAAGCCGGTTTTGGTAAAGAGGGGTCATTTTTGTCTGCTCTTTGATAGAACCACTATTCACAAGCTACATCCCTGTAGCTTGCCCGGTGGGCAGCTTACGCTGTGTAAATCGGCTATCCTGCCGATTTATCGCCTCAAAAGAGCTCAAAACGGACTTCCCCTCGCTACGATCGGTCAAGTCCGACACGGTACATTAAACA
>NZ_BCNS01000080.1 GCF_001528745.1 Marinobacterium profundum | reverse complement strand
GGTGGTTGTGTTAGTTCTGTTGGGGTGTTTAGGGCTAGGCCCGGATTTGCTGGTAGGGAGTCGTCGTCAGCGTCAGATTGGTATAAGAGACAGCCCAGAACCTCCGCGATTTCTGCCCTTTTGTGACCTTGCTGAAACAACCGGATAGCCAAGTCGCGGTTGTGTTGCTGAAGCTCAGAAGAGACTTTCCGTGTGTCTATTTTTTTCATGCACGGATTATACTCAATTTATGCCTAATTGTCCGCCGGGTTAATAGGGGTCGTCATGAGGGCTGGACATGTAACCGGACCGGTCCTCGGGGGCGTCGAAGATGGTGCCAAGGTCTGAATGGATATTGAGCACGAAGGTCATGCGCTCACATTGTTCCTCACTGAGAATCTCGGGAAATGGCTGGTCAGGATCCAGCTTCAGGATAGCGAGCGCCTGATTTGGCGTGCACTGCCATTGGACCAGAATACGCAACGCATCGGAGAGACCGGTGCTCATATGTTTAACTCCCGCATACAGTCTTTAGGGTGTCCCGCTGGCACGAAGCCGGCCAACCGAAAAATAGGCAAATTACAGTATAGATGCCGCCGCCGGATACTTCGCAAGGAACGGGTGTCGGGTGCAGGGCCTGCTCCGCTGTCTATAATTTCAGTCTTCAAGGGTGCATGTAAGGCTACATCACTATCCAAAAAGAAAGTCGGCACTGCCGTGCAACCGCTCGGTCGAGACCCGGAAACAGGAAAAATAATGACAGACTCATCACCTGACAGTGGCGAAATCGAAACTGATTTCACGGTTGGGCAGGACAATATAGACGGTAATCTTGGCCCGATCGGGTTCGATATTCATAATCCGGTATTCGTTATTTCCGGATTGACCGCCGTCGGTTTTGTTCTCCTGACATTGATTTTCCCGGACCAGGCAGGAGCCACCTTTGCGGCTGTGCGTGACTTTACGATCACCAAGCTCGACTGGTTTTTCATGATCATCGTGAATTTCTTCGTGATTTTCTGTATCGCGTTGATTTTTATGCCCATATCGAAGGTGAGGCTGGGCGGGAAAGACGCCGTGCCTGAGTATTCCTACCTCGAATGGTTTGCGATGCTTTTCGCCGCTGGCATGGGTATTGGGCTCTTGTTCTTCGGTGTTCTTGAGCCCGTTTATCACATGAATGTTTCGGGGCCCTTGGGCGTTGCCTCACCCATCGCTGCAGACGGCAGCATTATCGGGGAAAACGTCGAGGCGGCGCGGGCAATGGGGCTGGCGGCAACCTTTTATCACTGGGGTCTGCACGGCTGGGCGGTCTACGCCATTATGGCTCTGGCGCTTTCTCTTTTTACCTACAACAAGGGTTTGCCATTCTCGATCCGTTCCTGCTTTTACCCGATTCTGGGCGATCGCGTTTGGGGCTGGTGGGGGCATATCATTGATATTCTTGCGGTTTTTGCCACTCTTTTCGGTTTGGCAACGTCTTTGGGACTGGGAGCACAACAGGCCAATGCAGGTTTCAACTTTGCTTTCGGACTGGGAATCTCGACCAACGCTCAGGTGACTATCATCATTCTGGTGACGGCGGTTGCCCTGGTTTCGGTTTGGCGTGGCCTTGATGGCGGCGTAAAAATCCTCTCTGAAATCAACATGGGGATTGCGGTACTTTTCTTCCTCTTCGTTCTCTTGGCCGGACCGACACTGGTGGGTTTGAGCGGCTTCTGGACAGGGCTTGTCGCCTACACCCGGGAGATCATCCCGCTATCAAATCCCTTTGGCCGCACGGATGACGCCTACCGCCAGGGCTGGACTGCATTCTACTGGGCGTGGTGGATATCTTGGGCGCCTTTTGTCGGCATGTTCATCGCCCGCGTTTCGCGTGGCCGCACTGTGCGTGAATTCATCATCTGTGTATTGGTGATCCCGTCCATGATCATCTTTCTCTGGATGGGTGTATTCGGTGGCATCGCGATTGATCAGATCCTCGTCAGCCCGGAAACCTCGCTGGTGAAAGCCAATGTGATCGATAGCTATTCACCCGAGCTTTCTCTTTTCGGCATGCTCAACGAATTGCCGTTCACCAAAACAGCGTCGACGATAGCCATTTTTCTGGCGCTCGTGTTCTTCGTTACCTCGTCGGATTCCGGATCACTCGTCGTCGATACAATTACGGCTGGAGGTAAAATTGATGCACCGGTGCCCCAGCGCATTTTCTGGTGTGTTATCGAAGGTTTGATTGCGATTGTGCTCTTGATTGGTGGTGGTTTGTCGGCACTTCAAGCGGGTGTAACCGCAACCGGACTGCCATTCTCTGTGCTCATGCTGGTAATGTGCTACACGGTGTTCCAAGGCCTGCGTAGCGAACCACGCTAGGAGGCCGGCTCAAACTACAGTGAACCACCTGAGTTTGGCTGTTTTTTGTAGGCGCGGGGTCAAGTGGCCACGGGAGGGCAAGTTTTTCCTTATGCCCTTCAGGTTTGCGACTGAAGCAAAAACTTGGCCCTGCTATTCCAGTCCGGCAGGCTATAAGCGCAAGAGCCGCACAGTCGCTTAACACCATGCCCACGATTGCGGGATAAAATAATCACCAATCACCAATCACCAATCACCAATCACCAATCACCAATCACCCCGCGCCGCCCACCAGATCACGAACCAGCCAGATCAGTCCCAGGTGCAGCGGGTAGTAGGCGTAGAAGAACCCGCGCAGGCGCGGGATCGTCAGATTGAGGCGTGTGGCGCCCAGGATCAGGGGTACAGCGGCCAGGGCCCAGAAGTTGCCATTGCTGAACCAGAGGGCGGCGCAGGCGAGCAGGGTCACAGCTGCTGCGGGAACTGAGGGTCTTTTGCAGTAGATCCAGACGGTGATACCAAGGCTGAGTCCCAGCCAGCTGTATTCGATCAGGCTGCCGCCCACCATAAAGAGCACAGCGGCGGCTTGCCGGTCGTTGCGCTCGATCAGGTACAGGATGGCGGTGAGTACCAGCAGTGAAAATAGAATGTTCAGCGGCCACCAGCCGGCGTGCTGCAGGTCTCCCAGAGCGATGAAGGGTGCAGAGGCAAGGGCACCGACTATCGCCAGGCGCTGCATAGTGCGCGGGTAGCTGTCGCGTTCAAACTGGCCCGGGCGAGCCAGGTTGTAGGCCAGCACAAACACGAAGAGCGGCAGGGCCAGGCGGCCGAGTTCAGCCAGAAACGGCACAGTGCCGTTGAACAGGAAGCGGTTGAGGTGATCCCCGGTCATTAGAATCAGCGCGATCCATTTCAACGCCTCGACGCTACCACTGGACAGGGCAAGGGAGGGTAGAGAAAAGTTGCGGCTGTGCTGTGTGGCGCTGTCAGTCATAGTCTCGTCGGGACTGTTAATTTGTAACTCTGAGCTCATTTCAACCCTGGCTGGGCGCCTGTGTCTGTGGGATGAAACAGTAACAGTTTTGGTATTCGGGTGCCTGGCCAGTGAAAAACCTGGATGCGCTGGCCAACCCCGAGGCGCTGGACCTGTACCGCAATCTTCCCCAGCTGCAGAGCTGATCAGACCCGTGCAATTGGGCTTACGTCTGTGCAAATGACGAGTAGGCTGGTACGTTCAGGCGGGTGTTTGCTCAGGTCGTGATCTATCTCATTGGTCGCGTCACCTGAGCTCAAAACGACAGAAGTCTGTATGGATATCAAGGATGCGGCTACCTTACAGGGCTGGCCCTTTGTTCGTTGGGTCACCGCCGAGAATAATTAATGCGGGCGGGGCCTTTTTGACCGGCTGGCCGAAAAAACGCACTGGGTAACCTATCAGAAGAGCACCGCGATATAGCAGGCTTGATTAATGGGTTGCTCGATCAGGGATCAGAGGGAACAAGGATGAATGTTTTGGTGATTGGTGCCAGCGGTGCCACGGGGCGCTTGCTGGTGGCGCAGTTGTTGGACCAGGGCAACAGAGTGAGGGCGATTGTGCGCTCCGCCGATGCGTTGCCTGAGGATATCCGGCAACACGCATGCTGCAGCCTGATCGAGGCTAGCGTGCACGATATTGACGTCGCAGACATGGCGCAGCATCTTCAGGGCTGCGATGCGGTGGCACTGTGCCTGGGGCACAATCTGACCTTCAAGGGCGTATTCGGGCAGCCGCGCATGCTGGTGCGGGATACGGTACGCACCCTGTGCCAGGCGATCAGGCAGAATGGCACTGCGGCGCCGGTGCGGCTGATTCTGATGAACACCAGCGGCAACTCGAATCGTGATCTGGCGGAGAAAACCTCCTTTGGCCAGAGGTGTGTTATCGCGCTGCTGCGGCTGTTGTTGCCGCCCCATCTAGATAACGAAAGGGCCGCGGACTATCTGCGTACCGAGGTGGGTCAGTCGGATCGCCATATTGAATGGGCGGCGGTGCGCCCCGACCGCCTGACCGATGAAGATCAGGTCACTCCATATGATCTCCATCTGTCACCCATTCGGGATCCCATTTTTGATTCCGGCAATAGCAGCCGCATCAATGTGGCGCACCTGATGTCGGAACTGGCCAGCAACGATAGCCTGTGGCGCGAGTGGAAGGGGAAGATGCCGGTTATCTACAATGCATCCTGAGGTCGCTTTCAGCTTTCAGCTTTCAGCTTTCAGCTTTCAGCTTTCAGCTTTCAGCTTTCAGCTTTCAGCTTTCAGCTTTCAGCTTTCAGCTTTTGCTGTTTTCTTGCATCTAGCCCCTAGCCCCTTTTTTCTGCCCCTCGCCCCTCGCCCCTCGCTTTCTCTTTAATCCGCTGAGGCCTCCATCGGATAACCGGCTTCCAGCCAGCCTTGCTTGCCTTCAACGAACTCCAGCACCTTGCTATAGCCCGCAGCGGCCAGGGTGCGGGCGGCGATGCTGGAGTTCTGGCATTCGGTGCTGGCGCAGTACACCACTATAGTGGCGTCCTTGTCGGGCAGTGCGCTGGGGGCGAGCAGGCGGATTTCGTCATGGGGCAGATTGATGGCGCCGGGCAGGTGTTCGGCGTCGTAGTAGCGCGCAGGCAGGGCTTCGACAATCAGCGTCGCCTCGCCGGCATCCAGGCGTGCCTTGAGGGCATCCCGAGTAATAGTGCTGTAGCTGAGTTCGTTCATGGGCTTGTTCATGGGTTCGTCTCCCGCTGGGGTTAACTGTACGTCTGTTTATTTGGTTGCAGTTGCAACCTGATTTAATGCTAGGCCCTAATAGTTGTAGATGCAACCGGATGTGACTAGACTTGTTTTCATGAAGCCACGACTGCGCGAACATACCGTTACGACCTGGGCCCGGCTGGTACGCACCGAAACGACGCTGATCGACCAGGTGCAAAAGGCGCTTAAGGCCGCAAAACTGCCGCCCCTGGGTTGGTACGATGTTTTGCTGGAACTAAAACGCGCGCCGGGGGGAGAGCTGCGCCAGTATGAAATTGGTGCACAGACCTTGCTGACGAAGTACAACCTGTCCCGCCTGGTGGATCGCCTGCAGCGCGAAGGCCTGGTGGAGCGCCATGCCTGTGCTGAAGATGGCCGTGGCAATCTTGTGCGCATAACCACGGCGGGTACTGAGTTGCTGCAGCGCATGTGGCCGGTGTATGGCGCCGTGCTTGAGCAGCAGTTTGAGCGCCGGCTCAGTGTCGATGACTTGCTGGCGCTGGAAAATATTCTGCAAAAACTGGAGTAGTAGATCCTGCCTCTTGCTCATTGCCCGTGCCCAGTGTGATGGGGCACTGACCAGGCCCAGGGGGTTGGGCGTACACTGCATCGAACACTGGCCCCATTCGCATCAATACAGTCAACAGGACAGGCAACAGGGTAATGACCGACTCACCACGCGACGCCTGGGATCAGCCCGTGCAGGCCACGCCGGAACAGGCTTCTGCCGTTGATCCGCAGGAAGACGACGGCGCCTTGCCCGACGATACCGCAGCGCTAAATTCCCCTGCGCAAACGCAGCCTGAGCTTTTTGGCGCCCTGGGGCTGAATTTGCGCGCCGGTATCAAGCTGGCGCTGGGGCATACGCCGGCACCGGCCGATCTGCACAGCGGGCTGGAGCAGTGTCTGATGCTGGGCATGTTGTTGCTCGGGCTGGAACTGGGCGGCAGCTACCTGAGTACTGAAGCGCCGGCGCGGTTTGATGCTTACGGGCTCAACTATCTGGGTGCCAGCTGGCTGCTGAACCTGTTTATGCTGCTGTTGGTAACGCGACTGGCGGGTGCTGCGCGGGCGGGTTTTGCGCCGCTGCTGGTCGCCTTTCTCAGTGCGGCCCTGTGGATAACCCTGGTATCGCAACTGCTGTGGCAGGCCCAGCAGTACCTGATGCTGTCGGGCAGCCTGGTCTGGGGGCTCTTTGTCGTTCTGTTGCTATGGCAATGGCGGGTTCTGGTACGGCTGCTGCATGGCTTTGCCGGGGCCAGGCCAATGCGGGCCTTTGTGCTCGGCGGTTTTTACAGTCTGGTGCTGCTGGCGAGCCTGTGGGTTCTGCCCCGCACCGAGCTCTGGTATACCGATGAGGCCACCGAGCAGGCGGCGCAGCCATCGAGGGCCAGGCTGGATGTCGAAACTGTTTTCTATGCCCAGCCCGGCCTGATGCAGCAGAGCCTGGCGGCGTTGCAGCCGCAGCGTCCAGGGGTGACAGATCTGTATCTGCTGGCGCTGGGGGGCTTTGGGCTGGAGGATGTGTTTCTCAAGGAAGTGGAGTATGTACGCGAGCAGTTCGATCGCCAGTACGATACCGCCGGTCGCTCTTTGATACTGGCCAATAATCCCGCCCGGGTGAGTCAGTATCCGTTGGCCAACAGGCCTAATCTGGCCCAGGGGTTAAGGGGCGTGGCGCAGAAAATGGATACAGCCGAGGATGTGCTCTTTCTGTTTATGACCTCCCATGGCAGCCGCGATCATCGCTTTTCGCTGGAGTTCGGTGCCATCGAGCTGAATGACCTGACACCGCAGCAGGTACGCCAGGCGCTAGATGATGCCGGTATCCGCTGGCGCGTAATTCTGGTGTCGAGCTGCTTTTCCGGTGGCTTTATTGAGGCGCTGCAGAGCCCTGAAACTCTGGTGATTACCGCGGCGGCGGCGGATAGAACCTCCTTTGGCTGTGGTGTCGACAGCGACTTCACCTATTTTGGCACCGCCTATTTCAAGCAGGCGCTGCCGCAGCAGCCGCGCTTTATTGAGGCATTCGATCTGGCCAACAGCTGGGTGAGCAACAAGGAGCAGCAGGAGGACATCAGCGCCTCGCAGCCACAGATCTTTGTTGGGGAAGTCATAGCGCAGAAGCTGGATAGCCTCTACCTTGAACCCAAATTGCAAACGGCCTTCAGCCTTGCCGTGCCGGATGCGTCGTCGGCCTGTGATACCAGCCGCACTCAAATTGAAACCCAAAACGAAAGCCAAAGTGACGCCTGTCAGCCCTGAGCTGATTGCGGTTAATGTCATCGATTGACCGTTCAGTCAAAAAACCTTCATCTGCCTGTTGTCTGGTGTTCATCTAGGCGGCCTATTCTCATCGATTTGCACCCCAAGGGCAGATAGATGAAAAGACGTAATTTTCTGCAGGGCTCGGCCCTGTTCGGTTGTGGCTTGCTAATGAACGCGGCCCAGGCGTCCGCGGCGGATTCCCGTCCTTTGCTGGAGCAGGGTATTCAGATTGGTGATGTGCTGAGCGACCGCGCCATCGTCTGGGGGCGCAGCGACCGGCCCGCACGCATGTGGGTTGAGTGGGCCCGCCGTGAAGACTTTTCCGATGCTGTGGCTGTGCGCGGCCCCTGGGCACTGCCGCAAGGCGACTTTACCAGCCAGATCGAACTCGTTGGCCTGCCTGCCGGCGAGCGCATCTTTGTACGGGTGGGCTACCGCGATGCCGAAGACGATAAAATGTCTGACTGGGTTAACGGCAGTTTTATGACAGCACCACTGCTGGCGGCACCTGTGCGTTTTCTCTGGTCCGGCGATACGGCGGGGCAGGGGTTTGGCATTAACCCCGAATTTGGTGGCATGAAAATCTACCGCACCATGGCGGATCAGGCGCCGGACTTCTTCGTTCACAGCGGCGATACCATCTATGCCGACGGCCCCATCCCCGAGTCCATCGAGGTGGAAGATGGCAAGCTGTGGAAAAATCTGGTGACACCGGAAGTCAGCAAGGTGGCTGAAACCCTGAACGAGTTCCGTGGCCGCTATCGCTACAACCTGCTGGATGAGAACGTGCGCCACTTCAACAGTCAGGTGGCCCAGCTGTGGCAGTGGGATGATCACGAGGTTGTGAACAACTACTCGGCCTCCAAGGACCTGTCCGGCGATGAGCGCTATCAGGTCAAGAGTGTGGGCCTGCTGCAGGCACGGGCCAGCCGCGCCTTCTTCGATTACGCACCGTTGCGCCAGACAGGCCCCCAGGGCAGTGATCGTATCTACCGGGCGTTGCCCTTTGGTCCCTTGCTGGATCGTTTCATGCTGGATCTGCGCTCTTATCGCGGGCCTAACAGCGCCAACATGCAGGTGGCCGCCGGTGCCGATACAGTATTGCTGGGGCAGGATCAGTTGCAGTGGCTGCTGGATGAACTCAAAGCCTCGAAGGCGACCTGGAAAGCGGTGTTCTGTGACATGCCCATCGGCCTGCATGTGGCGGATGGCGACAACTGGGAAGCCGTGGCCAACGGCGATAACGGTAAAGCCCGTGGCCGCGAGCTGGAGATCGCCTGGCTGCTGAAGGAAATCAAGGCCGCCGGTATCGAAAACGTGGTCTGGTTTACCGCCGATGTGCATTACACGGCCGCGCATTACTATGATCCTGCCAAGGCGCCTGAGAAGGACTTCTCGCCCTTCTGGGAGTTTGTGTCCGGGCCCCTGAATGCCGGTTCCTTCGGGCCCAATGCCCAGGACGATACCTTCGGCCTGCAGGTGAAATACCAGAAAGCACCGGAAAAACCCAATATGTCGCCCTTTGCCGGGCTGCAGTTTTTCGGCCAGGTGGATATAGATCCCAAGAGCCGCGCCATGACAGTAACCCTGAAGGATCTGGAGAACGCGTCCCTCTTTACCCAGGTGCTGACACCGGCCTGAAGCCTGAAACTTTAAGCCTTAAGTGATAGACGCGAAAGACGGCCCCGGTACTCATTGCGCTGCAATGATGCCGGGGCCTTTTTTCTGCTCCTTCCCTGCTGCTGTATTCGCTTTCGACCTGCCTGAATATATCTGTTGTCTGTCCTGCTGGCCCAGTGAAACTCGATTCCTTGGCGGCTATTTCTGTAGGCAAAACAGCCTAGCGTTGCCCCCATAAGCTGATACACTGGCGCATCTTTCCGTACACAATCTGTAGTGCAAATCGAGAGTCTTATGGACGAGAGTACCCGCAAAGGTGTGATTTACGCACTCACGGCCTATACGATCTGGGGCATAGCGCCGGTCTATTTCAAGCAGATGCAGCATATAGCCGCGCCCGAGATACTGGCGCATCGCATTGTTTGGTCTTTTTTGCTCACGCTGGGGCTGATTGCGTTGTTTAACAAGCGCGAACTGCTGATGGCAACCCTGCGCAACAGCCGTGCGCGCTGGGCGTTGATGGCCTCTACCACCCTGATTGGGCTCAATTGGGGTGTGTTTATCTGGGCGGTGAACAACAACTACATGCTGGATGTGAGCCTGGGGTATTACGTTAACCCGCTGATCAATATTCTGCTGGGCATGCTGTTCTTCCGCGAGCGGCTCGACCGGGTGCGCACTATCGCGGCGATTCTGTGCCTGCTGGCCGTGGTGTTTGAAGTGGTGCAGTTTGGCCGTCTGCCCTGGATTGCGCTGGTGGTTGCCTTCAGCTTTGCGTTCTATGGTCTGGTGCGCAAGAAGCTCGGAGTCGACAGCTTTACCGGTATGGCGCTGGAAACCGGCCTGCTGTTGCCAGTGGCCGTGGGATATCTGCTGTTCACAACCAGCCCGACCAGCGATCTGATGGCCAATCCGGCCTGGACCAACCTGCTGCTGTTTGCCGCCGGGCCCATCACCATGGTACCGCTGATGTGCTTTGCCGCGGCGGCCAACCGTATCAGCCTGACGGCACTGGGGTTCTTTCAGTACATAGGCCCCAGCGGCATGTTCCTGCTGGCGGTGTTTGTCTACGACGAACCCCTGAGCCCGGAAAAGCTGGTGACCTTCGGCCTGATCTGGCTGGCGCTGATCCTGCTGAGCGTAGACTCGCTGTACAAACTGCGCCGCAGGCGCGCTATCGCGAGGGCCTGATACAGACATGCTTCTATAAGTGCGTATCGCCGTGGCTGTGCAGCAATGACTCACGGCGCTATTTTCCTGACGTTTAGCAGCTCAACAAATTCGGGCTGCCGTTCTATCACGGACCACAGACTTTGGCCCGAATCCTGGGCTTTGGCACAGGCGAGTTCAACGATGCGTTTGGCCTCGCATTTACCTAGTGTGGCCGCCAACTCGTTAACCAGGTGCTCTGAATAGATCAGGCCGCCGGTTAGCGCCATGTTTTGGCGCATGCGCTCGTCATCCAGCTGCAGTTTTTCCAGCGTCGTGTTGAGGGCCTGCAACGCGCCTGCGCCCAGTAGCAGGGTCTCGGGAATCAGGACCCACTCCATGATCCAGGCACCGCCGGAGCGTTCGTGTTCGTGCATGCACAGGTCGTAGCAGCCGCCGGCACGCTGCCTGGCGAGCAGGCCGAGGGCTTCGGCAAACTCGGAGCCACGTTGATTGCGCTTGTGGGGCATGGCGCTGCTTTTGCCTGCCCCCTGTTGATAGCCTTCGTATACTTCGGCGATTTCGGTACTGGCCAGCATGTTGAGCTGCTTGCCTACCTTGCTGACACTGGTGGCGACCAGACCGATAAACTGCATGACTTCGGCCATGCTGTCCCGGGCGTTCTGCCAGTGTACGGTGCAGTCTGCCAGCTCCAGGCGTGCTGCCAGAGAGCTGCGCAGTTGCGGTCCCTGCTGGCCCATGGCCGAAAGAGTGCCAACGGCGCCGGCCAATTGAATGCTCAGAACCCTTGGACGGACTTCCGCGAGGCGCTGCTGGTGACGTCTGAATTCCTGCAACCAGACCGAAGCCTTGAGACCAAAGGTCATGGGCTGAGCATGCTGGCCGTTGGTACGGCCGACCATAGGCATATCCTGACCCAGCTCAGTGAGGCGCAGTAGCTGTGCCTCGGTGCTGTTCAGTTGTCCCTGCAGCAGATCCAGTGCCTGGCGCAGCTGCAGTATGGCCGCCGTATCCATGATGTCCTGGGTTGTGGCACCGAAATGCACCCAGTCGGTGGCGGCGGGGCTCACCTGCTGGCTGATCTCGCTGACCAGGCTGACAATAGGGCGCCCCACCTGTGCCGTGGCGTGCTGAATCGCGACGCGGTCCAGCTGCTCGGGGCGCAGTGCCGCAATCTCGCGGGCGGCGGCTGCGGGGATCATGCCGAGATCGGCCTGGCACAGGGCCAGTGCCTGCTCTACCTGTAGCCAGTGGGCGAAGGTGCTGTCCTCGCTGTACAGATGGCGCATGGCCTGGGTGGTAAACAACCCCTCATACAGTTGCCAGTCAAGTATTGAACTGTGCATCAGCAGCTCTCCCCGGCGTTGCCTGTAGTCTTGTGCAGCGCCGCGGCTTTGCGCTTGTCGCGGTAGAGGCCATACATGCGGTAACCGACACTTCCCAGCCCAAGGGCAAAGAACAACAGGGCGACGGGACGCTCGAAAAACACCAGGGCGCCGCTGTCCGATAGCAGCAATGCCTGGCGCAGTGACTCTTCTGCGCCACGGGCCAGCACAAAAGCGATAACGAAGGCCGCAGTACTCAGTTCCAGCTTGCGCATCACATAGCCGACGAGCCCGAAGACACACATCACCAGTACATCAAACAGGCTGGAACGATTGGCATAGGCAGCAACAAAGGCGGTCAGGAATATCATCGGGTAGATGATATTGGGCGGCACCCGCATGATCAGGCGGCCAACAAAGCCGCTGCCGAAGTAGCCGATCAGGCCGTAGCAGAAGATGCCCAGCAGCCCAGTCGCAAAGAGGCTGAAAATCAGTTCCCGGGAGGTCAGAAACAGGGTGGGGCCGATCTCGATACCGTGGATGAGGAAAACACCCATCAGAATGGCACCAATGGTGCTACCGGGAACGCCGAGGGTCAGCAACGGTACCATGCTCGGGCCCGATACGGCATTGTTGGCGGATTCCGGGGCGGCTATGCCTTCCAGTGCGCCCTTGCCCCATTGCTCCGGGTTGCGCGCGCGACGGAATTCCGTGGCATAGGCAACAAAGGCTGCGACGGCTGAACCGAGCCCTGGCAACATGCCGATCAGGCCACCGGTAAAGGCGCTGCGAATAGCGACAGGTAAACAGGGGCGGTATTCCATCCAGCTCAGCTGGCTATCTTCAGCCGACTGGGGCGCAGTACTGTGCAGCACGGTATCCTGTCCGCTTTTCATGCTGTCCATCTGGGCAAAGACCTCGCCGAGCACAAAGATCCCGATCATGACGGGCACCAGGCCGATACCGTTCATCAGCTGAAAGCTGTCAAAAGTAAAGCGTGCGTACCCGGACACACTATCAAGGCCGATCAGGGCTACCAGAATTCCCAGCAGGCAGCTGGCCAAGCCCTTGAGCATGGATTTTCCGATCACACTGCCGATCACCACAAAGGCCATGGCGTATATGGCGAAGTATTCGGGGGGGCCAAGTTTGAGCGCCAGCTGGGCAACATAGGCCACGCCAAAAATCAGTATCAGATCGCCAATGGTATCGCCGATTACCGATGAGACTGTGGCGACTTTCAATGCTTTTCCGGCCTTGCCCTGGACTGCGAGCGGATAGCCGTCCAGCTGGGTGGCGGCGGATGCGGATGTGCCGGGAGTATTGAACAGAATGGCGGCGATAGAGCCGCCGAAGCGGCCTGACTTGCCAATGACGTAGAGAAAAGCCAGGGCATAGAGCGGCGGCACATGGTAGGTCACTGGCAGCAGCATGGCGATGGCGGCAGCGGCCGTAAGGCCGGGAGTGGCGCCGATGACGACGCCAACGATTGAAGCCAGTGCAATTGCGACCAGAATCCAGGGGTCGGAAAGCACCGTCGCGAATCCAACTAGTATGTCCATCAGATAGCGTCTCTGTTGTGATTAGTTGCTGAGCAGGGCACGAATATCCAGCACCGAGCCCGGCGGGTCATATACGCCCAGACCGACGAAAAAACACAGGTAATACGCGGCAGTCGCCAGCACTGCCATCAGCAGGAGCCGCTGTGGCCGGCGATGACCAAACAGCAGGAAGACGGCAGTACTGGCGATTAGTGTGGCCAGCGCATAGCCCAGGGCTTCAATGAGCCCGACGTACGTCAACCCGAGGGTGGCCAGCAGCAGTACATGGAGTGTTGATGACTGCGGCATCCAGTCTCTGGGCGCATCGCTGGCTGGCAGCCTGCGGGCGTTCCACAGCAGCAGTGTACTGATCAGTATCAGGGCTGCGCTTACCGCCTGAGGAAACAGCTTGGCACCAATTTCACCGGCTACCGGATCCGGGATGCCGGTGCTTGCCCAGAGTGCAATCAGGCCAATTACGCCGGCGAGGATACCTGTCCAGCAATAACTGCCCCTGCTCACTGTACCTGGCCTGTCAGCTGGGTGATGACGGGTGTGCTGGCGGTGCGCATATCCAGCATTTTTTGCTCAATTACGGCTGGCTGCGCGTAGAGTGCCGCGGTGCCCTGTTTCTCAATCAGTTCAGCAAAGGTCGTGGTGGCCGTGATCTGTTCCAGATACTGGTTGAGTTGTGCAACCACGTCGGCTGCTGTTTTGGTGGGGGCCATGACGACGACCGGTGAGCCGATATTGACGAAGGGGATATTCAGTTCCTTGAAAGTGGGGATGTCCTGCATGATGCCATCACGTTCATCGGCTACCAGTGCCAGCGGATGAATCAGTTCACCAAATCCCCGCGCCTGCTGGATACCCATAAACCCGAAGTCGGTCTGGGCGCCTGCCAGAGCGGCGCGGGCCGGGCTGCCGCCCTTGAAGGGAACATCCTGTGCGGTCAGGTTGTTGCTTTCCAGAAAGGCACGACCTGCGATGTAGTGAAAGCCGCCACGGCCTGAGTGGGCCCAGCGCAGCTTGCCTGGATTTTCTTGCAGTGCTGCGATGAGCTCATTGGCACTTTTGTAGGGGCTGTTGGCAGGGACCATCAGCGCGGTGGAAAGCTGACCTATCTGGCTGACAAACTGAAAGTTCTCGAACATATCCACCGGGGACGCGTTAAGCATGGTATTGAGCAGAAAAGAGCCGCCTGATGTCAGCAGCAGGGTATAGCCGTCTGGGCGTGCGGTGGCGACACTCTGGGCGCCGGTCAGGCCGCCGGCACCTGGCTTGTTGACGACAACCACTGGCACGTCAATAAGATCGCGGGCACCGGCTGCCAGGGCACGGGCATAGGCATCAACACCGCCACCGGCATTGAAAGGAACCACAAGATTGATCGGGCGGCTGGGGAAGGTATCTGCCTGGGCCGCTGTTGCGGCACTCAGGCTGAGGCAGGTTGCGGTTATCAGTGTAGCCGCGCTTTTGAAGAAGGAGGTTAGTTGCATTGTTAGCTCCGAGTTTTATTTTTTGTGTGGTTGCAGTGATCCGGGCCGGGACAGGCTTTTAACTTAGCAAAAGGTAAGTTATTTAAATATTGCAAATAAGTTGTTTATACTTCCGCTTTTCTGATCTTTTAAAAGGTGACAATTGAATATCAAAGGGTTGAGAGCATTTAGTTTGGTTGTTACGACGGGCTCTCTGGCGGCTGCCGCCCGTGAACTTTGTCTCAGCCAGCCTGCTGTGAGCCGGTTAATCTCGGTGCTGGAGGGCGAGCTCAAACTGATCTTGTTCAGCCGCAACCGGCGCAGGCTCGTGTTGACGGAGCAGGGGGAGTTGTTCTACCGCGAGGCGCGGCGGATTCTGGAAGGGTTCGACGAAATTCCGCAGATCGTGGCAGAAATAAAGCACCAAGAGCAGCGTCAGCTGCGTATCGTAGCGATGCCCCGCCTGGCGGCAGGCCTGGTCGCGCCGGTGATCGCACGTTTTTGCCAGCGGCATCCGACCGTGCGTTGTTCCGTGGATACGCATAGCCGGCGAGATATGGAAAAGTGGCTGGCCAGCAAGCGCTACGATATTGCGATAGCTACCTTGCCGGTTACGCACAGCGCCATCGTGACCGAAACCCTGTATCACATCCGGGCGGAAGTACTGTTGCCTGAAACTCATTCTTTGGCAGCACAGGAGCAGCTTTGCGCCGCGGATC
Organism: Marinobacterium profundum; assembly: GCF_001528745.1. Taxonomy (GTDB): domain Bacteria; phylum Pseudomonadota; class Gammaproteobacteria; order Pseudomonadales; family Balneatricaceae; genus Marinobacterium_A; species Marinobacterium_A profundum. Next base: position 115,947 of record NZ_BCNS01000080.1, on the reverse strand, counting down.
TGGTGGGTGAGCGATTGGTGGGCCTGCTACCGGGCTTGTTGCTGCGTCAGCAGGTTGATGACATCTTCAATGCCGCAGGCCTTGAAGCGCAGTACCAGATCGAAACGGCTTCCTCCATGGTGGCGTGCCAGATTGTACGCAGTCACGGCGGCATTACTATCATCGATCGGCTTGCGGTTCAGGGAATGGATCTGAGGGGCTTGACGTTGCGTCCGCTTGAACCAGCACGCTTTATGCCCTTTGGTCTGCTCTATCTAAAGGAAAATGAAACTAGCGTCCTTGCTTCCCAATTTATTGAACAGCTTAAAGGTTACCTTGCTGAGCTGGAACAGGCATGGGGTGGCAGTTTGATGCTCAAGCAGGGCAGATAAGCTGTAGTGACACTATATGGCTGACAGCCACGTTTGAGTGCGTTTTGTAGTACAAATTATTTATATCCAAGGCTTTTCTTTGATAAGTATCGGAGTGATATTCCATCGATTATTTTTATTTGTTGCAATATTATGAACTGATTTTTTAGGTGAGCATCATTGCAGCATATATTTTTATATGCGGCTGATCATGTCGATGACCTCCAGGTCAGTTCCGGCAGCTTTTCCAGCGATCCGAGTTTCGCAAGGGGACTGCACCTAAGCCAGTCTTGAAGTTTTTTGGAAATCTCCGGATTCCCCATAACCTTGATATCGCCTCTTTTAACCGCGTCGTTAAAGCCGTATTCACATATCCACACGGCGGTCATCGTTTTGAGCGAACATTTAATGACGTTGTCGATTTCATAGCCATTGTCAGTCAGGCAGAGGTCAATTTCATTGTTTTCGCACACCAGCCACCAATTTCTTGCCCCTTTGGGGGCATCGTCGTATTGAAATTCGATCACTATTCGATGCGTGGGGAAAACCGCAGGATCGACGCTACGGCGCATATCCCACATGAGCAGGCCTGCATCCAGGTCGGCGCTATCCAGGCTGGAGCGCTTCCAGCGATGTCCCCAGGCACCGAGGAGCTCGACAATAGGCCGCAGCTCCTGCCCGGCCGGGGTCAGGCTGTAGTCGTAATGGCCTTTTTCGCCCTCTATTTTTATGATTCCGGATTTGAGCATGGTCTTGAGACGTGCTGAGAGTAATGTCGGCGACATAAGCGGAACGCCTTTTTGCAGCTCACCGAAACGGGAGCTGCCAGCGAGTAATTCACGGGCGATTAGCAAGGTCCAGCGTTCGCACAGCAACTGAGTGGCCTGCGCCAAAGGGCAAAACTGGCCGTATGATTTCATGCTGAATCTCCAGTTTTGCAGCTCGTACAGGGTTATATAGCCACTACAGATTCTGTAGTTCTCAAGGTGTTTAACCACTGCTAGTTTGTAGGGGCTTCAAAAATATAGCACCTAAGCGCAGCATCCGAGCCTAGTGGGGCACTATTATGAGCGATCTACTTTTTGACAGGTTAGGCGGCATTGAAGGGGCTACCCGAATAGCCCATGATCTCGTCGATAATCATTTGAAAAATAAAGCTATTTCTACAAGGTTTGCTGATTCTGATATTCCCGCACTAAAAAATGCGGCGGCGACTTTCCTGATTGCAGGTACCGGTGGTCCCGATGTCTATAAGGGTAAAGACATGCTGGCGGCACACAAGGGGATGAATATCTCCGCGCTGGAGTTCATGGCGGTGCTGGATGATGCACTGGCGGCGCTCGAAAAAAATGCTATTGGGCAGCGTGAACAGGAGGAAGTACTCTTCGCGCTTTACAGCATGCGCTCCCAGATTGTGCTCGTGTAGTTGTCCAGTCGTGGGCTTGGGTGGCAGGTCAGGATAGCGCCGGCGCCGGCTAAAGTTCAGGCTTTAGGCCGCCTATGACCTTGTCATGCATGGATACCAAAAAGCCCGCTTTCCTTGTGGAGAGCGGGCTTTTTACCGCCTGCTGATCACGAATCACGAATCACGAATCACGAATCACAAATCATCATTCAGATAGCTCCGATCCTGGCGCATTTGCAGGGGTGTATCGCCTGTGACTTTTTTGCATGGCTGGCTGCAAAATTGTAGTTTGCCGCGATAGTCGTATTTGTTTCTGATAAGGCGAGGTTCTTTCGTTTTATTCAGGACAGTAAAACACTATGACGAGTCACAGCCTTCGTATCGAGCATGACCTTATCGGCGAACTTGAGGTGCCTGCCAGCGCACTTTTTGGCGTGCAAACCCAGCGGGCCATCAACCTGTACCCGCTAAATGGAGAGAAACCACTCTCTGCTTATCCTGAATTGCTGCGGGGGTTGCTACAGGTTAAAAAGGTGGCCGCGCGAACCAATATGCTCACCGGTGAACTGGAGCCTGAACTGGGTCAGGCGATCGTCGACGCCATAGACCTGCTGCTTGAACAGAGTCCGCCTGAGTACTTCCCGGTGCATGCCTTTCACGGTGGCGGGGGCATATCCAGCAACATGAATGTCAACGAGGTCATCGCCAACCTGGCCAACCTCAATGCATTCGGCCAGCCGCTTGGGACCTACGCTCCCATTCACCCCAATGATCATGTGAACCTGAACAACTCCACCAGTGATGCGCTGAGCACGGCCTGTCATCTGGCGGTGATGAGTCAATGGCAAGCGCTGGAAGCGGCGCTGGGTCACCTGGCCGAGACTTTGGATGCACAGGCGCTGCGGTGGCAGCAGGTGCTGAAAATATCCCGTACCTGTTTGCAGGATGCCGTTGAAATCAGTTTTGCAGATATGTTCGGTGGTTATTCCTCCCTGGTGAAGCGCAATTGCAGGCGCCTGAAAGCGGATGTGGATGCGCTTTATGCGGTCAATCTGGGGGGTAATATTATTGGCCGGCGGGGCGATAGTTCGGAGGCATTTTTCGAGCGCTGCATCGCACAGCTGAATCGGCTGATGGCAAGCGAGCGCTTTGTGCACAATGACAACCTGTTCGACAGTTCGCAGAATCACGACAAGCTGATACGCGTTTCAGCCGGGCTGGATCAGCTATCCCGGGCTTTGTTAAAGATCGCCAAGGATTTCAGGCTGATGGCCTCCGGGCCTCAGACCGGTTTCGGTGAAATCTCGTTGCCCGCGGTGCAGCCGGGCTCCTCGGCCATGCCGGGCAAGGTTAATCCGACCATCGCCGAGTACCTGGTGCAGTGCTGCATGCAGGCCTGTGGTCGCTGCTATTCGGTGCAGATGACCCACGACCACGGGGAGCTGGATTACACGCCCTGGCAGTCCATCGTGATCAACAACCTGCTCGATAGCATGTCCTGCCTTGAAAGCGGTATTAGCGCCTTTACGCAGCATTGTCTGCACGGGATCGAACCCAATATTGAGCGCAACGCTGCGAATGTTAATAGCCTGATTCCCACCGTTATGCGCCTCAAGAAGGCCCGTGGCTATTCATATGCCTCCCGCATTTATAAGGAAGCCGGCGGCGACCTGGAGCTGATTCGCCAGCACCTTGATGAATAGGGCAGTCGTGGGCCTGGGCCTGGGGTCGGCTGCAAGGATGAGTTTTTTGCAGCCTGGCATACCCTAATGTCAATTGTGCTTAATCCCCCTCACTTTTATGCTCCTTTGCAACGATAAGGGGTATCGACAGACACCGCAGGGCGGGTCCTGATGCCTCTGATTTGCGACTCTCCCGGCCACTCTGGCGGGAGCTGCTCGACCGAGCCTCTAAACGATCGATAGTGCTAAGCGGAGCATCAGATGGACACTACAAAAAGCATTCCCCTGTCCTGGGCCAATGACTGGCTGCAACAGGCTAAACATCAGTATATCGACGGACAATGGGTGGCCGGTGCGAGCCAGGACAGCTGGGTCGTCAGCAATCCTGCGAATCGCCAGACGCTGTGCGCCTTTGCCATGGCCGATGCCGAGCAGATTGAGTACACCGCGCAAGTGGCCCATGAGCGTCACCTGGACGGTGTCTGGTCTAAGGTCAGCCGCACGCAGCGCGCCAACATGCTGCGTCAGATTGCCAGCCTGATTCGTGAAAATACCGAAAAGCTGGCGGTGCTGGAAACCCTGGCCAACGGCAAGCTGTTTACAGAATCCATGGCGGATGACATTCCGACCTGTGCGGATATCTTCGATTACTACGCCGGCTGGACCGACAAGTATTACGGCGAAACCTCACCGGTGGATGATGGTTTCCTGAACTACACCCTGAAAGAACCCGTGGGCGTATGCGGCCTGATCGCGCCGTGGAACTTCCCGCTGTACCAGGCGAGCCTGAAAATAGCGCCGGCGCTGGCCATGGGCAATACCGTTATTATCAAGCCTTCCGAATATACGCCGCTGACGGTGATTTATCTGATGGAGCTGATTGATCGTCACCTTAGCTTCCCCAAAGGCGTGATCAACATGCTGCTGACAGACGGCAAGATGGCGAATCAGCTGACCCTGAGCGATAACGTGCACAAGATCTCCTTTACCGGCAGCACCGGTGTGGGGCGCAAGATTGTACAGAACTCCGGCGGATCAAACCTGAAGGCGACAACGCTGGAACTGGGTGGCAAGTCCCCCTGCATCTTCTTTGAAGATACGCCTGATCTTGAAGGTGCCATCGACCGCGCCTTCACCGTGATGTTCTCCCACAAGGGCGAGAAGTGTTCCGAGCCGACCCGTTTCCTGATCCACGACAGCCTCTACGACCAGGTGCTCGCGGCACTGATTGAAAAAGCCAATGCGGTGAAATGTGGTAACCCGTTCGATGCCGGCGTTACGCAGGGTCCGCAGTGCAATGAAGCCCAGTTCAACAAGATCATGGATTACATCGAGATCGGCAAAACGGAAGCCGAGCTGGTGGCCGGCGGTTATGCGGATACCGAAGGTGAAAACGCCAACGGCTACTTTATTCGCCCGACGATCTTTTCCAATGTGGATCAAAACGCGCGTATCGCCCAGGAAGAGATCTTTGGGCCGGTGCTGTGCTGTACAAGATTCCATACCACTGAAGAAGCGGTCGCCATGGCCAACGGTACGGCCTTTGGTCTGGCCGCAGGCATCTATACCGCCAATGTTGGCCGTGCCCATCGTGTGGCGGAACAGATTGACGCCGGCATGCTGTTTATTAACCGTTATGGCTGCTACGGGCTTAGCAGCCCCTTCGGTGGCTTCAAGCAGAGCGGCTGGGGCAAGGAAATGGCGATCCACTCGCTGTCGTCCTACACCAAGACCAAGTGCGTCTGGGTTTATTTCGGCGACGCCTGAAGCCGGAGTTGAAAGGGCGCTTCGGCGCCCCATCAGGGCCCGGCATTATAGTCCGGTAAACCGGCTGTAGGGATTCAACTGAGTGCGGCTGAGTCATGCGCGCTTTATCCGGCACGGTGATAGCAGCCGGGCCAAATGTACTGCAATGCCAGCGTGCTTTTGATGATTACATTTTGTCATGGTGACAGGCGTTTATGTCATTTTTGTTTCGGCAGCGGTTGCGCCAATATGGCCACGATTCAAAAAAGTACCGGACGTCAGCCTCTCTGACCTACAACAATAACTCGGGGGAGATATGAAAAATATCCGACCAATAACGTTCTGGCCCGCATTCATATGTCTGGCCCTGACGATCATCTATACGATTATGGATGAGAAGAATTTCATTGCCGCCACTTCGGCCCTCAATGATTTGATTATTACCAATCTGTCCTGGCTCTTTAACCTCAGCGCCCTGTCGATGGTTTTTGTGGCCGCCTATGCTTTTTTTGCACCAATTGGCCGGGTGCGTATCGGCGGCGAAAGCGCCAGCCCTATGCTGAGCCCGTTCCGCTGGTTTGCCGTATCCCTGACCACCGTTATCGCCATGGGAATTCTGTTCTGGTCGGTGGCTGAACCCATTCTGCATTACTACGAGCCGCCTCAGTCCCTGGGCATTAGTGCGCAAAGCCCGGAAGCGATGCGCTTTGCCATGTCCACCACCTTCGTGCACTGGACCATCACGCCCTACAGCATTTATACAGTCGCAGGGCTGGCCTTTGCGCTGGCGTTCCATAACCTGAAGCTGAGTTTCTCTATCGGTTCCATGCTGCGCCCGTTATTGGGACGCTGGGTGGATGGTGTCGGCGGTCAGGTGATCGATGGCCTGGCGCTGTTCTCGGTGGTGCTGGGAATGGCGGCAACCCTGACGTCGGGTCTGCTGGTTATTGGCGATGGTCTGGAGTCGGTGCTGGGGATCGAAAAGAGTTCGCTGGTGTATGGCATCATCGCGATCAGCATTATCGGTTCTGCCATTATCTCCGCCGCTTCAGGCCTGCACCGCGGCATTCAGACGCTGGCGCGTATTAATACCTGGCTGTATTTCACCGGCGCCCTGTTTATTTTTATCGTCGGTCCTACCGCGTTTATTCTGTCACTGGGCGTTGAGTCGCTTGGGGTATACCTGTCTGATTTCTTTGCCCGCAATCTGGTCACGGGTGCGTCTGGTAACGATCAATGGCCAGGCTGGTGGACGGTTGCATTCTTTGCCAGCTGGTTTGCCTGGGCGCCGCTGAGTTGCTTGTTCCTGGGCAAGATAGCCCGTGGCTATACGGTGCGACAGTTCATTATCGTTAACCTGCTGTTGCCCTCGGCGTTCGGCTTCCTCTGGTTCAGCATCTTCAGTGGCTCGTCCCTGTTCTTTGATACGACCCAGGGCGGGATCATGTACGCCGCGTATCAGGAAAGCGGCTTTGCGGCGGTGATCTATGTGCTGTTTGATCAGCTGCCCGGCAGCACGTTACTCAGCGGCCTGTTTATCTTTGCCTGCCTGATTACCTTCATTACCGCGGCGGACTCCAATACCGATGCCATCGGCGGTCTCTGTATCAAGGGTGTCGATGCGCAGAATCTGACTTCGCCTTTGTGGATCAAGGTGTGCTGGGGCAGCGCTATCGGTTTCGTGGCCTGGATCAGTGCCAGTTATATCGGCGTCGATGCCATCAAGATGCTGTTTAACCTCTCAGGGGTGCCCGGCATGCTGATTGTCATCGGAGCGGCCTTTGCACTGTTAAAACTGGCGGCCCGGGTTGAGATTAACGGCCGGACCGTGGAGCTCAAGTCTGACGCCCTGGGCGTGGAGCACACCACCGCGCTGGCACGGCCGCTGGCCAAGCCTGCCGCTGTCTGAGCACTCTTATTCACTGCGGTTCGTTGCCCGAGGCGCCGGATCGTAACGCAATTTCGTTGCAAGGATGAGCCGGTGGCTGCCGGCTCTGATTTAATATTTGAGGGGTTCACATGCAATATGTACGTCTTGGCCAGTCTGGCCTGAAGGTCTCCCGCCTTTGTCTGGGTACCATGAATATGGGGTCCAAAGAATGGAAGCCCTGGATCTTCGACGAGAAGGAGAGCGAACCCATTATTCGCCACGCGCTGGATAACGGCGTCAACTTTATTGACCTGGCGGATTTTTACTCCATCGGGGCCGGTGAAGAAGTGGTGTGCAATGTGTTGCGCCGTATCGGTCGTCGCGACGACATGGTTATCACCACCAAGGTGGGCTATGCCATGAGCGATGATGTGAATGCTCAGGGTCACTCGCGCAAGAACATCTTCAACGCCATCGACAACTCGCTCCAGCGTATGGGCATGGATTATGTCGATATCTATATGCTGCACTATTTCGATACCGAGACTCCGCTGGAAGAAACCATGGGGGCGCTGAACGATATAGTGCTGGCAGGCAAGGCGCGTTATATAGGCGTGTCCACCATGTATACCTGGCAGCTGGCAAAAATCCTGCAGGTCTGTGACAAGAACGGCTGGGCACGCCCGATCAATATGCAGCTGCAGCTTAACTGTGCCTACCGTGAAGAAGAGCGGGAAATGATTCCGTTCTGCATGGATCAGGGCATAGGCGTTTCTGTGTTCAGCCCGCTGGCCCGCGGTATTCTGACCAGTGATCTGCAATCGACCCGTAACAAGACGGATTTCTTTACGGCCGAGATGTATAACGATCAGGCCTCAAGGGATATCGCCCATTCGGTGGCCAAGGTGGCCGATGCCCGTGGTTGCCTGCCGGCGCAGGTCGCCCAGGCCTGGGTACTGAACAAGCGCGAGGTTTCGTCAATGCTGGTGGGTGCCGATACCACAGCGCAGTTTGACAGCGCACTGGCGGCGCTGGAAATGCAGCTCAGCGCCGAAGAACTCTACGAGCTGGAGCGCAACTACACCCCCTGTGATCTGATCAATGATTACACGTCCGGCAAGCGTATCGCCCGTACTGCGCGTCAGGCCATGGCACCCTTTACCGGCTGATTGCAAAGCCTTGCTCAAGCATCCTGCTCAAGTGTTAAGTGTTGCACCCGCTGTCTATTTTGGCCCCGCTGTTGCGGGGCTTTTTTTTGAGCGGTGAAAGGGTGGCAGCTTTAGTCTTGCGGACGACGGTCGGGCTCAATGAGCCTGGGTTGGCGACTCTGCGGTGACTTCGCGCAGCCATTCGCTAAAGCGAATCACCTTGGCCAGCCCCTGTCTTTCTGCGTTGATGTCCAGCCAGTAACCGCAGGGGCCGCTGACCTCTATGTCACTAAAGGCGACCAGAGTGCCGGATTTCAATTCGCGGGTAATCATATGCCGGTCGATGATGGCAAAGCCGGCTCCGTTAATGGCGGCGTTGATAACCTGATCGAGGGTGCTGAACTCCATGCCACGGCTGACATCGACCTGATCGCTCATCCCGGCGGCCTGCAGCCAGTTTTCCCATACGGGAAGCCGCTCCCCCTGATCCAGGATATGCAGCAGGCTGGCGTTGGACTTGGCCAGCTGTTGCGCCTTATCCATCATATCGGGGGCGCAGACCGCGAGATGCTGCTCCAGCATAAGCAGTTCACTGTAGTGACTGGGTTTGGCCGTGTGGCCAAAGCGGATGCTGCAGTCGAAGAGGCTGTGTTCGCTTGCGCTGTTGTGAATCGACAGCTCCAGCTCTGGAAAGCTGCTGTGAAAACTGGCCAGGCGAGGCGCGAGCCAGCGCGTGGCGAAGGTCGGGGGAACAAGCAGGTTCAGTTTCTGGCGCTGGTTCGGGTCGCGTAATTCCTGTACCGCCACTTCCATCAGGTTAAAGGCCTGTTCCAGCTTGGCAAGCAGCTGTTGCCCGGCGTCGGTCAGCTCCAGCTTGTGGTGCAGGCGCACAAAGAGGGGTACGCCCAGGTAGTCCTCCAGCTGCTTGACCTGCCGACTGACGGCGCTCTGGGTCACATGCAGCTGCCTGGCCGCATGGGTAAAGCTCAGATACTTCCCCGTTGTTTCAAAAACACGCAGTGCTGTCAGGGGAGGGAGTGAGCGCATAAGGGTTCCGGGGATAGAGGGCGATGCGGGCTGCTGAGCCGCCAGTATAATTCATTGCTCCAGTTGCCAGTAGAGTGATTGCCCACCTACTCGATGCTCGACATGTTCGGTAAAAGGGCGGCACAAAAAAGCCCGCGCTCCATCCGGAGCGCGGGCTTTTTGTTGCTTACGGCTTACAGCTTATCGCCTACCGCTGGCTCACAGCGCTTCGATCTTGGCGTACTGCTCGCTCAGCTTGTCGAAGGCGGACTGGGACTCGGCGATCTTTTCCCGTTCCTTGGCGACGACCTCGTCCGGTGCGTTGGCGACGAACTTGGCGTTGGACAGCTTGCCGACAACCCGCTTGATCTCGCCCTGCAGACGGTCGAGTTCCTTCTGCAGACGGGCAAGTTCCGCATCCTTGTCGATCAGGCCGGCCATGGGCACCAGCACCTCCATATCGCCGACCAGCTGTGTGGCGGCCATGGGCACGTCGTCGTCGGGGTTGAGCCAGGTGATGGAGCTGAGTTTGGCCAGTTTCTTCAGGAAGGAGGCGTTGTCAGCCAGGCGGCGCTGGTCTTCTTCGCTGCCGTTGGTGAAGAGCACATCCAGATCCCTGGACGGCGGAATCTTCATTTCGCCGCGAATGTTGCGGATGCCGGTGATCACGCCCTGCAGCCATTCGATATCGGCTTCGGCCTGGGTATCGATCTTGCTGTCTTCAGCCGCGGGGTAGGGCTGCAGCATGATGGTGTCGCCTTGGGTGCCGGCCAGGGTCTTGATGGACTGCCAGATTTCCTCGGTGATGTAGGGCATCAGCGGGTGGGCCAGTCGCAGCACGGCTTCGAGTACGCGCACCAGGGTGCGGCGGGTGCCGCGCAGGGCTTCTGGCGATGCATTTTCATCCCACAGAACCGGTTTGGACAGCTCCAGATACCAGTCGCAGTACTGGTTCCAGATGAAGTCGTAGATGGTCTGGGCGGCCAGGTCGAAACGGTAGTCGTCCAGCTGCTTAGTCACTGTGGCTTCGGTGCGTTGCAGCGAGCTGATGATCCAGCGATCCGCCAGCGACAGGTCGACAGCGTTACCGCTCTGGCCGCAGTCCTGGTCTTCGGTGTTCATCAGCACGTAGCGCGCAGCGTTCCAGATCTTGTTGCAGAAGTTGCGGTAACCTTCGAGGCGCTTCATGTCCCAGTTGATATCACGCCCGGTGGAGGCCAGTGCCGCCAGGGTGAAACGCAGGGCGTCGGTGCCGTGGGCGGAGATGCCTTCGGGGAACTGCTTCTCGGTGCGCTTGCCGATTTTCTCGGCCTGCTGGGGCTGCATCATGTTGCCGCAGCGTTTTTCCAGCAGCTCGGGCAGGCCTATGCCGTCGATCATGTCCAGCGGGTCGAGCACGTTGCCCTTGGACTTGGACATCTTGTCGCCGCTCTCGTCGCGGATCAGGCCGGTGACGTAGACGGTCTTGAACGGCACCTGGGGCTTGCCGTCTTCATCCTTGATCAGGTGCATGGTCATCATGATCATGCGCGCGACCCAGAAGAAGATGATGTCAAAACCCGTCACCAGGGTGTCGGTGGGGTGGAAGGTTTTCAGGCGTTCGGTGTTCTCGGGCCAGCCCAGAGTGCCGAAAGTCCAGAGCGCGGAGCTGAACCAGGTGTCCAGTACGTCGTTGTCCTGGTGCAGTTCAAGGTCCGCTGCCAGATTGTACTTTTCCCGTGCACCGGCCGCCGAGTTGGAGACGTAGACGTTGCCGGCGTTGTCGTACCAGGCGGGAATGCGGTGGCCCCACCACAGCTGGCGGGAAATGCACCAGTCCTGAATGTCGCGCATCCAGGAGAAGTACATGTTTTCGTACTGCTTGGGCACGAACTTGATATCGCCGTTTTCCACCGCTTCGATGGCGGGTTTGGCCAGGGTTTTGGCATCGCAGAACCACTGGTCGGTGAGCATGGGCTCGATAACAACGCCGCCGCGATCGCCGTAGGGCACGGTCATGGCGTTTTCTTCGATTTTCTCCAGCAGGCCCAGTTCTTCAAAATCAGCGACTATCTGCTTGCGTGCCGCAAAGCGTTCCATGCCCTGGTACTTGGCCGGCAGGGCAGTGTCGACGTCGGTGTTGACGCTGCCGTCCGAGTTGAACACTTGGGCCTGGTCGCGGACATCGGCGTTGAGGGTGAGGATGTTGATCAGCGGCAGCTTCTGACGCTTGCCAACTTCGTTGTCGTTGAAGTCGTGGGCCGGAGTGATCTTGACGCAACCGGTACCCTTTTCCATATTGGCGTAGTCGTCGGCCACGATGGGGATACGGCGGCCGACCAGGGGCAGCTCAACGAACTTGCCGATCAGTGCCTGGTAACGCTTGTCCGCCGGGTTCACCGCCACGCCGCTGTCGCCGAGCATGGTTTCGGGGCGGGTGGTGCCCACAACGATGTAATCCTTGCCATCCAGGGTAGTGGCGCCATCGGCCAGCGGGTAGCGCAGGTACCACATCTTGCCCTTGACCTCGCGGTTCTCCACTTCAAGGTCGGAGATGGCGGTGTGCAGTTTCGGGTCCCAGTTGACCAGGCGCTTGCCACGGTAGATCAGCTTGTCGTCGTACAGGCGGATAAAGACTTCCTGCACGGCCTTGTAGAAGCCGTCATCCATGGTGAAACGTTCGTTCGGCCAGTCGACCGAGTTGCCCAGGCGGCGCATCTGTTCGGTGATGGTGCCGCCGGACTCTTCTTTCCATTCCCACACTTTATCGATAAAGGCATCGCGACCCAGGTCGTAACGGGTTTCGCCGGTCGTGGCCGCCAGCTTGCGTTCTACCACCATCTGGGTGGCGATGCCGGCGTGGTCGGTGCCCACCTGCCACAGGGTGTTGCGACCCTGCATGCGACGGTAACGTGTCAGCGCATCCATGATGGTGTGCTGGAAGGCGTGGCCCATGTGCAGGCTGCCGGTGACGTTGGGCGGCGGAATCATGATGCTGTAGGCATCGCCTTCACCCGAGGGCGCGAAGTAATTGCGTTCTTCCCAGGTTTTGTACCAGGATTTTTCGATGTCGTGGGGCTGGTAAGTCTTGTCCATTACGATTGGCGTCTCTGGAATTCTTGGGAGTCGCTGTATCCGGTTCGCAACCGGGTCAGGCTCGCTGGCATCTGAAAGAATCGGCCGATTATACCCGCTGCCCTCCGATCAAGGTAGGGCGTAGCGGATTGCACTCGGAGTGGGAAGCTAGCGCATGTCGCGGCGGTGCAGTTCCAGACCCTGGTCCTTGCACAGACGGTAGTTGCTGCGGCTGGCCTGAAGTATGGCATCGTCCTGTACCACGATTTCAACGATGCGCTTGAACTGCAGCGCCTCGGGTGGAAGCTCCAGCCCAAGGTTAACGTAGACATCGCGGTGTGCAGGCAGCTCAGAGCCCCAGCCGATGGTGATCGGTGCCTCGGGCGTTGCGCCCTGCAGGGCGTGGGGTACGAAGCTGTCCGGCCGCCAGGACCAGAGCTGTTCGTCGAGCCTGCCGGCGCGGATTTCATCCGGCACCTGCACAAACACCTGCAGCCCGAGGCCGAGAATTTTCTCGCTCAGGCGGCAGAAAAACTGCTGGCGGCTGTCCTCGTCGGACGCCGCCAGTATGTAGAAGTCAGCGCGGTTTTTAGTGCTCATGCTCGCTGTCTTCGATCTGGTCCAGCAGGTACTGGCTCAGTAGTGGTACGCAACGTCCGGTAGCGCCCTTTTCCTTGCCCTTGCTGTTCCAGGCCACGCCTGCGATATCCAGGTGAGCCCAGCGCAGCTTCTTGGTGAAACGGGACAGGAAGCAGGCCGCGGTAATGGTACCGCCCGCCGGGCCACCAATGTTGGCTATATCGGCGAAGTTGGAGTCCAGCTGTTCCTGGTACTCGTCCCACAGCGGCATGCGCCAGGCGCGGTCGGCGGCGAATTCGCCGGCTTCCAGCAGCTCGTTGGCCAGGGCATCGTCGTTGGCCAGCAGGCCTGATGCCTGGTGACCGAGCGCCACTATGCAGGCGCCGGTGAGGGTGGCGATATCCACCACTGTCTTGGGCTTGAAACGCTCGGAGTAGGTGAGGGCGTCGCACAGTACCAGACGGCCTTCGGCATCGGTATTGAGGACTTCAACGGTCTGGCCCGACATGGTGGTGATAACATCACCAGGTTTGGTGGCCCGGCCGCTGGGCATGTTCTCGGCGGCGGCGATGATGCCGACCACGTTGATTGGCAGCGCCATCTCGGCCACCGCGCTCATAGTACCGAGCACGCTGGCGGCACCGCACATGTCGAACTTCATTTCATCCATGCCGGCACCACCCTTCAGGCTGATACCGCCGGTATCGAAGGTGATGCCCTTGCCTACCAGAGCATAGGGCTGGGCGTTGGCGTCAGCGGCACCCTTGTATTCCATCACGATCAGCTTGGAGGGCTGATCACTGCCGTGGCCGACCGACAGCAGCGAGTGCATGCCGAGCTTTTCCATCTCGGATTCATCCAGCACACTGGTGCTGATGCTGTCGTATTCGTCACCCAGACGGATCGCCTGCTGAGCCAGGTAGGTAGGGGTGCAGATGTTGCCCGGCAGGTTGCCGACATCCCGCGCCACCGATACACCGTTGGCAATGGCAACGCCGTCGACCAGGGCATGCTCGCCGGTTTCGACGTCGTCGTCGGGTAGCAGAATATGCAGGTGTGCCAGCAGCAGTGGTTCGGCTTTCTGACTTTTGGTTTCATCGTACTGATAGAGTTCGGCGGTGCCCCACTCAACCAGCTGGCGGGTCTGGCGGTACAGATCGTTCTGCTGAGTGGCGGGCACGTCCAGCGCGAAGGTCACGCTGGTGGCGCGGATGCTCTTGATGCTGCCAAAGGCGGCCTTGACCAGCTTGCGGTAGCTGCGTTCGCTACGCTCGTCGCTCTTGCCCAGGCCCAGCAGCAGAACGCGTTTGGCGGTAACGCCCGGGACGCGCTGCAGCAGAAGGCTTTCGGCCAGCTTGCCCTGGATGTCGCCACCGCCAAGGATGTCGCTCAGGTAGCCGTTACTGGCACTGTCCAGATTGGCCGCAGCGGGGGTCAGGACATTGTCGGCTTCGACGCCGACGATCAGCAGTTCCGTTTCCAGCGCCGCGATGGCGCCACTTACAATCTCGAAATCCATGATGGCTCCAAACAAGACTTTAAAGTCGTATTTATGGATAATGCCGCAGCACTCCAAAGTGCTTTGCACTATAAACTATTTAAAACTATTTGAATTCATTGAACTTAGGATGCGCTGAGTTATTCACAGACGGTGTCCGCCATGCCATCGGGGTCTGCTGCGCCTGCACGCGCGCCCCACAGGCCTGTGCCGAACCCTGCGAATAGCGCAGTTTGTCCTCTGACCAACAAGGTAAAACGTCTTGATCGTTTTCCGATACCTGACCCGCGAAGTACTGATCAGCACGGCTGCAGTAAGCACAATCCTGCTGATGATCATCGTAAGTGGGCGCTTTATCAAGTACCTCGGTGATGCGGCGGCGGGCAAACTTGCGCCCGAGTTGCTGGGTCAGATGCTGCTCTATCGGTTGCCAGGCTTTCTGGAGCTGATTCTGCCGCTGGGGCTGTTTTTGGGTGTATTGCTGGCTTTCGGGCGCCTCTATCTCGAAAGCGAAATGGTGGTGCTGCGGGCCTGCGGCATAAGTCAGAAACGGCTGGTACTTTATTCCCTTGGTCCGGCCGCAATTGTGGCGCTGGTGGTGGGGTTGCTGAGCATGCAGTTGTCGCCGCTGGGGGCGCAGCGCACGGCAGATCTGTACCTGCAGCGAGACAACATCAATGCCTTCGATACGCTGGTGCCGGGCCGCTTTCAGCCGTTGCCAGGCGGCAATCGCGTGACCTACACCGAGTCGCTGGATGCGGCGGCCGGTGGGCTGGAGCGTCTGTTTATTTCCGACAGTAGCCAGGGCGGTGCGCCCGTGGTGGTGCTGGCGGAGCGGGGCTATCGCTACGATACCCAGGACAAGGGCCGCTTCCTGGTGTTGCAGGATGGCGTGCGCTACGAAGGCGTGCCGGGGGACGCCAGCTATCGCCGCATTCAGTATGGCGAGTATGGTGTGCGCCTGCCGGATGCCGCGGCAGAATTGAAGAGTGCAGAACTTGAGGCGCTGCCGACCCTGGCGCTGCTGGCCGATGGCAGTAATGCGGCCCTGGCCCAGTTCCACTGGCGCCTCTCGCTACCCGTGCTGGCGCTGGTGGTGACGCTGCTGGCCGTACCCATGAGTCGCACCAATCCGCGTCAGGGGCGATTTGCCAAGCTGATTCCCTCCATTTTGCTCTATCTGCTTTATCTGACGCTGCTGGGGGCGGCCCGTGGTGCGGTGGAAGACGGTAAGGCTCCGGGTATAAGTCTGTGGCTGGTGCATGGCGGCTTTCTGGCTCTGGCGCTGAATCTGATTTTTGCCGAACACTTCTGGGAGCGGCTGGGCCAGCGCTTGCCGAGCCTGCCGAGTCTTAAACGGAGGCGCGCATGAGAAAGCTCGACTGGTATATAGCTCAGCATGTCCTGGGTGCCATTATGGTGGTCATGCTGGTGGTGGTGGGGCTGGATCTGTTGTTCTCGCTGGTGGATGAGATGGATTCCTTCAACGAGCGCTACGACATGCTGGAAGCGCTGCTGTATCTGGGCATGACGGTGCCGCGTCGCATCTATGAATTTCTGCCGCTGAGCTGTCTGGTCGGCTGCCTGATCGGGCTTGGCATGCTGGCTTCCCACAGCGAACTGACTGTTATGCGCGCGTCTGGCGTGTCTACCGGGCGCATTGTCGGGGCGGTGATGAAGCCGGTGCTGGTGCTGGTGCTGGTGGCACTGATACTGGGTGAGTACGTGGTGCCCAAGACCGAGCAGATCGCCCAGAGCCGCAGGGCCATGGTGCAGTCCGGTGGCGAGGCGTTGCAGTCGCGTTATGGTGTCTGGCACCGTGAAGGCGACAGCTTTATCCATATCAACGCCGTACAGCCCAATGGAGTGATATTCGGTGTAACCCGCTATCAGCTCAATGGTGAGCGGGATCTGGCCTCGGCGAGTTATGCGCGTCGCGGCGAGTTCGTCGACAATGCCTGGAATCTGGAAGACATCCGTGAAACCCGTTTTCTGGGGAATAGCACCGAGGTGCTGGAGCGTGCGAGCGAAGTCTGGAATTCGGGCCTGACGCCAACCCTGCTGTCCGTCATAGTAGTGGAACCGGTGGATCTGTCGATTACCGGCCTGAGCGCATTTTCGGCCTATCTGAGCGAACAGGGGCTGAGCAGTGTGGATTATGAACTGGCCTTTTGGGGCAAGCTGCTGCAGCCACTGGCGATACTGGCACTGGTGCTGATCGGTATTTCGTTTATCTTCGGGCCGCTGCGCAGTGTCACTGTGGGGCAGCGCCTGATCGTCGGTATCCTGGTGGGCCTGACCTTCAAGTTTGCTCAGGATCTGATGGGGCCGGCCAGCAGCGTTTACGGTTTCGCGCCCTGGCTGGCGGTACTGGCGCCTATTCTGGTGTGTATGCTGCTGGGCGGATGGATGCTGCAGCGCGCCAAATAGCAGTGAAAAGGGGCAAGATGAAAGTGGCAAATTGCCCCTTGCCCCTTGCCCCTTGCCCCTTGCCCCTTTTTACCTTGCTCTTCCTAGCCCCTAGCCCCTAGCCCCTTTTACCTTGCTCTTCCTCGCACCTCGCACCTTATCTCACGACTTGGGCTGTTTTTTCAGCTGCACCACGCGGGTGTCTGAGAAACGATCATTCCAGCTGAGCCTCTCGTCGCTCAGCAGCATCCACCAGTAGCCTGCACCCAGCAGTAATACCGAGGGTATGGCTATCAGGAAGCGGATCAGTGCCTGCGTCCAGCTGATGCGCCCGCCCGCCAGGGTCTCAACACGCAGGTTCCAGGCGATCATCCCCAGGGTCTGGCCGCTGCGGGTCCAGAAATAGGCGAAGAACAGGTAGCTGGATATAAACAGCACTGACTTGAGCAGCGGGCCTTCCACGGCCTCACCGTGGTTGATGGCCACACCGATACCACCGAGCACCATCCAGAGCGCGAGAACCAGCAGGCTGTCGTACAGCATGGACAACAGCCGGCGCACCAGAGTGGCGGAGCGTACAGCCTCGCGGCTGTCGGAAAAGGGGATATGCATAAAGTCTCCGGGCGCGGCGAGCCGACACCGGGTCGCAGCGGGAGTCGATGCGGCCTGATGTCAGACTGGAGCTGATTACTTGAAGGGACGCACGTACTGGTCGAGATACTCTTCGGCCAGGGTTTTGGCGGCCTCGGTCTGGGGCTCGTCGAGCTTCATCAGCAGACGTTTTTCGATGGCCGCGGCGGTAGCGTTGCCCAGCTGTGCCGAGTTGTGCATCCAGGCGTAGGCAATCACGTTGGTGTCGGCACTATGATCCAGACCGTGGTTATTGGAATAGAGGGTGCCAAGAAAGAACATGGCATCCATGTGGCCCTGCTGGGCGGCTTCGCGATACCAGAGCTCGGCTTCGGTAAAGTTCTGTTTCACGCCTGTGCCAAAGTTGTAGCAGCGGCCAACGTTGTGCTGAGCGACAACCAGCTTCTGCTCGGCGGCACTCTGGTACCAGCTGAAAGCCAGATTGGGGTCACGCTCAATGCCGTAGCCGAATTCGTACATTTCGCCAAGACGATTCTGGGCGCTGGCATCGCCGGCTTCTGCGCTCAGCTGCACGCTTTTCAGTTCTTCACGGTATTCGATGTTCTTCAGTCGGCGCAGGCCGTTAACGCTGTCCAGGTGGCCCTGATTGGCACCGCGCTTGAACAGGGCGGCGGCCTTCTCGATATCCTGTTTCACACCCCAGCCGTTTTCATACATCTGCCCGAGCATGCTCAGGGCGTCCGGGTTGCCCTCCTTACCCAGGGACTCCAGGGCGTCGAGCGCAGCGCTGTAGTCCTTGTTTTCAAAGTCGCGGCTGGCCTGGCCCAGATCTGCCGCCAGCAGGGGTGTGCTGGACAGAACCATTAACAGGCCGGCGGCGGCAAGGAGTGTTCTTTTGCTCATTGGAAATGGTGCTCCATTGGATCGCGGAGGTACTTCAGAAGTCAGAATGGCGGCTATTATAGCGGCGCGAAGCCGTGGATAAAACGTGTGCAGGCGAAGCTGGATCAATGTCTGCTGACAAAGAGAACCGGAGACGGCGGAAATGTGCAGATAAAACAGGCAACTGCGCGGTGCAGGGCACCGCGCGGCAGGTGATTGCTGCAGCTTAATCGAGGCGCTTGGGATCCAGCAGTTCGATCATGTAGCCATCGGGATCCTTGACGAAGGCCAGAATGCTGGTGCCGCCCTTCATGGGGCCTGCCTCGCGCACGACCTGGCCACCGCGGGTCTTGATGTTATCGCAGGCAGCGTAGACATCGTCCACTTCAATGGCGATATGACCGTAGGCAGTGCCCAGCTCGTAGCTGGAGGTATCCCAGTTGTGGGTCAGCTCCAGCACTGTAGTGTCCTTCTCATCGCCGTAGCCGAGAAAGGCGAGGGTGAACTTGCCAGCCGGATAATCCTTGCGACGCAGCAGGCGCATGCCCATCAGCTCGGTGTAGAAGGAGATTGACTTCTGCAGGTCCGTAACCCGCAACATGGTGTGTAAAAGACGCATAACCACTCCTGATTGGTCGACTGGGCCCGGCGCTTAATGCCACCCTGAGCTTGCCCAAATCCGATTCGAGTGCTGTATTATAGAGACTTGTGAGGAATCATCGTATTACTTCCTTTTATGAGTTTCCTGCAGGCCTGTCGCGACTTTGTTCCCGCCTCAACAAGGGTGATCGCCATGTTTCAAGACTTTACCAAGCAGTTCGGCACATCGATGGAACCGTTCAAGGATCTTGTCAACATCCAGACCAAAATGCTCGAAGAGCTGACCCGCCAGCAGATGGAGTGCACCAAATCCTGCGTCGAGGCGACTATCCAGCAGACGCGGGAAATGCAGAAATGTCAGAACGCATCGGACCTGATGGAGCTGCAGAAGGCCTACGCCAAGGAGCTTGAAGAAACGCTGCGCAGCGTGGGTGAACAGAATCTCAAGGCGCTGCAGGATGCGCGCTCTGCGATCGACAAGATTACCCAGAGCAGTTTCGAATCCTTTAATCCCAAGTAATTCCCGCGTTTCCGGTTCTGCCGCAGCCTGGGGCTCGGCAGAATGCGCTTGATTTTCCCCGCCTGGCTTTTTACTTCAGCTTGTCACTTCAACTTTTTATTTCAGAGCTTCACTGCGGATTTTCATGCTTGCACCTATAGGGCTCTTCTACGGCTCCACCACCGGCAATACGGCCCATGTCGCCGAGCGTCTGTTTCAGCTGGCAGGCCCAGGCCTGATTGATCTGCATGACATAGCTGACACCGCACTCGCGGCTGTGGATGATTACAGTTACCTGATTTTTGGTATCTCCACCTGGGATTTTGGCGAGCAGCAGCTGGACTGGCAGGACCTTTGGCCGCAGCTGGAGACGCTTGATCTGCAGGGGCGCGTCTGTGCGCTCTTTGGTCTGGGGGATCAGATGGGGTATTCGGACTGGTATCTGGATGCCATGGGTCTGCTGCATGAGCGCCTGCAGGCCAGGGGTGCCCGTATTGTCGGTGCCTGGCCCTGCTCCGATGACTATGACTTCAAAGCATCGCTGGCGCTAAGTGAAGATAGGCGCCTTTTCGTCGGTCTTGCGCTGGATGAAGACAGCCAGCGCAGCGAAACCGATCAACGGCTTGCCTGCTGGCTGCCTCAGGTGCTGGCGGCGTTCGGCCTGTCGGGCTGAGAGCGCAGCGCGCAGACTCCATACCAGAGCAGCCCCGCCGCGGATATCAGGCTGGCGATACCAAAGGCGACCCGGTAGGCCATGACCGGATACTGGCCGGCATCGCCGACGGGCCAGAGCTGAATAATGCCGCCCAGACCCCACTGCATCACAAAGGCAAAGACAAAGATTCCCAGGTTCAGGCTGGTACTGACCCGGCCACTCTGGCTCGGCGGGAACTGCTGCGCCAGGCCCGCAAACATCAGTGTGCCCGAAGTGCCGAAAAAGCCCAGCAGGCCCCAGAGCAGCAGACTGGGGGCGCCTGTGTCGAGCTGCAGCAGTAGCAGCAGGCAGACGAAAGCGCTTATACCCCCCAGGCTCAGGTGGCGTGGGGCAATCCCCAGATGCTGCAGTCGGTCGGCGATCAACCCCATCAACAGAAAGCCTGCCACCATGCCGGCGGCGCAGACAAAGAGCACGTCGGCGGCCTCGGCGTCTGGCAGCAGCATTACATCACGCAGCCAGGCACCGACCCAGAGCGATTGCAGGGCGATAAAGCTGGCCTGGGACAGTACGCAGGCAGGTGCCACACGGTAAAAACGCGGGTCAAGCATGACCTGTACGACCGAAAGTTTGGCTTGAGTGTCGCCGTTGACAGCGTCTGTCACTGGTTTTTTGGGCACCAGCAGCCAGAGCAGCAGGGATACCAGCAGGCACAGCAGCGCCATGCCCAGAAAGAGGCCGCGCCAGTCGGTGATGCCCAGCAACCACTCCACCGGTGAGGTTGCTGCCAGGGCGCCGAGCCCGCCGCAGGCCAGTTGCAGGCCATTCACCAGCGGCAGGCGCGCCGGTGGCAGCCAGATGACATAGGCCTTGAAGGCCGCCATCAGGCTGGCGGACACGCCTATGCCAATCAGCCCCCGTCCTATGAGCAGCCCAAGGGCGGATTCCGCCTGGGAAAAAATCAGGCTGCCGGCCGCGGCAAACAGCAGCAGCGCAGCGGCCAGTTTGCGCACCTCTATGCGATCAAGCAGTGCTCCGAGTGGAATCTGGCAGGCGGCAAAGGTGAGAAAGTAGCTACTGGAAATCAGCCCCAGGGTGGCGGCATCCAGTTGCAGGTCTGCGGTGAGGGCAGGCGCCACCACGGCGCTGACTACGCGGAACAGATAGGACAGGAAATAGCCCAGCGCGAAGGGCAGGAACAGTCGTAACAGGGTCGTCATCAGATTCCACTTATCCACAGATGGCAGAGTACGCTCAGGGCGTAGCCCAGGGCAATGGCCCAGGTCCAGCGCAAATGGCTCATAAAGGTATAAACGCCGTGGGCCTGGCCCATCAGGGCTATGCCCGCGGCCGAGCCGATAGACAGTAATGAGCCGCCGACACCGGCGGTGAGGGTGACCAGCAGCCACTGGGCCATATCCATGTCAGGCGCCATGCGCAGCACCGCCAGCATGACCGGAATATTATCGATCACCGCCGACAGCAAGCCGACGGCAATATTGGCCAGTGTAGGTCCGAGAGTGCCATAGACGTGCTCCGAGGCCAGGCTCAGGTAGCCCAGTTGGGCCAGCCCGCCCACCGCCAGCACCACACCATAGAAGAACATCAGGGTGTCCCAGGAAGCGCGCTCGACCACATGAAAGATATCGAATCGGCGCACCACATCGGTGTGATCACCCTGAACGGACTCCATGCTGGTGATATTTTCCGCCTGGTGCTGGCTCAGGTGACCGGTATCGCGCAGAGCCGGTTCGCGCCTTGCCAGCCAGTAGCCGTAGAGTTTCAGGATGCCCAGCCCTGTCATCATGCCCAGCGCCGGGCTCAGGTTCAGGCTGCTGTTGATCAGCACCGAGAATACTATGGTGGCGAGGAAAATGCCGATAATCGCCAGGGCGCCTCGGCGCATGCAGACGCCCCCGTGATGCTCGGCTGCAGGCGGTGCCTTTTCGACCACGCGGTACATCAGCAGCGCCGGCACCAGCCAGTTGACCAAAGAGGGCAGAAACAGACGGCCAAACTCGGTGAAGGGCACCAGACCCTCCTGCCAGACCATCAGGGTAGTGATATCGCCGAAGGGGCTGAAGGCGCCGCCGGCATTGGCGGCGATAACAACATTGATGCTGCCCACAGTGACGAACTGGCGATTGCCGTTACCGACGGCCAGCACCACGGCACCCATCAGCAGGGCAGTGGACAGGTTATCGGCCACCGGTGACAGCGCAAATGCCAGGGCGCCGGTAATCCAGTACACCTGGCGCAGGGAGAACTTGCGCACGATCAGCCAGGAACGCAGCGCGCCGAACACCTGGCGCTCCTCCAGAGTGGTGACAAAGGTCATGGCCGCCAGCAGGAAAAGGAACATCTCGGCGTATTCCAGAATATTGTGCTGCAGCGCTGGGCCTGCAGTTTCGGTATCACCGTTTACGGCGTAGGCGATGCCGGTCAGTAGCCAGATCAGGCCGGCGGCGACGATCATGGGCTTGGATTTGCGCAGCAGGAAAAACTCTTCGCCAATAACGAAGATGTAGGCCAGCACAAAGATGCATAGGGCCAGCACACCGTACAGGCTGGTGGTGAAGTCGGGCATGACGGTTGCTGCAGTATCCGAGGCAGTGGCGGCAGCAGCTGAGGTGCCGAAGAGGGCGGCCAGCGCCAGCAGCAGGGCGGGGATAATTTTCAGCATGACAGAGCCTGTGGGACTAAATGTGAGTCTTTTGTCACTGCGTATATCCATATGGCGTTGCCTCTGCGCTGATACTGCTTGTGGCTGTCGCTTGAATTTGGCCTGGTCGTGGTTTTGTCCTGAGCTTGTTACGGCATTTGTAATGCCGCACCCTGGCGCAAGTATACTTCCAAATTAGGTAGTTAGCTGGGCTAACCCTTGTCTGCGGGGCTGGGCTGGGCGGATTTCAGTGATTGAGACGGAGGCTGCATTATGGGGCTAGTTACGTGCTGCAATGGGGCTTCACCGTGCTTTTGCCGTCTGGGTTTGACCCTGGATATAGGCGGCCAGGCGCAGACAGCGGTAAAGATCATTTAAAGCCACCGGCGGATCAGTTAAAATACGCCCCTTTTCTAATCTGCGAGTATTGAACGCAAGCGATGGAAATTAACCCGATCATCAACGCCTTGAAGGATATCGGCGAGCGCGCCGGCTCCCTGCGTGTTTATCTCGACTATGACGTCAAGAAAGAACGTCTGGAAGAGGTGTCGCGCGAACTAGAATCTCCCTCCGTGTGGGATGATCCTGCCAACGCCCAGAAACTGGGCCGCGAGCGCGCTCAGCTGGAAGACGTAGTGCAGACACTGGATGCGCTGGCAAGCGGTTCGGCTGATGCCCGCGAGCTGCTGGACATGGCCGTCGAGGACGATGACGAAGACACAGCGGCGGAAGTCGAGAAGGAAGTCGCAGCTCTGGTTGCGCGGCTGGAAACCCTCGAGTTCCGGCGCATGTTCTCCGGTGAAGCCGATATCAACAACGCCTTCCTGGATATCCAGTCAGGCTCCGGCGGTACCGAGGCGCAGGACTGGGCCAACATCATGCTGCGCATGTTCCTGCGCTGGGGTGAGGACAAGGGCTTCAAAACCGAGCTGGTGGAAGTCTCAGACGGTGATGTTGCCGGTATCAAGAGTGCCACCATCCGCTTCGAGGGTGAGTACGCCTTTGGCTGGCTGCGTACCGAAACCGGCGTGCACCGCCTGGTGCGCAAGTCGCCGTTCGACTCCGGCGGTCGTCGTCATACGTCCTTTGCTTCGGTCTTTGTGTCGCCCGAAATCGATGACAACGTCGAGATCGACATCAATCCGGCGGATCTGCGTGTCGATGTCTACCGCGCCTCAGGTGCCGGTGGTCAGCACGTTAACCGAACCGAGTCGGCGGTGCGTATCACGCACATCCCGACCAATACGGTGGTGCAGTGCCAGAGTCAGCGTTCGCAGCACCAGAACAAGGACTTCTGTATGAAGCAGCTGCGCTCCAAGCTGTATGAGCTAGAAATGCTCAAGCGCTCTGAAGCCGCTCAGATTCTGGAAGATTCCAAGGCCGATATCGGCTGGGGCAGTCAGATCCGTTCCTATGTGCTGGATGACAGCCGCATCAAGGATCTGCGCACCGGTGTGCAGACATCCAACTGCGACCGCGTACTGGATGGCGACCTGGACATGTTTATCGAAGCCAGCCTCAAGGCCGGCTTGTAAGTCTGGCCCGCTCCGGCGGGCCCGATTGACCCGTATTCAACGTATTACAGATTAAGGTTCCCCCGATGTCCGAGACTACCCCAGCCGTCGCGCAAGACGAAAACCGCCTTATCGCTGAGCGCCGCGACAAACTCAACGCGCTGCGCGAACAGGGCAATGCCTTCCCTAACAGCTTTCGCCGTGACAGCTATGCGCAGGATTTGCAGCAGGCCTACGGCGACAAGACCAAGGAAGAACTGGAAGAACTGGGATATCGGGTATCGGTTGCCGGTCGCATCATGCTGAACCGTGGCGCCTTTCTGGTGCTGCAGGACATGACCGGCCGCATTCAGTTGTACGTCAACAAGCCGGCGCGGCCCTTCGCCAAATCCCTGGATCTGGGCGATATAGTTGCCATCAGCGGCGTGCTGCACAAGTCCGGCAAGGGCGACCTCTTTGTCGATATGGAAGAATGCCAGCTGCTCACCAAGAGCCTGCGTCCGCTGCCCGACAAGCACAAGGGCCTGCAGGACACTGAAATGCGTTACCGTCAGCGCTATGTTGATCTGATCACCAATGATCACTCGCGTCGCGTGTTTGAAGTGCGTTCCGGCATCGTTTCCGGCATTCGCCGCTTCCTTACCGAGCGCCGCTTCCTGGAAGTCGAAACGCCGATGCTGCAGGCGATCCCGGGTGGCGCTTCTGCCCGTCCGTTCGTAACGCATCACAATGCGCTGGATATCGGCATGTACCTGCGTATCGCGCCTGAGCTGTATCTCAAGCGTCTGGTGGTGGGCGGTTTCGAGCGCGTGTTCGAGATCAACCGCAATTTCCGCAACGAAGGGCTGTCGACGCGACACAACCCCGAGTTCACCATGATCGAGTTCTACCAGGCCTATGCCGATTACAAGGACCTGATGGATCTGACCGAAGACATGCTGCGCAGCGTTGCGCAGGAAGTCCTGGGTACCACTACCCTGATCAACACGGTGCGCAACGAAGAAGGCGAAGTGCTGGAAAGCTTCGAATACGACCTGTCCAAGCCCTTTACCCGGCTGTCGGTATTCGACTCCATCCTGCACTATAACCCTGATATCACCGCAGCGGCCCTGGCCGATGACCATGCTGCACGTCAGATCGCGCAGCGCCTGGACATCAACGTCAAGGACAGCTGGGGTCTGGGCAAGGTACAGATCGAGATCTTCGAGAAGACCGTCGAGCACCGTCTGGATCAGCCGACCTTCATTACCGAATACCCGACCGAAGTCAGCCCGCTGGCGCGTCGCAACGACGACAATCCCTTCGTTACCGATCGCTTCGAATTCTTTGTTGGCGGTCGCGAACTGGCCAACGGTTTCTCCGAGTTGAATGATGCCGAAGATCAGGCCGAGCGTTTCCGCGCCCAGGTCGCCGAAAAGGATGCCGGCGACGATGAAGCCATGCATTACGATGCCGATTATATCAATGCGCTGGAATACGGTTTGCCGCCGACAGCGGGCGAGGGTATCGGCATTGACCGTCTGGTCATGCTGTTCACCGACTCGCCGTCGATCCGCGACGTAATCCTGTTCCCGGCCATGCGCCCGGTAAAATCGCAGGCATAAGCCTGGGTTTAGGCAGAGCACGCCGACTATGGGAGTCACGGATAGGGCCAGCAGCAGTCTGCTGTTCCCATCGCCTTCACGCAAAGTGCCGGGCAAGCGCTATCTCAACATAGCGCTGCGCAGCCTGCATCTGGTGGGAATTGCGGGCCTTGCCGGCCATTTCCTTTATCAGCTTCCCACGGCGCAATGGCTCGGTTTTCTGTGGCTGGGCTTTGGTGCCGGGCTCTCCATGGTGCTGATCGAGCTGTACTGCGACGGCGTCTGGCTGTTGCAGCTGCGAGGCCAGGCCATTCTGCTGAAAGTGTTTCTGCTGGGGCTGGTAATACCCTGGCCGGTACTGATGGCGCCTGTGTTCGTGCTGGCGATTCTGATCTCGGGCTTTTTCGCCCATGCCCCAGGCAATCTGCGTTACTACTCGCTTTACCACGGTCGCGTGGTCAAGGCGCTGCGTGATGCCAAGGGCGAGATCAAGGACAGCGGACAGCTCTGATGACCCTGCAATGGCTCGCCCTCGATAAAAAGCAGATGCAACTGTCGCTGCAGCCGGACTGGCAGGCACTGCTGGGGCCTGAGCTTGAACAGCCTTACATGCTGGAGCTGCAGCGTTTCCTGCAAGCTGAACAGCAGGCCGGCAAGCACATTTATCCTGCCCCCGAGCACTGGCTGCATGCACTGCAGAGCACGGCGCTGGAGGATGTGAAGGTGGTGATTCTGGGGCAGGATCCTTACCATCAGCCGGGTCAGGCTCATGGCTTGAGCTTTTCGGTGCCCGCTGGCATCAAGGTGCCGCCCTCCCTGCGTAATATCTACAAGGAGCTGCAGGCGGATCTTGGCATAGCGCCTGCACAGCATGGCTGTCTGGAAAGCTGGGCGCGCCAGGGCGTACTGCTGCTCAATGCGGTATTAACCGTGGAACAGAGTCAGGCGGCGTCCCATCAGAAACGGGGCTGGGAGCGCTTCACCGACAAGGTGATTCACGCCGTTAATGCGCACTGTAACGATGTGGTGTTTATTCTCTGGGGCAGCTATGCCCAGAAGAAGGGCGCCTTTGTCGATACGCAGCGTCACCTTGTGTTGCACTCCCCCCATCCGTCGCCACTGGCGGCGCACCGGGGCTTCTTCGGCTGTCGCCACTTCAGCCAGGCCAATGCGTTTCTCAAGGCCCGTGGGCGCACGCCGATAAACTGGCAGTTACCCGAACTCGATACACTCTAAAGTGTTCTGCCAAACGCCGGTTATTACTGCCAGCTGTGCAATAATGCCCGCAGAGATTGTACAGCGGCATGGGTCTCGGGCATTGTGGAACAGGGTGTAAACCTTCTCAGTCGCACTATCGTTACCGCTGTCGTGCAATGACTGCCGATGGCCTATTCGCATCAAGACATTTGATATAGAAACATGACCAAAACCAGCATTCGTAAAAGTGACAGCAAGCCCGGCGCAGACGACGTATACGATCGTATCTGGTCTGCCATCATGGAGCGCAAGCTGCAGCCGGGTACCCGCCTCAAGGAAGAGGATCTGTGCGAGGTTTTCCAGACCAGCCGTGGGGGTATCCGCAAGGTACTGCTGCGCCTGGCGCACCACAATCTGGTGAACCTGGTGCCCAACAGTGGCGCCTATGTCGCCAAGGTTACGGTGAAGGAGGCACGGGAGGTTTTTCAGGCCCGGCGTCTGATCGAGACCGAGCTGGTACGCGAGCTGGCGCTGAATTTCTCCGCCGACAAGCAGCGTGCGCTGATCGAACATGTCGAGCTGGAAGAGCAAGCCCACCGCGACGGTGACCTCAATCGGCGTATCCGTCTGTCCGGCGAGTTCCATCTCAAAATTGGCGAGCTGGCCGACAAGCCGGTACTGACCCAGTTCCTGCGCGAAATCATTTCCAGAACCTCACTGATCATCGCCCAGTACCAGCGCGCCAGTGCCCGCCATTCCGAGCAGACCGCCACGCATCCCTGCTGCGAGCACAGCGGCCTGATAGAGGCATTTGAACAGCAGGACGCCACCCGCGCGGTGGAGCTGATGATCGAACACCTCAATCACCTGGAAGAACAGCTCGACCTGACTTCCGGCACCCACAGCGCCATTGATCTGCAAAGCATATTCAGCTGAAATTTAGGCTGTAGGAGTTGCCCGGTAAGCAGGAGTAATGCCTTCGCATTACCCCTGCAGCGAGTCATTAACCAGTCAGCTGTTGCGGCAGCCACAGAACAATTTCCGGAAAAATGCTCACCATTAATGCAGCAGTGCACATGAGTGCAAAGAATGGAATTGCGGCGTAGGCAATGCGACCAATCCGCTCGCCGGTTAATCCCTGCAGGACGAAAAGGTTAAACCCTACCGGTGGTGTTATTTGTCCTAGTTCCACCATTATTACCAGGAAAATGCCAAACCACAGCGGGTCAAAGCCGCCCTGAATAACAATGGGCAATGTGATTGGCAGGCTCATGACCGTGATCGATATCCCATCCAGGAACAGGCCCAGCACAATGTAGAACAGCGCCAGTGCCAGCAGCAGCATGGCAGGTGACAGTTCCAGGCTGGCAATATAGGTTGCCAGTTCCCGCGGCAGGTGCAGATAACCCATAGCGGTGGATAGCAGGGCTGCTGCCACCAAAATACTGCACACCATGGTGGCACTGAGAACGGTGCCCGTTAAGGCTTCGCGAAACATGTCCCAGCTCAGTTGCCGTTCGACACCCAGCAGGATAATCGTAACAGCGACTCCAACAGCCGCAGCCTCAGACGGTGTCGCGACGCCGCTGTAGATGGATCCCATCACCAGTGCAATGAGCAACAGTACCGGGGCAAGTAATCCCAGACTTTGCAAAAAGGTAGTGGCTACGTCCTGGCTGCGAGGTGCCTTGTGAGGCTGGCGCAGCGTTACTGCGACTATATAGCCGGAGTAAAGCAGTGCGATCAGAATGCCAGGGAGAACACCTGCCATAAAGAGCTGACTGATTGATACCTCGGCCTGCACGCCATAGACGATCATCACTATGGATGGCGGAATCAGCAGCCCCAGGCTGCCCGCGCCTGCCAGCGAGCCAATGGACAGGTTGCGGTCGTAACCGCGCCGGGCCAGCTCTGTTGTCGTAATCTTGCCAATGGTGGCGGTTGTGGCGGCACTTGAACCACTGACCGCCGCAAACAGGGCGCAGCCCACAACGTTGGTGTGCAAAATTCCACCGGGAATCCGGTTCGTCCAGGGCTCCAACCCCCGGAACAGGCGCTCGGAAATATTGGAGCGAAAAATCAGCTCCCCCATAAATATAAACAGCGGGATGGCAGACAGCTCCCAGGAGCTTCCTGCCCGGAATAAGATACGACTCAGAATGAGTCCTGCACGATCGAAACTGAAGTCACCGAGCCAGACAAGCGAGCCCAGGGCCACGATTACGAGACCGGCAAACACCCAGGTTCCAAGACCCAGCACAATAAGAATCAGACTTATGACCCCGACGGCAACGAACACAGTATCCATTAGTTCACGCTCGTATTGGGAGGCAGGGAACGCTCAGAAATCAGGTGCAATGCGCGGGACAGCAGTGTTAAACACAGCAGCAGCATGCCAACCAGTACCATCCCCTCTGGAATCCACAGCGGAGTTTCAGCCAGGGTTTCACTGAGAGTTCCACGCTTATAACTGCGCCAAACATTGAGCCCCCAGTACCAGGCCAGCCAGGAAAAGGCTGCAAGAGCTGACAGAGTCGATATCAGATCCGGCAGCCAGTGCCACTTGGTCGGAAGTCGATCCAGCAATACATTGACGCGAACCAGAGATCCGCGCTCCAGCGCATAGCCCAGCCCGAGAAATGTCATGCTTGCCACGGCATAGCCGATGAACTCATCCAGCACAAAGGTCGAGGTGCCGAACAGGCGCATAACGATTTCCAGCAGAATATGCCCGGTTATGTAAACAATCAGCAGCATGGCCAGAAGCCCTGCCAGCCGATTGGCTGGGCTAATGCAGCGACAGATCAGTCGAATCATTGAGCGCTGCCGTTCTTCTCGAACTGCGTCATGATAGTTTTTCCGCGCTCACCAACGGCTTCCAGCCACTGCTCAATGGCCAGTTTGGCGGCATTTTTAAGCGCAGTGGAAAGCTCGGGCGAGACAGGGTTCTGGATAGCGACATCATGTTCAGCCAGTTCCAGGTAGTTCGCGGCAACGCGGGAACGTACTTCCTGCCAGTTATGCTCATCTGTGCGTTTGGCTGCTTCCAAAACTGCCTGCTGCTGCTCCTTTTCGAGGCCGTCAAACTCGTCCCTGTTCATGTGCACCATGTTCAGTGGTACCGCATACTGAATAGCGCTGTAGTTATTCAGGTGTTCCCAGAAGCTGCCATTGGCTCCGGCTTCTGCCGAAGTAAGTACGGCCTCAATGCCGCCTGTTGATAGCTGCGGTACTACATCGGCCCACGAAAGCTTAACCGGTGATGCCCCAGCTTCACGCAGTGTAATGGTGCCATTTTTGTCATAGGTGCGAATCTTGAGCTGTTCCAGATCTGACGGCGAGTTGACTGGCTTTTTGGCCCAGATGCCGCTGGCAGGCCAGGGGGACGCGTAGAGCAGAACCTGGTTGTTGTCGGCAAATACCTGCTCGTAATAGGGGCGCGCTATTTTGTAGAGTGCCTCAGCTTCATCTTCATTTTCCGCCAGGAAGGGGAGGGAGGACAGCAGAAAAATGGGGTCTATGCCACTCAGCGTACCGGCCAGTGTGTCTGCAATCTGAATTGCATTGTCGGATACCGCATAAAAATGGTCGGCAGACTTGAAACCCAGTGCTCCACCTGTATGTAACGTGATACCGACCTGGTCCTGCGTTAGTGCTTTGACCTGTTCAATAAAGTACAGGTCGCCCTCGGCATGTATGGAGCTGGCATTGTACTCATTGGAAAAGTCCATCCGGGTTTGAGCTTGTGTGCTCAGGGGCAGCAGACTTGTAAGGGTTAAGAGCGCGGCGGCAATAGGTTTTAAATTCATGATTTCCATCTCGCTTGGGTCCGGTAGACCAAGTAGTATCCTCTCCCCTTGAAGCTAGGCGCTGTCCAATTGCGACTTGGGCGTACTATGAAGCGACCCATTCAAAGTACCTAAAGGCTGAATGACAAAACCTGTACGGCCGTTCATTGTTGGCTCTACTGTTAACGAAAAGTGAAATTTCCTGCGCCTCATACTCTCTCATCAAGGTGGGCATGCCGCCATTTTCAGCAGCATTTGCAGTTGCTGGCTTTGTTGGCTAACCCCTGATTTCTCTGAACTTGTCTCAATTTAACTGACTTTTTGTCCAATTCTGTGGCCTTTCCCTCATTTGTGAACAGTTCTGTCTGGTCTCGGCTGCATGAAGCCGATTCAGCTGGGGGTTATTTGTGTACATCTCTGTAAACATCTTTGTTTTGTTTTTAATCGATATGTGTTCTATTGTCATTGTTAACAATAATGTTTCCAGTAATGTTGAAGCAGGGCTATCGAGGATGATGGCTCAGTGCGTTATGTCGGCCCGGGGTGGTCGGGGTAGGCACAAGCCCACAGGCGTAGCAGCCCTAATAAGATCGGTGGAAAACCATGCGTGAAAATCTAACAATTAAAAAGATCGACAGCAGTTTGTACAACGAGGATCTGGCGCCCATTCCGGTGGAAAAACGCACCTGGGGCTGGTTCGAAATATTCAATGTCTGGTCTAACGACATCCAGAGTCTGTTTGGCTATACCCTGGCGGCGTCGCTCTTTATTAGCTACGGCCTCAATGGCTGGGCGGTGTTTGCGGCTATTATCCTGGCGGGTTTTATCGTCATGGGGCTGGTGAATCTGTCCGGCGCACCCAGCGTGCGCTATGGCATTCCCTATCCGGTGATGGCTCGCGCCAGCATGGGCGTGCGGGGCGCCAACTTCCCCGCTGTAATCCGCGGTATCGTCGCCATCTTCTGGTATGGCGTGCAAACCTACTTTGCCTCGACCGCCATAGCGCTGCTGATCAATACGCTCTTCACCATCGAAAGTACCGCGACCTTCCTCGGCATGACCGCCGTGGACTGGACCGCCTTTGTGCTGGTCTGGCTGTTCCAGATTTACCTGTTCTGGCAGGGTATCGACTGGATTACCCGCTTCCTTAACTGGGCCGGCCCATTGGTATATCTGGTGATGTTCGCACTGCTGGCGGTGATCTGGTACAAGGCCGGCGGCGGTTTGCTGGATGCGGTAGGCACTATTTTCAGCGGCGCTTCGGACTACACCGGCAGCAGCTTTTCCGCCTTCGTGGCTATCGTCGGCACCATGATTGCCTACTTTGCTGCGGTGGTGATCAACTTCGGTGATTTCTCGCGCTTTGTGCGCAGTGAGTCGGAAATGAAGAAGGGGAACCTGCTGGGATTGCCGGTCAGCCTGGCAGTGTTTTCCTTTATTGCCCTCTTTGTGACAGCGGGCACCGTAGTGCTATTCGGCGAAGCCCTGACCAACCCAACCGATATTATCGCGCGGGTGGATAACACCTTCCTCACCGTGGTCGCCGCCATCACCTTCTTTGCGGCTACTATCGGCATCAACCTGGTGGCCAACTTTATCCCGCCAGCCTATGACATCGCCAACCTGGCGCCGAGCAAGATCAGCTTCCGCATGGGCGGGCTGATTACGGCGGTGATAGCGTTCTTTATCGGCGGCCTCTGGGTCTCGTTGGTCAGCCAGGTCGGCATCGCCGGTTTTGTGGATACTCTGGGGGCGGTGCTGGCGCCGGTATACGGCATCATGATTGTGGATTATTACCTGATCAAGGGTGGCAATCTGGATATTCAGGATCTGTTCTCGGCCGATCCCAAGGGCAAGTACTACTTTGACGGCGGCTGGAACAAAAAGGCCATCCTGGGCTTCTGCGTCGCGGGCGTCTTTTCCATCGGTACAGTCTGGGTGCCAGCGCTGGAAGCGCTGTCCGGCTACGGCTGGGTCATTGGCGCATTGCTGGGTGGTGCCATCCACTGGTTGCTGATGCGCGGCGCGGCTGTGCCAGCAGCACAGCGGGCCTGATTCAAGCCTGCGTATATTACATAGTTCAAGTTCGCACTTCCTCGGCCCGCAGCAATGCGGGCCTTTTTTTTGTGTACGCCAGGCATGGCGCATTGGTGGGTGGGCTGGCGGCTTGATGGGCTTCGCTGCGCTGTGCCTATCCGGCGGGTAGCGGCAAGGTTCGCCGAGCCTGTGGTGGGTTCGGGGGATAGTGCATAGGCTTAGATCTATAACTCATAACTAAAAATATTGAATTATGAATTATATGGTGGCAGTATCATGAAAAACACCCGCTACAGGGGCGCCTATGAAAATCCTTTTGCTCAATCCCAATACATCGGAAGTTCTCACCACTCAGCTCACCGAAGTGGCAACGCGCTATGCCGCGGTGGGCACCGAGATCATCCCTGCCACGGGTGCCTTCGGTGTGCCTTATATCGCCAACCGGGCTGAAGCTGTGATCGGCGCCAGTGCTGCGCTGGAGATTCTGGCGCAGCAGCATGATCAGGTAGATGGCGCCATTCTGGCGGCCTTCGGGGATCCTGGGTTGGGAGCGGCGCGGGAGCTGTTTGATATTCCCATCGTCGGTCTGGCGGAGGCGGGCATGCTGACCGCCTGCATGCTGGGCAAAAAATTCGCCATAGTGACCTTTTCCACCGCACTGGGCGCCTGGTACCAGGAATGTGTTGAGTGGAATCAGCTGCAGGACCGCTGCTGCGCTATCCGCATGCTGGATCAGCCGTTCAAGTCTATAGGTGCAGTGCGGGAGGAAAAGGAAGACCTGCTGGCGGAACTGGCCCTGGCAGCGGTACGGGAAAACGGCGCTGATGTGATAGTGCTGGCCGGTGCACCTCTGTCGGGGCTGGCGGATCGTATCCGCCACCGCGTGCCTGTGCCGATGATCGATTGCTGTGCGGCGGCCATCAAGCAGATCGAAGCGCTGGTTAGTTTGAACTTGAAAGCGCCGGAAACCGGTACCTATAGACGTCCCGGCGCCAAGGATACGACTGGGCTCAGTGCAGCCCTGGCAGCCCGTATCGAGCACCGCAGCTGATGAGGCATCTTGCCCAGAGTCTGCCAGCACTGAATGCCGCGAGCCTTGCGGCGATCATCGCCCGGGGGGAGCTCAGCCTGGCCGAGGTGGCCGAGGCCTTTATTGCCGCGGTGACCGAGCGTAATCCGCAGATCAACGCGCTGATTCGTTTCGATGCCCAGGCGGTGCTTAGTCAGCTGCCGGCGCTCGAAGCCTTGCAGCGCTCGGGGCAGCCCGCGCCCCTGCTGGGTGTGCCCTTTAGCGTCAAGGACACTATCTGGGTGCAGGGGCAAAAGACCACCCAGGGTTCCCGGCTGTTTGCCGACTTTGTGGCGCCTGCGGATGCCGTGGCGGTAGAGCGCCTGCGTCGGGCCGGTGCGCTGATACTGGGTCACAGCAACAGCTCGGAATTTGCCTGCAAGGGCGTGACCACGAATAAAGTTTACGGTCCGACCCGCAACCCCTGGAATCTGGACATGACGCCGGGCGGTTCTTCAGGCGGGGCAGCGGCAGCAGTGGCTGCGGGGCTCGGGCCTTTCGCGCTCTGTACCGATGGCGGTGGCTCCACGCGCCGCCCGGCATCCCATACGGGTGTGGTGGGCTTCAAGCCCTCCGCAGGATTGATTGCGCATCCGGTCGGTTTTCAGGAGCCGCTGTTTGGTAACGGCGTCATTGGTCTGATGAGCCGCTCCGTCGCCGATCTGAACTTGCTGCTGCCGGTACTGGCGGGCGCTGATGCCCGGGATGCCGATGCCCCTGTCGGTCTGCCTGCCTATGATCCGGCCGCGGCTTTGGCCTCGGTCAAAGGGCTGCGCATCGCTCTGAGCCCGCGCTTTGGGCTCGACGTACCGGTAGAGCCCGAGGTAGCGGCGGCGATAGAGCAAGTGGCGGTGCTGCTGCGCGATGCCGGCGCCTTCGTGGAAGAACGCGATCCCGTCTGGCCGCCGGGCGCTGGTGAAGCAGCCTTTGCCACCTTGCAGTTTGCCGGATTAGCGGCGCTCTACGGCGAGCAGTGGCGCCAGAATCCAGATCAATTCGATGTCGATATTGGCGCCCAGATAGAGCAGGGCATGGCGCTGTCCGGGACCGCGGTAGCAGCTGCGTATTTTGAGCGAGCGCAGTTACAGCGCTCACTGGCCCAGCTGTTTGAGTGCTGCGATGCGGTGCTGACCCCCACCACGCCCTGTACCGCCTGGGCCTTTACTGAGCTTGGCCCCAACACCATTGACGGCCAGGCGGTATCGGCCCGGGGTCACGCGGTCTTTACCCCGATCATCAATCACAGTTTTCATGCCGCCCTTTCGGTGCCCTGTGGTCTGGCCAGTAATGGCCTGCCGATGGGGGCGCAGATAATAGTGCCACGTTTTCAGGACGCCAGAGCACTGGCGCTTGGCAACCTGATAGAAGCGGCGCTGGGCCATGCCTTTGCCGTGCCCAAATGGCCCTTCGGCTGAGTTAAACAGTCACCAAAAACCTGATGGCCTGTGCCATCTACACTGAACGCAACAGGAGTAACACCATGAACGTAACTCTGAAACAGCCAGCTTTTAAACAGTCTCGCGTAAAGAGCCTGCTGGCGGCTGCGGTTATCACCGCTGGTGCTCTCTGTGCTGCGGGTTCCGCCAGCGCCGCGACCATTCGCCTGAGCACCACTGTGTCGGATTCGTCCAACTGGGTGAAGGCGGCCAACCGATTCAAGGAGCTGGTGGAGGAGCGCAGCGGCGCAAAACACAAGGTTGAAGTCTATGCCAACGGTACTCTGGTTAGCGGCAATGACCGCGTGGAGCTGGAAATGGCCCAGGCCGGCGCCATCGATATCATCATGAAATCGACTCCCTGGCTGAGCCAGCTCAACCCTGACTTCGTGGTGGTATCCATGCCGTGGATCTTCCCTGATACCAATGCGGCCATGGCGGTGATGGATGGCCCTGTGGGCGACAGACTCTCTGCAAAACTCGAATCCCAGGGGATTCGCACCCTGGCCTGGGGTTCCGGCAGCTTCTTTCAGCTCTATACCAACCCAGGCCCGATCGAGACAGTTGATGATATCAGCGGCGTGAAGATCCGCACGCCGGGATTGGAGCTGTACCTCGACTCCTGGTCTGCCATTGGCTCGGTGCCGGTGGCCATGAGCTTTGCCGAAGTATTTACCGCGCTCCAGGCCGGCGCCATCGATGGCGGCATTTCTCCGATTCCGCTGATTTATTCATCGCGCTTCTATGAAGTCAGCAAGAACATTGCCATGGTGAATTATTCCTTCGAAGCCATCGGCATGCTGGCCAGCAATGTGTTCTGGAGCCGCCTGTCGGCGGAAGACCAGACGCTGGTGGGCCAGGCCGCCAAGGATGCCATGATCTATCAGCGTGAGGTGGCCGCCAGCGAAGAGGCGGATCTGGCCAAGGTGATGGAAGAGGCGGGCGTGACTATCCAGACGCCATCTGCCGAGGCGCTGGCGGGCTTCAAGGCCAAGGTGGCGCCTGTCTATGCCACCTTCAAGGAAAAGGTCGGGGCAGAGCTGGTGACTGAAGTCGAAGCACAGGTGCAGGCGCTGAACTGAGGGCTGTTAACTGAGACGCTAAGCCGGGGCGGGTGCTGCCCGCCCTGAGCGAGTCTGGTGTGAAATGATCAGGCTGCATTCCTGACAGCATGGCTATGCGCATCCACTGGAGACTGATGATGAGATATGTCGCTGCAAAAGCTACCAGCTGGCTCGACAGGCTGGAAAAATTTACGGTCGTCACGCTCTGCGGGTCTATTGTCGTGCTGATCTTCATGGGGGTGCTGTCGCGCTTCTTTTTCCACTACTCCATTGCCTGGTCGGAGGAGCTGGCCCGCTACATGTTCCTGTTGGGGGCCCTGTTTGGCGCAGCAGCAGCCTGCAAAACCGGCCAGCATGGCGGCATTCCGCTGCTGGTCGACAAGCTGCCACCGGCCTGGCAGCGCGTGACCGAGGTCATTGTTGGCATCTGCATGCTGGTGTTTATCGGTTTTCTGGCCTGGCTCAGTTACGGCACCACCCTGCGCGCCCTGGCGAGTGGCCAGTCCAGCATGACCACCGGCATTCCGGTCTGGGTAATCAACGGCGGCATGTTCCTGGCGTTTTCGCTGGCCTTCCTGCGCACGATTCAAGGTCTCATTCTGGGCGCCTACCGAATCGACAAGCCTTTGGTAGATGAGCAGAACTGAGCTGCCGCCTGCAGGTTTCCCCAGCTTACGAGTGATTGAATTATGCAGTTACTGACTAACCCGGCCATTATCGGCCTGATGGTGTTCTTTGGCTTTCTGGCCCTGAACGTCCCTGTTTTTGTATCCATCGGCCTTGCTGGCCTGATGGCCTTTGTGGTGTTTGAAATCGCGCCGCTGAGTGTGGTGCCCTATATCTTTTCCGGCTCGCTGGACTCTTTCCCGCTGCTGGCAACACCGCTGTTTATTATTGCCGGCAACCTGATTACCCGCACCGGCATCGCCATCAAGCTGGTGCGCCTGGCCGAGATGATGCTGGGGCCCTTGCCGGGCGGTCTTGCACTCACGGTGCTGGTCACAGGCGCTATGCTGGGCTCGATGTCCGGTTCCAACATCGCCACAGTGGCGGCGCTGAGCTTTCTGGTCGGGCCCATGGTGGAGCGCGGCTATGACCGTGGTTTTGCCGTGGCCGTGGTCGCTGCCGGCTGCACCTTTGGCGTGGTCATACCGCCGAGCATCGGCTTTATCATCTATGGCGTTATTACCGAAACCTCCATCCCCAAGCTGTTTGCCGCCGGTGTCGGGCCGGGCCTGGCCATGCTGCTGATCCTGGGTGGCTATGTCCTCTTTATTTCCAAGAAACGGGGCTACAAGGGCGCGGATATCGAGGATCGCAACCTGGCGACATTTTTCGCCGCTTTCAAGGATGCCTTCTGGGGCCTGATGGCGCCGGTGATTATCCTGGGCGGTATCTATACCGGTATCTTCACCGCGACTGAAGCGGCGGCGGTGGCCGTGGTCTATCTGTTTCTGGTCGATCGCTTTGTGTACAAGCAGATTTCCTTTGCCCAGCTGCCCGATGTGATCTTCGAGTCCGGCCGTACCATCGGTGTCATAGTGCTGCTGATCGCGACCTCGGCCGTCTATGGCTGGGTGATGCAGACCCAGGGCCTGGCTACCATGCTCAACGACTACATTCTGGATATCAGCGGCGGTAACGCCATTCTGATTCTGCTGTTCTTCAATCTGGTGCTGATCGTGTCCGGGGCTTTCCTTGAGCCCATTGCCGCCATGTACCTGCTGGTGCCGCTGTTCAAGCCCACTCTGCTGGCGATTGGCTTTGATCTGGTGCATTTCGGTGCGGTGCTGACGGTGAACCTGTCCATGGCGCATCTGACACCGCCTGTGGGTGTGGGGCTCTTCCTGGCCTCGCAGCTCGGCAAGGTGCCTTTCGCCACGGCGGCGCGCTATGCCATCCCGTTCGTGCTCTGCGAGGTGGTCGTGATACTGCTGGTAACTTACGTTAAACCCATCTCCATGTGGTTGCCGTCCCTGATCGGTTAGCCAGCCACCATGATCGGCTTGAGTCAGGCGCCGGCGAGCTGCTGGCGCAGAAACTGGCGAAACAGTTGTAGCGGATAAGGTCGGTGGGGCATTTTCACCATCAGCGCATAGAGATGCAGCGGTGGGCTCTGGTACTCCCTCAATACAGGGGCGAGCCGACCGAGCTTTATGTCCTCGGTCACCAGAAACTCGGGGATCAGGGCAATGCCTTCGCCAGCCACTAATGCCTCACGCAACAGCAGGCTGTTGTTCGATTGCATGCGTGTCGGTGGGTAAACAACCTGGCCGTCGTTAAAGCGCCAGGGCGAGATCTGGGCCCCGCGGCAGAAGACCAGGCACCGATGCCGGGCAATGTCTGTTGGTGTCGCGGGCTGGCCGTGGCGTTCTATATAGGCCGGCGCCGCACAGGCAATATGCTGGTAAGTCGCCAGCCGCTGGCAGATAAGTGAGCTGTCCGACAGTTCGCTGGCCAGGCGCAGCACCAGATCATAGCGTTCCTCCTGCACACTGACGAACTCATCCCCCAGCTGGGCATCCAGCTCAATATCGGGGTACTGCTGCATAAAGCGTGTCGCCATGCCGGCAAAGTAGCTCAGCCCCCACGACATGGGCATGCTGATTCTGACCTTGCCCGCGGCAAGCTGCCTGTCCTGGGACAGGTCATCCTCCAGTGCTTTCCAGCCATCGAGCAGCTGCACCGCATGCTGGTAACAGCGCTCGCCGGCGCTAGTCAGGCGAATATGGCGCGTACTGCGTTGCAGCAGGGTATTGTCCAATTCGGCTTCGAGCCGGTTAACCGTTTTCGACACCCAGGCCGGGGTGCAGTTGAGGCGCTGCGCGGCGGCGGTAAAGTTGCCTGCCTCTACAATGGCGCGAAAGATTCGCAGGCTTTCCAGTTGATTCAGTGTTGCCATTGCACTACCAATCGTTAAAGGTGACTTAACATTATTGGGGTTATTCAACTAATTGCCAATGAATAGAATGGCTCCACCTTGAATACATTGGAGTCTGGAAATGACTGATAACAGCCTGTTTACCCCCGCTCGCCTCGGCGGACTGTCCCTTGGTAACCGACTTGCGGTTGCCCCCATGACCCGCGTTAGCGCCGGCACCGAAGGCCTGCTCACCCCCCAGATGCTCGACTACTACCATAGTTTTGCCGAGGGTGGCTTTGGTCTGATCATTACCGAAGGTCTCTATACGGACCGGGTCTACAGCCAGGGTTACCAGGGCCAGCCGGGGCTGACCTGTCAGGCACAGGCTGAGAGCTGGAAGCCGCTTAATCAGGCGCTGCATGCCGCTGGCGCCCGCAGTATTGCACAGCTGATGCATGCCGGTGCCCTGTCACAGTTCAATGGTTTTAATAGCGATACGGCGGGTCCTTCGGCCGTTAAGCCCAAGGGGCAACAGATGGGCTTCTACGATGGAGAGGGTGGCTATGCAACCCCCAAAGCAATGACTCAGTCCGATATCGATGTTGCTATCGTGGGCTTTGCGCAAGCTGCACAGCGGGCGCAGGCCGCAGGATTTGACGGCGTTGAAATCCACGGCGCCAATGGCTACTTGCTGGATCAGTTTCTGTCGGCCGGCAGCAATGAGCGCACCGATGGCTATGGCGGTACCCCACAAAATCGTGTGCGCCTGATCCTTGAGGTTATCGCTGCGGTGCGCGCGGCGACAGGCGCAGACTTCGTGATTGGCGTGCGTATTTCACAGAAGAAAGTAAACGACGACCAGCATCTCTGGCCTGAGGGGGAGGCCGCTGCTGCGGCGATCTTTACGGCGATTGGCCAGGCGGGGACTGATTATATTCACACTACCGAGCCTGGTGCCGAGCAGGCGGCATTCGAGGGCACTGCTTCACTGGCGAGCCTCGCGGCGCGTTACAGCGGCCTGCCGGTGATCGCCAATGGCGGTGTTGGGCAAGCTGCTCAGGCACAACATCTGCTGGATGAACATCAGGTGACCCTGGTCGCCCTTGGCAAGGCGGCACTGGCCAACCCCGATTGGGTCCTGCGTGCACGCAGCGGTACCGCGTTGCGCGAGTTCGAATTTGCCATGCTGGCTCCCCGGGCAGATCTGGATAATGCCCAGCGCTACTTTGCCGAACATGCCTCTGCAGCCAGCGCCTGAGCGAGCTATCCACCACAGGCTTGGCGATGTTTTCAGCCTGGCTGAGTCTCTACCATGACTCAGCCAGCCCCTCCGGCATTGTTATTTGTTTGTTTGTTGGCTGTTTCTAACCCCTAGCCCCTTTCACCTTGCTCTTCCTCGCACCTCGCACCTCGCTCCTTGGCGGCCGTCAGGCCCGCGCCGTTTCCGGGGGCTGCATCATGCTGCGGATGGTATCGCCGGTCTTGTTGACGTGGTCGAACAGAATACGGCCGGCGCGCAGGCTGTCCCGGGCCAGCAGAGCCTCGACCAGCGCCTGGTGTTCCTGCACCGATTCATCCCAGTGGGCGTCCGACAGGGTGGAGAAATAGCGGCCGCGGCGGGTACGGCCGCTAATCAGGCTGTGTACCCGCTGCAGCTGGCGGTTGCCCGACAGGTCTATCACCTGCTGGTGGACCTGCAGGTTGAGGGCGAAGTAGGCGCGGGGATCACGGGCGCGGTAGCGCGCTTCCATTTCCAGGTTCAGCAGTCTGAAGGCGTCGAGTTCTGCATCGCTGGCACGCTGGGCGGCAAGTTCTGCGGCCAGGCGTTCCAGCCCGCCGAGAACGTCAAACAGCTCGTTGAGCTGGGCTTCGTTCACCTTGGTGACGCGGGCGCCACGGTGGGGTTCGATGCTGATCAGGCCTTCGCTTTGCAATACCTTGAGCGCTTCGCGCAGCGGCGTGCGGGAAATATCCAGCAGGGCACAGAGTTCTACCTCATCCACCCGGCTGCCTTCAGCCAGGGTTTCCTCGGTGATCATGGTCCGCAAATGTTCGGCAACATCTTCGTGCAGCAGGCGCCGCCGTACGCTGTGTGTGAGCCGGACGCTTTGATTCATGCCTCTCTTCCTCTGTTCTGTGACGCGCAAACCGGCCGGGGTCAAAGGCGGCAAAGCGCCTGAAAACGGGCTCTTTCGGTTCCTGTCAGCCTGATCTGTGCGGTTTGTCGGTGTCGAACATCTGTTGCTGCGTTCGCTCGAAACCATGATTGGCAATACTTAATTCATAATTATGTTGATAATAGTGACGCCTTAGGTGCAGGTCAATCTGTCCGTGCCTCAATGGGGGGCGCTCGCCGATTTTTTGTTTTTTAGTACTTTAAAAACAATGGCTTACGATATTAAAGTAAATTAAAAATATTGAATTATTAATTCCGTATGTTCATGTGGAGTGTTCTTGCGCTCCGTTATGGTGCGGCATGGCGGCATGGCGGCATGGGGGCATGGGGGCGAGGGGCGAGGGGCGAGGGGCGAGGAGAAAGGTGCGAGGAAGAGCAAGATAAAAGGGGCTAGGGGCTAGGGGCGAGGTGCGAGGCGAGGTAAAAAGAGGCGAGGGGAAAGGGGCTAGGAGAAAGGTGCGAGGAGGCGAGGTGCGAGGAGGCGAGGTGCTAGGGGGAAGGGCAGGGCGAGGCACGGATGTTGCGTGCCTTTCAGGTAAATATGGGGCAAGGCGATGGCCAAAAACTGTTGCCGTGCAAGCCGGACGAACTGGAAAAAAAGGGACAACGCAAAAGGGCATGATGGCTTGTCATCCCAAAACTGCTGGTGTATATATTGTTCGTAATTAGAAATTCATAATTATATATTGTGAAGAACTGCTGATCGATCTGGCCAGTTAGCCCCCTGAACCCAGCAAGCGACAGGGGGGCCTGGCCGGTGAGATTGGCGGTAATATGCTGGAAACCAAGAGGAATCATGATGCGAAATAATAACAAGGCTCCATCCCGACTGGATAATCTGACACGGGCCTGTGTCCGTACAACCTTGGCGACCGGGCTGGTGGCGGCGACGCTGTTCTCGGCCAGCGCCCTGGCGGAAAAAAACCTGCGCCTGGCGGGTAACTTTGCCACCACCCACTCCAGCAGTGTGGCGATGGAGCAGTTCAAGGCGCGTCTGCCGGAGATATCCAAGGGGGCGCTGACCGTGGATGTGTTCCCGGCCATGCAGCTGGGCGGCGCCAAGGAAAATATCGACCAGGTACGCTCCGGTGTACTGGAAATGACCTGGGTGGGGGCGTCCTACCTGTCCCGCATAGTGCCGGAGCTGGAGGCGGTGAGCCTGCCCTTTGTGTACGCCAACCGTGAGGAAGCCTTCAAGGTGGTGGATGGCCCGGTGGGGACGCTGCTGAACGAGAAACTGGCTGAGAAGGGCTTTGTGGCTCTGGGTTTTATGGAACTGGGCTCGCGTCAGGTCACCAACAGTCAGCATCCGATCCGCACTCTGGCGGATTTCGATGGTTTGAAGATTCGACTGCAACCCAATGAAACGCACCTCTCTACCTTCCGTGCTCTGGGTGCAAGCCCGGTATCCATGGGCATCAATGAGGTCTACTCGGCGCTGCAGCAGGGCGTGATCGATGGCCAGGAAAATCCCTACAGCGTGATCGAGACGCAGAAGTTCAACGAGGTGCAGACCTACCTGACCGATACTTCGCACTTCTTTGACTTTATCGTGGTGGTGGCCAACAAGCGCAAGTTCGACAAGCTCGATGCCCCTGAACAGCAGGCATTGCGCGAAGCCATGGGTGAAGCCGTTGCCTGGCAGCGGACCAAGGCTGCCGATGAAGACACCGCTGCGCGGGACAAACTGGTGGCATCCAATATGGAGCTGGTTCAGGTTTCCCCCGAACTGCGTCAGCAGATGCGTGAGCGCACAGCACCCGTGAT
Organism: Marinobacterium profundum; assembly: GCF_001528745.1. GTDB lineage: Bacteria > Pseudomonadota > Gammaproteobacteria > Pseudomonadales > Balneatricaceae > Marinobacterium_A > Marinobacterium_A profundum. The sequence goes on along the minus strand of NZ_BCNS01000080.1, from coordinate 72,797 downwards.
AGAGGCGCTGAAGGAGCGTATTGGTAGCGACGTGATTGATGCCGTACTGGCGGAAGTGCAGTAATGACGGATCGGCTTTTTAGCGGAGCCCCGGTGGCGGAGGAGGCCCTGAGGGTCTCCCCGCTGGCGCGGCGCTATCAGCAGATGCTCAAGTCCGTCGACGGACTGTCGTATGGACTTATTGTGCTGGCGATGACCCTGATGACGGGGCTGGTAACGGCCCAGGTGGTGCTGCGCTATTTCTTTGGTGACTCGCTGGACTGGGCCGATGAAATGTCGCGTCTGGCCTTCGTCTGGTCGATCTTTCTGGCCTTGCCCCACGGCATCAAGAAAGGCATACACGTGGGTATCGATATCCTGATCAACCAGTTCGGCTCGCGTATTCGCGAAAGTCTGATGCGGCTGATGCTGACGCTCAGCGGTGGCTTGATGCTGCTGGTGATGTGGCAGGCGGTGCTGGTGGCGCAGGACGCCTGGGGCGAGATGATGCCCACGGTGGAACTCAGCGTTTCGGCTTTCTATATCGCGGTGATTATCTCCATGACCCATGCCTTCCTGCACCTGGCGTTTCTGGTGTGGCAGGGTACCCATGTCTGGGGGGATGAATAATGGTTCTTGTATCCATTGGCATATTCTTCGTGCTGGCGCTGCTGGGCATGCCGCTGGCCTTTGCGCTGGGTTTTTCGGCGCTCGGCGCCTTTGTTTTCGGTGATATCGATCTGGCGCTGATGCCCCAAAGCATGATGCATGCGGTCAATTCCTTCCCGCTGATGGCGATTCCGCTGTTTATGCTGGCCGGCGAATTTATGGTGGGCGGCCAGATCATGCAGCGTGTGATCGACTTCGCCAATGCCGTGGTGGGCCGGGTGCAGGGCGGGCTGGCCCATGTGACCATTCTGTCCGGGCTGGGTCTTGCCTCGGTCACCGGTGCCGCCGTAGCCGGTGCCAGTGCCCTGGGCACCACCATGATGCCGTCCCTGCGCAAGCATTATGACAACGGTTTCGGCTCCGCCGTGGTGGCCTCGGCATCGAACCTTGGGCCTATCATTCCGCCCAGTGCGGCCATGATCGTTTATGCCCTGATGGCTGGCTCCAGCGTCTCGGTGGGTGGTCTCTTTATGGCCGGTGTAGTGCCGGGCATTCTGCTGACCGTCGGCATGATGGGTCTGGCGACCTGGATGTCATATCGCAAAGGCTATGAGCCCACCGGCGATCCCTTCAGCTGGCGCAATGTACTGCGTCAGAGCCGCCGCGCCGGGGTGATTCTGCTGATGCCGGTACTGGTAATCGGCGGCATCGTTGGCGGGGTCTTCACCGCCACCGAGGGCGCGGCCATCGCCGTGATCTATTCCCTGCTGGTCGGGCTGTTCGTGACTCGCAAGCTGAAAATCGCCGCCATTCCAGGCTGCATGTTCCGCGCCGCCCTGACGTCTGCGGTAGTGGGGGCGCTGATTGCCTTCGCGAAACCCGTGACTTTCGTGTTCACGCTGGATCTGCTGCCGCTGCATTTGTCGCAATTCATTCAAGGCTTTACCGCCGATCCTATGGTGTTCTTGGCGCTGGTCATGGGCATGCTGCTGATCGTGGGGATGTTCCTGGAGTCGAATGCGGCCTACATCATGCTGGCACCGTTGTTCGCCCCCATAGCGCTGGCCTACGGCATAGATCCGATCTACTTCGGCTTCCTGTTCGTGATGAATCTGGTGGTGGGCATGATGACGCCACCGGTGGGGGTGTTGCTGTTCGTGATGTGCGGTATTTCCAAGATATCCATCGGGGAACTGCTGAAATCGGTCTGGCCCTTTATCGTGCTGCAGTATCTGGTGCTGGCGCTGTGCTGGATCTTCCCCGATATCGTGACCGCGCTGCCCCGTGCCCTGGGGTATTAACCCGTCCACTACTTAATGACACTGATCCCGGAGCGTCCGCGGGCGCTCCAGGCTGACTATATAAAGAAGAAGGAAAATATCGATGAACCAACGTACCTTGCTGGGCGTACTGACGCCCTCATCCAATACAGTGCTGGAACCACTGACCGCCGAGATGCTGCACGACCTGCCGGATGTCAGCGCCCATTTTGGCCGTCTCAAGGTGACCGAGATTTCCCTGCGTGATCAGGCCCTGAGCCAGTTCGACAACGAGCCTTTTTTGCAGTCGGCACGCCTGCTGGCCGATGCGCGGGTGCAATCCATCACCTGGAACGGCACTTCATCGGGCTGGCGCGGCTTTGGGGATGACGAAGCACTCTGTGAAGTGCTGCAGGCCGAAACCGGCATCCCCGCCTGCACCTCGGTGCTGGCGCTGAATGAAATCTTCCACAAGACCCGGGTAAAGAACTTCGCCCTGGTGACACCCTATCTGGACGATGTGCAGGAAAAAATCATCACCAACTACCGCGAGGCGGGTTTTAACTGCATCGCCGAGCGTCATCTGGGGGACAAGGGCAACTTTTCCTTCTCCGAGTACAGCGAGGAAACCATTGCCGATATGGTGCGTGCCGTGGCCGCCGAGAGCAAACCCGATGCCATCACTATCTTCTGCACCAACCTGCGCGGCCCCCGTGTAGCGGCGCAGCTTGAAAAGGAACTGCAGATTCCGATCTACGACAGCATCGCTACTGGCCTGTGGAAGGGCATGAAGCTCGCCGGCGCCGATACCCGTCGCATCAAGGGCTGGGGGTCACTCTTCAGCGAGGTTGATTGATCCGTTTGCCATGACGGGTTGCTGTGCATATGGGGAGGATGGGTGACGTGGGTAACGGTGCGAAAATAAAACGGGGATAGAGGGGTTTCTACGCCGCGAAACCCATCAGGTTTTCCGGATGGCACCTGCTGGCCGATAGCATTGATGATGGGTTACACCGCCGCATACCCCGGTGCGGGCCGGTCGGGCAAGTGGCAGGGCGGTTGCACCCATCCTACGGAGTTCGGTTCAGACGAGTAGGATGGGTGGAGCGGCGTAATCCGCTGGAATAAAACGGATACGGCGAGGCATGACGCCGCGCAACCCATCACCGGTTTCGGGCCGCGCATGCTGGCTGATAGCATCGATGATGGGTTACACCGCCGCATAACCCGGTGCGGGCCGGTCGGGCAAGCGGCAGGGCGGTTGCACCCATCCTGCGGAGTTCGGTTCAGACGAGTAGGATGGGTGCAGAGGCGTAATCCGCTGGAATAAAACGGATACGGCGAGGCATGAGCGCCGCGCAACCCATCACCGGTTTCGGATAGCAGGTGCCGCCCAATGCTTCCATGATGGGGTGCACCCCTTTAAACTCCGCTACCAACCGATCACGCAAACATGCCTGGCGGTGTCCCCCATTCGGTAGGTGCGAAGGAGCGTGTCATGGTCTGGTTTTTGCCACTGGGTCTCTGTGTTGCCATAGTGGCGGCGCTGCTGTTGCCAGGGCCTGGCGTTGCGCTCAATCAGCTGGGCCTGCCGGCGCTGCTGGTGGCGCTAATCTTCCTGATCAACGGCATGCAAACACGGCTCTCGGGCCTGAGGCCTGAGCCGCGCTTTGGCGCCACCTTTGTCGCCGCGGCTCTGATCAGCCTGCTGCTGTCACCGCTGCTGGGCTGGCTGATCGTGCGCGGCAGCGGGGTGGATACGAGCCTTGGCCTGGGTCTGCTGGTGATGGCGCTGGTGCCGCCGACCCTGTCATCCTGCATAGTGCTGACCCGGGTGGCCGGTGGCAAGGCGATCTGGGCGCTGTTCATGACCCTGGGGCTGAGCTTCCTCGGCATTCTCACCATTCCGTTATTACTCAGCCCCCTGGTGGGCAGCAGCATTGAGCTGTCGCCCTGGCCGTTGCTGTTCAAGCTGCTGCAAATCGTGCTGTTGCCCTTTGTGCTCGGGCTGCTGCTGCGACCACTGCTGGGTGCCCTGGTACAGGCTCCCTGGCTCGGGGTGGTGCCGACGGTCAGCGTAATAGCGACTGTCTGGATCACCCTGTCAGCCAGCGAGGCGGCGCTCTATCAGTTATCCCTGACTGCGCTGGCCGGCATAGCTGCGCTGGCGTTCGTGCTGCATGGCCTGCTGTTGCTGCTGTGCATGCTGGCGGCACGGCTGCTGAGTCTTGAGGCAGGCGAGCGCAGCGCCCTGATGCTGACGGCCTCGCAGAAGACATTGCCCGTTGCGGTGTCTGTGCTGGTGGGGCTGGGATCCTCCACCGGCGTGGCGGTGATCAGCTGCATTCTGTTTCATTTGCTGCAACTGCTGTTCGACTCCCTGCTGGCGCCGCGCCTGCGACGCTGATATTGGGTCAGCTTCTGTTGGCCCTTCCTTTTTCCTGACTCCCTTTCCTGAAGCAGCCTCAATACCTGAGCAGCACACTGCTGGGTGCTTGGTGTGCTTTCGTAGCGAACATCAGACCTTGCACCTTTGAACTGTTTTCCACCGCGGGCGCTACGGGTGTCGGAATTCGCTACGCTCATTGCCAACCTACGGGTTGTCGTGTGTAGCCTGGAATGAGCTTGCGAATTCCGGGAAATGAGCCCCAGGCGAATTTCGAAGATATGCCTGCGAATTCCGGGAATCAGGATAAACCAGCGGCCTTCGAGTGGGCGACCTAACTGGGTGTCCACTTTCACGGGGTCGCGTCAGTGGCGGGTGCTTGGCTATTCGTGATGGGCATTCCGCTGTATTGGCTCCGATAGCACCGCCTGTCAGGCATTTATTTTCCGTATTTATACACCGCTAAACCACACTTAATTCGATAAATAGTCTTTTAAATCAGTCTCTTGGTTTGATTGTTACCGCTATCTTTATGCGGAATAAAATATATTGCATTCATAATTATATCGGGGGTAGGATAGTTTTAACGCTTAATGAACGGAAAGCGGGTCCGGCGCCAGAGCCTTTGCATTGATAGCAGAGGCGGGCCGGAATACCGCCTTCGAGAGAGGAATCACCATGTCCGAGCCGTCTTCTATCGCACCTTCAGCCCAATCTTCAACTGCACCTTCAGCATCAGCGGGCCAGGCCCAGTTTGATCTGGTGATCCGCAACGGTCAGGTGGTCACCGCCGCCGATACTTCCTACTGCGATATCGGCATCCGTGATGGGCGCATTGTTGCCCTGGGTGAAAACCTGGCCGCCGGGCGTGAAGAGATCGATGCCAGCGGCAAGCTGGTGTTGCCAGGCGGCGTGGATGCCCACTGTCATCTGGATCAGCCGATGCCGGAAGGCATGAAGATGGCGGATGACTTTACCAGCGGCACAAGATCTGCCGCCTGCGGTGGCACCACCACCCTGATTCCCTTTGCGGCCCAGGAAAAAGGCCAGTCGCTGCGCGCAGCGGTGGAGGATTATCACAGCCGTGCCGAGGGCAAGGCACTGGTGGATTACGCCTTTCACCTGATCGTCACAGACCCCACCGAAAAGGTACTCAAGGAAGAGCTGCCACAGCTGATCCGCGAGGGCTGCAGCTCGTTCAAGATCTACATGACCTACGACGACCTGAAGCTCGATGACGGCCAGATCATTGATGTACTCAGCGTGGCGCGCAACGAAGGCGCCATGGCCATGATTCACGCCGAAAACTCCGACTGCATCAGCTGGCTGACCAAGCGTCTGCTGGCGGCGGGTCATACCGAACCGCGCTACCACGCCGCCGCCCGCCCCATGCTGGTGGAACGGGAAGCTGCCCACCGCGTAATCGCCTATGCGGAGCTGGTGGATGTACCGATTCTGATCGTGCATGTCTCAGGCGCGGAAGCCGTGGAGCAGATCCGCTGGGCGCGGGGTCAGGGCCTGAGCGTCTTTGCTGAAACCTGCCCGCAGTACCTGTTTCTTACCGCCGAAGACCTGGGCATCGATGGCTATGAGGGCGCCAAGTGCGTCTGCAGCCCGCCGCCGCGGGACAAGGCCAACCAGCAGGTGATCTGGGATGGCCTCAGCGATGGCCTCTTCACTATTTTTTCGTCCGACCACGCGCCCTTTAATTACGAAGATCCGCTGGGCAAGAAGCCCGGCGGCAAGGAAGTGGATTTCCACTATATCCCCAACGGTATTCCGGGGCTGGAAACGCGCCTGCCACTGCTGTTTTCAGAAGGCGTGGGCAAGGGGCGCATCAGCATCAACCGCTTTGTCGAACTCACCTCCACCAACCCCGCCAAGCTCTACGGCCTCTATCCGCAGAAGGGCAGCATCGCCGTGGGGGCAGATGCCGACCTGGTGATCTGGGATGCGCAGCGCGAGGTCACTATCCGCAACGAACAGCTGCACCACGACGTGGATTACACCCCCTACGAGGGCATGCAGATTACCGGCTGGCCCGAGACCACCCTGTCCCGTGGCGAAGTGGTCTGGGGCGCGGGTGTACCCAGCAATGCCGTGGGGCGCGGGCGTTTTCTGCACTGCGGCCGGCCTGAAATGGCCAAGCCGCGAGTCCGCTAGCGCTGTTTCATCCATACCTGCTGGCCGGGCCTGTGCCCGCGCCAACTTGTCATCGAGCGTTTTATATAACAACAAGGAGATCGCGAATGACTTACCGAAGTGGCCGCCATTTTTTGCAGATACCTGGGCCCAGCAATGTGCCTGATCGCATTCTGCGGGCGATGGACAAACCCACCATGGATCACCGTGGGCCCGAGTTTGCCGAACTGGGTAAAAGTGTTCTGGCCGGCATGAAACAGATATTCAAAACCGAGAATCCGGTGGTGATCTATCCGGCCTCCGGCACGGGTGCCTGGGAAGCCGCGCTGGTGAATACCCTCAGCGCCGGTGACCGGGTGCTGATGTGCGAAACCGGCCAGTTTGCCACTCTCTGGCACGGCATGGCGGCAAAACTGGGGCTGGATGCCGAGTTTATCGACGGTGACTGGCGCCACGGCGTTGATCCCCAGGCGGTACAGCAGCGCCTGAGCGCCGACAGCGATCACCGCATCAAGGCGGTCTGCGTGGTGCATCACGAAACCTCCACCGGCGTGACCAGCGATGTGGCGGCCGTGCGCCGTGCCATCGATGCCGCCGGCCATCCGGCGCTGCTGCTGGTGGATACCATTTCGGGCCTGGGCTCGGTGGATTTTCGTACCGATGAGTGGGGTGTGGATGTCGCCATCACCTGTTCCCAGAAAGGTCTGATGATGCCGCCGGGCCTGAGCTTCAACACCATCAGCTCCAAGGCGTTGGCAGCCTCAAAAACCGCCGGTCTGCCACGCTCCTACTGGGGCTGGGACGAAATGCTGCAGCACAACGCCAAGGGCTATTTTCCCTATTCGCCGGCCACCAATTTGCTGTACGGCCTGAAGGAAGCCATCGCCATGCTGCAGGAGGAGGGGCTGGAGAATGTCTTTGCGCGTCATGCCCGCTTCAGCGAAGCCACCCGCCGTGCGGTACGTGCCTGGGGGCTGGAAGTACTGAGCCTGGTGCCTTCTGAACACAGTAATGTGCTTACCGCCGTACTGATGCCCGAAGGCGAGAGCGCCGACCGGTTGCGGGCGGTGATTCTGGAACACTTCGATATGTCCCTCGGTACCGGTCTGAACAAGCTGCAGGACCGGGTGTTCCGCATCGGCCACTTGGGCGATTTTAACGACCTCACCCTGATTGGCACCCTGGCGGGCGTCGAGATGGGCCTCAGCGCCGCAGGCATTGCCCACACCAAGGGCGGCGTACAGGCGGCGCTGGATTATCTGGCCGAGGTGGCCGCAGGCGGGCAGCGCAGCCAGCAGCAGCGGGTCGCCTGATATACACGGACGCGGGCTCTGGCCCGCGTCCAGCCTTCGTCATTCAAGACGAAATGCTCGACCGCATACCGCGGAGCAGCTTGCAGGCCCTTGTCCTGACAGCTCGATTATAAAAATAAGGAGTCATTGTCATGAAAAAAACCATACTGGCCGCAGTACTGGGTGCCTGTGTAATCAGCGCACCTTTGATGGCAGAAGAAACGGTGAAACTGAGGGTGGTGGGTCAGCCCCTGGCCACCGGCCTTATCCAGAAGAACAAGGAGCAACCCTTCTTTGAAACCCTGCAGGCGACAACCGGCCTGCCCATAGAGGTGAACTACAAGCCGCTGGATACCACCGGCATCAAGGACGTGGAGGAACTGCGGGTACTGAAATCCGGCATGTTCGATCTGGTATCCCTGCGCATGTCCCAGGTCTCCCGTGACGAACCCACCATCCTGGGTCTCGATCTGGTGGGTTTGAGCCCGGACTACAAGGCCGGACGGGACGTGGCCGACAAGTACAGCAAGGTGGTGGATGCGCGTCTGCAGGAGCGTTTCAACACCAAGCTGCTGGGTGTCTGGCCCTTTGGCCCCCAGGTGCTGTTCTGCAATCACCCCATTGCCAGCCTGTCGGACGTCAAGGGGCTGAAGGTGCGGGTCTATGACCAGAATCTGGCGCAGTTCGTCGAGTCCGTGGGTGGCATTCCGGTGCCGCTGGGCTTTGGCGACGTGCACCAGAGCCTGGCGCTGGGTGTGGTGGACTGTGCCATCACAGGCCCAAGCTCTGCCAACTCCGCCGGCTGGCCGGAAGTGACCACCCATGTACTGCCACTGGCTTTCCAGATGGCGCTCAATGGCTACGGCATCAACCTGGACACCTGGAACAAGTTCTCGCCTGAGCAACAGACCACCCTGCAGGGTGCCTTCGATACCCTGGTGGATGATATCTGGGCTTACTCCGAGGAGCTGTTCGATGATGCCGGGCGCTGCAACGTGGGCGCCACGCCCTGCGACACAGGTACCAGCTTCGACCTGGTCGGCGTGCCAGTGAGTGACACTGACATGGCGCTGCTGCGCAACGGTGTAAAGGAAGTCTCCTACCCAACCTGGTCCGAAGTCTGCGACAAGACCAATCCGCAGTGCTCGGCTGACTGGAAAGCAGTGCTCGGCGAGTCCGTAGGGCTCTAACAGCTGACTGACACGGGCCGTGGTGGTTAAAAGCCCCGGCCCGTTTTTTCATGACCTGAGTGAGGTGTCTTGATGAAACCTATAGAGACGATCGCCAGCATGGTATTCGGCGCAGTGTTTTTGTTGCTGTCCGTGCTGGTCTCGGTCGAAACGATTCTGCGCAAGTTTTTCAGCATGTCGTTGCAGGGCGCCGACGAGCTCGGCGGCTATGCCCTGGCCGTCGGTGGCACCCTGGCCTTTTCGCTGGCGTTGCTGGGCCGTACCCATATTCGTATTGATCTGTTCCATGAGTTGCTGCCGCGCAAGATGCAGACGCTGCTTAACTGGCTGTCGGCGGTACTGATGGCGGCTTTCGCGGCCACCCTGTGCTGGACCACCTACAAGGTGATCGGTGAAACCCACGACTACGGCAGCACGGCGGCCACGCCCTGGGCCACACCGCTGATTTATCCACAGGGTGTCTGGTTTGCCAGTATTGCAACCTTTGCACTGGTGTCCGTCGGTTTTGCGCTGCGCGCCACCTGGCTGCTGTGCAGTGGCAATCACGACACCCTGAATATCGAGTTCCACCCCAAGGGTGTGTCCGAGGAAGTGAAGGAAGAACTGGAAGACTTTGAGCAGCGCTCTCATTCTTCGGGCGACGCCCAGGCTGAAACCAAAGACGGCGCCGAAGACAGTGCTGAAGATAGCGCTAAGAAAGGCGCCAATAATAAAGAATCGGCAGCGAGTCGCACTCAGGCATCGCTGGCAACGGCAGGCGTAACGGGCACTGCGGGGGCCGTAAAATGAGTATCTCCATCGTATTTCTGACCTTCTTCGCCATGCTGGCCATGCTGCTGCTGGGGTTGCCGATAGCAGTCACCATGGCAATGGTGGGCATGGTGGGGGGCGGTATCGTGTTTGGCTGGCCTTTTCTGGAGTCCACCGGGGCTGTGATCTGGAGCGTGCACAACGAGAATATCCTCACCGCCATTCCGCTGTTTGTACTGCTGGGCGAGCTAATGCTGCGTAGCGGCATTGCCGATCGCATGTACGTGGCCATGGCGGCCTGGCTGGGGCGCCTGCCGGGCGGGCTTATCCACACCAATATAGGTTGCTGCGCGCTCTTCGCTGCCACCTCCGGATCATCCGTGGCCACCGCCGCCACCATAGGCACAGTCGCCTTGCCAACCCTGGGGGATCGCAAGTATTCCATGAAACAGGCGCTGGGCAGCCTGGCCGCCGGCGGCACCCTGGGCATACTGATTCCGCCCAGCGTCAACATGCTGATCTACGGCTCCCTGACCAATAACTCCATCGGCAAGCTGTTTATGGCCGGTCTCTTGCCGGGCATCCTGCTGAGCCTGCTGTTCATGGGCTATATAGCCGTGACCAACTGGGGCCCAGAGGGCAAGCGCGAAGAAAAAGTCTCGCTGAAAGACAAGCTGCGCCTGTCGAAAAACCTGATTCCGCCGGCGGTGATCTTTGGCATCGTCATGGGCAGCATCTATCTGGGGATTGCCACGGCCACCGAATCCGCAGCCCTGGGCGTGATGGCGGCTCTCTTCTTCGGCTGGACATCCGGCCGCCTGAGTCTGGATTTCTTCAAGAACTGCTTTATACAGACGGCGCGCATCACCGGCATGATTCTGCTGATCATTACCGCGGCCTTTATCCTCAACCTCACCATCAGCCTGACCGGCGTGGTGGATGATCTCACCGCCTGGGTGGTGTCCTTCGGGCTCTCAACCACCGGGCTGCTGCTGGTGCTGATTGTGTTCTACCTGTGCCTGGGCATGTTTATGGATGTGCTGTCGATGCAGGTGGTGACCATTCCCATTACCTATCCCATCATGATGGCCATGGGCGTTGACCCGATCTGGTTTGGTGTCTTTATAGTGCTGATGTGCGAGCTGGGCATGATTACGCCACCGGTGGGCATGAACCTCTTCGTGGTGCAGAGTGTACGCAAGGATGGCGGCAATATTCAGGAAGTCATGTGGGGCGTATTACCCTATATGCTGATAATGCTGGCCTTTACCCTGGCGCTGATGGTCTTCCCGCAGATCGCGCTCTGGCTGCCTGAACTGATGCACTGATTGCCCGGGAACGACTGAACCCGATTTTCAACACACACAGGGGAGAAACCCATGGCAGGACAGCCTGAACAGAAAGCCGCGCTTGATGCCAGTGCTGATGCGCAGCGCATCTTTAGCCTGAGTGCGGCGGCGCTCAGCGCCGCCTACGGTAGCGGTGCCCTGACACCACTGCAGGTGCTGGCGGCGATTGAGCAGCGCATCGCTGCCCTGAATCCGCAGCTCAATGCCATCGTTACCGCGAATCCGCAGGTGCGTGAGGATGCCAGGGCCAGCAGTGCACGCTGGGCGGCGGGTGCGCCACTAAGCGCGCTCGATGGTGTACCAGTGACGGTGAAGGACAACATTCAGGTGCGCGGTCTTGCGTGCTGCTGGGGCTCAAAGTTGCTGGCAGACTATGTACCCGATGTCGATGAGTTGCCGGTGGCGCGCATGCGCGGCGCCGGCATGCTGATTCTCGGCAAGACCAACGTGCCCGAGTTCACCCTGGAGGGCTACACCAGCAACCCGCTGTTCGGCGTGACTTGCAATCCCTGGAACCCGGATCTGACCCCCGGCGGCTCCAGCGGCGGTGCCGTGGCGGCGGTGGCCGCAGGCATGGGCCCGCTGGCCATAGGCACAGACGGCGGCGGCTCCATTCGCCGGCCTGCGTCTCACACCGGGCTGGTAGGGCTCAAACCCTCCATAGGTACGGTGGCACGCTGCGATGGTCTGCCGCCCATATTGCTGGATTTCGAGGTCATAGGCCCCATCGCCCGCACAGTGGCCGATGCCCGGCTGCTGTTTGAACTGATTGCGGGGCCTGATGCCAGGGATCGCAAGTCGCTGGGGGCCGCGCAGGCAGCAGGTGAAAGCGCGGCAGCCGGGCCCGAGGCTCAAAAGCCGCTGCGCATTCTGTATGTGAAGGACTTCGGTGGCAATGCGCTGGACTCTGAGATAGACGCCAGCGTGGCGGGCGCCTGCGAAACCCTGCGGGCCCTGGGGCACCAGGTCACCGAAGGGCCCTTGCCGTTCAGCCTGGATTTCGTTAACGCCTTCTGGCCAGTGCTGGGGCAGGTGGGTGTAGCCTCGCTGTTCGAGCGTTATCCACAGGCTGCAGAGCTTGCCTCAGCGCGCTTTGTCGAGATGGCCGCCGCCGGTGCTGCGGTGGGCGCGCCTGCCTATCTGCGGGCGCTGGAGAGCATCGATCAGTTTCGCAGCGATGTCACCGCCGCCTATGGCGACATCGATATCATCATGACGCCCTCGGCGGCAGCACTGCCCTGGCCTGCGGCCACAGCCTACCCCGATCATATAGATGGCCAGGAAGTCGGCCCGCGGGGCCATGCGATCTACACCGGCTGGGTCAACGCCTGCGGTCATCCGGCCATCAACCTGCCATCTGCGGCATCGGCAGCCGGCCTGCCCATCGGCTTTCAATTGGTCGGCCGCTTTGGCAGCGACCGCGCCCTGCTGGATCTGGCCGAAGACTATGAGGCCTGCACCCGCCGCCAGCGTGGCGAGCCGCACTGGCCGGATTAGTCGTCTTTTTAGCTTTTCCCTTTAACCTTGCTCCTTTCAACTTTTTAGGATTTTCGTATGTCACTAACCCAACCCCAGGTGGAACAGGCCGCCGAACTCTTCCTGCAGGCCTACCGCAGCGGCCAGCAGATCGATGCGCTGCCGGATGCACTATGTCCCCAGAGCAAAGCCGATGCCTACGCCATTCAGGCCATTGTCAGCGGTGAGCTTTGCAGCACAGGCATCCGCACCTGGAAGGTCGGTGCCCCCAATCTCGATACCGAGCCCTACGCCGCACCTATCTTCGAGTCGGTGGTGAGTGCCTCACCCACAATAATCCCGGCAGAAAAACTGCACATGATCGGCATGGAAGTGGAGCTGTGCTATCGCTTCAATACCGATCTGCCAACCCGGGCTAAGGCCTATAGCGTCGAAGAGGTGGCCGCTGCCATTGAGGGCGTTTATGTCGCCATCGAGGTGGTGGATACGCGCATCAAGCAGTGGCAGACCTGCGCCGAGCTGTGGAAGCTGGCGGATAACCAGATCAATGCCGCGCTCATTATCGGCAGTGGCGTGCAGGACTGGCGCGGGCTGGACCCCGCCAAGCTTGCCGGTGAGCTGGTGGTCAACGGTGAAGTGCTGGTGCGCGGAGAAGGCGCCCATTCGGTGGGTGATCCGATGCACCTGGTGCACTGGACGGTGAATCATCTGGCCGGGCGCACTGGCGGGTTTCGCAAGGGGGATGTTGTGACGACCGGGAGTTGGACGGGAATGGTGTTTGTGGAGCCTGGGGCAGAGGTGGTGGGGAGGTTTGAGGGAGTGGGGGAGGCGAGGGTTTCTTTTCCGGTTTGATATTGGTTGTTTGAAGCTTTGGTGCTAAACGGGTCGGTTAGTGGTTTTGGTTGAGTCTGTATTTCGCCTCTCGGCGACCTACTTTCCTTGTTACGCGACAAGGAAAGTAGGCAAAGGAAACGCGCCCCGATGAAGCCTTTTCGCTGCGCTCTGAGGCCCTTTTTCGGGCGCAGCTAACGCACATCCATGTGCGAATCTGCGTCGAGACAGTCCCTGTATCGACCCTTCGGGCCAATTCGAAAAATGACCCCAGTGCTCGCCGGCTTCATAAGGGGATGGGAGCCGTTCTGATATTTCAGTGGTGATTGAATGATATCGGTGCAGCCTGATTCACTGCTGAAGCTTGCGGTGGTCGTAAGAGTTGCGCCCCGCGACGAAGCTTTTGCTGCGCGCCGGAATGATGCTCCGGACGCACTGCCGTCAAGGTGAAGAGCGGAACATCCTGGTCCTCCGGCTCGACAGTCCCTGTCTCACCCCTTCGGGTCTGATCGGAGCATAATCCCGGTGCTCGTCGGCTGCTGAGGGGGTAGAGGGCCGTTCTGATAGTTCTGTAGTGTTGCGCAGACTGTTAGGTTAACCTTTTCGCTGCGCTCTTAGGTCATTTCGCGGGCGCTACTTCCGTCAAGGTGAAGAGTGCATATCCACGCTCTGTTCTGCGTCGATACAGTCCCTGTATCGACCCTTCGGGACAATTCTAAAAATGCCCCCGGTTCTCGCCGGCATATGGCCATGGATGGCCGGTAGTCAGAAAATGCAGGAGCAATTTTCTGCTCATAAGGGGTAAAAGGCCGTTCTGATATTTCTGTAGTGATTGAATGATATCGGCGCAGCCTGATTCACTGCTGAAGCTTACGGTGTTCGTAGGAGTCGCGCCCCGCGACGAAGCATTTTTCACTGCGCTCTGAGCGCATTTTGCCAGCTCGACAGCCTCTGCCTTGCCCTTTCGGGCCAATTTGAAAAATGACACCAGTACTCGCCAGCTTCATAAGGTGAAGGAAAGCGGCTCTTGAGTTTTGGTGCCAGTCTTAAAGTATTTTTGGCACACGCTGGTGCTCAACCACTTGTTCGTTTAATAGTTTAAGCTTATTTAAACTGATCTGATATTGACCGTTAGAGGGTAGCGTCTTAGCTGAAAAAGATTTCCAGACCAAACTGCCTGGTCCGTTATATATTTCTTCAAATTTGCCGTCAGGGAATATCTTAATCACTATCGTATGTTCAGGTTCGCTACGAAATGCGACTGAATTTGATTGCGTCGCCTTGATCTCAACCTTTTTGCCAGATTTGGACACTGCATCATAACCTTTGTTTGACGCGGTCATTAATTCAAGGTCATAAGCATCAGCGACCAGACATTCTCCAATGCTACCAACCATGTGGCCATCGGGCGTGAAATGTCGGCCGGGAAACATGGATTCCAGGTCTTTAACGGTTGAATAGAGCTGTTGTACCAAGCTCTGAAATTTATCGTGGTTTATCATGGCCGTTTAACTCCGCATACAGCGTTTTTTCACTGATTTATTTAGCCTATCGTCGACCTGCGAGCTTATACCGCACTATTGGCAGGTAGCGCGATTTTTGACGCTGGTATTGGCGTAATTTCGATCGGGAAAGTGTGGGTTTTAGGTTTACGGTAGGAATAGCCAGCTGTCCTGAATAAAGGGTAATAAACGGGGGTGATATGTAGCGCTGTTTGGGCGAGTATTGCGCCTTGCTGGCGCGATACTTTCTTTGCTCGTGCAAAGAAAGTATCCAAAGAAAGCACGCCCCAATGAATCCTTTTCGCTGCGCTCTGAGACCCTTTTTCGGGCGCAGCTAACGGCACATCCTGTGCCTAATCTGCGGCTCGACAGTCCCTGTCTCGCCCCTTCGGGCCAATTCGAAAAATGCCCCCAGTGCTCGCCGGCTTCATAAGGGGAATGGGAGCCGTTCTGATATTTCAGTCGTGAATGATTGATAGCGGCGCAGCTAGATTCACTGCTGAGGCGTGCGGTGTTCGTAGGAGTCGCGCCCCGCGACGAAGCCTTTAGCTGCGCGCCGGAATTCTGCTCCGGACGCACTGCCATCAAGGTGAAGAACGGAGCATCCTGCTCCTAATCTGCGGCTCGACAGTCCCTGTCTCGCCCCTGCGGGCCAATTCGAAAAATGCCCTCAGTGCTCGCCGGCTTCATATGGGGTCATGGGGTCGTTCTGGCGCTTGGTTGCCAATCTTCAAGTTCGCTCGAGCTCAGAGTTATCGTAGGGTGGCAGTGAGCCTCCGGCAGAATTGAACCTGCATTGAAAACGGTGTAGATAGTAAGCATATATAAGGCTGAAATTTTAAAAAAATCTCCTGATGTTTCCTTACTTATGATTAACTTTCATTCAATTGGGGGAATGCTTTCTCTAAATATCCTATCTGCTTATTTAGTCGTGGTTTTGATATCCTAAGAATGAGAGACTCAACATGTTTAGGGTAATCAATCCAGTTCGATTCTCCAACATCGTATGCAGAAATATAACGTACTACTTCATAACGTTTCTCAGGGGCTTTTTTAACCCCAGCAGGAAATCTTACAGGTACATCTCTACGTATGGCCGAATAACATTCATCTAATAAATTAGTGGCCTTTCCAACATAAATAAGATTGGCAAATGCATCATAGAAAGCATAAATACCCATCCGTGACTCATATCCTTCAAATAGTTTTCTTAATTGATAACGTACTTCTTCAGTTGAATCGAATTCCCCATACTCGACAATAACTTTAAATTCAGGAACAAAAATTTTATGCATCAAATATTCTACTGTTTGTTTTTGTGGTTGTACTTTGCCATCCGCCCATTCTGTTAATTGTTGGACCGAACATCCCGTAATATCTGAAGCGGATCTAAAGTCTCCCTCAAAATACTCATCAATTAAGTATTTAACTAGAATGTTCCTGGCTTCCATTTTTAAAATCTCATGATATTTTATTAATGATATAATCGAGCCGTAGATCAGGATTAAGAACGAATCCCAACATGCTCGGCGTCGTTGAGCTTTTTGTCACTCTCCAAACTGATCAGTCGGATTAAATATGATCCTTCTCCCCAGTCGACTGATAATAATCCTTCGATCACATAGTGATGAAAACTTGAGTATGGCCAGTCTCGGCAACGTTCTACGTAACCATGCTTTACGGGGTTATAGTGAATGTAATCTATATGGGCCCGGTAATCGTTGTCATCTCTAATCATGTGCTCCCAATACCGGCGTTGCCATATACCACGTTTACCATTTTTGTATCGGATTTTTGAGACACGCTCACCTTTTGGCAATGCTAGCGAAAAGGACGATTTAATAAGCCGCCATCGTTTCGCGTATTCCGCATCATCTTTTTGCATAGTTAAAACAGTATGGAGGTGATCGGGCAGGATAACAATGGCATCTATATTAAACGGATGCCGCTGCTTCACAAGGCGAAACGCTGAACGGAGCACTTCGATATGTGTAACCAACAGATCCTGCTTCCGTTCAGCGATATTGATGGTAAAGAAGTAAGTTCCCACAGCGTGCTGTGAGCGGCGATAGTTCATATCACCTTCATATGATACGCAGTCATTTTGGGCTTTTTCTTTAATGTTGGGATTCGTTCCTCATCCCAACCTACGTGCTTCAGCCCTTAGCTGCTACAAATTTTTAAAATAATACATCTTTAAACAAAATGGAGAGGCTCGTTATTGTAGGTATAAGCACTGCCAGCAAGCCAATAAACATATCTTTATATAAATAAATAATGCTCACTGTTTTTCTTTTTAAAAAAGAGTAGCTGTGTGTTTCTTTATATTCTTTTGAGTGGCTCGCTATAAAAAACTGATCATCTATTAGGTCATGATTTGTCGAAAATTTTTGAAGTAAATCATCGTAGGTATCAGATATATTTAGTAAGTCGGCAATGTTTCCGGAAGTAAATATGCGTTTATATACTCGGTCGATTTCAATGCCGCAACGATGATGAACTTCTGATAATAGCCCGTAGTTTTTACCGCCTTCGACTAGTCCATATACTAAAATAACGATTGAAACAATAATGGAGGAAAATGATATAAGACTATCTTGGCGTTCTGTTATTAATAAAACATTTGAAATTTGTAGGATTGACAGCGATATGAGATGAATGGATGATACGCTTGTAACAAAAACCACTAGGTTTTGTTTTTTATTCAAGCGTCTATGAGCATTAAATCTAGCTCCTTTAGTTCGCCATATTTTATCGTCAAGTTCCTTGCGAAGTTTTTTAAAATTATCATCCATGTATTATTTTCCAGCCTTAAAGAAGTCGCCCTTTAAAATCATAAGTAATCAATTCTGAAAATCTAAAGTTATCCAGATTAGAAACAGCTAGGCTGAGTGGTTACCAAAGCCAGTCATCTTGAGATGGTGACTAATGTACTCATTCTTAAAGAATAAGCACAGGGCGACTTCAAGAGATATTACCAACATCTAGCTCTAACTTCAATAGTTTTGATTTTTTTGCAGATATAAAAATTTTTTCTATTTCCTCATCGGAAAATGACTTGTCATCATAGTGAGCTATATATCCAAACTTAACAAGATAAGACAGTTTTTCAGCTCTGGTTTCATAAATGCTATAGTTGTGAATATATCCACCAAATAGGTCATGTCTTATGGCGTAATAGGTTCGCAATAAGCTGCAGAGCCCATTTATATTTTTTTTGCTTCTGTTTTCTGGTGCTTTTTTGGAAAATAAACTCAATCTACCGAATTGCTTTTTGATAATTCCATCAATTTTGTGAAGTAAATATATGTCGTTGATTTCGACAAAGTAGAACATCCATCCATATTTTTTATTCTCACTAATTGCTCCTGTGATTTTTTCATTAAGTTCGAGAATGAATATTTCTTTAATCTGCTCAATGTTTAAGAATTTTGATTCTTTCTCGCGGCGCTCAGCATTATTTTTGAAATTAGTAAACATAGAAATTATGGATTCAATATATCTATTAACTGTTGTATTTTTTACGGTAATGGAGGATGAGTTTATTTCATAACCCAAATATTGAAAGTTGTCTTTTATGCTCCCTTTTTCACTCTTCCTACTTCCGTCGTCATAATCATGACTATTTAAATCAATATCTGATAGTTTAGAGTAGATCTCTCCTTCAATTTTTTCTATTTCGTTAATGTCGGAAAATATTAATATATCATCGACGTATCTAAAGTAGCCTGTTCCCTTTTTTGAAAAGTGATCATCGAATTCTTTCATATATATTTCAGCAAGGATATTAGATATAGATAATCCTTGTGGAACTCCGGTTGCCGTCTTATATTTATGAGAATCCTTTTTATTATAACCTTTAGGTACCGTTTTGTTTAATAAAGCTCGTCTTACTAATGTAACGAATTCATCGTTCCCAGAAATTCCCTTTAAATTTAATAGGATTTTTTCTCTATTTAAATTATCATAAAATCCTTTTATATCTATTTTTAAGTATGCTGTTTTTTCGCAATCAATAATTTTAAATTTTTCTTTTATGTTTCTAATGTATGTGTTGGGTAACTTGTTAGGGATGCTGTCTGGAAAAAGTTTGTGTAGCTCTTCTTTTATTGCAAATAACACCAACTTGTCTTTGACTGTTGGTTTGGAAATTATTCTTGGTGTCTTTCCTCTTCCTTTAGATTTAATAACCTCGAGGTAAGGGGTATATCTATATTTTTGAGTGAAAACCTTGCTTGATATTGATTCTAATTTCTCTGGTAAATTTTCAGAAAAAGTTAATCCATTAACACCATCTATACCTCTGCCGGCAGATGTGCGTATGTTGTCTTGAAAGTAGGTGGTAAGTGTTTCTACTGAAAATGCAGTGTGCAAACTAACGGTTGGCATCGAAAGTCCTTTCAATAAGATAGTTATAAGCTTGTGTTTCGGACGCAGATGTACGAAAGGCGCGGGGTCATGTCTTTTGCTTTCTGCCACAATAGGAGGGTCAGACCATGCATCACTACTTTCCACCTGCCGAAAAACCACGCTACCGCCCGCACTGTTATGGAATGCTAGAGGCGCTGGGCGCGGGTCAGGGAGTTTGGAAGGGAAGTGGGGTGATGTACACCTGGCCTGGCTTCCGTGCTCGGCTGACGATTGTCGGTGGTGCTATTGCCGGGGCGCCTGCTCTTGTTACCGGTGCGCCTGGCGGTGTTTTGTGGCAGGGCGCATCCGCTGCGATGCCTGCTGACCGTCTACATCCTGGTTACTGAATGAGGACGGATTGACCGATGTTACAACAGAGACTGCTCTGTGCACAGATTTAGTACCGCTTGGCAACGAAATATCAGAGTGGCTCCGAATCCCCTTTGAACAGACAATTTATCCTGCATTTTCTGACTACAGGAGGCCATTCCTGGCCATAAGCTGGCGAAGACTGTACTCTTTCGGCGAATTGGCCCGGAGTAAATAACCGCAGATCGATCAGAACGCCTCCATATGATACGAGGTCATCTTGGTTTTTATGTAATGTTGGGATTCGTTCCTAATCCTGACCTACGTGCTGGAGTAAAATACAAGACTTTATTCTTGAAAACTGCCATTAATTTTTCTTATTCGTTGAAAGCTTATGATTTAATCACATTGTCTAATTCAAACTTGAACGGCTCAGCAGCGCTGCCAGGCCCACCACCGGTAACAACAATATCGGCAGACTTAATTCCCAATAAAGATATTTCAGAAGGCTTCGACGAAACGGCCGCAGATTCTATAGTATTACCTTCCTGAATATGTGAAACAGCACTTATATTAATTATCGGATTTAATTCAAATGTGACTTTTTGGTCTGGAGCCAAACTTGGGCTTGAGTTAAATAGCTTTGCATCTTTGTAAATCTTCGCTTTTATGGAGCCTTGCTCAAGGCGATTTTCGACCTTGAATGCATTTCCATAATTTTCTGTCCCTACATGTTGTATGACGTCACCAGTTTCATCCTTGATCATGGCAAATAGGTATCCCGGGTTTGCTCTCAACTGTGGCGTGTAATTTCCATAGCTATCTTCGACAGAAACGAAAAAATCGCTTGAATATACAAAAGAGTGAGTATCATCTTGACCAAGATTTCGAATCACCTTCCATGCAACTGATCTGTTATCAGAACCGCCGAAAGTATTCTTGGAAAATATTACAAATTCAGAGTTGTTTTGATCATTGGATTTATTGATGACGTTGAGTGTTATGTCCGACATTCTCTGCTCCCTATGGCAACAATATCGTGGGTCATTCGGCCAGGTCGTGTCTTTTGCCTTCTGCACAATGATAGGGCCAGGTCACGCATCACCACTTGCCACCAAACCGAAAAACCACGCTACCGCCCGCACTGTTATGGAATGCTAGAGGCGCTAGGCGCGGGTCAGGGAGTTTGGAAGGGGGAGTGAGGTGATGTATCACTTGGCCTGGCTTCCGTGCTCGGCTGACGATTGTGGTGGTGCTTGTGTCTGTATTACTGGGCGCGGGGCTCTTGTTGCCGGTGCGCCTGGCGGTGTTTTGTGGCAGGGCGCATCCGCTGCGATGCCTGCTGACCGTCTACTGCCTGTTACTAAAGGGAGACGGATCGACCGATGGTACAACAGGGACTCCTCAGTGCACAGGCTTAGTAACGTCAACGATGGACTTGCGACCAACTTTTGAACGGCTCTTATCCCCTAAGCAGCCGACGTGCACCGGGATTTTGCTCCGATCAGACCCGAAGGGAGTAGATCACAGCAGATCGATCAGAACGGCTCCCATCCCCTTATGAAGCCGGCGAGCACTGAGGCCATTCTGTGAATAGGCCCGAAGGGGCGATACAGGGACTGTATCGACGCCGATTCGCACATGGATGTGCGTTAGCGGCGCCCGCAGAATGGGCGTAGAGCGCAGCGAAAAGGCTTCATCGGGGGCGTGTTTCCTTTGCCTACTTTCCTTGTCACGTTACAAGGAAAGTAGGTCGCCGGGAGGCGAAATACGTGCTTCACGAAAACTACATATCTTCCCGTTTACTGACATGCCATCAACGGCAGCCCTCGCACTCTGAACTCTGAACGCGGCGAAAAGGCTTCGTCGCGGGGCGTGACTCCTACGGCCATCGCAAGCTTTCGCAGGGAGTCAGGCTGCGCAGGTTTCATTAAATCGCTCAAACTATCAGAACGGCTTTCATCCCCCTCAGCAGCCGACGAGCACTGGGATTTTGCTCCGATCAGACCCGAAGGGGCGAGACAGGGACTGTCGAGCCGCAGATTAGGCACAGGATGTGCCGTTAGCTGCGTCCGGAGCAAAGTTCCGGCGCGCAGTGAAGCCGTAGGCCGGCTGATGGGTGGCGTGCTTCCTTTGCCTACTTTCCTTGTCACGTTACAAGGAAAGTAGGTCGCCGGGAGGCGAAATACGCACTTCACCAAAGCCACATATCGACCTGTGTACCGATAATCATTCAAATAGCCGCTAAATCTGGATACCGAAACGGCAAACATTCGTTACCGACCAGACCCTGCCAAGTGAACCAATCCCCCCTGCGCATCCGTATAGCCCTCCCATGAAACCTGTAATTTTCTATGATGGCAGCTGCGGTCTGTGTCGCCGCGAGATTGCGCACTACCGGCGCCTGGACAGCCAGCACCGGATCGAGTGGGTCGACATAGTTGCGCAGCCACAGCGGCTGGCGTCGGTGGGGGTGGACTATCTGGCGGCGATGGCCCTGCTACATGGGCTGGATGAAAACGGGCGTCTGGTGACGGGCGTGGCCACATTCATGCTGATTTGGCAGCGGCTGCCGGGCTATCGGTGGCTGGCTAGCAGCCTGTCAGACTTGACCAATCTTAGCGAGGGAAAGTCCGTTTTGAGGCAGTTTTTGAGCTCTTTTGAGACGAATAGTGGTTCTATTTAACGAAAAAGAGCGCGAAAAATGACCAAAATCGGCTTTTTCGCAGTAGATTAGTGTTCAGTCCGACAGGCTGCCAGGTTACTGGTTTTTTTGCATCTGTTGCCAGCGTTGCAATGGGCGTATCTGCAGTTTGCCCGCTGGCGTTTTCACCGACGCATGGGCGCTGGCTGTCAACTACCGTAGGACGGGTTATGGAACATAGATTCAGTGTGGTCACGGCGCTCAAGGCGTTCAATGTCATTACGCAGCACGGCGAGAAAAGCGCAGAGGGTTATGTGCTGGATGGCATCACGGCCAGGGCCGAATATGATGGCTATACGGTATCCATGACCGATGGCCGGGTGACGCTTTATATCTATTTTCACAACAAGCACAAGTTTGATTTCGAACGTAGCGATGATCTGGACCGATTTATGGCAACCTTAGAGCGCTTGGGTGAGTGACGTTCTGCTGTGGCTAAGCCAGGCGCGGCGCTGCCTGATGTGCAGGGTCATGGGGCGGCTAGCTGCAACGGAGAGATTTTAACTCCGGCAGGGGCCTGCTTTGCAGGCACCGGACCGACCGTTTTCGCCACTTCAGACCGCGTCGGTGGGCCTGGCTGACGGGTGAAATACACGCTCGGAAAGGGTGTCTCAGGGGTACGGAAATTGCTTTGAAAACGAGGGTAAAAAGAGGATTTTTCCCTGGCTAGAATATTTTTGCGATCTTTGCAACTATTTCTGTTTTTGGCTATTGACGCACTGCACAAAAACTCTATAATCGCGCGCCTCAAGTCGTGACACGCCTCGCTCCAGACGGCATTTGCCGCCCTCAGTTCGTAGCTCCGACCTTCTTAAATTTAACTGTAACCGACAGGACTAAAAGGCCTCATGGCACACATGCAGCACCCATTTCACCTGGATATCGAACTCGTGGAAAAGCTTATTTACGGTGCAACTCTTATTACGTTTGGCATGATGCTGGTTCGCTGAAAGGCGCTACCTCCGTGCAGCTGTACCTCTGAGTATTCTTCGGTGTATCCGCCCCTGACGCTAGTTGGCAGCCTGTCGGACTTAACACTGATCTACTGCGGCAAAGCCGAATGTGGTTATTTTTCGTTCTCTTTTTTGTTAAATAGAACCACTATTTGCCTCAAAAGAGCTCAAAAACTAACTCAAATCGACCTTTCCCTCGCTACGACCGGTCAAGCCCGACAGGCTGCTGCTAGCGTCATCGGCGCCGCTGTCTGTTCTGACGCTGTCCGCGTTTTGCCGGTTTGTCGCCTGTCCGTTGAGTGCAGCTTGACCTGGATGGCCGAGCTGCGCTTTGCTAATCGCCTGTTACTGCAAGCCTGAGTATTGCGTTTCGCCCATGTCTGGTGAATGCTTGCGGCATCCTGATGCAGTCTGCGAGCGCTTTGATTCATGACCCTGTGGATACATATAGTTGCGGCACTCTGGGTGCTGCTTGCAGGCCTGGTACAGCTGTTGTTGCCCAAGGGCACCAGGCGGCATCGGGCGTTGGGCTGGTCCTGGATGTTGGCGATGCTTGTGGTGTCGCTGTCGTCCTTCGGAATACAGGGTTTTGTGGACTGGTTTTATGGCTATGGCCCCATTCACCTGCTGTCGATCTGGGTGCTGATTTGCGTGGCCGTATCCGTGGCCTCGGCGCGCCTTGGCAGTATACGCCGGCACAGGGCTTTTGCGCTGGGGGCTTATCTGGGTACGCTGGGTGCTGCCCTGGGCGCACTGCTGGTGCCGGGGCGCTTGCTGCATGGGTTGGTCTTCGGCTGATGGATGTTGGTGCGGGTGAATCGTGAGTCGTTATTGGTAACGCGTTAGCAGGCTTGCGCCTGCAATCCTGCTTAAGCATGAAGCTTCCCTGCTTCATCTGGTCGATTGTAATAATCGATCTGCTATCTGCTATCTGCTATCTGCTGTCTGCTGTCTGCTGTCTGATTAATAGGCGCCGGCGCCGTAGATCAGTTCATAGCTGTGGCTGTAGATTTCCAGAATGTTTCCAAACGGGTCTTCCATATAGATCATGCGGTAGGGCTTTTCGCCAGGGTAGTAGTAGCGCGGTTTTTCCATGCGCTTTTTGCCGCCGGCGGCGACGATGCGCTCGGCCAGTTCTTCGACATTCGGGTCCTGCACGCAGAAGTGGAATATGCCGGTCTTCCAGTATTCAAAATTGTTTTCAGGGTTAACCTGACCCTTGAATTCAAACAGTTCCACGCCTATGCGATCACCGGTTGAAAGGTGGGCGATGCGGAATCTGTCCCAGTTGCTGCCGAATACATCGGTGCACATCTCACCGATGGGGCTGTCGTCTTCAACGATTTCGGTGGGTTTCATAATCAGATACCAGCCCATCACCTGGGTATAAAACTCGACAGCTTTTTCGAGATCCGGTACGGAGATGCCGATATGGGAGAAATTGCGCGGGTAAACATTACTCATGGGATGCTTCCTGTTTTGAGTTCCAGCACAGGTTACAAATACCGATTGATTATGTAAAATTATCAAATATTATAATTTGAGTATTTTATGTAATGATTAATCCCGTCTGGCTTAACAGTTTCTGCCGCCTGGTTGAGGTCGGGCATTTCACCCGTACGGCCGATCAGCTGCACATGACGCAGTCGGGCGTGAGTCAGCATGTACGCAAGCTCGAAGAGCAGCTGGGGCGCCCGCTGCTGCTGCGCCAGGGCAAGCAGTTCACCCTGACCGACGAAGGGGAGCGGCTCTATCATGAAGGTCGCAGCATTATTCGTTCGCTGTCCGATCTGGAAGAGCTGGTCTGTGCCGATTCGGCGCACGAAGGGCTGGTAAAGCTCATATCGCCGGGCAGCGTGGGGCTCAAGCTCTATCCCCATTTGCTTGAGTTGCAGCGCCGCCACCCTGGGCTATCCATCGATTATCGCTTCGGGCCCAATTCCGGCGTTGAAACGGCCATCGCGGGTTTTGAGGTGCATATAGGTTTTATGACGCGGCCATCGTCTCTGGGGGAGGTCAGCAGTACCGCCGTTGGGCGCGAAGCCCTGTTGCTGGTAACGCCCGCCGAGGTAGAGATGCCCAGCTGGGATGCATTGCTGGCGCTGGGGTTTATAGACCATCCCGATGGCGCCCATCACGCCGCTTTGCTGCTGGGCGCCAACTACCCGGAATTTCAGCACACCGAGCAGTTCCGCCAGAGCGGCTTTTCAAATCAGATCAACCTGATCCTGGAGCCGGTGTGTCTGGGGCT
This sequence comes from Marinobacterium profundum, assembly GCF_001528745.1. Classification (GTDB taxonomy): domain Bacteria; phylum Pseudomonadota; class Gammaproteobacteria; order Pseudomonadales; family Balneatricaceae; genus Marinobacterium_A; species Marinobacterium_A profundum. Next base: position 47,405 of record NZ_BCNS01000080.1, on the reverse strand, counting down.
GGGCTTTACCGTGTTGCCGGCGCACGCGGTGGATGCTTTCCAAAAACCGGAACAGATTCGGGTGCACCCGCTCGCCAACCCGGTAAATGAAACCCTCTACCTGTGTTATCACCGCAAGAAGCCAATCCCCAACCGTGCCAGAACGGTGATAGCTGAAGCAGAAAAGTGGATTTAACGGCGGCTAATGCAGGCGACACAACCCCCTGTGGGAGCCCGCTCCGCGGGCGAATAGGTTCGTAGGATGGGTGGAGCCGCCATCCGCGGGTATCGCCGAATAGCGACCTGGTTTGGGGCGGTGTAACCCATCTTGGGTGGAACGGGTTTTGGTGGCTGAGGCGCAGGCGACTGTTGGCCGGTATTTTTTGATGGGTTTCACCGCCATAAACTCCGGTGCCAGACGGTGATGCACGTCACTTGGGCGGTTCCACCGCATCCTACCCATTCCCGCCAAACCGCGGCTAATAAAAAGCCCGGCATCATGGCCGGGCTGTACGTATAAAGCCTACTGACTGTATCAGGCGGGCGCCTTGGCGCGGGACTTGTATTCGCCGGTACGGGTGTCGATTTCGATCCAGTCGTCGGTGTCGCAGAAGTCCGCGACCTTGATTTCGGTGCCGTTGGACAGCTTGGCAACTTTCATCACCTTGCCAGAGGTGTCGCCACGGGCGGAGCCTTCGGTGTAAGTGAGCTGGCGCACTATGTTGGTGGGCAGGTCGACGGAAATGACCTTGCCTTCAAAGAAGACGGCGGCGCAGGTGTCGGTCATGCCTTCAACGATAAAGGGCAGCACAGTTTCCAGGTCGTCGGCATTGAGCTCGTACTGGTTGTAGTCTTCGTCCATAAAGACATAAACCGAATCGCTGGAGTAGGAGTAGGTTACATCGACGCGATCGAGTATCACCTGCTCCATTTTGTCGTCTGCCTTGTACACGGTCTCGGTGGACGAGCCGGTCAGCAGGTTTTTCAGCTTCATTTTTACAATGGCGCTGTTACGACCCGATTTGGTGAATTCGGCCTTTTGTATCAGCCAGGGCTGGCTGTCGATCAGAGCCACACTATTGGGTTTCATTTCTTGTGCGGTTTTCATGGGAATGTCCAGGACAAAGGGGGTGGAGATAATTCAAGAAACCGCATCATAGCCATTTTCGAAAAAACTGCACTAGGGCCGTGGAAATATTTATCTGGGTACTTAGCTGGGTACACCAGGCATCGCTATGGGCTTCCAGCTCAGGCCAGACTTGCTGTAATTCCTGTTCGCTTTGCGCCATGTTCTGGCCGCTGTTCCAGGCGTGCCACTGGGCCCGCAGCGCGCTGCCTGCGGCCGGGCTCAGGTTCTGGCAGTAGAGCTTCAGGAAAGCATCGAGCTTTTCCAGATGGGCGTCATCCTGCTGTGGATAGATATGCCAGAGCAGCGGTTTTGCCGCCCACTGGGCGCGAACAAAAGAATCTTCGCCGCGCACAACATTTAAATCACAGCTCCAGAGCAGGCGATCGTAATCCGGCTGGCTTAAAAAAGGCAGCAGCTGCACTTTTAAAGCTCCACGTTGATGCAGATCCTTTTTCGATAATTGTTTTATACCGAGCCATTCTTGCAGCTCGGCAACAATACGACCCTGGGGTACCAGCAGGTGAGTGGGTTGGATGCCAGCTTCCAGAGTATCCAGCCAGCTAAACAGGCTTTTGTTTTCATAAGAGAAAAGCGACACCAGGCGGCTGTTGTCTTGCGGGAAGACACCCAGTGCATTTAAAAAGTGCTGGCGCGCAGCCGGGCTCTGCTGAAAGCGTCGGCGCTGTTCAATTAGCCTGGCTTCACGCAGAAGCCCACCGGTACCCTGGGTGAAGCCTGGGAAGAAGAAGTATTTTTGCAGCCCGCGGGACTGTAGCGAGGGCAGGCCATGACAAGCGGCGACCCAGTCTTCAGCGCTGAGGTATTCCAGGTTCAGCCAGAGTGAGGGCCGGGCACGCTGCACCATGGCCTCTATATAGTCGTCGGGCAGCTGGCAGCCAAACGCCTCTATCACCACATCCGCTGCCGTTACAGGTGGCGTGCCCTGGGGGGAAGGACTCTGCTGTGCTGGATTCTCTTGTAGCGAGCCATGCACCCAGTGCTGCACCAGTACGCCCTGGTGAGTCTGCTGCGCATCCCTGTTATTCGCTTCTGGGCACAGGCGACAGAAGCTCTCCAGATCATCGACCCACAGACGCACGCTCTGGTCGTGCTCGACCACCAGTTGTCGCGCCAGGCGCCAGCTAACACCTATATCACCGAAGTTGTCTATAACGCTGCAAAATATGTCCCAGCTCGCGCGCATGCCGAATCCGCCGTCAAAGGCTCAATGAATGGGCGTCATTATGCCTGATGCGTTGCTGCAGGGCTTAGAGCAGATTGACGGGGACCTTTATGTAACTGACACCGTTATCCTCAGGCGGAGGAAAGGCCCCGGCGCGGATATTGATCTGTACCGCAGGCACCATAAGCTTTGGCGTGGGCAGTGTCTTGTCACGGGCATTGCGCATCTGCACGAAGTCAGCTTCGCTGATGCCGTCTCGAGCGTGGATATTGCTGTGCCTTTGCTCCGCGACGGTGCTTTCCCAGCAAATGCTGTTGCGCCCATCAGGCAGGTAATCGTGATTAAGAAATATGCGGGTGTCTGGCGGCAGGGCGAAGACCTTATGGATAGAGCGGTACAGCGCCTGGGCATCGCCGCCGGGGAAGTCCGCCCGGGCGGTGCCATAGTCGGGCATAAAGAGGGTGTCGCCGACGAAGGCTGCATCGGCGATAAGATGGGTCATGCAGGCCGGTGTATGGCCTGGCGTATGCAAGGCCCTGGCCTCCAGTGAGCCGACCCTGTAGCTCTCGCCATCCCTGAAAAGGTGATCAAACTGGCTGCCGTCGATACGAAAGGCGGCTTCAGCATTAAAGAGTTTGGCGAATATCTTCTGTACCTGGGTGATCTGCTCGCCAATACCGGTGCGCCCGCCCAGTTTTGTCTTCAGGTAGTGGGCTGCAGACAGGTGATCGGCGTGTACATGGGTGTCGATAATCCACTGGGTTGTGAGGCCCTGGGCTTTCACATGGGCGATCAGCTTGTCGGCGGAGGCTGTTGAGGTGCGGCCGGAAGCGGCGTCATAGTCGAGCAGTGAGTCAATAATCGCGCATTTGCGGCTGTCGGGGTCTGTGACTATGTGGCTGACATTGTTGGTGGCTTCATCAAAAAAGGAAGTGATATCAGGCTTTTTCACGGGAACATCCTTTTGTAAATCCAGTGGGCTGCGCAGCAAGTAGCAGGCAGCCAAGTCTCAAGAACGCTGCAGCATGCGGGTTGCAAGCATGCCTGCCAGCATGGCGACGACGAAGATTGCAGCCTGCCCTGGGGCTGCGCCAAGCGCCGCGATGGCAGGGCCCGGGCACAAACCGACCAGGCCCCAGCCGATACCGAAAAGGATGGCGCCACTCACGAGCTTGCGGTCAATGACTGAGCCCTTTGGCAGGGAAAAGCTGGCCTCGAACAGGGGTTTTGGGCGCTTAAGAACAAAGCGCAAGCCGATGCCATATACAAGCACGGCTAAGGCCATAACGAAGGCCAGAGACGGATCCCAGTCGCCGAAAATATCCAGAAAGCCGATTACCTTGGCCGGGTTGATCATGCCGGAAATCATCAGGCCAGCGCTAAATAGCGCACCTGTGAGGAAGACCATTAACAGGCGCATGAGTTAATTCCCCAGAAGCTGTTTGCTGATGGTAACGGTCACAATGGCGCTGGCCATAAAGAGTCCCGTTGCAACCAGTGAGCGTTTAGACAGGCGTGAAACCCCGCAGACGCCATGGCCGGAGGTACAGCCATTGCCCAGGGTCGTACCCAGGCCAACGATGGCGCCGGCGATGATCAGCATGGGGGTGCTGGCGCTGATCTCTATGGCGGGCATGGGGCCGGACACTGCGCGCCAGGCCAGAGGCGCGGCGATAATGCCGGCGACGAAAGCTAGGCGCCATTGCCAGTCGCTGGCCAGCGGAGGCAGCAAGCGGCTGACAATGCCACTGATGCCCATGATCTTGCCGTGGCTGGCCATCAGGAGCAGGGCGGCGGCGCCGATCAGGATGCCGCCTATAGAGGCGGCTATATAGTCATGCATGGGTCAGGCTCCGGTTATATCCTGGCAAAAGGTGCTGTAGAGAAACGTCATGATTTGCCTGACGTCTTCGTCGACGATGCTGTAGTAGATAGTCTGGCCATCCCGGCGTGCCGCAATGGCACCCTCGCGGCGCAGTATGGCCAGCTGTTGCGACATGGCCGGCGGCTTCATGCCCACGGCATCACAGAGCGCCCCCACGGATTTTTCGCCCTCCACCAGGTGGCAGAGCGTCATGAGTCGCTGTCGCGTTGACAGCAGTTTCAAAAGTCCGGCGACGCGGTCGGCGGTTTGTTCCATCTGAGTAATTTGCATATTTCATAATATACGCAAGTATTGAAATAAATGCCAAGCGGAATAAGTGACGGCTTATATGCATGGCCGTTTGCTGAGAAGAAGGGAGTGGATGGGGGAATACTTGAGTGCGAACGCCAAGTTCGCACCTCGGCACTTGTATCTTTGGTCGCCAACTCTTACATTGCCGTCTCTTTCTACTTATATTGCTGGCGCCCCATGAATCGACGCAAAAAAATCAATCAGATCCTCGGTAAAAAGGCCAAGAAGGCCAACTTGAGGGAGAACCCGAGCCATCACAGGCCGCCTTATATATCCAAGGCCGAGCGTGAAAAGGCGCTGGCGGCGGAATCTGCTGAATCGACTGAAGTATCGCAGGATGCGGGTGTTGAAAACGCTGAGGTTGCAGAGGCGGGTGCTTCAGAGACTAGAGTTACAGACGCTGGCGCCAAAGGCTAAAAGCCCGCGTTGTTTGAGCGCCAGAGCAGGCATAGGGCGGTGCCAGGGCTCTGGCTGGCAGAGCCCGCTGTGTTTTAAGTTTTAGACGGCCTTCCTGAGTTTCAGTGCATTCACCGCGCAGTCGCCGGTGTGGCGCACGTGTTCCAGCATAATCTCGCCAGCTTTCACGCTGTCTTTCGCCTGCAGTGCTTCGAGCAGTGCCTGGTGTTCCTGTACCGACTCCTCCCAGCGATCTTCAGTGCCTATCGCCATGTAGCGACCGCGGCTGGCGCGCATCAGCAGCTGTTCGTGCAGGCTGGTGAGGGTGCTGTTGCGGGACATTGCAATGATCATGCGGTGGATGTCCTGGTTCAGCTCAAAGTAGTTGTGGCGATCTCCTGCGCTGTACAACGACTCCAGACGGGTCTGCATCTGTGCCAGCTTTTTCAGTTCGCTGTCGGTGGCGCGGCTCGCCGCCAGTTCTGCTGCCATGCGCTCAAGCCCGCCGATCAGCTCGAACAGTTCGGCAAATTCTTCCGGTGTCAGTACCGCCACGCGGGCGCCACGGTTGGGCTCAATCGAGACTAGGCCTTCGGAGTGCAATACCTTGAGGGCTTCGCGCAGCGGGGTGCGGGATATTTCCAGCTGTTCACAGAGGGCGCTTTCGTCGATGCGTTCGCCTTCGGGCAGCTCGCCTTCGATAATCATCGAACGCAGGTGATCGGAAATTTCCTCATGCAGCGAGCGTCGTTTCATCGACGTTTTCTTGCGGGGCAGGTTGCTTGTGGTCATGTCAGCCGTCTCTTGTTTTGGCCTGTGGCCTGACAGGGGCCGCAGCATTGGGCAGCGCAGTCTGCGCTGTCATCCAGTATCAGGAATACATAATTATAACGGCTTCGCGGCGGGAAAGCAGCGTGGTCAGGGGATCTTGCAGCAGGAACTTCAGACGCAGGGGTGGCCGAACGACGGCGAGAGAGCCGGTGCTTCTAGCCCAGGGCTGCGAAAGCGAACTTGAGGGCACCGGTGGTTACCAGCAGCAGCGCCAGGCCTGCGCCATAGCACAGGGCAAAACCACGCCAGCTCGGTGTAGGCGGTTGCTTGCCTGCCGGAAGCGGCTCCTGGGGATTGCTTGCAGTGTGCGTTGAAGTGTTAGCAGGGGTGCTCATGGTAATGGACCTTTGTTTGCTGTCTATTCCAAAACTTTTTGTTTAAAAAAACCGCCAGCCCAGGCGTAACGGGCTGACGGGTGCTTAATAAAGACAAGCCAGGGTGCAAAGAGTGAATAGGGTGTCGGACAGACTTTTATTGAACAGCCTTCGAGGAGGCTGCCCGATAATGCTGGCCGTAGCGAGAGCCTGCTGAATTGAGCTGGTTTTTGCGGTGTTTTAAGGCGAATAGTGGTTCTATTTAACGAAAAACAGCACGCAAATCAGCCAAACTCAGATGGTTCGCAGTAGGTTAAGTATTGTTGGGCAGTCTCCTAATAACCTTCCTCGAAATCTTCTACCTTGCCGCTGAAGATGCGGTAGCCCCAGAAGGTATAGCCACAGATCAGCGGTACGAAGATAAGTACGCCCGGCAGCAGGAACTCCAGGCTCGATACCGGCGCCTGGGCCTGCATAAAGGTCAGCTGTCGCGGTACCAGGTAGGGGAACAGCCCCACCACAAGACCGGCAAATCCCAGTACGAACAGGGCGACCGCGAGAAAGAACGGCCGTTGCTCATGCTGTTTATCACCCAGGTCATGGAACAGCAACCAGCCGGCACCCAGGCTCAGCAGCGGCAGTGGGCTGAGCAGCAGCAGATGGTAGCCGTCGAACCAGCGGGCGCGAATTTCGGGGGCTTCCATCAGGGTCCAGAGGCTGACCAGTGCCATGGCAACCATGACTGCGATCACCAGACGCCGACCCAGGCGCGCCGCCCGGTCGCGGATTTCGCCGCGGCTTTTCATTGCCAGATAGCAGCTGGCGAGCAGGGCGTAGCCGGCCATCACCGAAAAGGCGGTGAGCACCGAGAAAGGCGACAGCCAGTTAAGGCTCGAGGCGTCTATGGCATTGGCATCCACACCCTGTACCAGCGCGCCCAGCATCAGGCCCTGGCAAAAGGCCGCCACCGAAGAGCCAATGGCGAAGGCCTTGTCCCACCAGGGCTTGGAGCGGTGCGCCTTGAAGCGGTACTCAAAGGCCACACCGCGAAAGATCAGTGCGATCAGCATGATCATGATGGGCACATAGAGGGTCGAGAGTATGGTGGCGTAGGCCAGCGGGAAAGCCGCGAACAGGATAACGCCGCCAAACACCAGCCAGGTCTCATTACCGTCCCAGACGTGGGAGATGGAGCGCATCATGTGATCGCGCTGAGATTCGTCATCGAACCAGGGATAGAGGATACCCAACCCCAGGTCGAAGCCATCCAGCACCACGTACATGAGGATGGCAAAGCCCAGCAACAGGAAGTAGAAAAAAGCCAGTTCCATCAGTGCACCTTATCGTGAGCATCAAGCTGTTTCACCCAGGCCAGGGCATAGCCCGGTGCGTGAGTACCTATCACCTGTTCCGGCAGCGAGGCGAAGTCCGGCGGCCCCTTGCGGATCAGCTTGCGCATGAAATACAGATATACGCCCAGCAGCAGGGTATAGGTGATCACAAACAGGCTGAGGGAAAACAGCACCCGCTCCGCCGGCAGCGGTGACACTACATCCATGGTGCGCACCAGGCCATGCACCAGCCAGGGCTGGCGCCCGACTTCTACCACATACCAGCCGGCGAGCGTGGCCAGCACGCCCGCGGGTGTCAGCAGGGTGCAGGTTCGCAGCAGCAGCGGTGAGCTGTAGAGACGATCCCCCCGGCGCAGCCAGAGGCCGTAGAGTGCCACGGCAATCATCAGCACACCCAGACCGACCATGATACGAAAGCTGAAGAAGACCACGGCCACGGGCGGGCGATCTTCCGGCGGCACGGATTTGAGTCCCTGCAGTTCGCCGTCCAGTTCGTGGGTCAGGATCAGGCTGGCAAGCTTGGGTATGGCGATTTCAAAGTGGTTCTTTTCGTCTGCCTTGCTGGGTAATGCAAACAGCAGCAGGGGGGCACCGGCTTCAGTGGCGGGCCAGATACCTTCCATCGCCGCCAGTTTGATGGGCTGGTATTCCTTCACATTCAGGCCGTGCATGTCGCCGACAAATGCCTGCAGCGGAGCCAGCACCAGGGCGAACCAGAGCGCCATGGAAAAACCCTTGCGGGCCATGGGCTGGTACCGGCGCTTGAGCAGATAAAAGGCGCTAACGCCGGCCACCACAAAGGTACCTGTGATCAGGGCGGCCAGCAGCATATGGGTCAAACGGTAGGGCATGGAGGGGTTGAAGATAACCTCAGTCCAGTCGGCAGCATGAAAGACGCCATCGACGATTTCATAGCCCGCCGGGGTTTGCATCCAGGAGTTGGCGGCGATAATCCAGAAGGCCGAAATCCAGGTGCCCAGCGCCACCACGCAGGTCGCAAAGAAATGCAGCTTTTCGCTGACCCGCTGCCAACCGAACAGCATAACGCCCAGGAAACCGGCTTCAAGGAAGAAGGCAGTCAGTACTTCGTAGGCCATCAGCGGGCCCAGCACGGGGCCGACGATGCGGGAGAACTCGGAGAAGTTGGTGCCGAACTCGTAGGACAGCACTATCCCCGAAACCACGCCCATGCCGAAGGTAATGGCAAAGGGCTTGATCCAGAACTTGGCGAGCTGTAGGTAGACCGGGTTGCGGGTTTTCAGCCAGAGCCCTTCCCAGATGGCGATAAAGGTAGCCAGACCTATGGTCACGGATGGGAACAGAATATGAAAGCTGACGGTGAACGCGAACTGTAGCCGCGATAGCAGGGCGGCATCAAGCTCCATGGCTGCGTCCTGTACGCGTGCGCAGATGCTGCATGATGGCCGGAGCACAGGCGGTGCCAAGAACGGCGGCGAACATCAGGAACTCGGACATCAGGGCGGGCAGGTTCATGGGTGTATCTCCGGCAGTGGGTGGTGGTACCTATTCCAATGACTGGATATATGCAGAGAGCGTGCCAACACCTGAATGGCTGCAAATGCCTTGATTTCGGTCAATTGAGGGGCGAATATTGCCCGCAGGTGTAAACCTTGTAGACAGTAAACCTTACTGACCTGTAAACGGTGTTGACGGCTGATGAACTGGGTAATAGCGTTCGAACTCATGATGCTGGTCACCAGTGGCTGTGCTCTGGTGGTATCTGGCTGGTTGCTGCTGCAGGCCCGCAAGAGGCGCAGTCTGCAGGCGTTGGCTGGCTTTGGTCTGATGATGGCACTCTGGTGCGCGGGTCATATCGCCATCCAGCAGGGCTGGCACGGTGCCGGGGTGCTACTGATCCTGGCCAATCCACTGATGCCGACCTTCTTCCTGCACTTTGCGCTGCGTTTCGTACGCCCCGAAAGACCGCGAGTACCGGTTTGGCTGCTCTGGCTGAGCCGCCATATAGTCGCTATTTATGCCGCCAGTGTGGCGGTCATTCTGCTCAGCTGGGCCGGCCCCGGTGGCACAGTGGTGGCGCTCGGACCCTTCGCGGATTTCTTCGTATTCAAAGGACTTGGCTGGTTCAATATCGCCTATACGGTGGTGGTGGGCGTATTGGCACATCTGGTGCTGGTGTGGGGCCTGAGCGTACACCAGGGCAACCTGCGCCGCTCCATAGTGGCCATGTTTGTCGCCGGCGCCTGGGGCCTGCTGCTGGCCACCAGTTTTATCTTTCCCTCGCTGGGGTTCGACTGGTATCCCTATCCCATGCTGCTGCTGCCAAGCTACGTGGTGCTGCTGGTCTACGGCGTGGTGCGATATCAGATTCTGGAGGCCAACGATTTTGCCAAACGCACCTTGCCCTGGCTGGTGCTGATGGCGGTATTGCTGGTACTGATGGCGCTGCTGGGCGTGCTGGCGCGACACTTTGGCCTGGTACAGCTTGCCGCCGTACCCCTGTGGCAGCTGTGGATCTGCGCCTTGCTGGCGGTGGCCGTGGCGCTCTTGCTGCGTGGCCCGCTCACAACCCTGTCGGGTCTGCTGATTTACCCCGGCATGCGGCTGGATGAGGCCCTGCTGGAGCGCTGGCTGAGCCGGCTCAAGGCCGAGGACAGCTGGCAGGGGCTGCAGGCCCGTGCCGCCGAGCTGATTTCGGCTCAGGTTCGCAGGCCGGTGCATATCCAGCTACAGCACGAGGGGACAGGTGCACCGCTGCGCTGCGAAGGTGAGCTGAGTCTTCTGTGTCAGCATCAGGCACGGGGCTGGCGTTTTCGTCTGCAGGGCTGGGAGGATCTCAAGCCCGGCCTGCGCCTGACCGGCGAGGTCTTCGGCTCTCTGTTGTCGACCAGCTGTGGCCTGCTGGAGCGCTCCTTGCAGCTGGCCGAGGCCGAGCGCCGCCGTCTGGCCAGCGAACACCTGGTGGAGCTGGGCAGTCTGTCGGCGGTCATGGCCCATGAACTGCGCAATCCCCTGAATGTGATCTCCATGGCCACGGCGGATCTGCCGGCGGAAAGGCGCAGTCTTATTCAGACCCAGTTGCAGCGTGCCGACCGCCAGATTTCGGATCTGTTGCTCTATTCCGGCCGGCTGGAACTGCACCGCCAACCGGTACAGCTGCAGGCCCTGGTGGAGAGCCTGGCGCCGCTGTTCGACTGGCAGCAGACCCGCTTTGAAAGCGAGATTCCGCCGGGGCTGATACTGTCCGCCGATCCGCATCGCCTGCAGCAGGTCTTCACCAACCTGATCGAAAATGCCCTGAGCTTTGTGCGCAATCAGCCCGGCAGTCTGATCCGGGTCGAGTGCGACGACGATGGCCGTCGTGTTCGCATCCACAACAATGGCCCGGCCATTGACGCTAGCCTGCATGGGACCCTGTTCCATCCCTTTGTCAGTCGGCGTGCCGGCGGCAGCGGCCTGGGGCTGGCCATAGTGCGCAGGATCATGGATGCGCACGGGGGGTCAGTAATGCTGCGCGATGATCTCGGCTGGCCCGTGACCTTTGAATTGAGCTTTGAACTGGGTGTTGAGCCGAACCCAATACAGGACCCGACAACATGAGCAACGCCATGAGCAAGCCCCGTATCCTGCTGATAGACGATGAGCCGGCCTTTCGCTCACTGTGCGAGCAGTGGCTGAGTAATAGCGGCTACGAGGTGCGCGGCGGCGCCAGCCTGGAGGATGCGCGGCTGCAGCTGCAGAGCTTCGATCCGGACCTGTTGCTGCTGGACCTGTCGTTGCCGCCGCAGTTTGATCCGGCCCATACGCTGGCGGCCTTGCCGGAGTTTGCCGACCGGCCGGTGATCATCATGACCGGTCATGCCGACAGGACGCTGGCGCTGGAGGCCATTCAGCAGGGCGCCTGGGATTTTCTCGCCAAACCGCTGGATCCGGACATGCTGGCCGTGGTGGTCAAACGGGCGGTGACCAAGCACCAGCTCAGCCGCGAACTGCAGCAGCTCAAGCAGGCGCCGCGCGAAGCCACACCGCTGGCCCGGTTGATTGGCAGCTCGGCGTCCATGGCGGCGATACGGGTGCTGGTGGAGCGCATCGCGCCCACCGATGCTCGGGTGCTGGTCACCGGGCCCTCGGGCACTGGCAAGGAAGTCATCTCCCGCGCGCTGCATGACCTGAGCCTGCGGGCGAGCGGCCCCTTTATCTCGGTACACTGCGGTGCCATTCCGGCGGACCTGCTCGAAAGCGAGCTGTTCGGCCATGTGCGCGGTGCCTTTACCGGGGCGGATCGGGATCGCGATGGCCTGCTGAAGCTGGCCGACGGCGGCACCCTGTTTCTGGATGAAATCGGCGAGATGCCGCTGCCCATGCAGGTGAAGCTGTTGCGGGTACTGCAGGAGGGTACCTTCTATCCGGTGGGCGGGCGCAGCCAGCAGCAGATCAATGTGCGGGTGATCTCGGCCACCAATGCCAACCTGCCCGAGCGGGTGTCGCGGGGGGATTTTCGCGAGGATCTTTACTACCGCATCAAGGGCGTGACCATCGAAACGCGGCCTTTGGGGGAGCGTGCAGAGGATGTACCGCTGCTGGTGCGTCATTTCCTGCAGCAGCAGGCCAGTGACTCAGGTGCGACCGAGCTGCTGCTCGATCCCGCCGTGCTCGACTGGCTTATCCACAGGCCCTGGCCTGGTAATGTGCGGGAGCTGCGCAATACGCTGGAGAGTATATGTGCCCTGAGCCGTGGTGGGCGCGTTACGCTGGAGGATGTGGCGCTGCTGCACCCAGGCGTACAGCAGGACGGAGCTGCGCAGCCGGCCTCGGATGCACCGCTGGATGAGCAGGTGAAGGCGCTGGAAATTCGCCTGATTCGTGCCGCCCTGCGCCGCCACGACGACAATCGTACCCATGCAGCAGCCACGCTGGGGTTGTCTCGCCAGGGCTTGCTGAAGAAAATAGAGCGCTATGGGCTTTAAGCCATGTGCTTCTTAATGAATAACTGGATAGGGATAACACAGTGGGTGCAATTTCGACCAATAGTCATAGCAAATTGATGGGATACATACTCTGGATCCTGGGGTTTATGGGGGCGCACCGCTTCTATTTCGGGCGCCCGGTCAGCGGTACCCTGTATTTCTTTACCCTGGGGCTGTTCCTGATCGGCTGGATCGTGGATCTGTTTTTGATTCCCTCCATGGATCGCAGCGCCGATATTCGTTACCGTGATGGCGCTACCAACTACAACATTGCCTGGATTCTGCTGACGTTTCTCGGCATCTTCGGCCTGCACCGTTTTTACATGGGTAAATGGCTCAGCGGCCTGCTGTACCTGCTCACCGGGGGTCTGTTACTGATAGGCGTGATCTACGATTTCTGGACCCTGAACGACCAGGTCAGTGAAATCAATGACCAGACACCGGCATCCGGTTTTCGTTAAGTCGTTAAGCATTGGATTCTAGCCTCTAGCCCCTAGTGTAGTGTTGCACTCTTGGTGGTGCTTTAGAACGCGCTCATTTTTTCGCCAGCCAAGGCGTGAGGCAGAGTCATAGTGGGGCTACGGCGACAACGAACAACGCAGGATGGCGGAAAAAGGGGCCGTTATAAGCTTCATATAGCGTGAAACACTACACTAGTTTCACCGCTGATTAATGGCAGGTTCATGGTTCAAAACGGACAATCAGCAGCCTGTCGGGCTTGACCGAAGTAGATTAGCGTTAAGCCCGACAGGCTGCTGGCTCGGCAGGATCACCGGCCGAGCGTTGATTCGCGGCAATGCATCTGCGAAGCTGCGCATACGATTGGGCACGGGGCCTGATCGCTGTAACGGGGAAAGAGACCTGATGGACGTCAAGTATTCAGAACATCCGGCGATGTTCAAAAACAATCCGCTGGGCTTTCTGTTATCGATACTGCTGATACCGGTCGGGGTCGGCATCATTATCCTGCTGGCCTGGTACCTCAAGTGCAAATCCACCCAGCTCGAACTGGTGGGTGATGATCTGGTACTGGAGCGTGGTCTGCTGAGCAAGGATCGCACCGAGCTGTCGTTGAGCAGCGTGCGTACGGTGAATGTCTATCAATCCTTCTTCAACCGGATCTTCGGTGTCGGCAAGATCGCTATCTACACCGCTGGCGACGAAGCCGAAATGGAAGTGGCCGGCCTGCCGGATCCACACCGTTTGCGTGAGTTGATCAAAGAACGCCAGGACGCCTGAAATCTATGGCCGGGGATTCGGATTCAAAGGACAAGCGCGAGGCCCGCACGCTGGCAATAGCTATTGTCGTGCTGCTGGTACTTCTAGTGGGGGCGGCGTTATTGTTGTTGCCCCAGCTGGCGGAGATCAGCCGTGTCAGCCTGGAGCCTGGTTTGGGCCTTAAGGATGCGGCGGTTATTTCCTTCTTTGTCACCATCGCCCTGATGGTGGTATTTGCCATTGCCGCCGGTGATGGTTTCATCGGTGAAATTCAGTTTATGCTGGCGGGTTTTGCCAGTTTTTTCGTGATCATCTGGCTTATGCTGGCCTGGATCTTCTAGCAGCCTGTCGGACTTGGCCGATCGTAACGAGGGAAAGACCGATTTGCGGCAGTTTTTGAGCTCTTTTGAGGCGAATAGTGGTTCTATTTAACAAAAAAGAGCACATAAAATGACCAAATTCGGCTTTTCCGCAGTAGATCAGTGGTAAGTCCGACAGGCTGCTAGGTCGGCAGCTGATTCCTCTAAGTACATGATAAACAACTGTGTTTTGTGCCGGTCTGCGGACTTTTGCGCGCGGCGTCAGCGCGGCTGTGTTTGGACACCTATAGTTGAAGCAGGTAGACTCAGGCGGCCTGTATGGATGTATTTGAGTGCTCTGGCAGTCTGTCGGACTTGGCCGCAGTAAATTAGCGTTAAGCCCGACAGGCTGCTAAGCAACAGCCTGGGCGTCGTGCCGACAAAGGCTGATCAGGCACCCGAATCCGCCGCAGCCATCGCCGACCTGTAGGTAACTTTGCTTTATATGACAAATAATAATTTACCGGCGCAAGACTTTTGCTATGAGTCCCTGTGCAAGGTTTCGCGCAGTTTTTATGTCAATACGATGGCGCTGCGTAACCCTATCAGGGATTACGTCTGTGTGGCCTATTTGCTGTGCCGCATTGCGGACACCATCGAAGATGATCCGGGCTTGCCGGTGGATGCGAAGGAGCAGGGTTTTGTACTGTTCAAGAATGGTCTGAGCCAGGGGGCTCCAGTCGCACTCTGGAGCGACTTCGTTGCAACGCTCGATAGTAGCGCTGATGAACGGGAGCTCGCGCTCAAATTTGATACCGTACTGGCGCAGTTCTCGGTTTTTCCGCAAAAAATTCGCGATATTATCAGCAAGCATGTGGTCATCATGGCCGATGGCATGCTGCTGTACTGTAACAAGCTGGAAGGGCGGCGGGAGTCGATCGAAAACTTCAGTCAGCTGGATGACTACTGTTATTACGTCGCAGGTGTCGTGGGTGAACTGCTGACGGCGGTTTTTTCCGAAGAGATGGATATTCCCCCTGCCGCCCTGGCACAGCTGCAGAAAAATGCAGTAGCCTTCGGCCTGGCGCTGCAGTACGTCAATATTATCAACGACTATTCCACCGACAATGAGCGCGGTATTGTTTTCTGGCCGGACTCCTGTGTGCGCGATGGCGCTGATGCTCAGAAGCCGCTGCGGGAAATGTCCCGTCGCTGCCTGGATTATATCGTCGACTCATTCGAATACGTGCGTTACATCCCAAGAAAAGAGCGCACGGTGCGGGGTTTTTGCCTGCTGCCGCTGTTTTTCGCCGTGGCAACCCTGAAACAGATTAATCAGGACCGCAGCAGCCAGGGGCATCGACAGAAAGTGAAAATTTCGCGCAAGCGCGTGCGCTTTATCTTTTTCTTTGTGATGGCATTTTCACGCTTTGACTTTATTCTGGACGCCTATTTCAGGCGCAATGTTGCCTTCCTGCGCAAGTATCTCAGTGCCTGATGCCCCGCCGCGCCAACATGGGTACTTCATTACCGTCATTGTCCTGGTTCCCTGCTCATGAGCATTTTTGATCAGCCCAAGATTGACTGCCATAACCATATTCTGGATCCGGCGGTCTTTGCCTATGGCGCCGATACTCCTTATAGGCCCGGCGGCCACGAGATTGGTACCGCGGCGCAGTTTGCCGCCGTTCGAGAGGTCTATGGGGTCAAGCATGCGCTGATTGTGGGACCCAATTCCGGCTACAATGAAGATAACCGCTGTCTGCTGGATGCGATTGCACGCAGCAACGGGGGTTGCCGTGGCATTGCGGTGGTGCCTAACGACGTGCGTTGGGCAGAGCTGGAAAGGCTAAAGGCGGCGGGGATCGCCGGGGTGGCGTTTAATGCAACCTATCACAGTGTCGCGCACTATCTCGACACCACAGCACTCTTGCAGATGCTCGCGGAGCTCAATTTGTTTGTGCAGGTACAGGTGGAGGGAGATCAGCTGGTGGAGCTGGTGCCATTGTTGCTTGCGTCCCGCGTACGCATCCTGATCGATCACTGTGGACGACCGGTGCCGGAGCTGGGGCTGAATCAGCCAGGGTTTCAGGCGTTACTCGCGCTGGCAGATACTGGGCGCTGTTTCGTTAAATTATCTGGGCAGGCCAAGTTTTCCCGTCAGAGCTATCCATGGGGCGATACCCGAGCTTATGTGCAGGCGTTGCTGCAGAGCTTTACGCCGGATGCCTGCATCTGGGGTTCGGACTGGCCTTTCCTGCGGGCGCCTGAGCGCATGGACTACGGATTGTTGCTGAAGCTGCTTGAGGAGCTGATTCCGAATGCCGACGACCGACACTCTGTGCTGTGGCAGACGCCACGGCAGCTGCTGGGCTTTTAAGCGCGTTCTGAAAAGCAGGTTGGCCCCTGTTTTGACGCAGCAAGGTGCGCCAGGGGACGAGCCAGCGCTTGATTAAGCGTGGCTAACGTCCGCAGCGGTAGTGGTGTTTTTGCAGGCGCAAAACAGTGATTTAACTTTGCCGAACAGCTTATGCAGAGTATCGGAGATGTATTCGGCGCGGGCAGCTTCAGCACGCATGCGAATAACTTCGGTTTCGCTCATGCTGGACAGGTCAAGGCGATCCAGCAGTTCAACCAGGCTAGGGTTTTCGATATCGTGGCTCATAGTGTTTCTCCGGTAGCAGTGCGTCTGTGTATGGAGCCATAATAGGTGTTATGCCGCACTGCAACAAACGACAACTTTTAACTATATTGATGAATTTTATTAATCAATAGTCGCCTTATTTAAGCTATGTCGATGCTTTGTAATAAAAAAGGTGTGAATTAATCATCAAATGAGAGAGCAGAATCTTCCATGTCATGATGGGATTGTCGCACGGCGGTAAACGGACCTCGCCTGAACGCTGTGTTTTGCAGGCCTGAGAGTTGGTGTTGCTGCTGGGGTTATTACTGGCGTTGATGCGGAGAGTGCAATGCTGCAGAAAGAGAGGTGGCAGCTATGGGATCAGAGCGCTCGGTGGCGCTCTGATCCGGCAGCTGTTCTGGTGCTAGCGCTTGCTTTGAAACAACTCTGGGTCGAGCTCGTAGGGCAGATCCTGCAGCGTCAGGGCGGGGCCGCTCTGACTGCCAAGCAGAATGGGTGTGCTCTCGGCCAGATCCTTCACGATCACGGCCAGCAATTCGAACTCGCCTTCAGCGGCGGGCGCTGCCAGCACGACCTTGCCGACATTGTCCTTGTCGGCGCTATACAGCATAGTGCCTGGCACAGGGCGGCTGTCGCTCTTCACACAGGCCCGGTACATGGGGCGCTTGAGCTGGCCGCGGTGTTGCAGGCGGGTAACGATTTCCTGCCCGGTATAACAGCCCTTGGTAAAGCTGACACCGTGCAGCGCCTGCAGGTTGGTCATCTGGGGGATAAAGCCTTCAACGGTTTCGGTGCGCAGATCCGGAATGGCGGCGCGAATTTCCTCCAGCTCCCAGCCATCGGTGGTGCCCAGCGGGGCGAATTCAATCAGTTCCGACAGTAGTGTCAGGGCCTGCTCTTTGGGTAGCCAGATTTCAAAGCGCTTGCCGGGCACCCGTACCGCAAGGATACCTTCGCTGGCATAGACGCCATCGACTTCGCTCGGCACCTGGCCCAGCACTTTCTCTACCAGTACGGCGGCACCGGGGCCGCTGCAGCCAAGCCCGACCAGATCATCACTCAGATCGGTGGCCTGGGCCTTGGAAAACACCATGTATTTCTTCAGCAGCGCCTGGGTGTTTGGCAGCAGCTCACGCTGGCCCCGCAACCAGAAACCATCCTGGGTGCGCATTACGCGCACCAGGCTGTGCATGTGGCCCTTGATGTTGCAGTGGGCGCCCAGGCGACTGCCCAGGCTGCTGACGTCCTTCAGATCGCAGCTGAGCTGGCCCTGCAGGAATTTTTCGGCATCAGGCCCCAGCACGCTGAACACGCCCTGGTGTATCAGGGGAGTGAGTTTTGTATCTGATTCCCGGTCAGCGACATGCAGGATACGATCGCCGCTGTCATTGAGGGTTGCGCCCAGGGCGCGGATTTTATCCAGCCATTCACTCATCGATTTTTGTCTCTTGTTGTTCAGGCGTGCTCTGGCTGCCAATCTGCTGGCCAAGACGCAACCCGTGCTCGGCGGCAAGTCCCTGGCTCCACTGCATGGCTTGCGGGCCAAATAGCAGTATCACCGTGGAGCCCAATTTAAAACGACCCATCTCTGCACCCTGCTCAAGGTGGATGTTGGCCGCGGGCTGAGCATCGAAGCGGGTATGCAGCGGCTTCTTCAGTACCGGTGCTACCTGACCCGCCCAGACGGTTTCGATGCCAGCGACGACCATGGCACCCACCAGAATCATGGCCATGGGGCCTGCCTCTGTATCAAAAATTGCCACCAGGCGCTCGTTGCGGGCAAACAGCTGATCCACATTGGCCGCCGTAGTCTGGTTCACCGAGTACAGATCCCCCGGGATATACAGGGTTTCACGCAGGGTGCCGGCGATGGGCATATGTACGCGGTGATAATCCCTGGGTGCTAGATAGATGGTGGCGAACTGGCCATTTTTAAAGGGCTCGGCCATCGCCAAGTCCCCGCCCAGCAGGGTGCTGAGGCCATAGCCGCGTCCTTTGGCCTGGAAAATGCGTCCATGATCAATAGAACCGAGCTGGCTGACAGCACCGTCGGCCGGGCTAATGATGCCGCCGGGGCTTGTGTCCAGCACGCGGGCATCAGGCTTTAGTGCACGGGTGAAGAAGGCATTGAAGTTGGGGTAGGCACGCAGGTCTTCAATCTGTGCTTCCTGCATGTTGACGCCGTAGCGCTTGGCGAACCAGCCGATAAAGGTGTTCTTGACCCAGGGTGTGCGGCATTCCGCCAGAGCGCCGGTGAGGCGTGACAGCAGGTGCTGGGGCAGCAGGTGTTGCAGCAGGATAAACAGCTTGTCTTTCAACGTTGAAACGTCCTTATCAGGGAGAAAATATCAGGATTCTGTGGGTGTATCGTCGCGGTTGCCCCACTCGAACCAGGAGCCGTCGTAGCAGCGCACCTGCTCAAAGCCCAGGTGCTTGGCTACCAGATAGGTGAGGCCGGAGCGACGATGGGTCTGACAGTGGGTGATCACCTGATGTTCTGGGGTGATGCCCCGGGCACGCAGCGTTGCCAGCAGTTCGGCATCGGGTTTCAGGCGGGTGTCGTTCGGGCTGATCAGGCTGTCGGTCCATTCAAACCAGCGTGCGCCGGGAATATGGCCGCCTTTAGTGGCGTTAACGATTTTTTCGCCACGGTATTCCGCTTCGGTACGGGCATCCCAGATGCGCAGGTCCGCATCGCCCAGGTGCGCCAGTATGTACTCCAGATCGGCGACGAGAGAGCGGTCTATCCTTGCCTCGAACTGGCTGGCGCTGGCAGTGTTTACGCCGCTTTCCAGCGCCAGGCCGGCCTCTGTCCAGGCCTGCAGCTGGCCGTTGAGAAAGGAAACACGCTTGTGGCCAACGCAGTGCAGCGTCCAGACCATGCGCCCGGCCAGTGCGCCCATCTGGTCGTCGTACACCACCACCTGGCGTTCGGGCGTGAGGCCCAGGTTCGAAAACAGTGCGCTGAGCTGTTCGCGGCTTGGGAGCTTGTTGGGCACGGGCGCGGTGCCGCACAGTAACAGTGCCGGGTCTACATGCAGGGCATGGGGTATATGTCCCTGCTGGTAGGTTGCGACTTTGGATAGGTCGAGAATCAGCAGTGACGGGTCGTCCAGATTTGGCGCCAGCTGGGATGCATCGATCACGAGTGGGAGCGGGGTCATCTGTGCCTCCGTAAACTCTGGGGATTGGCGATCATATAGGTTTCATGGGGATTTTACATGCCGTGCTGGCAAATTGGGATCGGGGGCTTCAGGCCTGGCCTAACATGCGATCAAGGGCACCGCTGGCGGCCGTGCAGAGGTCGCGGAACTGGTCGCGGTGAAAGCTTTCCAGCGCTGCGATGGGCTTGCCGGCATCGCCACGATCCAGAGCGCCGTAGACCAGCGCCACCGGTTTGCCGTGGGCAAAGATGCACATCATCAGGCCATCCTGCTCTCCCAGCGCCTTGCGGTAGGACGGCGGAAGCATGGGCAGCAGGCGCGCACGGGTGCTGGCGCTGAACCAGATGCAGCCTGGGCGGGTGCAGAGTTGCTTGAGCAATAACGAACTGTCGAGCTCGGCTTCCAGCCGGGTGATGGGGTCGTCATCATTGATGCCTATAACCTGGGCCGTCTTGAGCTGCTGCTTTGCGCGTACCACTTGCAGCGCCAGTCGATTCAGTCCCAGTCCCTGTGACAGCCCGAGCAGTAGTCCCTGCAGAATATGTCCGGGACGCGTGTAGAGGTTGTAGCCGTGCAGCAGGCGCTGGTTGATCTGCCGATAGGCCAGGGCGTCGGCAAAGGTCGCCGCAGGGCGCAGGCCGGCAGGGTTGGGGGTGGGTAGGGGGGCAGGTTCCGGGTACAGGCCTTTGTATCGCTGCAGCTCTGGCGCGCCCAGGGTCTGGTCGAGCTGGCTGTCCGATGCAATGAATAACATCTCCGCGGCCGGCGCCAGGGTTCCGGGTACATGATATTGCTGCGCAGCCAGGGCGCAGTTCTGGTGGATCAGCGCGGTGGTTTGTGGCAGTTCCTTGCCCAGATAGTCATTGACGATGTCGTACATGCCCAGTGCCCGGGTGGTACTCCAGCCCAGCTGGGTCGTCTGCACCAGCCAGTTGGCCAGCTTCACCGGGAAAAAGTGCTGCTGCAGCAGATGGCTGAGGCTGCGCAGATCATCCTTGTTGAGACGCGGGTCACTCAGGCTGCGCCGGTGCAGCTTGTCGAGGGTACTGCGGGAGGGCGAGGTTTCGTTGTCCAGCGCAGCGATAATCAGCGGTGGCAGTTGCCAGACTTGTGCCAGGCCCAGTGATATTTGCTGGACGCTGCAGCCCAGGGTTTCGATCTGTGCCTCAACGGGGTCGAGGCCGTCACGGATGCGGCAGTGGATACGGTGCATATGCAGCGGCGCATGGCGCCACAGGGACCAGAAACCCACGCCGTAGCACAGGGCAGCGACCCAGCCTTTTTCGGCGTAGGTGGCATGGCGTGCCCGCAGCCACTGTGCGCACTGGGTGGCAGCGTGGTGGCTGTGGGCGATGGCACGAAAATACTGCAGCTCGGCGGAGCAGCTGGCATGCAGGCGCAGCGCCTCGCAATCCTTGGCCAGCTGTCCAAGGCGTTCCATGCCCAGGGAGCCTATGGCGTGATCGATACCGGTGACATCCGAGCCCTTGCTGGCATGCAGCGTCTGGGCCTGGCGTACTACGTGCAGACAGAGTACGGGGTCGGCCTTGATGATGGCGGTAATGCTCATCAGGGTGCCGCGATCCGATGCCGTTTCGCGTTTCAGGCGCTGCAGGCTGGACAGTCGGGTGGGCAGAGGGCGCTCGGCCAGATAGCTGGCCCAGGCCGTGGCACTGAACAGAGGCTGCTCAAGTGCCTGGCCGCTGTCTGCGCTGTCGTTGGCGCTGTCGTCTGCGGCGTCGCTGGACGGATCATGCATCGAGAGGCCCTGTTGTCAGTGACTGCTATTCGGTGCCAGCAAGGTCTGGCGGATATGCTGAAAGCTGCGTACCCGGGTGGCGCTGATTTCATTCTGCTCGATCGCGCCCTTGATGGCGCAGCCCGGTTCCTGCTCGTGGCGGCAATCCCTGAATCTGCAGAGGCCAAGGTAGGGGTGAAACTCGCGAAAGCCTTCGATCAGGCGTTCCGGCTCCAGATGCCAGAGGCCAAACTCGCGGATACCGGGGGAGTCGATCAGGTCGCCACCATCGGGGAAGTGAAACAGGCGCGCGGTGGTCGTGGTGTGGCGGCCCTTGCGGGTTTGGGTAGAGAGCTCGCCGACACGAATATCAACGCCCGGAAGCAGGGTATTGATCAGCGATGACTTGCCCACGCCCGACTGGCCGACAAAGACGCTGACGCGGCCGTCAAGCATGGCCTTGAGTTCGGTCAGGGCGTCGTCGCCATTGGCCGAGGTGGTCAGTATCTTGTAGCCAATGCGCTGGTAGGTGTCGAGCATGGCCAGGAGTTCGTCGCGGTTACCGTCATGCAGCAGGTCGGATTTGTTGAGCAGAATCACAGGCTCGATACCGCTGAGCTCCGATGCCACCAGGTAGCGATCGACCAGATTGGCATAGGGTGTGGGTTCTACTGCGATAGTGACGACGATAAAGTCGATATTGGCCGCCACCGGGCGCAGTTCGCCCTGGGGGTTGGGGCGCACAAGCTCAGTCTGGCGTGGCAGCTGGGCTACCACGACACCGCCTTCGGTGCCGGCGCGCCAGATGATGCGATCGCCGGTGACCAGTTGGCCGAGGTTGGTGCGCATATGGCAGCGGGTAATAATGCCGGCCTGTTCACCGTCCAGGCCTTCGACATCCACCTGACGGCCGAAGTGGGAAATGATCAGGCCGTGCTGTTCCTGTCCCAGCTCGCCACCTTCCAGTTGCTCGTCCACAACATCGTCGCGTTTGCTGGCGCGGGCGGTGCGTTCCTGCTGGATCTTTTCTACCCGCCAGGACTGGCGGCGGGTCAGTTTGCGTTTAGACATCAATCTCCTGGCTGCGCCCTGCGCCACGGACAAGGATGCGTGGCCTGCGGTGCAGCGCTTTCGTAGGTATTCGGATGGGACCTAAGGTATTCTATTCCCGAGCAAATTAGTAGTAGCCAGCGCAGGAGAGCGGCGTCCCATGAGCAATAGCAATCAGTCAGCCAGTACCCCTAACGACAGTAATTCACGCAGCACCAATCTGATCTGGATCGATCTGGAAATGACCGGTCTCGAGCCTGAATACGACACCATTATCGAGATCGCCACCATAGTGACGGACGCAAACCTCAATCTGATTGCCGAGGGCCCGAGCCTTGCTGTGCATCAGAGCGATACGGCGCTCGAGGCCATGGATGAGTGGTGCACGCGCCAGCACGGCCAATCGGGCCTTACCCAGCGGGTGCGCGAGAGCGTGCTTGGCGAGCGCGACGCCGAGCTGCAGACGCTGGCGTTTCTGCAACAGCATGTGGACCAGGGAGCCTCGCCGATGTGCGGAAACAGCATCGGCCAGGACAGACGCTTTCTGGACAAGTACATGCCGGAGCTCGAGGCCTTCTTCCATTACCGCAATCTGGATGTCAGCACCCTGAAAGAGCTGGCCAGACGCTGGAAGCCGGAGGTGCTGGAGGGTGTGAAGAAAAAGGGCTCGCACCTGGCGCTGGATGATATCCGCGATTCCATCAATGAGCTCAGCCATTACCGGCAGCACTTTATAAAGCTCTGAGTTTGGTGGTTCAGGGGCGACATCAGTCCGCCAGCTTGCGCGCGCGGGGGTGATCCAGGATGGGGTGTGCCGGATGTGCCTGAAGGCTTGCATCCTGTGCCCCATCTTTCGTGTCGGTGCCCGCGTTGGTGTCGGCACGCAGTTGCAGTTGCGCCAATGCCCACTGCACATGCTCCTGCACCAGAGGTGATGGGTCTTCGAGCCTGGCCTGCAGCGCGGCGAGTACTTTTGCGCCGCCGTTACTGTTGCCCAGCGCTATGGCAATATTTCGCAGCCAGCCCTGGTAACCGGTGCGCCTAATGGCCGAGCCTTCGGTCTTGTGCAGAAACTGGGCTTCATCCCAGCCAAAGAGCTCGGTCAGCTCAATATCATCCAGCTGGTGGCGGGGCTTGAAGTCCGTTTCAGTGCTGTGGCTGGCAAAGCGGTTCCAGGGGCAGATGAGCTGGCAGTCATCGCAGCCAAAGATGCGGTTGCCCATCAGCGGGCGCAACTCCGGGTCTATGCTGCCCTTGTACTCGATGGTCAGGTAGGAAATACAGCGCCTGGCGTCCAGCACATGGGGCGCCGGAAACGCCTGGGTCGGGCAGACGTCCATGCAGGCGCTGCAGCGACCACAGTGATCCTCGGTGTAAGGCGCATCCACCGGTAGCGGTATATCGATGAACAGCTCGCCCAGCAGAAACCAGGAGCCGGCTTCGCGATTGAGGATCAGGCTGTGTTTGCCCTGCCAGCCGATACCGGCTTCGCGGGCCAGTGGGCGCTCCAGCACAGGCGCGCTGTCGACAAAAGCGCGATACCCCAGGGTTTCGCAGGCCTCTTCGATGCGCTGGCCCAGGCGGGTCAGGCGCTTGCGCAGGGTTTTGTGGTAGTCGCGCCCAAGGGTGTAGCGGGCTATATAGGCCTTGTCGGGCTGCTTTAGGATTTTCAGTGTCTGGGTGTCGGGGGGCAAATAGTCCATGCGCACCGAGATAATGCGCTGAGTGCCCGGCACCAGCAGTGACGGATCCAGCCGTTTTTCGAAGTGGTTTTCCAGATAACCCATGTCGCCCTGATAGCCCTGGTCAAGCCAGGCCTGCAGCTTGGGCCCTTCGGCTGCAAGGTTGGTGCCGGTAATGCCGCACTGCTGGAAACCGAGTTCCTGTGCCCAGTTTTTTATCTGCAAGGCCAGTTGGCTGAGCTGTTCAGGTGAAAGCCGGTTCATGACGTGTATCGTCCGCCGGACGATCCTTTATAATGTGGCCAATTCAAGGAGATACCTATGCCTGTCATGAGAGCGGAACTGCCGGCCACATTATACACGGCACAACAAAGTCGCGCGCTGGATCAGACCGCTATCGAACAATACGGCCTGCCGGGGTTCAAGCTGATGCAGCGCGCCGGTCATGCGACCTTCGCGACCCTGCTGCACCATTGGCCGGCGCTGCGGTCGCTGAGCATCCTCTGTGGCAGTGGCAATAACGGTGGCGATGGCTTTGTGGTCGCGGGTCTGGCGCATCAGCGCGGGCTGGATGTGCAGCTGCTCTGTGTGGGTGATGATGATTTTGAGCGCAAACTGCGAGGTGAAGCTCTGGATGCCTGGCGCTGGAGTCAGGCTCTGGGCGTGGAAGCCCAGACCTATACGCCTGAGATTGAGCTGCGCGGCGAGGTGCTGGTGGATGCCATGCTCGGCACCGGCCTTGCGGGGCCGGTGCGCGGTGCGGCCGAACGGGCGATCCGGCACTGCAACCGCAGTCCGCAGCCGGTGCTGGCGGTGGATATCCCCTCGGGGTTGTGCAGTGACACAGGTGCGGTACTGGGGCAGGCAATACGCGCTGCCGTGACTATTACGTTTATTGGCCTTAAGCAGGGGCTTTTTACCCATCAGGCGGTGGATTATACCGGCCAGGTGGAGTTCGACGGCTTGCTGGTACCGGAAGCTGTATATGAAGATGTGCCGGTCAGTGTTTTTCGCACCCAGGCCGAAGATCTGGCTCAGGCGCTGGGGCCTCGTCGTCGCAGCAGTCACAAGGGCGATTACGGTCATGTGATGGTCATTGGCGGTGATCTGGGGTTTGGTGGCGCGGGTATTCTCGCCGCTCAGGCAGCGTTGCGCAGTGGCGCAGGGCTGGTCTCCCTGGCTACCCGGCCTGAATATATTTCGGCCGCGCTGGCGCGTCAGCCGGAGTTGATGGTGCACGGTGTAAATTCCGGTCAGGATCTGGAACCGCTGCTGGAACGGGCGGATATTCTGGTGATCGGGCCGGGCCTGGGGCGCAGCGCCTGGGGCGATCAATTACTGTTGCAGGCTCTGCAGAGTGAAAAACCTTTGGTGGTGGACGCCGATGGCCTCAATTTGCTGGCCGAGAAAAATTGGCTGCACGGTGCACGACGTGCCAACTGGATACTGACGCCCCACCCAGGCGAAGCCGCTCGACTGCTGTCCGATGATGTGGCTACGGTGAATCAGGACAGGTTCGCCTCGGTCGAGCGACTGCAGGCAAACTGTGGTGGGGTGGCGGTGCTCAAGGGCGCAGGAACCCTGAGCTGCGATGGTGATGCCCTGCATCTGTGCGCGGCGGGCAATCCCGGCATGGCGGTGGGTGGCATGGGAGACCTGCTGGCCGGTATCATTGGCGCTTTCTGGGCGCAGGGGCTCAAGCCCGTTGATGCAGCGCGCCTGGGGGTTTATGTGCACGCTCGCGCAGGCGATGTGCAAGCCGCTGAATCTGGTGAACGCGGTATGCTGCCGGGGGATCTGTTGCCGCGCATTCAGGCGCTGGTGAGCGGACTGCAAGAATAAAGTTATCCTGTCCGGGTGCAGGCTCAGGCTATTAGCGGATCAATACGATGACAGAACAGTTTGTATATGGCGCCAGGGATGAAAACGCCATGGTTAATTTTGGCGAGGCGCTGGGACTGGCCTGTGCAGGCCGCGGGGTTATTTTCCTGGAGGGAGATCTGGGCATGGGCAAAACCACGCTGTGCCGTGGGGTTTTGCGTGCCTATGGCCATCATGGATCGGTCAAGAGTCCGACCTATACTTTGGTGGAGCCCTATGATCTGGGGGGGCGCAGGTTGTATCATTTCGATCTGTATCGCCTGGCAGACCCTGAAGAACTTGAATATCTGGGGATCAGGGACTATTTCGAAGACGATGACCTCTGTCTGATCGAGTGGCCCCAGCGGGGCGCGGGCTGGTTGCCGCAACCTGATCTGGAGGTGAGCATCTCGGTCGAAGGCGAGGGGCGCACTATTGAATGCAATGCACAGACAGCGCGGGGACAGCAGATGTTGGCGTCTTTGCTAGCGGACAATGACCGGATCGCAAAACAGGGGTAACGCGGTTGAGGGGCAGGATGAAGGGGATTTTGGGGGTTCTGGCAGCGCTGCTGCTGGTCACCCCGGCGATGGCGGCTGAAATCAAGAATGTGCGCATCTGGCTTGCGCCGGATCACACACGTCTGGTGTTTGACCTCTCGGGACCGGTGAAACACAAGGTGTTTAGTCTGGATAACCCTGATCGCCTGGTGGTGGACATGGATGACTCGCGTCTGCTGGCGAATCTTGATCGGCTGGGGCTGCAGGATAGTCCGGTCAGCAGGATGCGCGAGTCTCGCCAGGCCGACGGTACCCAGCGCTTCGTGCTGGACCTGAACAGTACTGTAAAACCCCGCAGCTTCACGCTGGCGCCCAATGATCAGTATGGCCACCGGCTGGTGCTGGATTTGCTGAAAGTCGGTGTCGACAAGCCAGCCCCGGTGCCTGCGCCGCAGTCTGTCGAGGTTGTGGGCTCGCCAGGCGTATTGCGTGATGTGGTGGTAGTGATCGATCCCGGTCATGGGGGTGAGGACCCCGGTGCGCTGGGGCCGGGTGGTTTGCGTGAAAAAGACGTCGTTATTGCCATTGCCAAGGAAGTCTACCGGCGCCTGGATGCGACCCCTGGCTACAAGCCCGTAATGGTGCGCAAGAGTGACTATTACGTTAGTCTGCGCGGGCGTACCAAACTTGCGCGTGAGCACAACGCCGATCTGTTTGTGTCCATTCATGCTGATGCCTTCAAGGATCCCCGTGCCAATGGCGCGTCCGTCTGGGTGATTTCGGACCGTGGCGCCACCGGTGAAGTTGGTCGCTGGCTGGCTCAGAAAGAAAACAGTGTGGATGCCATCGGTGGTGTGGTCAGTCTGGATGACAAGGACGAAGTACTGGCCGGCGTGCTGCTGGATATGTCCATGACCTTCAGCATGGAAGGCAGTCGCCAGGTGGCTGACCGGGTGCACAAGAACATCGGCAAGTTTGCCCGCATGCACAAGCCCTTTGTCGAACAGGCGGGTTTCGTGGTGCTGAAATCGCCGGGCATTCCGTCGATTCTGGTGGAAACCGGGTTTATATCCAACCCGGATGAGGCTCGCAAACTTAAGTCAAGCAAGTATCAGAGCCAGATGGCAGTGGCCATCACCGAAGGTGTGAAGGACTACTTCTGGCACCGGCCGCCGGCCATGACGCACCTGGCTCACCGCAAGAATGGTGGCGGTCAGCTGGCATCGCTGTCTGATCGCACGCACAAGGTATCCCGCGGCGATACGCTGTCGGTGATTGCCGTACGCAATGGTGTTTCCCTTTCGGCGCTGCGCGCCGCCAATGGCCTGTCCAATGACAAGATCCGTATTGGTCAGGTACTCAAAATTCCGTCAAGCTAAGGACCCGTGTGGGTCTGGTCACAGCGCTCGTTTGTGGTCTGATCCGAGGCTCCCTAACCGGTAATGCATTTGTCTATGTCACGAATACAGTTGCTGTCGCCGCGTCTGGCCAACCAGATTGCGGCCGGCGAAGTGGTCGAACGTCCGGCGTCGGTCGTCAAGGAGTTGCTGGAAAACAGCCTCGACGCCGGTGCCACCCAGATTGAAATTGACGTCGAGCAGGGCGGCATGAAACTGATCCGCCTGCGGGATAACGGCGGCGGTATCGAGGAGCAGGATCTGCCGCTGGCGCTAAGCCGGCATGCAACCTCCAAGATACTGGTGCTCGAGGATCTGGAGGCGGTCAACAGTCTGGGCTTTCGCGGCGAGGCTCTGGCCAGTATCAGTTCGGTATCCCGCCTAACGCTCACCTCGCGCCGCAGTGATGCGCCCAGCGCCTGGCAGGTGCAGACCGAGGGGCGGGACATGGAGCCGGTGGTCAGCCCTGCAGCGCACCCCCAGGGGACCTGTGTCGAGGTGCGGGATCTGTTCTTCAATACGCCGGCGCGGCGCAAGTTCATGCGCACTGAGCAAACCGAATTCAAGCATTTGGAAGAGGTCGTCAAGCGCCTGGCTCTGAGCCGTTCCGATGTATCCTTTGTGCTGCGTCACAATGGTCGTGTGATTCATCAGCTGCGCCCTGCGCGCACCGAACAGGACCATGAACGGCGCATATCGTCGGTGTGTGGTCCGGCCTTTATCGATCAGGCCCTGTCGCTGGATATGTGCGCAGAAGCCAGCGGTCTGCGGCTCTGGGGCTGGATGGGACTGCCGACCTTTTCCCGCAGTCAGACAGATCTGCAGTACTTTTTCGTCAATGGCCGCATTATTCGCGACAAGCTGGTGGCCCATGCGGTGCGCCAGGCCTATCAGGATGTGCTCTTCCATGGCCGGCATCCGGCCTTTGTGCTCTATCTCGAGCTGGATCCGCGGCTGGTGGATGTGAATGTGCACCCAACCAAGCACGAAGTGCGTTTTCGAGAAGGCCGCCTGGTGCATGACTTTATCTTTCGTACGCTGCACCGGGTTATCGCCGATGTGCGCCCGGAAGCGGCTGTGTCGTCCGCCGCTGCGTCGCTGGACGGTGGTCAGGCGGCTGATCCGGCGCCAGGCATCCCGGGTATAAATGCGCAGCAGTTCGAGCAGGGGCGCATGCCGCTTGCTCAGGCGCCACTGGGAGGCTCTGCGGCGGCAGGTTCGTCATCGGGGAGCGGCTTTCAAAGTGACTATAGCCCCGCGGCTACTTCGCTGGGCGCGGTGCGGGATCAGATCAATGGCTACGGCGCCCTGCATGTGTCAGCTAATGGTGCCGGTGGCTTGGGCGGCCCGGGTGCGAATAGTGCGCAGGATGCGGCACTGGCTGCAGCCCAGGCTCAGGGTGAGGTCGCGCCGCCACTGGGTTATGCCCTGGCCCATTTGCACGGAATCTACATTCTGGCTCAGAACGAGCAGGGGTTGGTGTTGGTCGACATGCACGCAGCCCATGAGCGCATCGTCTATGAGCGCATGAAGCAGGCTTATGAGACCGAGGTGGTGCGCTCGCAGCCGCTGCTGGTGCCGCTAAGCATGGCGGTGAGTCAGAACGAGGCGGACTGTGCAGAGGAGCAGGCGGCTGTGTTTCAGCGTCTGGGGTTTGAACTGTCCCGCATGGGGGAAGAGAGTCTGGTGGTGCGTCAGGTGCCTGTTTCCCTGGCCCGCGGCAATATCGAGCAACTGATCCGGGATGTGTTGTCCGATATGCTCACCTATGGCCAGAGTCAGCGCATTGAAAATCATATCAACGAACTGTTGGGAACCATGGCCTGTCATGGTGCCGTGCGTGCCAACCGTCAACTCAGCGTACCTGAGATGAACGGCCTGCTGCGTGACATGGAAATTACCGAGCGCAGCGGACAGTGCAACCACGGTCGTCCGACCTGGACACAGCTGTCGCTGAATGAGCTCGACAAGCTGTTTATGCGGGGACGCTAGCACGATGATCGAATACCCGACTCCGGTGAAACCCGGGCTGCCGCCGGCCATTTTTCTGATGGGGCCGACCGCCGCCGGCAAGACTGCTCTGGCGATGGAGCTGCATGATCGTTTGCCCTGCGACATTATCAGTGTTGACTCGGCGTTGATTTACCGCGGCATGGATATAGGTACTGCCAAGCCCAGCGTCGAAGAGTTGGCGCGCTATCCGCACCGATTGGTGGATATTCGCGGGCCTGAACAGAGCTACTCGGCGGCGGAATTTCGCGAAGACGCGCTGGCTGAAATGGCGAAAATAACAGCCGCCGGGCGTATTCCGCTGCTGGTGGGCGGCACCATGATGTATTTTAATGCCCTGCAACAAGGGCTTGCCAAGATGCCTGAAGCAGATCCGGTGCTTCGGGCCAGACTGGAGGAAGAGGCGCGGCAACAGGGCTGGCCCGCCATGCACAGGCGCTTGGCCGAGGTCGACCCGCAGGCGGCGGCGCGCCTCAAGCCCAATGACTCCCAGCGGGTGCAGCGGGCGCTGGAAGTGTTTGAGTTGAGTGGCCGCTCCATGAGTGAGCATTGGCGCGACCAAGAGCAGACCGTTTTGCCTTATCAGGTGCATTCATTTGCCGTAATGCCGCCGGAGCGGGTGGAGTTGCACCAGCGCATTGAGCAGCGTTTTCAACGAATGCTGGAACTTGGGCTGGTGGATGAAGTCGAACGCGTGCTCTGGTCGCGGGGGGATCTTGAACTGTCGCATCCATCGGTGCGTTGTGTCGGCTACCGTCAGGTATGGGAATATCTGGCCGGGCGCTGGGACTATGAAACCATGGTGTTCAAGGGTATCGTAGCCACCCGGCAGCTGGCAAAACGCCAGATTACCTGGCTTCGTAGCTGGAATGATTTGCAGTGGTTGCAGACGAATGATCGGCAGTTGGTATCTAAAGCCTTGAAATTAGTGGAGTCAGCCATTATATAATGTTCGGCTGGCGCGCAATTGCAGTGGTGTGGATGGCGGTCGGAAGGCGGGGCTTTGGAGGGGATCTTTACGAAGTCCCGGCCTGAATGAACTATAACGATTTTCTGGAAGGAGTTTGCAATGTCAAAAGGGCAGTCTTTACAAGACCCTTATCTAAACGTTCTGCGCAAGGAGCGTGTGCCGGTTTCCATTTTTCTGGTGAATGGTATCAAGCTGCAGGGACAGATCGAATCTTTCGATCAGTTTGTCATCCTGCTGAAAAATACTGTCAGCCAGATGGTTTATAAGCACGCGATATCTACAGTCGTTCCTGCCCGTCCGGTGAAACTGCCGCAGGCCGACGAGAAACAGCCGGACTGAGGTCATATTGTTTTTTGAAAGACCCAAGTCTGGAGAGAAGGCTATTCTCGTGCACATCGATTTCGGTGACGAGAGCAAGGCTGAAAGTCCCCAGGAGCTTGAAGAGCTCGCACTCTCGGCAGGCGCGGATCCGGTGGAATTTCTCATCGGCAGTCGTGCCAAGCCGAGTTCCAAATTTTTTATCGGCACTGGCAAGCTGGCTGAGCTGATTGAACTGGTGACGCTGCATGAAGCAGAAATCGTTATCTTCAATCATTCTCTGTCACCGTCCCAGGAGCGCAACCTTGAGCAGCAGATCAAGTGTCGGGTGCTGGATAGAACCGGCCTGATACTGGATATCTTTGCTCAGCGCGCCCGTACCCATGAGGGTAAATTGCAGGTTGAGCTGGCGCAGCTCGACCACATGTCGACCCGCCTGGTGCGTGGCTGGACCCACCTTGAACGTCAAAAAGGTGGCATAGGTCTGCGTGGCCCGGGTGAAACTCAGCTTGAAACCGACCGCCGGTTGCTGCGTGCGCGGATGAAAAACATCGTCAAGCGGCTTGATCGGGTGCGCCGCCAGCGTGATCAGGGGCGCCGTGCACGACAGCGCGCCGAGGTGCCGACCGTTTCGCTGGTGGGCTATACCAACGCGGGCAAGTCGACGCTGTTTAACCGCCTGACCGAGTCCAGCGTTTATGTGGCCGATCAGTTGTTTGCGACTCTGGATCCGACGCTGCGCAAGATTCAGCTGGCGGATGTGGGGCCTGCGATTCTGGCGGATACGGTTGGGTTTATCCGGCATCTGCCGCACAAGCTGGTTGAGGCGTTTCGTGCCACCTTGCAGGAAACCTCTGAGGCGGATCTGCTGCTGCATGTGATCGACTGCTACGACGATGAGCGTGGCGGGCACATTGAGCAGGTCAAGCATGTGTTGCAGGAGATCGGTGCCAGCGAAGTGCCTGTGCTGGAGGTCTACAACAAGATCGACATGATGGACGGGCAGGAGGCGCGGATTGACCGTGATGACGAGGGGCGGCCCTGGCGCGTCTGGGTGTCGGCTGTCACCGGTGAGGGCAGTGAACTGCTCTATCAGGCGGTGAGTGAGCGCTTGTCGGATGATATTTTCCATCAGACATTGAGCCTGCCCGCCAGTGCCGGTCAGTTACGGGCGCAGCTTTATGCGCTCAATGCGGTCTTGCGTGAAAGTGTTGATGCCTCCGGGCAGATGCAGGTTGAAGTCCGATTGCAGAAGAAAGACTTGTTGCGGCTGCTCAGCCGACTCGGGATTCCATCCGAGTCGTATCTGGTGCAGGCTGCGTCTTGAGAAACTTGACTCAAGCTTGCGTGGGCCCCAGTGGCTATCTACAATTTTTTGAGTTGAATCAAGCGTTTTCTAACGGAGAGCACTATGGCTTGGAATGAGCCCGGCGGAAGTGGGGATGGTAAGAACCATGATCCCTGGAATGGCGACAAGCGCGGCGGACCTGGTGGACCTAAAGGTGGTGGGGATCAGGGACCACCTGATCTCGACGAGGCGTTGCGCAAACTGCAGGAGAAGCTTAACAGCATCTTCGGCAAGGTAAGCTCAGGTGGTGGTGGCGGTTCTTCGTCATCGGGTTCCGGCTCCGGCTTCCTCTGGGTGCTGCTGGCTGTAGTCGTGGTGGGTTGGGCGGGTATGGGTTTCTATACCGTCGATCAGCAGGAACGCGGTGTCGTGTTGCGTTTGGGTAAATACTACGAAACGGTTAATCCGGGTCTGCAGTGGAACCCGCCGATGATTGACGAAGTCACCAAGGTCAATGTGACCCGGGTGCGTACGCTTGATCATCGCGCTTTGATGCTGACTGAAGACGAGAACATCGTTGATATCGATGTAACCGTGCAGTATCTGATCATTGATCCCAAGGCGTACCGGCTGAATGTGCGCGATCCTGAAGGCAGCCTG
Source organism: Marinobacterium profundum (assembly GCF_001528745.1). Taxonomy (GTDB): domain Bacteria; phylum Pseudomonadota; class Gammaproteobacteria; order Pseudomonadales; family Balneatricaceae; genus Marinobacterium_A; species Marinobacterium_A profundum. The sequence continues at coordinate 14,301 of NZ_BCNS01000080.1, read as the reverse complement.
GCAAATGCGTCCGAATCTGCACTGCGCCAGGTTGTTGGTAGCTCGGAAATGCATTCCTTGCTGACCGAAGGTCGTGAGGCGCTTGGTTTCTCCGTGCTGGATCGCTTGCAGGGTTACATGCAGAGCTATGGTACGGGGCTGAGCATCTCCAAGATTAACGTCAAGAATGCGCAGGCGCCGAGTCAGGTGCAGGATGCGTTTGATGACGTGATCAAGGCGCGGGAAGACGAGCAGCGTGTCAAGAATGAGGCTGAATCCTACGCCAACGGCATAGTGCCGGAAGCGCGCGGTGAAGCGCAGCGCATGCTTGAAGAAGCCAATGCCTACCGTGAAGAAGTGCTGGCCCGGGCGGATGGTGAAGCCAAGCGATTCATCGCCCTGCTGGGTGAGTATCGCAAGGCACCGGACGTTACGCGCGAGCGTCTTTATCTGGACATGATGCAGTCCGTGCTGGAAAACAACCCGAAAGTCCTGATCGACGTTGAGGGTGGTAATAACATGATGTATCTGCCGCTGGACAAGTTGATGCAGAACAGCAACGAGCGTCGCGATTCAAGCCGCGGTGCGCGCCTGGATGATCAGGGCCTTCGGGACCTGACGGACAAGGTGGTTGATGAGATGCGTGTGCGCCAGAGTACCGTTACGCGTAGGGAGGGCCGATAATGAAGCCTAGATCAATGCTTGTACTGGTCCTGCTGTTGCTAGTGTTCATGGTGGGTTCCAAGTCGGTATATATCATCAGCGAAACCGAACGTGCGGTACTGCTGCGCTTCGGTGAAATCGTCAATGATGATGTTACCCCGGGTCTGCATTTCAAGGTGCCTTTCGTCAACGTGGTGCGCAAGTTTGATGGCCGCCTGCTGACGCTGGATGCCCGGCCGCAGTCCTTCCTGACACTGGAGAAGAAGCGTCTGATCGTGGATGCCTTCGTCAAGTGGCGTATTCAGGATGTTGGCAAGTACTACACGGCGACCTCGGGTGACGAGTTCCGCGCCGGTGATGTCTTGCTGTCCCGTGTGGAAAACGAACTGCGTAACCAGTTTGGTGCCCGTACCCTGAATCAGGTGGTGTCTGGTGAGCGTGAAGAGCTGATGGACGAAGTGATTCAGCAGCTCAGTCAGATTGCACAGAATGAGTTGGGTATTAACGTCCTCGATGTCCGCGTCAAGCGTGTCGAGCTGCCGGCCGAAGTATCAGAGTCGGTATACCAGCGCATGCGTACCGAACGTGAGCGTGAAGCGCGTGAGTTGCGTTCCCGTGGTAAGGAGCTTGCTGAAGGTATTCGGGCTGATGCAGATCGTCAGGTGACTATCGTCAAGGCGAACGCCTACCGTGAAGCAGAGGAGACACGAGGTGAGGGCGATGCGTCCGCTGCCAGTGTTTATGCCGATGCATTTAGTCGCGATCCGGAGTTCTACTCATTCTCGCGCAGTTTGACAGCCTATCGGGCATCATTCGGCGGAGACAGTGGTGACGTACTCTTGCTCAAGCCGGACAGTGACTTCTTCAAGTATCTGTCCAAGCCAACAGGGCCCTGATTCGACCCTGATGAGGCTGTAATGCAGCGGAACGGGTGCAAATTTGCACTCGTTCCGTGCTAGAATCCGCACACCGGGCCAAGACCCGGTTTTTTTGTGGCAGTGGGCTGCCTGGGATGGGGTAGTTTATGTCTTCTGGGTTATGGCGCGAGCTATTGATCGGCTTCTGTTTGATGCTGGTTCTGGAAGGTGTTTTGCCCTTTTTGTACCCGCAGCGCTGGCGCCTTATGGTGCAGCAGCTGTCACTGATCAATGATGCAACGTTACGTGTGTTCGGTCTGCTAAGTATGCTGGCCGGTGTCGCGTTGCTGTATTGGGTCAACTGAATCAGATTACCAAGATTGTATTTTGGAGTAGTGCATGGCATTGGCAGATCGCTGGTTGTTGCCGGATGGCGTAAAAGACATATTGCCGCCACGGGCGCGCCAGATTGAGGCATTGCGCCGTCGTCTGCTCGATCTCTATGACAGCTGGGGCTATGAGCTTGTCATGCCGCCACTGATGGAACATCTGGAGTCTCTGCTTACGGGTGTCGGGCGGGACCTGGACATGGTTACCTTCAAGCTGACCGATCAGGTCAGTGGGCATCTGCTCGGTATTCGGGCGGACATTACGCCCCAGGTCGCCCGTATCGATGCGCACCGCATGCGCACCGAAGGTGCCAGCCGGCTGTGTTATTGCGGCTCGGTATTGCAGACGCGTCCGGCCAATATGCTGGCCTCGCGTAATCCGTTGCAGGTGGGGGCGGAGCTTTACGGTCACGCCGGCATTGATAGCGATGTTGAGGTGATCAGTCTGATGCTCGAGACGCTGCTGGCGTCCGGCATAGAGGCGCCGCTGAGCCTGGATTTGGGGCACGTCGGGATTGTACGCAACTTGATGGCGGCTGCGGGTCTGACTGCGGCGCAGGAAAGCCTGTACCTTGAAAAGCTGCAATTGAAGGCCTTGCCGGAAATTGAGACGCTGCTGGCTGAGCTGGATCTCGATGCACCTACGCTTGCGCTGCTGACTGAATTGCCGCGTTTGCATGGTGGCGCCGAGGTGCTGTTGCGCGCTCGCGATTTGTTTGGCGATGGCCAGGCTGCGGTACTGGATGCGGTGGCGTATCTTGAAGAGATCGCGCGACAGGTGAACCTGCGTTATCCGCAGGTGCGTTTGTACTTTGATCTCGGTGAGCTGCGAGGCTACAACTACCATACGGGTATTGTGTTTGCAGCCTATGCAGCGGGCTTCGGTCAGGCGATTGCAAAGGGTGGTCGCTACGATGAGATTGGGCGGGATTTTGGCCGGGCACGCCCGGCAACAGGATTCAGCGCTGATTTGAAATGCCTGGAAGATCTGGCAGTTGCAGGGCTTGAAGCCCGTGGCAGCGCCATTCTTGCGCCGGCGGGGCAGGCCCCGTCGCTGCTGGCTCGAATCAGCGAACTGCGTGCTCAGGGAGAGCGCGTTATGCAGCAGTTACCGGACGTGACGCTGGCGAATGCGTCCAGTTGCGACCGTCAGTTGCTGCAACAAGGGGATACGTGGGTCGTGACGGCCCTGTAAGCGAATTTTTCGATTAACGCTAGACATCACTAGAGACAACAATGGGTAGAAACGTAGTTGTTTTAGGCACGCAGTGGGGCGACGAAGGCAAAGGCAAGATTGTCGACCTGCTGACCGAGCGAGTTGCAGCGGTAGCACGCTTTCAGGGTGGGCATAACGCCGGCCATACACTGGTTATTGATGGCAAGAAGACGGTTCTGCACCTGATTCCATCCGGCATTCTGCGCAAAGGCGTGCAGTGTCTGATCGGTAATGGTGTAGTGCTGTCGCCGGAAGCGCTGCTCAAGGAGATTGAGGGCCTTGAGCAGGCGGGTGTGACGGTGCGTGAAAGCCTGCGCCTGAGCCCGGCTTGTCCGCTGATTCTTCCATATCACGTGGCGCTGGATCAGGCGCGTGAGCTTGCGCGTGGCGAATCCAAGATCGGTACTACCGGTCGTGGCATTGGCCCGGCGTATGAAGACAAGGTCGCGCGTCGCGGTCTGCGTCTGGACGACCTGATGCACCCTGAGCGTTTTGCCGTCAAGCTGAAGGAAGTGATGGCCTATCACAACTTCGCGCTGGAGCATTACTACAAGGTTGATCCGATCGACTATGACACTGTATTGCAGCAGGCGCTGGAAATGGGTGAGCAGCTGCGGCCCATGGTTGCTGATGTGACCTCGATTCTGCACGGTCTGCGCAAGCAGGGTGCCAGCATCATGTTTGAAGGTGCGCAGGGTTCGCTGCTGGATATCGATCACGGTACCTATCCCTTTGTGACCTCGTCCAACACCACGGCCGGCGGCACTTCCACGGGTTCCGGCTTCGGTCCGCTGTACCTGGATTACATCCTGGGCATCACCAAGGCTTACACCACGCGTGTGGGTGGTGGTCCCTTCCCGACGGAACTGGGTTGTGACGTGGGCCGTCGTCTGGCAGAGCGTGGTCACGAGTTCGGTGCCACCACGGGTCGTGCGCGTCGTTGTGGCTGGTTTGATGCGGTTGCGCTCAAGCATGCGATTCAGATCAACTCGATTTCGGGTATCTGTCTGACCAAGCTGGACGTGCTGGACGGTCTGGAAACGATCAGTATCTGCATTGGTTACCGTGATCAGCAGGGCAACCTGGTTGAATCCCTCAGTGGTAGCGAAGATTACGACAAGGTCGAGCCTGTTTACGAGGAGATGCCGGGCTGGAGTGACTCCACGGTCGGCGCTCAGTCCATTGATGCGCTGCCGGCGAACGCCATTGCCTACATCAAGCGTATTGAGCAGTTGATTGAAGCACCTGTGGATATCGTTTCCACCGGTCCTGATCGTGCTGAAACCATCGTTCTGCGCGACCCCTACGAAGCCTGATTTCTAGGGGCTTTGCAGGCAGCTTGAGAAAACCCGGCATTTGCCGGGTTTTTTGTGCGCGCGGCTGTGCTCTCTGTCTGTCGAGCTATGCGTCTCGGTGCAGCTAGACTGCCAGGTAACTTGGCTTTCGCTGCAGGCGCTGCTGTTTTATATCCTGGGCTTGGCGTATAATGCCGCGTTTAAATTTTGATCTATCCTTACTTGGGGAATTTCCATGGCTGTCGAACGTACTCTGTCCATCATCAAGCCTGATGCTGTTGCTAAAAATGTCATCGGTCAGATCGTTGCTCGCTTTGAAGAAGCTGGTCTGAAGGTTGTTGAAATGCAGATGAAAAGCCTGTCCAAAGAAGAAGCTGAAGGCTTCTACGCTGAACACAAAGAGCGTCCTTTCTTTGGTGATCTGGTTGCTTTCATGACATCTGGTCCTGTTGTTGTACAGGCGCTGGAAGGTGAAAACGCTATCCTGGTTAACCGTGAACTGATGGGCGCTACCAATCCGAAGGATGCTGCTGAAGGCACTATCCGTCGTGATTTCGCTGAATCTATCGATGCCAACGCTGTGCACGGTTCGGATTCCGCTACTTCTGCTGCACGTGAGATCGCTTACTTCTTCGGCAAGTAAGCTGTAAACCTGTGCCGGGGTTTCGGCTGCGCCGAGGCTCTGGCACAACGATTTAATACTGAGTGACTTTGATGACTGAATCCATTACCAAAACCAATCTACTGGGGTTGTCTCCTGCCAAGCTTGAGGCGTTTTTTGCTGAGCTTGGGGAAAAGCGCTTTCGCGCCACCCAGGTATTGAAATGGATTCATCAGCTGGGTGCCGAAAGTTTTGATGAGATGACAAACATCAGCAAGGCGCTGCGCGAGAAGCTTAATGCTGTCGCGGAGATCCGGCCGCCCGAAGTGGTCTCTCAGGATATTTCCAAAGATGGTACGCGCAAATGGGTTATCCGGGTGGAGGGCGGCTCCTGCGTGGAAACCGTGCTGATCCCTGAAGGTACCCGCCGTACACTCTGTATTTCATCCCAGGTTGGCTGCTCCCTGAACTGCAGTTTCTGCTCTACAGGCAAACAGGGCTTTAATCGTAACCTGACTGCGGCCGAAGTCATTGGCCAGGTCTATATCGCTATCAAGTCTTTCGGTCCGATGGATCCCAACGGTGAGCGCCAGGTGACCAACGTGGTACTGATGGGCATGGGCGAGCCCCTGATGAATTTTGACAATGTCGTCGACTCCACGCAGTTGATGATGGACGACAACGCCTATGGTCTGTCCAAGCGGCGTGTCACCCTGAGCACGGCGGGTGTTGTGCCGGCAATCGATAAACTGCGGGAAGTCAGTGATGTTTCCCTGGCGATCTCGCTGCATGCGCCCAACAATGAGCTGCGCGATGTGCTGGTTCCGATCAACCGTCGCTATCCTATTGATCAGTTGATCGATGCCTGCAACCGCTACCTCGAAGGTCTGAGTGACAAGCGCGTTATTACCATCGAGTACACCATGATGGCGGGCGTGAACGATCAGCCCCATCAGGCGCGTGAACTGGTCAAGGTGCTGCGCCGTCTGCCCTGCAAGCTCAACCTGATTCCGTTTAACCCCTTCCCAAATTCCGGTTACGAGCGTCCGTCCGATGCGGCGATTCAGACGTTCAAGCAGATCATGGTGACGTCGAATATTATTACCACTGTTCGACGCACCCGTGGCGACGAGATTGATGCGGCCTGCGGGCAGCTGGTCGGTCAGGTGCAGGATCGCACCCGCCGTAGCCAAAAAATCATTCCCGTGGTACAAGAGGAGCCCGGTCTATCCACGGATCGAAGCGCCTAGGAGATATAGTTTGAGCGGAATTCGCGCAGCACTATGGACGATTGTCATGTTGTTAGTGGTGGGCTGCACCAGTTCACCGGGGCGTCAGAATTCAGCAGAGGTGTCTCCAGAAAAGGCTCTTGAAGCTTATACTCAGCTTGGCTTGCAGTATCTGCGAGCCGGTGATCTGGTCAGTGCCAAGGATGCCCTGCAGCGAGCTGTAACCATCAGTGACAAGCATGCCGGTAGCTACAATGCGCTGGCGCTGGTGTTTCAGGTGGAGCAGGAGTACGTTCTGGCGGAACAGAACTTCCGCAAGGCTGTGGATCTGGAGCCGGAGACGGCGTCCTACCACAATAACTTCGGTGCCTTCCTCTATGCGCAGGGTCGTTACAGCGAAGCCTGCACCGAGCTGGAGCGGGCGACGGAAGATCCGTTTTACACCCAGCGTGCCCAGGCGTTTGAAAACCTGGGGCGGTGCTTTCGCGTTATTCAGCGTCCGGAAGCGGCACAGCATGCTTTCGAGCGAACGCTCAGGCTGTCCCCCAACCGTCCGTTGGCCCTGCTGGAGCTGACGGCCGTGCAGTTTGAGGCCGGTCGCTTGCCGGAAGCCCGGCAGTATTTTGATAAATTCTCCACGCTGATTGAGTCGCGGCAGGTGGAGCACAGCGCCCAGAGCCTCTGGCTGGGGATTCAGCTGTCGCGTGAAGGTGGCAGCAGCACCCGGGGTGCTACCTTCGCGCTCTTATTGAAAAATCTTTTCCCGCAATCCGCGGAATATGCCAATTACAAGGAGTCACTGCAGTGAACCAGGTGTCCCAGGCTGAGTCTGAATCGAGTGCGGCCGTGTCGTCACAGTTCAGTCTTGTTCAAATGCGTGAGAGCCAGGGACTGTCACTGGAGCAGGTGGCAACATCTTTGCGATTGCCTGTGGCACAGGTAAAGGCGCTGGAGGAGGGGGACTATGGCAAGCTGTCGAGCGTTGTATTTACCCGCGGCTACCTTAGATCCTATGCCCGTCTGCTGGGTGTAAATGGCGACGATCTGGTACTTGAATTCGACAAAAACTATGGCGGAGGTCAGGCTTCCGCGTCCATTCGCTCGATCACTCGGGTGCAGCCTTCGGGTTCATCGGGCCCCGGTGTCAGTCTTTCGATGTTGCTGCTCGTCGTCGTTATAGTCGCGACCACCTTCTGGTGGTGGAAGACGCAGTATGGACATGAAGTTGTACTGACCAGCCCGCCAGAAAGCACGGTGTCGGTGGATACAGCCAATGGTGAAACCCTGGTGCTGTCCGCTGGCGAGCCTGAGCCTGATTTTGCAGAACCTGAGCCAGGTCTCGATAAAACTGCGCCGCAGTTGTCGTCTGGCGAGGCTGCGGTGTCGACCGAAGCGGCTACAGTCCAGGCTGAGGCCGCTTTGAGTGCAACCGGTGTTCCACCGGCGGTTACGGCAGTAGCAGATGTGGCTACGGTAGGCGCAGCGCAAACCGTTGTTGCGACGGCTACCCAGGAGGCGCCTGCGCCTGACGTGGCTGCTGACCCTGAGTCAGATGTGGCGGCTACTGATGCTGCAGGCACGCCGGCTACGAGCGGGCTGCTGATTCGTTTCAGCGATGATTGCTGGGTCACGATCAAAAGTGCCACAGGCAAGACGCTGTTTAACAACCTGCGCAAGGCCGGTGAAGAGTTGCGTATCGACCAGGCGGGACCCTTGAATATATTGCTGGGTCGCACCAATGCGGTGAGTGATATCAGTTTTGATGGCGCTGCAGTTGACCTTGGGCCCTTCAACAACAAGAATGTTGCCCGGTTAACGCTTCCGCTTAATTAATACGTCGCCGTTCAGATTTAGTAGGGTTTTATTTTGGCCAAGATCAAAGCCATTCGTGGTATGAATGACATCCTGCCGCAGGCAACTCCGGTGTGGCAGTACCTGGAACAGCATGTGCAGACCGTCCTCGGTGCTTACGGTTACGCTGAAATACGCATGCCAATCGTCGAGCAGACCGATCTTTTCAAGCGCTCTATTGGTGAAGTGACCGATATCGTCGAAAAAGAGATGTACACCTTCGAAGACCGCAATGGTGACAGCCTGACGCTGCGTCCCGAAGGGACGGCGGGTTGCGTGCGCGCCGGTGAGGAAAATGGCCTGCTCTACAATCAGGTGCAACGGTTGTGGTACAAGGGTCCCATGTTCCGCCATGAGCGGCCACAAAAGGGGCGCTATCGTCAGTTTCACCAGATTGGTGTCGAGACCTTTGGCATGCAGGGGCCAGATATCGATGCCGAGCTGATTCTGCTGACTGCCCGTCTCTGGCGTCAGCTGGGCTTGCTGGATGCGGTCACCTTGCAGCTGAATACCATTGGCAGTGCCGAGGCACGCGCCCGCTACAAGGAAGCGCTGGTGCAGTACCTGCAAGGGTGCAAGGAGCAGCTGGATGAAGACAGTCTGCGTCGTCTGGATACCAACCCCATGCGTATCCTCGATAGCAAGGATGCGACAACCCAGGCATTGCTGAACGATGCGCCAGATTTCCATGAATATCTGGATGCTGAGTCCCTCGAGCATTTCGCAGCGCTTAAAGCCCTGCTTGATCGTGCTGGCCTCACCTATGAGGTGAATCCGCGCCTGGTGCGTGGGCTTGATTACTACTGCAAGACGGTTTTCGAGTGGGTCACCGACAAGCTCGGTTCCCAGGGTACCGTCTGTGCGGGTGGTCGTTATGATGGCTTGGTGGAGCAGCTTGGTGGCAAGGCGACGCCGGCGGTGGGTTTTGCCATGGGCATCGAACGCCTGGTGCTGCTGCTCGAAACCCTGGAAGTCGTGCCGGATGCCGCGCGCCAGACGGTTGATCTGTATATAGCTTCAATGGGTGCCGATGCGGCCAGTCAGGCACTGCTGCTGGCGGAGCGTCTGCGTAATGAAACAGATCTTCGAATCCAGCTCCACTGCGGTGGCGGTAACTTCAAGAGTCAGATGAAGAAAGCCGATCGCAGCGGTGCCAGCGTCGCCCTTATTCTGGGGGATGATGAAGTCGCGCATCAGGTGGCGACAGTCAAGTCGCTGCGCAGTGATGCGGAACAAAAACAGATAGGTTGGTCGCAGCTTGCGGCTGAGCTTACAAATATTATCAACGTTTGATCGACAGGGCATAGGGAGTCGTACGTGGCTGAGATGCGCACAGAAGAGGAACAGGTAGAAGCGCTTAAGCGTTGGTGGCAGGAAAACGGCAAGACTTTGCTGCTGACCCTGGCGATAGCGCTGGCGCTGGTGTTTGGCTGGCGGACCTGGCAGGAGCGTCAGGCCACAGAAGCCGCAAACGCTTCGGCGATGTATCAGAACCTGGTACAGGCCGTAAGTCTGTCCCTGGCCGCTGAGGGCACTGATGCTCAGGTCGCGACGGCCGAGCACCTGGCGAGCGGACTCAAGACTGACTACGAAGGCAGTGCCTACGCCACCCTGGGTTCGCTGTTGATGGCTCGCGTGGCGGTCGAACAGGGTCAGCTGGATGAAGCCCTGGCGCAGCTCGAATGGGTTTTGAGTCACGAGCCCAGCGATGCTCAGCGGACTGTTGCCATCATGCGCAAGGCGCAGATTATGGGGCAACAGGGTCAGTCGAGTGAAGCGCTGGCGTTGCTGGATGCATTGGAGCCTGGCAGCTTTGACGCCAGCTATCAGGAGCTGCGTGGCGATTTGCTGCTGTCTGCCGGTAAAGCTGTAGAAGCGCGGGATGCCTATCGTCTGGCGGCCGAGGCGGCCGAAACTGCCGGTGTGCGCCCACTACTGACCATGAAGCTTGAAAATCTCACGGCTGAGGAAGGTTAAATGAACAAGCTGTTCCGTGTTCTGGCTACGAGTGCGCTGATTGCGTCCGTGAGCGGCTGCAGCCTCTGGAGTTCGAATGACGAAGTCGAACCCAATGAGCTAGTCGATTTCAAATCCGAGCGTTCGGTTGATGTGCTCTGGAGTGCTCGTGTGGGCTCTGGCCTTGGCAAGAAATTCCACCAGTTTGCGCCAGCGTCCGATGGTGTGCGCATCTATGCGAATGACGCTGAAGGCACGGTAGCGGCGTTTGATCTTGCGACCGGCAAGAAAGCCTGGGAAGTCGAACTCGAAACAGCGCTGGGCGCGGGGGCCGGTGTAGGGCCTGCGTCTGTAGTCGTCGTCACCGAGTCGGGTCTGGTTGTCTCTCTGGACAGTGGTAGCGGTCAGGAACTCTGGCGCCGCCAGGTGTCCTCCGAAGCCGTGGCGCCGGCGCAGCTTAACCGCGATCTGGTGGTGGTGCAGTTGGTTAATGGCAAGGTGACAGCGCTGGATAGCACATCCGGTGAGCACCGCTGGACCTACGACAGTCAGGTGCCAAGCCTGAGTCTGCGTGGTACTGCGGCACCTATCGTTGCGGCGGATGTCACCTTTGCAGGCTTTGCCAGCGGCAAGCTGGCGGCGCTGACCAACAGTAATGGCAACATGCTGTGGGAACAGCGCATTGCCGAGCCCCAGGGGCGTTCCGAGCTGGAGCGCATGGTGGACATCGATGGTCGTCCGTTACTGGCCAATCAGATGCTCTATGTGTCCAGTTATCAGGGGCGTCTGGTGGCGATCAATCCGTTTGATGCGCAGATTCAGTGGGCTCGAGACAGTTCCAGCTACCGTACGCCGGCTGCAGGTTTCGGCAACGTCTATGTGGTAGAGGCTAACGATTACGTGCAGGCCTACGATGCGAGCAGTAGTGCTAGCGTCTGGACTCAGCCAGCATTGGAAAACCGCACGATATCAGCCCCTGCGGTGCTGGGAAATAACTTGGTGGTAGGCGATGTGGAAGGTTATTTGCACTTCATGTCGCAGGTTGATGGCCACTTTGTCGCACGCTACCGCGCTGACTCAAAAGGCGTAGTGGGCGACATGCTCGCGATTAATGATGTGCTCTATGTGCTGGGTAATGACGGCCGTTTGCTGGCATTGCGCCTAAACTGAGCATGAGTGATTTTCACAGGCGGCTATTTGCGTTTGCGAGTAGCCGCCGTTTTCGTTGTGGTAAATAGAGAATGGTACCGGTTATAGCGCTCGTGGGCCGACCCAATGTCGGCAAATCTACACTTTTTAATCGACTGACACGCTCGCGGGACGCATTGGTGGCCGATCTGTCGGGCCTGACCCGTGACCGCAAGTATGGCGAAGGCAAGGTCGGCGATGCTCGGTTTATCGTTATCGATACCGGCGGCATCAGTGGCGACGAAGAGGGTATCGATTCCCTGATGGCCAAGCAGTCCCTGATGGCGATCGAAGAGGCGGATATCGTTCTGTTTTTGGTGGACGGTCGTGCCGGTCTGAATCCGGCCGACGAGATGATTGCTGATCATCTGCGCCGCTCCGAGAAAAGCAGCTACCTGGTGGTCAACAAGACTGACGGCATGGACCCGGATGTCGCTATTTCCGACTTCTTTGGTCTGGGTCTGGGACAGCCTTTGCCGATCGCGGCATCGCAGAACCGCAGTGTGACGCTGCTGATCGAGGAAGTGCTCAGCGAGCTACCTGAGCAGGAAGCCGATGTACTGCCGGAAGAGTTCAAGTTCAGCACCCGGATCGCGGTGGTCGGTCGGCCCAATGTGGGCAAGTCGACACTGGTTAACCGCATGCTGGGTGAAGACCGCGTTGTGGTTTTCGATCAGGCCGGTACCACACGCGACAGTATTTATATTCCCTATGAGCGCGATGGTGAGCCTTACATACTGATCGACACCGCGGGTGTGCGTCGTCGCAAGAATATCACTGAAGCGGTGGAAAAATTCTCGATCATCAAAACGCTGCAGGCTATCGAAGATGCCAACGTAGTGGTGTGCGTGATCGATGCGCGTCAAGGGGTGACCGATCAGGATCTGCACATGCTTGGTTTCGTGCTTGATGCCGGTCGCTCGCTGGTTATTGCGCTGAACAAGTGGGATGGCATGCCCGAAGAGCAGAAGCTCAAGGTCAAGGAGCAGATTCAGCGTCGTCTCGAATTTGTAGATTTCGCCCGTATTCATTTTATCTCTGCGCTGCACGGCAGTGGAGTGGGTGAGATGTATCGCTCAGTGGACGAGGCCTATGCCAGTGCCATGGCCAAGTGGCCGACTAACCGCCTGACCCGTCTGCTTGAGGATGTGGTGGCAGAGCATCAGCCGCCGATGGTGAATGGTCGTCGTATCAAAATGCGCTATGCCCATCAGGGAGGCTCGAACCCGCCGATTATTGTGGTCCATGGTAATCAGCTGGATAACCTGCCGGCGTCATACAAGCGTTTCCTGCAAAACAAGTTCCGTCAGGTGCTTGGCATCAAGGGCACGCCGGTGCGGTTTGAATTCCGCGTGGGTGACAACCCGTTTGAAGGTCGCCCGAATCAGCTGACCCCTCGTCAGTTGGCCAAGAAGCAGCGCTTCAAGTTGCACGTGCAGGACTTGAAGAAAGATAGCAAGCGTAAATCGCGCAAGAAAAAATGAGTGAGCAGCAAGAGCGTCGGCGTCTGCCTATAGGTGTGTTTGATTCGGGTGTTGGCGGTCTGACGGTGCTGAATGAGTTGCGTCGCCAGTTGCCCTGCGAAAATCTGATTTACCTCGGGGATACCGCGCGGGTGCCCTATGGCACCAAGAGTTCACTCTCGGTTATGCGCTATGCAGAGCAGGCGGCGCGGCTGCTGATCGAGCGCAAGGTCAAGCTGCTGGTGATCGCCTGCAACACAGTGTCAGCGGTAGCTGTGGAGCCACTGCGTCTGCGCTTTCCGGGCGTTCCGGTAGTTGGCGTGGTTGAGCCGGGGGCTGAAGCCTGCTGTGCGCAAACCCGTAACGGTCAGGTGGGAGTTATCGCCACCGAGAGTACGGTAAACAATCAGGCTTATCAGAAGGCGATCATGTCGCTGCGCCCGGATATCAGAATTCGGGCTCAGGGCTGTTCACTCTTTGTTTCTCTGGCTGAAGAAGGCTGGCACGAGGGTGATCTGGTCGAGCAGATAGTCGCGCGCTGCCTGGCGCCACTGCTGGATGAGGCGGAGGGTGACTCCGGCATTGATACTCTGGTGCTGGGGTGTACTCATTTTCCGGCGCTAAAGGGTGCCATTGCCAAGGTGGTAGGGCCTGATGTCAGCCTGGTGGACTCGGCGGTGACGACCACGCGTGTGGTCAAGCAGCAGTTGCTGGAAGCCAACCTGATGCGAGAGGGTGATGCGCCTGGGCATGTGTCTTTCCTGGTAACCGATGGGCCTGAACGCTTCGTGCGCGTTGCGTCTTACTTCTTTGAGGGGGCAGTGAGCGCGGCTCAGGTCGAACTGGTTGATCTGCAGCATTACGTTGTCGCCTGAGAGTGGTTCTGTGAGTGCAATGTTGCATGTCATCCAGTTGCACAGTCATCTATAGGTAGCGGCTCTTTATGATTGGGGCCGTCCTGTAGCTGGCTACTGGTTTTAATGGTTAGAAACAACAAGGGCGCCTTCTTAGGCGCCTTTGTTGTTTGTGGCTTTCGAAACATGATTTTTTCCTGTTGTGAGTCCTTCGGATTAATAATGCCGGTGAGCCCAGGATCAGAGTTGGCTGTTTATTAATCAGGGCTGAGTGATTTAAATGTGCACTGCTGGTTGCCGGGTGATCTATATTGCCGTCTATCAGCCGTTTTGGAGTTTGATTAGCCTCTTTTTGCACTTATTCGTTAATAATTTCAAAGGGGCTGTTGACTCTGATCGGGGGCAATGTAGAATGCGCACCTCGCTTAGGGAAAGCGGCTTTAACAGCCACCGACCAGAGCGAGCAAGTCGGAAGTAAGTGGTTGATTTTCAAGTGTTTAGCTTGATGAATTGGCCGGCAGTATCGGCTTGTGAGTCACTCGTTTTTCTCCTCGGCTTCGGTCGAAAATGTTGAAAATAAGAGTTGACTTAAAACACCGAGACGCTAGAATATGCGCCTCACTTGAGACACGGGATCAGCGGTAACGATCCTCGAGTCCAAACGCTCTTTAACAGATTGATCAGATAATTCGTGTGGGCGCTTGTCAGGATAAGGCATAAATAGCTTTATCAAGGTAAGCAACCTTCATGTGAATTCATT
>NZ_BCNS01000079.1 GCF_001528745.1 Marinobacterium profundum | reverse complement strand
GGGGTGGGTAGTTACTTAAAAGGATTTGTAGAGAAGGATAGCAGTATGATTTTAAAAAGAATTACAAATCAGAGTAATAGGGGCAGTGAAGGTCGGTTTGACTACGGCTCTGCCGATCAAGACCTGGAAGCGCTGTTGAAGTATTTAAAAATGATGGGTGAGTATACAGAGATCTCTGAAGTGCATTCTGTATCTCGTCCTGCGGCTGTTTCTGGTGTGCTGGAAGAGTCTGCATCGGGGAATGGGGGGGAAATAAAAGGCTATAGCGTTCGTGAGCTTGCTGATGACTTTTTGCAGGATCGCCTGGTGGCGGGAAAGTGGAAGGACGAAAAAACCTTACAGATTAACGTCGGCCGGATTAACGCTATCGTCGAGATAATCGGAAAGGACAAAATTGTTGGTTCTCTCAAAAAATCCGATATAGTTGACGTCAAAAAGACGCTACGTCAGTATCCTGCCCGACGTAATCTGGGCCACTCGGCGAGCGAGTCGCTACAGGTTTTGATGGCGCGGGATACTTATGCGCGCATATCTCCCAATACCGCCAAGGCGTACTTTGAAATCTGCCAGTCTCTGATACGTTTTGCCTACTCCAACGATGACCTTGAAAAAGATATTGCCCGCGATATCGATTTCCCGGCAGAAACCCTTGAAGAGGACGAAAAGCACCCGTTTGATCCTGCCGACCTGAAAGCTATCGTCAATGGGTATATGTATACCGCTGATTACACGGGTAGCAAGCGTCAATTCCTGTCAGCGCACTTTTGGGTGCCTCTGATGGCCATGTACACGGGCGCTCGACTGAACGAGTTGTGTCAGCTGGGGGTTGCTGACATCCAGTGCGAAGGCCATATCTGGTACTTTAATATCACGGATGAAGATGAGCATCAGAACCTGAAGCGCAAAAGCTCGAAGCGCAAGGTACCGATTCATAGTCAACTCTTGGAATTTGGTTTTATTGGGTACTGGGAATCGCGCAAGGCTTTAGTTGGCGATGCGTCAAATACAATGCTGTTTGAGGGGCTTGAGTACGAGAAAGGCAGTCGTTGGGGGCGTAAAGTTGGACGCTGGTATAATGGTGACGGCGAGGCGAAGGCCAATGGCTATCTCGACACAGTCCAGATTAAAAATCGTGGTAATAAATCCTTCCATAGTCATCGACATACGGTTATTGACCTGTTGCGGAATGCCGGTGTAGAAGAAGCGCGTATTGCTGCTATTGTCGGGCACGAGAATGCAAGTATGACGAGTAATTACGGACGTGGCTTCAATATTCAGTCGTTGAGTACAGAAATAGAAAAAATACGCTATGACATGGATATGGAACACGTCGATTACCCGCGTTTCTTGCGGATGAAAGATGATTTTTCACCGCGTCAGCGACGTACTCATCGCGTGAAACGAAAGCAGCCCATTCGTAAAGCTAAAGACGCTGCGTAATTTTTTATTTCGTGGTTGAGCATAGATGGAAAATTTATTTCCATCGATCAGTGTTTTTTCCTATCCAATGCCGTGCTGTTGTTCAGGATGTCAGGCGATGGGAATTACAGTCGATTGGTTAACATATTCTAAATAGCATGGAGTGCTATATGTTGAAAGCAAGAGAAGGAACTCATGGCGGGTTATCAATTTATACACTACGAAGCATACGGAACTAAGGGGACGAGTAAAAAGCGCAGTCTGACGTCAATTGCGCGGGAGGCTGAACGGGTGCCTTACAGCCACCCGCATGTGAAGTCGCCGTTGCAGCCTGAGTACTTACTGGGCACTTCGTTCGTTGCGGTGGCGAAGCAGATTTCGATAGCGGCAGCTGCGAGCACCACTTTGCATGGCGGTAAAAAGCGCAAGGTAAGCGCCGATGCCAATACAGGCATTTGGCTGCTACCGAGTTATCCGCTGTCAGTCGCTGACCTGGACGCGCTGCCGGACGAGCAGCGGCAGCTTCTACTGGCATGGATACTGGAGTGGGAAGAGGACACAATTGCCTTCGCCCAACGCGAATTCCCCGGCCGCATACGGGTTGCCGCGCAGCACAGGCACGAAAAGCATCAC
>NZ_BCNS01000078.1 GCF_001528745.1 Marinobacterium profundum | reverse complement strand
CAAGCCGTTGGAGGACGCGCCTGGAGGACCGTAGTTGCCCAGCAGATCAACATAGAAGCTGACAGTATTTTTCCACTCCTGGCCGTCGAACTCAGGCTTCCACTGCTCATCGAACCAGCGTGCGCCAAAGGCATTGGCCATGGTGCTGACCAGCGCCATATTCTCGCCCCAGCCCGCCTTGCCGCGCAGACAGATACCGTACTGACCCTGATCCGGCTTGTGCAGAACCTTGGCAAAGTCACGCACCTGCTCCCAGGTGGGCTGGTCCGGCATGGTCAGACCGGCCTCTTCAAACAGATCCTTGCGGTAATAGGTCATGGAACTTTCGGAATAAAACGGCAGGGCATAGAGGGTGCCATCGGCCGACAGACCGTTACGCACAGACGGGAAAATATCTTCCACATCATACTCAGCCGGCAGATTGCCCATGGGCGCCAGCCAGCCTTTCTTGCCCCAGATGGGCGCTTCATACATGCCGATGGTCATGACATCAAACTGACCGCCGCCGGTGGCGATATCGGTGGTCAGACGCTGACGCAGCACGTTCTCTTCCAGTACCACCCACTCCAGCTTGATATCCGGATGAGTTTCTTCAAAGGCAGTAGACAGCTCCTGCATGCGAATCATGTCGCCGTTGTTCACGGTGCCGATGGTCACAGTTGCAGCGTTGGCACCCAGGGATGCCAGGGCAATGGAGGATGCAAGCAGGGTGGAGGTAATCGGTGAATTCTTCACGTTACGAGCCTCTTTTATCATTATGGTGTCGGTCGGTGTCTCGTTAACTTTGTACCCGTGAGTGTAGTTCACTGCAAAGTAGGCCAGGTCACAAAGTCATCAGGACAGGTCCATTACACTGCGAAAGGGGGTGTCAGCACAAATACCCTGTCGAGCCAGATATGTACTTTTCTGCCATTCTGTTTAGGTGGGGTATGCTGGATTTACCGGTTTTACTGGGTTTCAGGTCTTATTTTGGTAGAGGGGGCGATGTTTACATCATAAAAGTACTTATTTTTGGCGAAATTTCAGAAGATGGGTGACGCTCGGTGAATTCGTAATAGTGACGATATCCACCGAGGCCACAGGAGAAATGGGGCTTATATGCGTTTGAGACGCGCGCAGCTGTAGCTTTTAGCTGAAATTGATCTGGACCTTGACGTCGCCAGGCTCGGCCCTTGCCGCGCGTTCGAAGGCTTCGATACCTTTTTCGAACGGTAATACACAGGACACCATGGGTTTGATATTCAGTTTCCCTGAGCCCAGCAGCGCCAGCGCCCTTGGAAACTGGTTGGCATAGCGGAATACTGACTCGAGTCGCAGCTCTTTCGCCTGCATGGCGACTATATCAATAGTGACGGGTGCCGGCGGCATGCCGACCAGCACAACAGAGCCGCCGGGGCAGGCCAGCTCAAACAAATTTGCATAGGCTTTGGGGCTGCCTGAGGCCTCAAATACCAGCTGGGCGCCCCAATTGTCTGTTAGCTGTGCCACGCGTTCTGACAGGTTTTCGCTGCTGATATTCACCGCAGTGATGCCGTCGTAGGCCGCGGCTATATCGAGTTTTTCCTGTACCAGATCGGCAATGATCACGTGGCTGCAGCCGCCGGCCAGCACTGAAAGGGCCGTGAGTATGCCGATGGTTCCAGCGCCAATGACCACAGCGATATCGCCGGGCCTGATTCGGGCTTTTTCGGCGGCCTGCAGACCTGTGGCCAGAGGCTCAATCAGTGCGCCTTCGGCGAAGCTGACATTATCCGGCAGTTTGAATGTGAAGTTGGCCGGATGCACAACTTCTGGCATCAGGCAGCCGTGAATCGGCGGCGTGGCCCAGAAACTGACGGCTGGATCCAGGTTGTACTTGCCTTCAAGTGTGGCGCGAGACTTGAGATCCGGAATACCGGGCTCCATGCAGACTCGGTCTCCCGGCTGCAACTGTGTCACCTTGTCCCCTACTGCGATGACTATGCCGGAGGCTTCGTGGCCCAGTACCATGGGCTCGCGCACCACAAAGGGCCCTATGCTGCCGTGTTTGTAATAGTGCACATCGCTGCCACAGACGCCGACGTTACGTACGGCAATCCTGACGTCGTCCGGGCCCATAGCCTGGTCGATGGCGATATCTCGAATGGACAGTTGTCCTGCCTGTTCCAAAATCAGTGCTTGCATGGAGCCCCCTGTGTGGTTCGGCACAGTGCCGCTTAGCCGCTTAGCCGCTTAGCCGGACATCCGGCGTGATAATCCTATTAGATGGTTTTTTGCCGTGGACTAAAAATACGCTGCGGCCAGGGGGCTGTATTATTTTGCCGGCGGTGCTACCACCAGGTTCAGGAGGCCCGCTGAGGCAGCGTTTTTCTGTATTCGCTGGGGGTCATGCCCTTGAGTTCGAGAAAGCGGCGATTGAAGTTGGCGATGTTGTTATAGCCGACGTCGAAGCAGATCGCAGTGATGGGGTTGTCGCTATAGGCCAGTAACTCCGACGCCCTGTTGATGCGCAGCATATTGATGAAATCTACAAATTTATGGCCTGAAGCGCGCTTGAAACGTTTCGAAAACTGGGTTTGGCTCATGTCCATAAAGAGCGCAACCTCGTCCAGCGGCAGTTCACGCTGATAGTGTTGCAAAATGTAGTCGGCGGCGCTGTTGAGCCAGTCCAGATGCTTGCTGTCGGTCTGGGGCTGATGCCAGGCGCTGGACAGGGTGCGACAGTGCTCGCAACTGGCCAGCAGCTGCAGCAGCGTCAGAAAGTGGATCAGGCGCTGCGGGCCGCAGGCCTGGGCGACGGCATCGAATAATGTGGTGGCTTGGGCAATAGTATCCGGATGGGTAAACTCCAGCCCTCGTTTTGCCTGTTCCAGCAGTGGCGTGAAGGCGCGTATCTCGGGAAATACGCGCTGCGCATCGTGCAGCAGAGTGCTGGGGAAGTGAATTACCTGATCACGCACGGGTACGATTTCGTCTTCAGCCAGGTTACTGATCCAGTTGTGCGGCAGGTCGGGGGCAACCAGTACCAGATTACCGGGCCGAAAGTTACCGATGTAATCGCCGACAAAGATTCTGCCCGAGGTCGCACGCACCAGGTGGAGTTCAAATTCCCGGTGATGATGCCAGCGGATTAACGAGCTGGGAACGCCATGCTGAATATAGTGAATGGATTCACAGGCGGGTTGTTCGACCCATTCATAGTCAGGCTGGCGCTGCGGATCTGTAGGCATGGAGGTTCCTGAACATGGTTGCCACTCTGCTGGTGGCCAAGACGCTATGCGTGACTGCGGCCTGGGGCAGGGAGTCGCCGAATCATTATTGAATATTAGCTTGCGCCCGTCTGGCAAATACTCCGCGACAGGGTCTCGGTATTATTTTGCCGCCTTCTAACTGTTTATGTCCTGCCGCTGCGCGGGCTCGGTCTGGCGCAGTATCGATATTCAGACGCGGTAGAGCAGGTCGGCCGAGGTGCGGCGGTATTCGGACGGGGTCATGCCCTTGACGGCATGGAAGCGACGGTTGAAATTGGCAATATTGTTAAATCCGGCGGAAAAACAGATATCGGTAATGGGTTCGTCGGTGTGGGCCAGGCGCTCGCAGGCACGGTTGATGCGCAGGCCGTTGACGAAATCGATAAAGCGCCGCCCGGTGGCCTTTTTGAAAAACTTGGAAAAGTAACTCGGACCCATTTCCAGTCGGCTGGCCACATCCTCCAGCGCCAGATCCTGATCGTAATGATCGACGATGTACTGCACTGCCTCGTTGACCTTCTCGAGGGTTTTTTTGTCGGCGATGGGAATGTAATTGGTGGACGACAGCACCCGATACTCAGACGTCGAGGCGAGCAGATCGAGCAGCGTCCAGAAACGGGTCAGGCGTCGAAAACCACGGGCTTCGGCGAGATCTTCAAACAGGGCATCGGCTTGGCGAATCATGGCGGGATCGAGGAATTCGATGCCGTACTGGGCACGCTCCCAGAACGGCGCCAGTGACTGCATTTCCGGGAAGGTGCTGCCGCAGGTTTCGACCAGATCATGGGAGAAGTTGATGACCCTGTCTCTTAATTCTACCGACTCGCCATCGGGCAGCTGGCTAATCCAGTTATGGGGCAGGTTGGGCCCCACCATAATCAGCTGATTGGCATTGAAGTTACCTATATAGTCGCCCACGAAGACCTTGCCACTGGTCGCCTTTATCAGGTGCAGTTCGTATTCGGAGTGATAGTGCCAGCGCACCAGCTCGCAGGGGTATCCGTGCTGCAGGTAGCGGATGGACTCGTCTCCCTGCTGGTCAACCCGTTCAAACTCTGGCTGAAGGCGTGCTTTATCGGTCATGTTGGCGTGTCGTCATTGATCCTAGGGTGGTGCCGCTGTCTTTCTTGGTACGGCTACTACAAGAATAGCCGTTGCTGCGGTAGGACAGCAGTTTATTCTGGCCTGAAGTGCAGGCCGGTGTCATCGACTATCGCTCATTGCCGGGGAGGAAGGGATTTCCTAGGAGGCTGTCCGAGAATGCTGGCCGTAGCGAGGGAAAGTCTGTTTTGTTCAGCACATCCATGTGCTTCACCCCTTCGGGGCTTGCGCGTTCAATCACTCCCTACGATTGAATGAGGCAGTTTTTGAGCTCTTTTGAGACGAC
>NZ_BCNS01000077.1 GCF_001528745.1 Marinobacterium profundum | reverse complement strand
GGCCCAGGCCGTTGCGTGCCAGTTCATCCAGCTGTTCGTCACTGGGCAGGTACTCCAGATCGCGGTTCAGGCGCCCGGCCCGCTCCAGTTGCTGCATCAGGCGGCGATGGTCGTTGATGCGCCTGGGGGCGACCTGATTGGCGGCACTGAGGATCTGGCATTGACCGTAACTATGCCTCAGTACCAGGCGGGCTATATCCTCGGTCATGCTTTCGAGCAGCGGATTGCGCTCGTCGGCATCGAGGGTGCCGGCGATCACCTGCTGGTTAAGCAGTATTTTCAGGTTGACCTCGTGGTCGGACGAATCCACGCCGCCGGCGTTGTCGATGGCATCGGTGTTTATCAGGCCGCCGTGGCGCGCGAATTCGATACGTGCACGCTGGGTCAGGCCCAGGTTACCGCCCTCGCCGATGACCTTCAGGCGCAGTTCGCTGGCGTCCACCCGCAGATTGTCATTGTTGCGATCGCCCACCTGATCGTGGTTTTCCTGGCTGGCCTTAATATAGGTGCCGATACCCCCGTTCCAGAGCAGATCCACCGGAGCCTTGAGGATGACCCGGATCAGCTCGTTGGGTGTAAAACGCGTCTGTTCGGTGCCCAGAGCGGCCTGTGCCTCGGGGCTCAGGTCTATATGTTTGGCGCTGCGCTTGTAGAGCCCGCCGCCGGCCGAGATCAGGCTCTTGTCATAGTCTTCCCAGCTGGAGCGAGGCAGCTCGAACAGCCGCTTGCGTTCCTGCCAGCTGGAGTCGGCATCGGGGGTCGGGTCGATAAAAATGTGCTGGTGGTTGAAGGCGGCCACCAGACAGATATGGCGCGACAGTAGCATGCCATTGCCAAAGACATCGCCGGCCATGTCGCCGACGCCGACAACGCTGAAATCTTCGCTCTGGCAGTTGCGGTTCTGTTCGCGGAACAGACGCTTGACCGACTCCCAGGC
>NZ_BCNS01000076.1 GCF_001528745.1 Marinobacterium profundum | reverse complement strand
CTTGTGGTCATAGCCATTGCTGCCGCCGGAGGCAAAGGCGTCGCCGAGCCAGAACCCGTATTCGGCGCTGATGCGGTTGGCGATATCGGAGAAGGTGGCGGTACCCTTGTCGGCCGCGACCACCAGGTAAGGGTCTTGCGCATCGTGGCAAATGACATTGGCCGGCGTGACTATCTCATCGCCAACGCGATTGTCGGTAATATCCAGCAGGCCGCGAATAAAAGTCTCGTAGCAGCGAATCACCTCCGCCTGGATAGCATTGCGATCGCCACCTGCGGGCAGTTGCTTGGGCACGAAGCCCCCCTTGGCGCCGACCGGCACTATGACCGAGTTTTTCACCATCTGCGCCTTGACCAGCCCCATGACTTCGGTGCGGAAATCCTCGCGCCTGTCCGACCAGCGCAGGCCGCCACGGGCGATGGGGCCAGCGCGCAGATGCACGCCTTCGACCCAGGGTGCGTAGACAAAGATCTCGAACGCCGGGCGTGGCTCGGGGGCGAACGTCAGGGCGCGGGTATTGAGCTTGAAACTCAGGTAACCTTTTTCCCGCTCCTCATCGGCCTGAAAGTAGTTGGTGCGCAGCATGGCGTTGATCACGCCCAGGTAGTGGCGCAGGATGCGGTCTTCGTCGAGGTTTTCGACGGTCTCCAGCGCGGCCAGGATATCCGCTGCCAATGGTCGCCCTCGTGCCTCGCTCCTTGCCCTTATACCCCTTTGTCGCTTCCCCCATCCCCTCTCCTCTAGCTCG
>NZ_BCNS01000075.1 GCF_001528745.1 Marinobacterium profundum | reverse complement strand
ATGCTCTGTTGTCCGGCAGGTTGTGGAGTTGAGACCGCGGCGCATGAAATGGGCACCGGGATTTGCCGGGTCTGGGCGGCTTGTGTGGCGCAGGGATTCGGAGCAAACTGGGTAGCTGCCGTGTCAGCCAAATGGCTGACAGGCTTGTCATTGATACTCAGGGATTGAGCTATGGATAGTCTTGTTCTTGTTGGGCTGCTGGTTCTGGTGGCCGTGTTTTTCCTGAAATTTCTTGCCCGCAATCGTACCGCTACGGCGCCCGCTGACCTGTTGCGTTATCGTCGCCGGCCGGCGCTCTTTACTCCCGCCGAGCGTTCTTTTGCCGGTGTGCTGGATCAGGTACTGGATGCCCGCTACCGCGTTTATGGCAAGGTGCGTGTGGCTGATCTTATTGAGCCGCTGCCAGGCAAAGATCGCCGCATCTGGCAAAAAGCCTTCAACCGCATCAGCGCCAAGCATTTCGATTTCGTTATCTGCAACAGCAGCGACCTGGTACCTGTTGTGGTGCTCGAGCTGGATGACAGCAGTCATCAGAAAGCCAAACGCCAACAGCGCGACGAGATGCTGCAGCAGATCTGTCAGCAGGTCCAGCTACCGCTGATTCGCGTGCCGGCACAGAAAGGCTATAAGCTGGCAGAAGTCGAAGACTATCTGAAGCCGCTGCGAGATCTTGAAAAGACGGTTGATACCGAAGCGACGGGGCAGGGCGCACCACTGCGGGCAGTGCGGGATGATACTGGCTGGGCGGCGGGGATGTGAGAGAGGCTTTCGGGGTGTGGTGCTCGTGTCGTGAAGGGGCTGTTTCTGAAATGGATTTTCAATCACCTGCCAAAGCATGAAAAGGGATTCTTATGGAGCTCAAGCAACACCTTGAATTACTAGCTTCCTACAATGCCTGGATGAACCTGAAGGTCTACGAGGCTGCTGGGCGGCTCGATTCGCGGGATCTTGCCAAAGAGAGCGGCGCCTTTTTCGGCTCTGTACTCGGAACCCTGAATCACATCGTTGTCGGGGATACTATCTGGCTGCAGCGGTTTGCGACACACCCCGCATGCGGTCTTTCACTGCGCCAGGTCGCCGATTTACCGCCGCCTCTGTCCCTGGATCAGCTCCAGTTCAAAGATTTGCACGCTTTGACAAAGCACCGTGTCTGGCTGGATGAGCAGATCACCCAATGGATAGCTGCGCTTACCGAAAGTGATCTGGAGCACGTGCTCCACTACCGCAACACCAAGGGCATTGCTGCCAACAAGCGCTACGCCAGCCTGATCCTTCACTTTTTCAATCATCAGACCCACCACCGGGGCCAGGTCTCGACCTTGCTGCACCAGGCAGGGGAGGATATAGGAGTTACGGATCTGCTGGCGTTGATTCCGGATGAAGAGAGGGTGTGACTTTGGGCTATGACTTTGCGATGGGGTCTGGACGGTGGCAGGTGTGAGTGTCGGGCTGCGTTGAGTGAAAGACAGAAAGAGTCGGCGAGCACAGTTCAACCACATAGGTAACAGTGCAGT
>NZ_BCNS01000074.1 GCF_001528745.1 Marinobacterium profundum | reverse complement strand
TGCCGGAGGTCATTTAACTTTGACGCTTGATGAAGGACAATCAACTACTCCTATGCGGATTGAGCTTGTCTATCCGGCAAGCTTTCTTAGTAATATGGCAGCTACTATTCTAGATAATATTATACTTTATCTTAAAGACGGTAATATTAATCCATTTCCTCACTACTATGCTGGGGATTACTGGATTGAAGAACTTAACTGATAACAAGAGTAAGCACTTGACCCAAAAAAGCTGCGCTTTTTCGGTCATGTGTTACAAGCGTTAGGTGTACTAAATGGATTTACTGCAACCATCGGAGTCTTCATTAACTGGTCGTTGGTTGGAATCGGGTAAAAATGTAATAGCCGATCCTGTTTGCGAGCGTATTGAATGGCTTGTGAATCATCATTTGAAAAAGGTAGGTTCGTCTAAATGCTGTTGGGATATATTTTTCGCCGATCCCATAGATGGTCGTTTTTGGCTTTTATCTTACCCTCAAAGTCACATGCATGGTGGTGGTCCGCCAACTTTAAGCGTTGTGGCAACAGATGAGATTAAAAATATAGTAATGGTGTAATCGTCAGGGCAAACGCATGAACGTT
>NZ_BCNS01000073.1 GCF_001528745.1 Marinobacterium profundum | reverse complement strand
GCGCATGGCCGCCGGCAGGAAATGGAACTGGATGTCCGGCCATTTCAGGCCCGGCTCTGAGCGGATAAAGCCGCAGGATTCGAAATGGTTAGTGGCGCCCAGGCCATCCTTGCGCAGCAGCCAGCGGGCGCCGATCAGCGCCTTGCTCAGCAGGCCCATCTTGCTGTTCAGGGTGATGGGCTCTTTGCATTTGTACTGGATATAGATCTCGGCGTGGTCCTGCAGGTTTTCGCCCACCCCGGGCAGGTCGTGCAGCACTTCTATGCCGGCCTCGCGCAGTACGGCTTTTGGGCCAATGCCGGAGAGCTGCAGCAGGTGGGGTGAGCCAATGGGGCCGGCCGACAGCAGCACTTCGCGGTTGCAGCGCACGGTCTGAGTGCTGCCTGCGCGGGAGTATTCGACGCCGACGGCGCACTTGCCATCCAGCAGGATACGGCGGGTCATGGCATGGGTGACCACGGTCAGGTTGGGTCTGTCCATGGCGGGGCGCAGATAGGCATTGGCGGTGGACCAGCGCACGCCTTTCTTTACGGTCATGTGCATGGGGCCAAAGCCTTCCTGCATCTGGCCGTTGCAGTCGCGGGTCTTGATATAACCGGCCTCTTCGCCGGCATCGACGAAAGCGCCATACAGAGGGTTGGCCATGTTGTTGCCGTTATTGGTGTGCAGTGGGCCGCTGTCGCCGCGGTACTCATCGCCGCCATGCTGCTGGGTTTCGGCTTTTCTGAAGTAGGGCAGGCAGTTCTGGTAGCCCCAGCCTTTGGCACCAAGACTCTCCCATTCATCAAAATCACAGGCATGGCCACGAATGTAGACCAGGCCGTTGATGGACGAGGAGCCGCCCAGCACCTTGCCACGGGGGCAGTGCACACGGCGGCCGTTCAGATGGGGCTCGGGCACGGTCTCGTAACGCCAGTTGTACTTCTTGGTGTTCATGGGCATCGAGAAGGCGGTCGGCATTTGGATAATGACACTCTTGTCGCTGCCACCGGATTCCAGCAGCAGCACCGAGGTGGCGGGATCTTCCGAAATCCGGTTAGCCAGCACACAACCGGCGGAACCGGCACCGATGATGATGTAGTCATACCGATCAGCCATGCTTGATACCTCTTTATTATGCTTATTTGATTCAGGGCCTCGTGCCCCGGCTCCTGTAGACCCTGGTGCGCTGGCCTGTTTAGAGTTCCTATTCTTGATGAAGCGGTTTGATTGATAAATATCGTTGTATCAATTGATAGATTACTAAAAGTAAATGCATCTGCCCCCGCTGTTGTCCTGCTTTCCTGCTTTCCCTCTTTGCTGGCGTCGTCACTGCAGCCTTTTGCATAACGTTTAATCAATCTATGTATTGATAGGTCGATATTTTTAAATGTTTCCGGCTTTCCGATACTGGTGGTCACAGGAGGTCGACAGTGACCGACCCGGACAATAACAAGCACAACGAACGAGGCGACGATGGACACTATCGTAAAGGCGTATCTCGACAACTATCAGGTTTCCCAGGCAACGCGGGACTTTCTTGCCAAAACCCAGCGCATGTTTATTGGCGGCGACTGGGTGGCAGCTAGCGACGGTGCCATCAGTGAGGTGATAGAAGCCTCCACCGGCGGCGTGCTGACACAGATACCCGAAGGTACAGCCCTGGATCTGGATCGCGCTGTGGCCGCGGCCCGGCATCAGTTTGATCATGGGGAGTGGAGCCAGCTCAAACCCCTGGAGCGCGAGCGGTTGCTGCACAAACTGGCGGATCTGCTGGAAGCCAATGCCCAGGAACTGGCCGAGATTGAGTCCATCGATATGGGCAAGTCGGTGGTACAGGCGCTGGAAGTGGATATTCAGGGCACCATCGACACCTTCCGCTACTTCGCCGGTTGGGCCTCCAAGATTTATGGGCGCAGCGTTGAGCCAGCGTCCCTGCCCGGCAGCTACGTGGCCTATACCCGCAAGGAGCCGGTGGGCGTGGTGGCCTCGATCATTCCATGGAACTTCCCATTGCAGACCATGGCCTGGAAGCTGGGCGCAGCGCTCGCAGTCGGTTGCACAGTAGTGGTCAAACCTGCGGAGCTCACATCGCTCAGCACCCTGCGTTTTGCAGAACTGGTGCAGCAGGCCGGCATTCCCGACGGTGTGGTGAACATAGTTACCGGTCGCGGCTCGGTAGTGGGTGCGGCCATGTCGAGTCACCCTGGTATCGACAAGATTACCTTTACCGGCTCCACCCCTGTCGGGCGCACCGTGGGCCAGGCGGCACTTGCCGACATGAAACGCATGACGCTGGAGCTGGGCGGCAAGTCGGCGGTGCTGGTGTTCGAGGATGCCAATATCGAGGCGGCGGCAGAAGCGGTGGCCCAGGGCATCTTTTTCAACTCCGGCCAGGTGTGCGATGCAGGCTCCAGGCTCTATGTGCATGCGTCAATCTATGAGCCTTTCCTGGAAGCCCTGACCGATTACGTCAGTGGCCTGAAGATGGCACCGGGGCTCGATCCCGACTGCTTTATCAGCCCGCTGGTATCGGCGAAGCAACAGGACAGCGTACTCAGCTATATCGAAGCCGGGAAACAGGAAGGCGCACGGCTGGTGTTCGGCGGTGAGGCCCATGGCGGGCCTGGTTACTTCGTGCCGCCGACCCTCTTCGCCGATTGTCGCAATGACATGAAGATCGTGCGGGAGG
>NZ_BCNS01000072.1 GCF_001528745.1 Marinobacterium profundum | reverse complement strand
TTGTATTTGCGATGTGAGTTTGTATAGTATGGGACATTCGATACATGTGGTAGTGTGGGTGTAAGTATTGGTGTATGATTGTATGTGCTGGGGTTCATTGTGTATTGTTTTTTGTGTTTTTTTTCAAGAAGAAGACGGAATACGAGATGCGCGGGAGTCTCGTGGGCTGGGGGATGTGTATAAGAGCCAGCACTCTAGGGGGTTGGGGGCTAGGGGCTAGGGGCTAGGGGCTAGGGGCTAGGGGACTAACTGCTACTTGCTACAGGCAACTGCCAGAGAGTGCTTTGGTGAGGGGCTGAGGCTGGAGCCTCCTAGTTGTCGACCCAGACAACGCGCAGCGGTTCGCCAAAATCATCGTAGATAACCTGCTGGCGCGGTGCGCGCTGGCGGGTTTTCTGTGCTGGCGCAGGGGATTGCCTGCGGCGGGAGTCGATGGCAACCAGAACCTCAGGCACCGCGGTGCGGGTCTGTTTGGGCTGGCTGATACTGAACTGGTGCTTGTTGTAAGTGCCGTTGGTCAGGCCGCTGGCGCCCTGTTCTACAGACGTAATGTGACCGCCCTTTTGCAGGTAGTCGGTCATCTGCTTTTCCATCTCGTGGCGCAGGTCGGATTTTGTCGGGCGTTTAATCATCGGCATATTGTGCCTGAAAACTGGACGAAAAGTAACCGCCAGAATGCCGATCTCCACTGGGCCAGGGCTTGTTGGCCGGGCGCCGCCGCACTATTTGGCAAGGCTGCCTTCAGCCTTGTTGCCAGCGAACTTCCGTCATCAGCATGTAGCCTGCACCGTAGATGGTCTTGATGATAGCCGGGTTCTTCGGGTCGGCTTCGATCTTCTTGCGGATACGCGACATGCGCACATCAATGCTGCGATCAAAGGGATCGGCTCTATCGCCGAGCAACTGTTCGCGGGACAGTATCTGTCGCGGCGCGCGCAGCAGGGCATTGAGCAGCTGTGCCTCGGCGCTGCTCAGTACCTCTGCATAGCCGCGCTCATTACTGAGCGTCAGGCTGGCGGGGTCGAAGGTCCAGTTGCCAAAGCTGGCCCGGCGCGGACGACTATCCGCCGCCGGGGTATCGATCTGTTCGAGCCTGCGCAACAGACTGTTGGCACGGGCGACCAGCTCACGCGGCTCGAAGGGCTTGGTGATGTAATCATCGGCACCGAGCTCCAGCCCCATTACTCGGTCGGGCGTGCTGTCGCGTCCCGACAATATCATGATGCCAACGCCCTGCAGCTCTCCGAGCTGGCGCACCAGCGCCATGCCATCCATGTCGGGCAGGCCCAGGTCAATGATGCACAGGTCTGGCCTGCGTTGACGAATGGCCTGGGCGGCCTGGGCGCCGGTTCTGCAGATGCGGGTCTCAAAGCCGAAGCGCTCCAGCTCCTCGCTGACCAGGGTGCAGATATCGGCCTCGTCATCGACGATGTAAATCAGGCGGTTCTGTTTCACGGTATTTGAGTGTCCTTTCTTATTATTTATTTGAGGGTGTCGATGGCGTCTGCTTGGCGAGAGATTCGCGCCGCATCGCGGCCTGCAGGGCGTCCCGCTCAAAGGGCTTGGGCAGCATGGTGAAAAAATGATCGCTGCTGTCGCCGGGATCCTGTTCATAGCTGTAGCCGCTCATTAATAGGATGCGACAGCCTGGTTGCCTTTCATGCAGTCTGTGGGCCAGTTCAAAGCCATTCAATGCGCCCGGCATGATGATGTCGCATAGCATCCCATGAAGGTTATCCATGGAGTCGATCAGCTGGCAGGCTTCGTCGGCATCCGGGGCCTCGATCACGTTGTATTCCAGGCTGATCAGCTGTTCGCGAACGACCTGGCGTACATCGGGGTTGTCTTCCACCAGCAGGATCAATTTTCCTTTAGTGTTGTCGGGGTTCTCGGCTGGGTTAGCTTTGCCGCCTGGCGCCTGTAATTGCGGCATTGCCTGGGACGCGGGAAGCAGCAGCGAGATAACAGAGCCCTGATCGAGCGCGCTTTGAATCTGGATGTAGCCTTTGGACTGCTTGACGAAACCGTACACCATGCTGAGGCCAAGGCCCGATCCTGCGCCGCCGGTTTTGGTGGTGAAGAACGGCTCGAAGGCCAGGCTTGCAGCCTGGGATGAAAAACCGTGGCCGGTGTCGCGCACACGAATTTCGACGTAGTCCCCAGGCAGCACCGGTTCGTCACAGGTCAGGGGTTCGCTGACATGCCGGCGGGTTATTTCAAAGCTGAGGGTGCCGCCGTCGGGCATGGCATCACGGGCATTGAGGGCCAGGTTGACCAGGGTATCTTCCAGCTGGCCGGCATCGACAAAGGGTTGCGGCGCATCGGGGGCACACAGATAGTCGATGCGAATGCTGTTGGGCAAGGGGCCGGCCAGCAGTTCGGCGACTTCGCTGATCAAGGTCGGTAGATGGACGGGGGAGGGCTTGAGCGGTTGGCGCCGTGAAAATGCCAGCAGACGCTGGGTTATATCCGCGCCGCGCCGTGTCGCCCGAATGGCGGGATTAAGGTAGCGCAGCAGGGCGTCGTTCAGCGCCGGATTGTCGCGCATGGCCACCAGGTTGCCGAGCAGGATGGACAGCAGGTTATTAAAATCATGGGCCAGGCCGCCCGCCAGCTGACCGACCGCACTCATGCGCTGAGCCTCGTTAATGTGCCTTTCCGCTTCTTTCTCCGCGGTGATATCCAGTGACAGGTTGAGCAGGCCGTTGACCTCGTCGTCGGCGGAGTGGAAGGGGATCAGAATGCGCTTGGTGATCATTTCCCGGTCTTCACGCTGTATGCGGTACTCATACACCGATTCTTCCCCCGCCAGGGTCCGCTCAATCTGCTGGCGGATGTCGGCGAACATCTGTTCGCCCAGTATCTCCGCTGGGTGGCGGCCGACGATATCATCCTTGCTGCGATTGAATACATCAGCGTAACCCTGGTTGACGAAGATGTAGCGCATGCTGGTATCGATATAGGCGATCTGAGCGGGCAGGGCATCCAGAATCAGGCGCTGGCGCGCTTCGTGGGCCCGCAGCTCTTCCTGCGCCTGGCGCAGTGAGTCGACGGCACCAAGCAGTTGGGTGTTGGTGGCTTCCAGGTCCCGGGTGCGGGCCTTTACCTTGGCGTCCAGGGTATGAATATTGCCACGCAGCTGATCCACCATGCGATCGAAGGAGTGGGCCAGCAGGCCGAGTTCATCGTCGCGGCGAATCTCGCTCTTGGCGCTGAGTTCGCCGTCGCTGACGCGCTGGGCGGTTTCGGAAAGGCGCCTTATCGGCCGGGTAACCCAATTGACGAAAATAAACGCCAGCAGTATCGCCGCCAACATGGCGACCAGGGCCATGGTGAGGATGCGGTCGGTGAGGACTTCTGAGCTGCTGCGCAGTTCGTCGACGTAGACCGAGGAGCCGATGTACCAGTCGAAGCCCGGCAGATAGCGCACCAGCGCGAGCTTGTCGTAGACGTAGTGGCCAGGGTCCGAAGGCTTGTCCCACTTGTAGTACAGCTCCTCGCCGCTTTCTGCCACTTCCATCAGTTCGGTGGCGATGGGGCGCAGAGTGACCGGGTCCTGCAGATCCAGAAAATTGGTGCCATCCAGATTCGCATTGGGGTGCACCAGCATGTTGCCCTCACCATCGAAGATATACATATAGCCGGTCTGGGCGATGCGCAGTTCGAGCAGGCCCGAGCGCAGCTTCTGCAGCGCCTGGGCGGTCTGTTGCTGCACTTCTGCGTCTATATCGTCCAGATAGACACCGGCGCCGACTACAAAGCCCCAGTCGGGAAAGTTCTTCACGTAGGAGTACTTGTCGATACTGCGGTTTTCCCCCAGGCGGTGCCACTTGTAACGGTAAAAGCCTTCGCCCTCCTGCATCGCCAGGGCCACGATTTTTGGAATGACGAGGTTGCCGTCGCTGTCGTGCAGATTGAGTGCGCTTTTGTTGTGCAGGGCATCTTCGGGGTGGGACAGCAGTACCGAGTCATAGTCGGCGATCCAGATGTAATCGCCGCGACCATAGCTGAAACTGCGCAGGCGCTCGAACAGGTGGGCGCGGGCCTGGTCGGGCGAAATATTCAGCTTTCTTGCCTGCGCCAGGCTTTCGTCGATGTGCATGGCGGTGAGGGCGACCACGGCCTCGAGGCGTTGCTGGTGTGAATCCAGGGTGCGGTTACGGTGGTCTTCCACGCTAACGTGCATCTGACTGGCCAGCTCAAAAATGTTGTTCAGAGTCGTGAGGCTGTTGTTGCGCTCGATCTCGAACACCTTTTTCTGAATCAGCGGCACCGAGTAGGCATAGAAGGCCAGAAAGATTGCCGCAATGATCAGGGCAATCACGGTGAAGAAACGTCGCGTGAGCTTGGAGCCTGGCAGCATGGTGTTTCCCGCTCTGGAGGTGCCCCATCTTAACCAACTTGACTAGGGAAATCCCTTATGACGCGACCATTGTTACATTTCGTTATATTTGCGACAAAATTGCGCAACGGTCCTGACCTAGATTGAGTGCAACTAGGGGCTTTGGCCCCGATCCCGAATACAACAATAAAGCTGCGCCGGCTTCAGGTCGTGACAGCGGGGACATGTTGCATGAGTCAGGACCTTATTCTTGAAACGAAAAATCTCATCAAGGCATTCAAGGGCTTTACCGCCGTGGATGATGTCAATCTGCAGATCGAACGCGGCGCCATCCATGCGCTGATCGGCCCTAACGGCGCCGGCAAGACGACAGTATTCAACCTGCTGACCAAATACCTGACCCCCACCAGTGGTGCGCTTCTGTTCAATGGCAAGGATATTAGCGCCCGCAAGTCGGCGGATATCGCTCGCCTTGGTATTGTGCGCTCGTTCCAGATATCGGCGGTCTTCCCCAATCTCAGCGTGCTGGAAAACGTGCGTGTGGCGCTGCAGCGCAAGGAAGGCAACAGCTTTCATTTCTGGAAGCACGAGCGGGTGCTGGATCGTCTTAACGACAAGGCCATGGCGTTGCTGGACGACGTGGGCCTGAGCGAGTTCGCCCACAGCAAGACGCTGGATCTGCCCTATGGCCGCAAGCGGGCGCTGGAAATCGCCACCACCCTGGCGCTGGATCCGGAGCTGATGCTGCTGGATGAGCCGACCCAGGGCATGGGTCACGAAGACGTTGAAGTGGTGGCCAATCTGATTAAGCGCGTGTCGGCCGGGCGCACCATCCTGATGGTGGAGCACAACCTGCATGTGGTGGCCAAGCTGGCTGATCGCATTACTGTGCTGCAGCGTGGCGCCATCCTGACCGAGGGTGATTACGCCTCCGTGTCGGCCGACTCAAGAGTACGTGAAGCCTATCTGGGGGTTGCCGATGACGAACCGGCCGCGCCTGTTGCTGCGGTCGGAGTGAATTCCAGCGTTGCTGCAGGAGCAGGGGCATGAGTACGTCTTCTTCGCATGAAAAAATCCGCATCAGTGACCTGCACGCCTTCTATGGCGAGTCCCATATTCTGCACGGCATCGATTTGACCATTCGCAAGGGTGAACTGGTGACGCTGCTGGGCCGCAACGGCTCGGGGCGCAGCACCACTTTGCGCGCGATCATGGGCATGGTAGGGCGGCGCAGTGGCAGCATTATGGTGAACGGTAGCGAAACCCTGAATCTGGCGCCGCATCGTATTGCCCATCTGGGGCTGGGGTATTGCCCGGAAGAACGCGGTATTTTCTCGAGCCTCAATGTGGAAGAAAACCTGATGCTGCCGCCTGCGGTACGTTCCGACGGCATGAGCGTGGAGGAACTGTACGAGATGTTCCCCAACCTCTATGAGCGCCGTTATAGCCAGGGCACACGCTTGTCCGGTGGCGAACAGCAGATGCTGGCACTGGCCCGCATTCTGCGCACCGGCGCCAATATCCTGCTGCTGGACGAAATTACCGAGGGGCTGGCTCCCGTCATAGTGCAAAAACTCGCCCAGGTGCTGCTCGGGCTCAAGGAGCGCGGGTTGACCATCCTGCTGGTGGAACAGAATTTCCGTTTCGCCGCCCCCATTGCCGACCGGCATTACGTCATGGAACACGGCCATATAGTCGAAGAAGTCCATGCCCATGAACTGGTCGCCAAAACCGACCTGCTAAACACCTACCTGGGCGTCTAACGATGGCCACTACAGACTGATCACGAATCACGAATCACGAATCACGAATCACGAATCACGAATCACGCAACATGACTCACGTAACAACAAGAAAAACTGGAGTGCACAGAATGAAAACAATGAACAAGACTCTGCTGGCGGTAGCCGTTGCAGCAACCACGGCCCTGGCGGGATTCGTTCAGGCCGGACCTGTCAGCGATGACAAGGTCAAGATTGGCGTGCTGGCTGATATGGGCGGTGTCTATGCCGATATCTGCGGCCCCGGTTGCGTGACGGCCATTGAAATGGCGGTGGAGGATTTTGGTGGCACCGTGCTGGGCATGCCCATCGAAGTGGTTAGCGCCGACGATCAGCTCAAACCCGACGTGGGTTCGGCCAAGGTACGCCAATGGGTTGAAAATGAACAGGTTGATGCGGTGGGCGGGCTGGTGTCGTCCGCCGTGGTGGGTGCCGCGACCAAGGTGCTGACCGACAACAAGAAGATCGCGCTGATTTCCACCGCCGCATCCAACGCCTTTACCACCAGCGCCTGCTCGCCGTACAACGTGCACTGGACCTATAACGTTGCGGCCATGGCGAACGGCACCGTGAAGCCGATCGTGCAGTCGGGCAAGAAAAAGTGGTTTTTCATCACTGCCGATTACGCCTTCGGTCATGCGCTTGAGGGCGTCGCTACTGAAGTGATCGTCGAAAATGGCGGCGAAGTCGTCGGTGGCGTGCGTGCGCCGCTGGGCACCACGGACTTCTCGTCCTATGTATTGCAGGCACAGGCCTCGGGTGCTGACGTGGTGGCGCTGGCCAATGCCGGTGGTGATACGGTGAACGCCCTGAAAACCGCCGCCGAGTTCGGCCTGACCCAGACCGCCGATGTGGCCGGCCTGCTGGTCTTTACCCCCAATGCCCAGGCCATGGATCCTGCTACCGCAGGCGGCATGACGCTGACCACCGGCTTCTACTGGGACTACGATGATGCCACCCGTGCCTGGAGCACGCGCTTCAAGGAACGCCACGGTGCCATTCCCGCCATGGGCCACGCTGGTGCCTATTCCATGACCATGCATTATCTGAAGGCGATTGAAGCCGCCGGTACCGATGAGTCCGATGCCGTGATGGCGAAGATGAAGGAAATGAAGCCTGACGACTTCTTCGCCCGCAATGCCACCCTGCGTGCCGATGGTCGCATGGTGCATGACATGTATTACGTGCAGATCAAGACGGCTGACGAGCGTCGTGACGCCGACGATATCTTCAAGGTGCTTGACGTAATTCCGGGCGATACGGCCTACGCGCCCATGCTGCCGGAATGCAACTTCGTTAAATCATGATAACGGGCCCCGCAGCGGATTATTCCGCTGCGGGGCTGGCGTTAGCCGAGGTACCTTATGGCCACTTTTCTTGGCATCAATCTGTTCGGGCTCTTTGGTCAGCTGCTGGTCGGCCTGATCAACGGCTCTTTCTACGCGTTACTGAGCCTGGGGCTGGCGATTATTTTCGGTCTGCTGAAAATCATCAATTTCGCCCAGGGCGCGATGTACATGCTGGGCGCTTTCGCCGCCTGGATGGTGCTCAATTATCTGGGCATCAATTACTGGCTGGCACTGATTGTTGTGCCATTGGCCGTTGGGGCCGTGGGCATACTGATGGAGCGGCTGCTGATTCGCCCCATCGCCCAGGAAGATCACCTTTACAGCCTGCTGCTTACTTTTGGCATAGCGCTGATGCTGCAGGGCACCTTTACCCATGTTTTCGGCTCCTCCGGCATGGCCTACGCCATTCCCGAAGCGCTGCAGGGCGGTTTCAAACTGCCCTTCATGTACCTGCCGGCCTACCGGGCCTGGATTGTTGTTGCCTCTATCCTGGTGTGCGGCGCGACCTGGTGGATGATTGAAAAGACTCGCCTGGGAGCTTATCTGCGCGCCGGCACCGAGAACGCCCAGCTGATGCAGGCCTTTGGCATCAATGTGCCCTTGATGGTCACCCTGACTTTCGGTTTTGGTGTGGGGCTGGCGGGATTCGCCGGTGTGATGGCAGCGCCTGTGTATTCAGTGTCGCCGGACATGGGCTCCAATCTGCTGATTATCGTCTTCGCCATCGTTGTTATCGGTGGCATGGGCTCGATTGGCGGCGCCATTCTGACCGGCCTTGGCATGGGTGTTGTGGAAGGTCTGACCAAGTACTTTTACCCGGAGGCCTCCAGTACGGTGATCTTCCTGGTGATGGTGATCGTTCTGCTGATCAAGCCTGCGGGCCTGTTTGGCAAGGAAGCCTGAGCCGGCATCGCGAGGAGTTGTTTATGAAAACTGCAATCTTTACCCATTCGAAGCTCAATCTGGTGTTACTGCTGCTGGCACTGGTTGCACCCTTTGTGCTTTATCCGGTGTTTTTGATGAAGGTGCTGTGCTTTGCTCTTTTCGCCTGCGCCTTTAACCTGCTGCTGGGCTTTGCCGGGCTGCTGTCTTTTGGTCATGCGGTGTTTCTGGGAACAGGGGGCTATGTCACCGGCTATCTGATGATTAACACCGGCATCACGCCTGAGCTTGGGATTCTGGCCGGCACTGTGGTGGCGGGCCTGGTGGGTGCGCTCTACGGCAAGCTGGCGGTGCGCCGCGAAGGCATTTACTTTGCCATGGTGACCCTGGCGCTGGCTCAGCTAGCTTTCTTCTTTTACCTGCAGGCGCCCTTTACAGGCGGTGAGGACGGTTTGCAGGGTGTGCCGCGCGGACATCTGTTCGGCGTGATTGATCTGTCTGACAACCTGCAGATGTACTTCTTTGTGCTGGCCATCTTCCTGTTTGGCTTCTGGCTGATTCAGCGCACCGTGCACTCGCCCTTTGGCCAGGTGCTCAAGGCTATTCGCGAAAACGAGCCCCGCGCCATTTCACTTGGCTACAATGTTAACGATTATAAATGGGTGGCCTTTATTATCTCTGCGGCGCTGGCAGGGCTGGCGGGTTCCACCAAGACGCTGGTGTTTCAGCTGGCATCGCTGACCGATGTGCACTGGCATATGTCCGGCGAGGTGGTACTGATGACCCTGGTGGGTGGTATGGGGACACTGTTCGGGCCCCTGGTGGGCGCGGCGGCCATTGTTACGATACAAAACTATCTGTCTGGCGGAGAACTGGGGAATTATATCCATATCATCATGGGGGCTATTTTCGTGATCTGCGTACTGGCGTTTCGCAACGGCATCGTCGGCCAGTTCCGCAAGGTGCTGAAGCAGAACTTCTGAGCGGGCCTGGGCTGAGTCCCGGGCTGCAGTTAATTGTCTAGCGGAGATGTTCGATGCAGGATCAAGAGCAGCACCCTTATGAGCAGGGCCTGGGACAGACGCCCGCCAACTATAGCGCCCTGACGCCGCTGAGCTTTCTGCAGCGTACGGCCTTTGTCTACCCAGACCGCACGGCGCTGGTGCATGGTTCGCTGCGGCGCAGCTGGGGGGAAACCTACCAGCGCTGTGTGAAACTCGCCAGTGCGCTGCGCCGACGCGGTGTACAGCCGGGCGATACGGTATCGATCATCGCACCGAACCTGCCTGAACACTTTGAAGCACATTTTGGTGTGCCCATGAGCGGTGCCGTGCTCAACTCTATCAATACCCGGCTGGATAGCGAGGCTATTGCCTTTATCCTGCAACATGCCGAGGCCCGGGTGCTGATCACCGAGCGGGAATTCTCAGGCGTCGTGGCCAAGGCGCTGCAAGGCATGGCCCATCCGCCGCTGGTGATCGATATTGATGATCCGAGCTGGCAGGAGGGGGAGCTGCTTGGCGAACTGACCTACGAGCAGTTGCTGATAGAGGGGGATGAAAGCGAGGCCTGGACCATGCCAGATGATGAGTGGCAGGCGATTTCGCTGAACTACACCTCCGGCACCACCGGGGATCCGAAAGGTGTGGTGTACCACCACCGCGGCGCCTATCTGAATGCCACCAGTAACCTGGTGTCCTGGAATATGGGGGACAGCCCCGTGTATCTGTGGACCCTGCCCATGTTCCACTGCAATGGCTGGTGTTTTCCCTGGACCCTGGCACTGGCTGCTGGCACCTCCGTGTGTTTGCGCCATGTGCGGGCCGAGCC
The DNA here is from genome assembly GCF_001528745.1 of Marinobacterium profundum. GTDB lineage: Bacteria > Pseudomonadota > Gammaproteobacteria > Pseudomonadales > Balneatricaceae > Marinobacterium_A > Marinobacterium_A profundum. The sequence continues at coordinate 55,257 of NZ_BCNS01000072.1, read as the reverse complement.
GATTTTCGACGCCATCAGGCGCGAGAAAGTGGATCATTTCTGTGGTGCGCCCATAGTGCTGAATATGCTCAACGGCGCGCCGGATGAACTCAAGCAGGATATCGAACACCAGGTCAAGGTTATGACCGCAGGCGCCGCACCGCCAGCGGTGGTGATCCAGGGCATGGAGGAGCTGGGTTTCAAGGTCACCCATGTCTATGGCCTGACCGAAACCTATGGCCCATCGGTTATCTGTGCCTGGCATGAGGACTGGAATCAGCGCCCACTGGCCGAGCAGGCGCGTCTCAAATCACGCCAGGGCGTACGTGCCCCCATGCTGGATGGACTTATGGTGGCGGATCCCGAAAGCCTGCAACAGGTGCCAAAGGATGGTCAGACCATCGGCGAGATCATGATGCGTGGCAATCTGGTGATGAAGGGTTATCTGAAAAATCCCGCCACGACTCAGGAAAGTCTGGCCGGTGGCTGGTTTCATTCTGGCGATCTGGCGGTATGGCATCCTGATGGCTATGTCGAGATCAAGGATCGCTCCAAGGATGTGATTATTTCCGGTGGTGAGAATATCTCCAGCATCGAGGTGGAGGATGTTCTGTATCGCCACCCCGCCGTCGCGGAAGCGGCCGTGGTGGCGCGACCGGATGAAAAATGGGGTGAAACACCCTGTGCCTTCGTGTCACTCAAGGCCGGGGCTGTCGCATCCCAGGATGAGATAATCGCGTTCTGTCGCGAGCATATGGCGCGTTTCAAGGTACCCAAGAGCGTGGTTTTCTGCGAGCTGCCCAAAACCTCCACCGGCAAAATTCAGAAATTCGTGTTGCGGGCCCAGGCCAAAGAGCTCCCGTAGCCGGCGTTTTGATGCCAATACTCTGAGTGCATTCTGGGCTTCCTGCGGGAAGCCTTTTTTGTGCGTGTCTTGTGCGTGTTTAGTAAAAAGCGACTTGGGGCGCGGCGGATAGAGTGAAGCACGGCTGGGGAGGCCGCCAAAGCCGCGACAAAAAGGCTCAAGTTTTGTTTATCATAAGTGATCAGACGATTACGGAAGGTCACTGGATGAAATTTAATTGCGATATGGGCGAGAGCTTTGGCAGCTGGGTCAAGGGTAACGATGAGGCGGTGATGCCATTCGTGGATATGGCCAATATCGCCTGCGGCATGCACGCGTCCGACCCGACGACGATGGCGCGTACCGTACAGCTGGCCTGTCGTTATAACGTCAGCATAGGCGCACATCCGGGCTACCCCGACCTGCTGGGGTTTGGGCGCCGCGAATTTGCCCTGGAGGCTGATGAGCTGGAGGCCTGCGTGCTGTATCAGATAGGTGCGCTGGACGGAATCTGCCGTGCCCAGGGGCGGCGTGTCGAGTATGTTAAGCCCCATGGGGCGCTCTACAACAAAATGATGCGCGATGAAGCAACCCTGGACAGCATGATCGCGGCCGTACGGCGCTACGATGCCGGTCTGCCGCTGGTGGTGCTGGGGGCGGGGGAAAGTGCCAATGCGGCACTGCGCGAACGGGCGGCGATTCAGGGCGTTGAGCTCTGGTTCGAGGCCTTTGCTGATCGCGCCTATGATGCCAGCGGGCGACTGGTGCCGCGCATCAAACCCGGCGCCGTGCATACCGATGTCGATCGCGTACTGTGCCAGGTGAAGGAGATCGCAGAGCAGGGGCAGGTCACTACTCTGGAGGGAACTACTATCCCGTTGCAGGTCGATACTCTGTGCCTGCATGGCGACAACGAACAGCTGCTGGCAGCGGTCGGGCGCATACGCGCGGCGCTGTCATGATACGGATCGAACCCGCCGGCGAGTCCGGATGCATGCTGTACCTGGGCGAGCAGATCGAGCCTGCTGTTTGTGTTCGCGTTTGCCGTGCTGCGGAGCTGATTCGTCGGCGTTTGGCACCTTGTATCACCGACCTGGTGCCTTCCTACGCCAGTATTTTTATAAGTCTGGATCTGTCCCGCACCGGCGTAACGGCATTTTGCGCCTTGTTGCGCGAAGCCCTGCATGATCTGGACAGCGTTGCGTCTGGGAGCCTGGCCGGCGGTGAGGTTATTTCGGTTGGCGTCTATTACGGCCCGGAGGTGGCGCCTGACCTGGATGAGGTGGTTCAGCTAACGGGGTTGGCTCGTGATGAAGTCATAGCGCTGCACTGCGCTCAGGAGTACCTGGTGTATGCCATAGGTTTCAGTCCCGGCTTCTGTTTTATGGGTAATACGGATGCGCGCCTGCAGGTGCCGCGCAAGGCTTCGCCCCGGACAAGTGTGCCGGCCGGCAGTGTGGCGCTGGCGGACCGGCAGACCGCGATCTATCCCTGGGTGTCGCCGGGGGGCTGGCAGGTTATCGGGCGTACGGCGGTGGATATGCTGGCGTTGTGCCAGCGTATGGAGCGTCCGTTGCAGGTCGGAAGCCGGGTGCGGTTTGAGTCACTGAGCTTTGAGGGCTTTGTGCAGGCCGGGGGGCAGGTCTGATGGCGTTTGAGGTTGTCAAACCCGGATTCCTGACGCTGCTGCAGGACTATGGCCGCTATGGCATGCAGCATCTGGGCATGGCCAGCGGTGGGCCGCTGGATGAACAGGCCTTTCTCTGGGCTAATCGATTGCTGGATAATCATTACAACTGTGCGGCGCTGGAAATTACTCTGGGCCCGGTGCGCCTGCGCGCGCTCCAGGCCACCCAGATCGCCATTACCGGGGCTGATTTTGCGGCCCGTATCAATCAGCTGTCGATTGAGCCCTGGCACAGTTACTGGATCGAGGCCGGGGATGAGCTGAGCTTTGCTGCGCCACGCAGTGGCATGCGGGCTTATCTGGCGGTGATGGGCGGCTTTGAGGCTAAGCTGCAGCACGGCAGTTGTGCCACAGTGATGCGTGAACTCAGTGGTGGCCTGCAGGGAGACGGGCGGCGTCTGGAGGTGGGTGATCGGCTTGAATGCTGTGCGGCACCGCGAAGACGGACGCGGCAGGTACCCCCGGGCTATGTACCTGACTACAGCGCACCGCTGTGTCTGCGCTTGCTGCCTGCCTATCAGTACGATCAGTTTGATGCGGCCCAGGTCAGGCGTTTTTTCAGTAGCGACTATCTGGTATCGCCTAGCAGCGATCGCATGGGCTATCGATTATCAGGACCGGCAATCCCCTCGCGCCTGGACGGTATTATTTCCGAGGGCATTGCCTATGGCGCCGTGCAGGTGCCAGGAGATGGACAACCCATAGTGCTGCTGCGGGATCGCCAGACTATCGGTGGCTACCCCAAGATTGGTTGTGTGGCGTCGCTCGATGCCGCGCAGCTGGCCCAGCGTGGGCCGGGTGCTGTGATTCGCTTTACCCCCGGTGAATTCAGCGACATCGAAGCGGAGCGTCTGGCCTTTAATCGTTTCTTTGGCATAGGCGCACCTCGGCGGTGACGGAAATTCAGTCGCAGGGGCTTTGGTGCTAGTGCTATCTTAGGCGGCCGGGTGAAAATTCGGGCAAGTATGTTAAGGCCGCAAGGCCTTGCGCATTTATTTCAGTGTCAGTAAGGACTCGGCAGATGTCAGAAAATGAATTCAGAACGGTCAAGGCATCCCAGCAGGTACTCAAGGAGCTGATGGTGCCATCCTATGCAAACTTCGGTGGCAAGGTGCACGGCGGTATCATTCTGTCGCTGATGGACAAGATCGCCTACACCTGTGCAGCGACCCATGCGCGCTGTTATTGCGTGACGGCGTCCATTGATTCCGTGGACTTCCTTAACCCAGTGGAAGTGGGGGAGCTGCTGACGCTCTATGCGTCGGTCAATTACGTGGGAAAATCGTCGATGGAAATCGGCATAAAAGTGGTGTCCGAGGATTTTCACAAGGGTATCGTGAAGCCGACCAATACTTCCTACTTCACCATGGTGGCCGTCGATGAGGAAACGCGTCTGCCAGTGCAGGTGCCGGGCCTGGTGCTCGAGGATGATGTTGAAGTCAAACGCTTCCTGGAAGGTATTACGCGGCGCAAGTTCAAACGTACCTATAAAGACGAGCTGCGCCAGGCGCGCCGGGAACTGGATGTGGAGATTGATCTTGGGCGCCTTGACGGGGAGAACTGCCGTCTGCAGCGCTAATGCTTTTGAATAAATTGCAGGCAGGCGCAGCGCGGTTCTAGTCGCCCTGCGCCTGGGAAGCGTTGAGTTCGCGCTCGAGCTGTTCCAGGTGCCTCTGCAGGTTCTGAATCTGGGGCGCGGTGTCCTGCATGGCGCGAATGGCCCGCAGTTTGCCAAGGCAGCTGCGGTACTGATGCGCGGCGAGCTGGGCGCGCCCATCGGCTTCCAGCGCCTGGGCATCCATGATGCCTAAGTCGCAGCTCACACGGTGGTAGCCGCTCTTGATATGACGCAGGCACTGCTCGGCCATTTCACCCGGCAGTTCCCGGCGCTCCTGTTGCAGTCGCAGCAACTGTGCCAGGTCGCGCAGCAGGGCGCGTACGCGACGGGCGCTGTGCTGATCCGGCAGTCGTGTCAGTGCGCCTGGAGGCAGGGCGGCCTCGTCCAGCGGCTCTTCCAGGTGCTGTTGCCACATCTGGCGCTCCTCTTCGCTGCAGACTTCTGGTGCCAGCTGCTGCAGCTCTGTCAGCTTTAGAGTCAGGTTCGCCGCCAGAGCATGGCGGATGTCCGTGCTTTGAAAAGGCGCGGGCAGGTTGTCCGCAAGGTAGTTCAGGTGGCGTATGTCCTCCTGCAACTCGGTGCTGCGTGCAAGGCGAAGCTGCCGTCGGCTTACAAGGCGCTGGGTGAGGCTGACTGCCAGAGTACAGAGCAGTATGGCGGCAAGAATCAATAGTCCTGTTTCGGTCGGGCTCATGCATATCCTGACGAGTTAGCTAAAAAATGAACATATTGATTTTATAGGAAAAAAACCTTAAAAAACCCTTGACCTGCGTCGGCGTCGGCAATAATATACGCCCCGCATTTGACGCTAAGTCAAAGCGGAAAGTCCCATTCGTCTAGTGGTCCAGGACACCGCCCTTTCACGGCGGTAACAGGGGTTCGAACCCCCTATGGGACGCCATTTTCTGGCAGTCGATAGATTGGCAGAAAATAAGCGGGAATAGCTCAGTTGGTAGAGCACGACCTTGCCAAGGTCGGGGTCGCGAGTTCGAGTCTCGTTTCCCGCTCCAATCCTCGAGAGAGGATATGCCTCGCAAGAGGTGTTAGTAAGTCCCATTCGTCTAGTGGTCCAGGACACCGCCCTTTCACGGCGGTAACAGGGGTTCGAACCCCCTATGGGACGCCACTTTCTGGCAGTTGATCGGCTGGCAGAAAAATTAGCGGGAATAGCTCAGTTGGTAGAGCACGACCTTGCCAAGGTCGGGGTCGCGAGTTCGAATCTCGTTTCCCGCTCCAAATTTTGATCTACAGACGTCCACTGACGTCTGTAAGTCGTTGAAAAAGGAGCGAAAGCTCCTTTTTTCGTTCCAGCCAAATCCACTGAATTCCACCAACGGCCAGCCTTTTTGAGGCCAGAATTAAGGCCAATCTATACGGGTGGTGTCGGATCCGGGTTGTTACTGGGGCTGGGCGGGAGCCTTGACGATCATAGAGCCTAAGTCTCAGCTTAGGAGCTATGTGATGGCACTCTCCGATCTGATCATTCGTCAGGCCAAGGCCACCGGTAAAACCTACAATCTCGTCGACACAGACGGGCTGGGGCTGGTCGTCTCTCCGGTTGGCGGCAAGTCTTGGTACTTTCGTTATTACTGGTTAGGCAAGCAAAAACGCATGTCGTTGGGCGCCTATCCCGAGATCGGTCTGCGCCAAGCTCGCGCTCTTCGTGACGAATCCCGTGCACTGCTGGCCAGCGGCATCAACCCCCATACCGAGCGAAAGCAGAAGCGCCGCGCCGTGCGCTTGGCGGCTGAGAATACGTTCGAAGCCATCTTTTGGATTTGGGTTGAGCACCGTCGTAAAGTGCTCAAGATCGGGCGACAAAGTACCCTCTCGCAGATCCAGCGCATTTTCTGTAAGGATGTCCTGCCGAGCGTGGGTAAGATCCCTATCTACGACATCAGAAGGCCTCAGTTACTGGAGCTGTTGTCACGGATCGAACAGCGCAAAGCATTTACGACCGCCGAGAAAGTCCGCGCCTGGTTCCGCCAGCTGTTTCGGTACGCATTGGTTATCGTCGATGGACTAGAAACTAACCCTGCCTTTGATCTGGATGTTGTCGCCGTTCCCAAACCGCCCGTCGAACATAATCCTTTTTTGCGTATGGATGAGCTCCCTGTAATGCTGCAGAAACTGCGTATCTATCCGGGAAAGGGTCCGCAAACCCAGTTAGGGATCAGGTTGCTCTTGCTGACTGGCGTGCGGACAGGCGAGTTGCGCTCAGCCACTCCTGAGCAATTTGATCTTGAGCGTGGCTTGTGGATCATTCCGGCGCAGAACGTTAAGCAACTGCAGAACAAAATGCGCAGGTCTGGACGACGGCCGCAAGACGTACCACCTTATATCGTGCCGCTGTCCGTACAGGCCATCGAGGTCATTGGCTGCCTGCTCAGCAGGGTCAAGCCGGCCCAGCACTACCTGTTCGCGCACCGCAGTGATTTTAGAAAGCGTATCAGCGAAAATACGTTAAACAGGGCGCTGCGTCAGATGGGCTACGAAGATCGCCTTACTGGGCATGGTATCCGCGGTACGATTTCGACCGCGCTCAATGAAGTTGGCTATCCCAAAATTTGGGTGGACGCTCAGTTGTCGCATGCGGATACTAATAAAGTCAGTGCGGCATACAACCATGCGATGCATGTCGAGCCACGCCGGCGCATGATGCAGGATTGGGCTGACCGGCTGGATATGCTGGAGCAAGGGCAGGTACAGGCTGCCAGCGCTCACTTAGCGATTCATATAGAGGGGATGCCGTCGGTCAAGAGCATTGCGAACTTACCTGATACTGCGAGTCGTATGTCGGTAGCTGCTGATGAGAATCCAGCTTTGGGTGCTTCGACTGTCGTCAACTCAAGCGAGGGTGGTCAATCGAATCAGCGGCTATCGCCTTTGCCTATAGTACCGGAGTCAGTTGTGGCACAAGAAGTCTCCGGTATCCAGCAAGAGCATCAGGAAATGCTCGCGATATACGAGGCGCCGCAGAATATTCCAATGCCCTTGTTTGCGCAGCTGGCCGGAAAGTCCCGAGATCAGGTTAATCGCGAGCTCAAGACTGGCAAGCTACTCGCGTTGAATATGGGCAAGCGTGGGCAACGTGTCCCGGGCTGGCAGTTGGATCCGATCAAAAACAGATTGGTTCGGGCGGTGCTCAAGCAGGCCCTAGAGGGCGATTCGTGGCAAATCTACCACGCACTTACACAACCGTATCGGCAGTTGGATGGGAAGGCGCCGATAGATTATGTAACGCTGGAGAATTTCCATACAGTTGCAGAAATTGTCGTTTCCCGTGCTTGCTGAATGTGCCGCTGTACTTCATATGGGGTGCAAGGGGTAGAAGGTTCAAATCCTTTCGTCCCGACCAACAAATTCAAACACTTAGGCCGATAGATCATCTATCGGCCTTTGTCGTTTCTGGGGTTTAGCGTTTCTCGTGCCCGTTCTGTGACCGTTTGCAAATTGGTCGGTTTAACCTGCTTTTTGAACCGCTTTTACACTGCATTGCACTAAGGGGTAGCTAGCTGAATCAGCGGGTTAGAGCTGTTCTTGAGGTGCCGTGCCATTCCGGTATCCATCTGCGGCTATCACCGGCTCAGGTTCTTCGTTCCTCTAGCAGCTCACCTACTGGGCTGTAGCAATAGGTTATCCGAGCAAAGTGGAACCGAATATCGCTCCCTTCGGCTATGAACTCACCGCCACAACCCGGATGGAAAAAGCCCGTAGGCTTGCTGCCCTTGTAAAAGAAGTCAATCCCCAGTTCAAGATCATAGTCGCCGGTGAACGGCAGCAGGCGTCGGCTACCACAGTTCAGGCAGGCTTCGTCGCCGTGGCGCTTCTCGATCAGCGCCAGCCGGTGCTGAAGTGTGACATGCTTCGTCGATAACTGGATTAATGAGCTGCTTCGCGCTGGCAAATCCCGGTTGAAAAGCCGTTTAAGCCAGGAGCTACTGCGCTGATTCAGTTCGGTCTCGATGTCATTCAGTTCTGCGCGGACTTGAGCGGCATCGTCGAATCGCTCGATTGGTCGGATGGAGGCACACTCCTCGCACCAGCCGAAGGTGCTGCGTACAGGCACCTCAGCACCACCATCGAGATAGATCCGGTATTTGTCGAGCTGTAGCGTTGAGGCCGATGCATTGCATTGATTACAAATTAGTGTGGTATGGGGTACTGACATCCCTGTGCTCCTCTTGGAATCCCGGATTTCGGGTGACAATATACCTATTTCTCAGCTCATCAATGGTACAGGTCCGTTCAACCATGAGTGTCGCACTTATTATCTGAATTCCCGCGCTTTCAACGTTCGCAGCCTATGCCGCGTGTTGGAGGTATCCCCCAGCGGCTATTACGCGTGGCGCTTGCGTGGGCGAGGCCCTTCGCGGCGTCAGAGCCGGCAGGCAGATACCGATCACCAGGTCGCTCAAGCCTTTCATCGACGCAAAGGTCGTGCCTAGTCCTGGATCTGCATGACGCGGGACTACCGATTAACCGCAAAACGGTGGCGGCCAGCCTGCGTCGCCAGGGCTTGAGGGCCAAGGCGGCGCGCAAGTTCAAGGCAACGACGAACTCCCGGCACTCGTTACCTGTGGCGCCGAACCTGCTGCAACAGAATTTTACGGCAACGGACGCACAGCAGAAGGGCGCTGATCCTCGGATTCGCCTCGAGGCCCGCGTCCGGCTGGCAACGTGGTCGTGAGCTGGCCCGTGCCGTGTCATCTGCTTGGTTGGGGTCAACAAGAAATCAGACTCAGTGGTAATTCACCGGATTCTAGGGCAGATATTCATAGGCAGGGGAAAAGCGCTTAGGTTAAACCGCTGGTAAAATTTTAAGTAATCCAAAAAATTAATCAGTACCGTAGAATTAAGTTCCATGTATGGATTTTAATTATTATTTAACTTCTTGTATTCTGTTCTGATGATGGCGATTTTATTTTTTAATTAGAGTTTTAGTATAGCTATTAATGATGTCGATCATCATTATTTCCTAATGGAATAGGTTTCGTATCTGTATTAGTGTCTTAAAAACAGGGCTTGACTCTCATCGATCCCGAATTTTTATCAGGTTCCGATAACCTAATTCAGTCCTGAAATAGGACATTAACAATAACAGTGATTCAGAGGTATTTATGCAAGGAGTATCCTCTCCAGTTCTGTCATCCTGCGTCGATAAAGCCCGTAATATCTTGCCGGTAGGCGCCGATTTGCGAGGCTGGATTGATCATTTGCAGCAGCAAGGACGCCTAAGCGTGATCCGCCCTGGTGTAGCACTGAAATTTGGTGTGGCGGCCGTCGCCAATCGGTTGGATGGTACAGCGGCGACGTTGTTCCCCTGGCCGGATGGTCATAGAGGAACTGTAATATCCGGGTTGTTGTCCGATCGCCGCTGGATGGCCGAGGCAATGGGGGTCGAGCCGTCACAAGTTCTGGCACGATACCTCAATGCCAGTCAGCACCCGATAGCCTGGCAGGAAATCCTTGAGGCCGAGTGTCAGGAGGTCAAACATATTGACGATATTGACCTCGAAGCACTGTTTCCCATTCCGACCCATAACGAGCACGACAGCGGTGCCTATATCACCGCGGGACTGCTGATTGTCCGAAATCCTGTTACTGGCATTCAGAATGTTTCGATTCATCGACTGCAGGTATCGGGGCCTGATCGCCTGGGTGCGCTGCTATTGCCGCGCCATGCGCTGAGCTTTTTCCAGCAGGCTGAAGAACAGGGTGCGGATCTTGAAGTCGCCATAGTGATCGGTGTTGACCCGCTGACTCTGCTGGCGTCCCAAGCGATCGTACCGATCAATCATGATGAACTCGAGATCGCCGGAGCGCTGCACGGGCGCCCGCTGGAGGTAATTCGTTGTATAACTAATCAGATTCGGGTACCGGCACATGCCGAAATCGTTATAGAGGGGTGGTTGCTGGCAAATACCCGGGAGTCCGAGGGCCCTTTCGGCGAATTTCCGCAGTACTACGGCGACCAGGACGAAGGTCACGTAATCAAGGTGAAAGCGGTTACCCATCGTAGGGATCCGCTGTTTCACACCATTGTTGGCGGGGGGCTGGAGCATCTGATGCTCGGCGGTATCCCGCGGGAAGCAACATTGCTAGCGCATCTCAAACGCAGTTTTTCAGGCGTGCGTGACGTTCACTTGTCCAAGGGCGGCGTCTGTCGTTACCACCTCTATGTGCAGATTGATAAGCGCTCGGAGGGGGAGGCTAAAAACGTGATTCTCGGTGCGTTGGCCAGCCACTATGACGTCAAGCATGTCACCGTCGTCGATAACGATGTTGATATCCATAACCCGACAGAGGTCGAGTGGGCTCTGGCAACTCGCTTCCAAGCCGACCGGGATTTGGTGGTGATAAGCGGGTCTCAAGGTTCCAAGCTAGATCCTTCTACCTGCGACGGTATTGGCGCCAAGATGGGGTTCGATGCGACAGTGCCGCTGAGCGCAGCGCCTTTCAAGTTTTTACGGATCCGCGTGCCGGGCGAGAGTGACTTAGATATGGAGCAAGTTATCGACACTTCCAGTGGCAGTTGGCGTGAGCACTGCACCTATCCGTCCCCTCAGGAGTCCGATCATGACAACTAAACTACAGGCATTACATTTGATCGGCGGCGAGTGGTGTCCCTCGGACAACGACCGCTGGGCCGATAGCTTAGACCCTTCGTCAGGCGAAGTTCTTGGCCGCTTTGCCGATGGCGGCGAGGCGGAAGCTCGTGCAGCAGTGGCGGCGGCCCGAAAGGCATTTCAGCTGCCGGCTTGGTCTCAGAATCCCCGTTTACGGCAACAGGTGCTATTGCAGTGGGCCGATCGTTTGGAGGCAGAGCGCGAGGCCCTGGCCGAGCTGCTGACCCGGGAAAACGGCAAGGTGTTGAGTCAGTCGCGCGGCGAGTTAATGGCGACCATCTCCGAGGTTCGCTATTATGCCGGGCTCGCTAGGCATAATCCTGGTCATGTACTGGAAGTAGCACCTGGCGAATTTTCATCACTACTGCGTGAGCCCGCGGGCGTGGCGGCGCTGATTATTCCTTGGAATGCGCCGGCGACGTTGCTGGCACGTGCTATTGGGCCGGCGCTGGCGGCCGGTTGTACTGTCGTTGTTAAACCGGCTCCCCAGACACCGCTGATCACGGCCGCACTGTTGTCCTCGCTGGCATCGGTCTGCGAGTTGCCGTCAGGCGTCATCAATTTCTTTTCTGAGACCGGCCATTCCGGCGCTCAATATATGGTTGCCACCCCAGACGTTGAGGTGCTCTGCTTTACCGGTTCGACGGCGACCGGTCAGCGGATCATGGCCGACGCCGCGCCGACGATGAAGAAATTGTCGCTTGAGTTGGGAGGCAAGTCCTGCGCGTTGGTGTTTGAAGATGCTGATATCAGTGTCATTGCCCCTAGGCTGGCCGCTGCCGCGACGGTCATTTCGGGACAACAGTGCACGGCGGTGCGTCGTGTACTGGTGCATGAAAGCCGACTTTTCGAAATGAAACAACAGTTGTGCCAAGCGCTACAGCGTCTTGAGGTGGGGCCTGGCCTGAGTCCTTCCAGCCAGATGGGTCCACTGATCGACTGGACCGCGCGCGACCAAGTGGCCCGGCAGATGGAAGAGGCTTACGGCAGCTGCGACGAAGTAGTCCTGATGGGCGGGGAGCCCGGCGGTTCACTCGCCCAGGGCGCCTATCTGACGCCGGGGTTGGTCAGCCATCGCGACGACAATGCGTTCTTCTGCCAGGACGAGATTTTTGGTCCGCTGCTGGTGCTTGAAAGCTTCGGATCCGAGGCTGAAGCGGTCGCTAAGGCGAACAATACGCGCTTCGGGCTCTCCGCCAGCGTCTGGACCGAGCAGGGTGCCCGCGGGCTGCGGGTTGCCCGGGCCCTGGCCAATGGCACCGTCTGGCTGAACGACCACAACAAGCTGTTCGCCGAGGCAGAAACCGGTGGCTATCGCCAGAGTGGCATCGGACGTCTGCATGGTTATGACGCGCTGAACGATTTCACCGAGATAAAACATATTTACCAGAATTGCGGGACGACCCTTTAGATCTTCCGTCAATAATGAGGGAAATAAAAATGAGCGAAAAACAAAAAACGTTTCGGCAGGAATACCGTGACGCCACCCCGAGCTGGTATCGCGGTGAACTGCACCTCGGATTCACCCTGACCGTTACTTTCGGCACGCTCTACTACTGCTGGAGCCAGATCGACAATGCCACCCGCTGGGAGTGGCTGCTTATTATTCCGATGTTCCTGTTCGGGAATTATATCGAGTGGGCGGCGCACCGTTATATTTTACATCGGCCTATCAAGGGGCTGCGCATGGTTTATCAGCGTCATGTGCACTCCCATCACCGCTTTTTTACCCATGAAGATCTTTCGTTCCAAGACCAGAAAGACTGGCGCGCCCTGCTGTTCCCGCCGTTCGCACCGGTGATGTTTATCCTCAGTGCGGTGCCGGTGGGGCTGCTGATCGGGACTCTCTGGTCGAATAATGCCGGTTATATCACCGTGATCGTGATGGCGGGGTACTACTTGATGTATGAAGGGCTGCATACGCTTTCCCATATTGAAGACTCCCAGTTTCTGGATAACCTGCCACTGGTTAATACAGTACGCAGAATGCATGTCAGCCATCATCATCCGGCACTGATGCAGCAGCGTAATTTCAATCTGACCTTTCCCATCTGTGATGCTTTGTTCGGTACCAGTGACCTGGATCGGGGGTTCTGGGGCACGTTGTTTAGTGGTGCCGGCGATAAGCATATGCGTGAAGAAGACCGAGAGCGCTTCAATACTTATAAATGAGGCGATACCCCGAAATGGTAGCCCGAAGAGAATAGAGATTCACGGCACGAAACCGCCTGAAGCAACAATAATCCACGAGGAAAAACCAATGAAACTAAAAATAACAATGATGAGTGCCCTGTTCACTGTGGTGGCATTTGTATTCAGTGGCGTGGCGAGCGCAAAGGATCTGAGGTTGGGTCTTATTGTTCCTGGCTCTCATGCCTGGACCGTCGCGGCTGCGGCGATGGGTGATGAGCTGAAAGCGCGCTCCGGCGGTAATTATAGCATCACCACCTTTCCGTCCGGGCAGCTTGGGAGTGAGGCACGGATGCTGCAGCAACTGCAGACCGGTGCGCTAGACATGGCTTTCATGACGACGGCCGAGATCACCAACCGTATCCCCGATTTCGGGGCACTCTATGCCCCTTACCTAGTTCGTAATGTCGCACAGGCCGGCAAACTGCTGAATGGGCGCGTGGCTCAAGGCATGCTCGAGAAACTGCCAGCCGAAGCGGGCGTAGTAGGTTTGGGCTACGGCATCGCCGGTATGCGCTTGATGCTAAATGCCTTTCCTGCTGACAGTGCCGAGTCGATTAACGGCCGCAAAATGCGCATTACTCCCTTTGCTCCGGTCCTGGATTTCTACCAACTGCTCGGTGCTGCGGCGACGCCGATGCCACTCACCGATGTATACGATGCGCTGGCTAATGGACAGGTTGACGGCGTCGATGCCGACATGGAGCTGGTCTGGAAGCTGAAATTGTATGAGCGTGGCAGTACTTTGGTGCGGAGTAACCACATGATGTTTCCGGTGGTAGGTCTGATATCTGGTCGGCTCTGGAGTCAGCTCAATGAGGAAGACCGAGCCCTGATCGCCGAGGTGACGAAAATACACCTGAACAAACTGTTCGAACAATATACCGATATCGAGGCCCAGATGCTGGAGAACGTGCAGGGCGCCGGGGTTAAGGTAGTTCAGGCCGAGCCCGAGTTTTTCGGTGACAGTCTTGACCAATGGGAAGCTATCTGGCTGAAGAAGGCGCCAGTGCTGGCAGATTTGCGCCGCGAGGCAGCTGGCGTCCAGTAACCCTCTGCCTGATAACCAACCGACGAGCCTCCGGGCTCGACGGTCTTTCTCGAGTATTTAGGGCGTGTCCATGATCCATTTTATTCAAAAACTGAGTGACGGCATCGGTTGTTGTGAGCGGGTCATGGTGAGGGCCTTGGTCCTTGCTCTCCCTGTCATGATCCTGGCTAACGTCATTAGTCGCGCCATTAAGACACCGATTTTTTGGCTTGATGAATTGGCTGTCCTTACCATGGTCTGGCTAGCCATGATTGGTCTTTCTATGACGCTCAAGAGCCGTGATGCTGTAGCGGTAACGTTACTGCAGGATGCAGTGCCATTGGTGCTCAAGAGGTGCTTGGTCTGTATTGCGGATATTCTGGTGCTTTTCTTTACTTTGGCGCTGCTGGTGCTCTGTTACGTTTGGTTCGACCCGGTTCGGTTAATCGGCAGCGGGCTCGATATCGAGGTATTTGCCGCGCAGTCGTTCAATTTCGTTTACCAAGAGCCCACCGCAACCCTCGGTATCGCCAAACACTGGTTCTGGCTGATTTTGCCGCTGGTGGCGTTGTGTAGCAGTGTGCATGCCCTAGCCAACTTGTTACAAACGCTGACAGCGTCGCAGGCGAAATTCGCTGAGCACGTGGTTCTTGTTAATTCCGGAGAATGATCCCATGGCTGCGACGATTTTTCTGGTACTACTGTTTGTTGGTTTGCCGATCGCGCTGGTTCTAGCGGTTAGTGCAATGGCCTACATCCAGCTGAGTGGTAACAGTGTGCTGTTTCTGTCTTACCCACAGCAATTCTTCGGTGGGTTGGAAAATTATGGTCTGCTGGCGATTCCGCTGTTCATGCTGGTCGGCGAACTGATGAACGAGGGCGGCATCACCCGTCGACTCGTGGCCTTTGCCTCGGTGTTCCTGGGCTCGGTGCGCGGCGGCCTAGCCTATATCAATATCATCGCTAACATGATTTTGGCGTCCATTGTCGGTTCCGCCAATGCACAGGTGGCCGTGATGGCACAGGTGATGGTGCCGGAAATGGAACGAAAGGGCTATGACCGCAATTTTGCTACCGCCACCACTGCGGCTGGCGCCTTACTGGCACCGGTGATTCCGCCTTCGATGCTGTTCGTCATTTTTGGGGTGCTGGCGCAGATCTCGATCGGTGACCTGTTCATCGCCGGTATTGTTCCGGGCCTACTGATGGCGGGTGGTTTTATCCTGGTTATTGCGCTGCTAGGACTGCGCTATCAGTACCCTGCCAGCGAGCGCCTCAGCCGGGCACAGAAGCTGAACAATATCCTCCGCAGTCTGCCCTCACTCAGCGTACCGGTGGTCATGATTGGCGGCATCCTCGGTGGTCTGACCACACCGACTGAAGCGGCGGCGGTCGGTGCAGCCATGGCTGCACTTGTCGGGCGCTTTGCCCACGGCGAAATGAAGTCCGAGAACATGGGTGCCATGCTGCTGCGTGTAGGCATCAACAGTGGTGTGGTGCTGGCTTTGGTGGCAGCCGCTGGAGTGTTTGGCTGGGTGATCGTGTTCGAAAAGATCCCTCAGCATCTCGGCGCGCTGATGCAAGGTATTACCTCAGATCCGTTCGTCTACATGCTGCTGGTGATCGGATTGCTTTTGGTGGTAGGCATGGTGATTGACGGTATTGCGG
Organism: Marinobacterium profundum; assembly: GCF_001528745.1. Lineage (GTDB taxonomy): Bacteria > Pseudomonadota > Gammaproteobacteria > Pseudomonadales > Balneatricaceae > Marinobacterium_A > Marinobacterium_A profundum. The sequence goes on along the minus strand of NZ_BCNS01000072.1, from coordinate 39,612 downwards.
CGCTGATTCTGCTGGTGCCGATCCTGCTACCGGTGGCGGAAGGCGTCTATGGAATTAATGCTTACCATCTTGGGGTTGTCATGTGCATCATGCTGACGCTGGGATTGCTGACGCCACCGGTGGGTGCGGCGCTCTACGTCGCAGCCCGGGTGACCGGTTGCCGGCCCGGACAGATTATCTGGCCGTTGCTGCCGTTTCTACTGGTGACCCTGCTGGTCATAGTGCTGATTACCTGGCAGCCGGGGTTAGTGACCGGTTTTATTTCCTAACCTTCCCGGAAAAAAGAGATTTCAAACGAGGCTCGATCCTGAGGACCTCGCATCAAACTGGAGACGTGTTGTGAACCGAATGAAAGACAAGGTTGTGATTGTTACTGGTGCCGCTCAGGGCATCGGAGCCGCTTATGCCAGAGCGCTGGCGTCGGAGGGCGCCAGAATCGTATTAGCCGATATCCTGGACGGGACGGCGGTTGCCCGTGAGATTGAAACCGCGGGTGGTCAAGCCCTTGCCATTAAAACCAATGTGTCCGATGAAGCCTCTGTAGCTGCAATGGCGGCAGCCACAGTCGAGCGTTTTGGTCGCATCGATGTGCTGATCAACAATGCGGCGATCTACGCCTCGCTGGAGCTCAAACCCTTCGAGCAGATTGATCTCGCGGAATGGGATCGGGTAATGTCAGTTAATGTCCGCGGTCCCTTTGTCTGCGCCCGGGCGGTAGTGCCGTACATGAAACGCAACGGTTACGGCCGCATCGTCAATATCTCCTCCGGTACCCCCTTCAAGGGAACACCGAATATGCTGCATTACGTGACATCCAAGGGTGCCATTCTAGCCCTGACGCGAGCGTTGGCCCGTGAAACCGGGGATTACGGAATCTGTGTCAACACCCTGGCACCGGGTCTGGTACTGAGCGAAGGGGTGATCGAAAACGAGGAAATGCGCGACCGGCTGACCGGGCCGGTGATTGCCAGTCGGGCGATCAAGCGCGATCAGATGCCCGAGGACCTGATCGCTCCATTGCTGTTTCTGGCGTCCGATGACAGTGCCTTCATGACCGGTGAAACCCTGGTGATTGACGGCGGCTCGGTGATGCACTGACTCGGGCCGGCGTCGAATATCCTTCAAGATGCGACAATATAAATATAGCTATCGCAATAAAAAGGAAAATCTAGATGATAACAATAAAAGCCCGCAGGCCCGGCAAGATTGTCGAAATTTGGCTGCTGGCCGCCGCCGCCCTCACCGTGGTACCAGCCGCCCAGGCTATCGACCCGCTCGAGGAGCCGGTCAGTCTGAAGGTCTCGTCATTTAAGGTCGGCTCAAGCTGGTATGTATACGGGGTTACGCTGGGAGAGTTGCTGCGCAAGCATTTCGCAGAGGGCTCGATTGTGGATACACCGCCAGGTGGCGGTGGCACGGCGAACCCGCTGCTTGTCGCCAGAGGCAAGGCGGATCTCGGACTGGGGTTCGGCGTGGTCAATAATTGGGCGCAAAAAGGGCAGTTCTTCTATGATCAGCCGCTCGGTAATATCCGCGGCCTGGTGGGCGGACTGGACAGCTACTACCTGGGGATTACCGCCAATGAACCCCAAGCGCCGGATACGCTGGAAGCTTATGTGCAGCACCGGCCTGATGCTAATGTTCTGTTGCTGAAAAAAGGCAGTTTTGGATCCTATGCCGGTGAGCAGGTTCTGGACCTGGTCGGAGCCTCGCAAGAGGCTGTTTCTAGCCAAGGCGGTAATTATACATTCACCGATTTTAATACCGTGAAATCGGCCTTCGCTTCTGGGCGCGGTGATCTTTTCATTCAGGTCATGACTCGCGGCCAGCCGACCTTTACTGAGTTGGCCGAGACCCGCGACATCAGTTTTCTGCAGTTGACCGACGAGACGCTGGACGGGATGGAAGCCCGCTATGGCTGGAATACCGGCACGTTGCCCGCGGGTATCTATCGGAGTCAGGAGTTGCCGCTGAGGTTGCCGCTGACCACAACCAGCATCATTGCGTCCGCCGAGCTGGATGATAGTTTGGCCTATGGGGTCGTAAAAACTATTTGCGAGAATCAGGACGCCTTCAAGGCCGGACACAAGGCGCTGTCCGAATTTGACTGCGCGACGCTTGCCTGGAACGAGGAATTGATCGGCCTGCCACTGCATGACGGTGCGGCACGCTACTACCGAGAGCAAGGGTGGATTCAATGAGCGCACCATTGATAACCACGGCGCCAGCCTATGTCCTGAAGAGCGATCCGGAGGCTTCCTCGCAAGTAGCACTTACCAGCTGGCGGGCATTCTGGCAGCCGGTGAACCTGCTGGCACTCGGCTGGGTGTTGTTTCAGTTGGCACTGCTGATTTGGCCGGATACGGATCTGCTGATCCGGCGTGCCGGTCACATCGGTTTTGCTTGTGCCCTAGGGCTTGCCTTGGCGCTGCGTGGGCGGGTCAATGGCCCGGTGCAGATGCTGGCCGCGGCGCTGGCACTGGCGCCGGTAGTCTACCTGGCCCTGAGTCTGGAACGACTGTACGACCGGATTCCGGAGCTAGACCCGGTACTTTCGGGGGATTACCTACTGGGAGGGGCTTTACTGCTGCTGGTGCTTGAAGCCGCGCGTCGACGCCTAGGCGCAGGGCTTTCGATCCTGGCCCTGGCCTTTATCCTGTACCAGTTACTGGGCAGCCAGATACCGGGGCTGTTGGGGCACCGCATAGAAGGGTTGGATATCTTCGTCGATACGCTGTTTCTGGGGCAAGGTGGTCTCTTCGGTGTACCTACCGGCGTTTCGGCCGAGGTGATCTTCTATTTCATTCTGTTTGCTGCCCTGTTCGATACCTTCGGTGGTGGCCGTTTGATCATGGACCTGTCAATGTGGTTGACCGGTAGCCGGGTCGGGGGGCCCGCCAAGGCATCGGTGGTCGCATCGGCCCTGACCGGATCGATATCCGGTAGTGCCGTCGCCAATGTCATGAGTACCGGCATTTTCACTATTCCGCTGATGAAAAAGGCCGGTTATTCGCCGACCTTTGCCGCCGGCACCGAGGCGGCGGCATCAACCGCCGGTCAGATCATGCCGCCGGTGATGGGCGCGGCAGCTTTTATCATGGCCGACTTTCTACAGGTGCCTTACTCGACAGTGGCGTTCGGGGCGCTAATACCGGCGTTGGCATATCTCGCCGGTATCATGGTGGCCGTGCATTTGCAGGCACGCCTGAAAGGCATCAAGCCGATCGCGCTGGCTGACGTCGGTTCGGTCAAAGCTTCGCTGCTGGCGCGCTGGCATATGCTGCTGCCGCTGCTGTGGCTGGTCGGGCAGATCGCCCGCGGCTACGACGTGGTGTCGGCGGTGACCCAAGCCTCGCTGCTGACTATCCTAGTGGGTTGCCTGCGCAAGGAAACGCGACAGCCGCTGCGCGCGGTGGTCGAAGCTCTGATTCGTACCAGCGAAAGGGCCGTCGTGGTGGCGCTGCCCTGTGCCCTGGCGAGCATCGTGGTGATGGTGATTAGTATGACTGGCCTGGGTACCAAGTTCACTTCGGTGATACTCGACCTAGCCGGCGGCAACCTCTGGCTGGCGGCGGCGCTCGGCGGCTTGGGGTGCTTGGTACTGGGTTGCGGCATGCCGACCACCTCGGCCTATATCATGGCGGCAATTCTGGTGGCGCCGGCACTGGCGGAACTGGGTTTCGATCCGCTGGTGGCACACATGTTCATTTTCTATATCGCGGTGATGGCCAATGTGACGCCGCCGGTCGCGCTGGCGGCCTATGCTGGGGCCAGTATCGCTGGTTGTAGCGCCAACAGTGCAGGTTGGCAGGCTTTCAAGCTGGCACTGCCCGGGCTCGCGATCGCCTGGACCATGATGCTGCAGCCGACACTGGTACTCTGGGGGAGCGTGTTCGAGGTTGCGGTGGCTGTCGTCCAGGCGCTGACGGCAACCGCCCTAATCGCGGTTGTGGTGGTGGGCTGGCTGGGGCGGCCGCTGAACGTCGTGGGCAGGGCCGGGGCCCTGACCGCGGTGGCGCTGATCATACTGCCCTCGGCACAGCTTTCGATTGCAGGCTACGGGTTTGCGGCGGCGTTGGTGTTGTACGGCTACCGTGCTCGTGCGACCGCCCAGACGGCAAGGGCTGCGGCGATTCCGGGCAAGGATTGAAGCCCATTAGCCTGGTAGATAGCGGCTCTTCTCGTCGGCCTAATCACTACCTGATGGGGGATTGTGATGGAATTCAGACAATTGAAGTACTTCGTCTGCCTCTATGACGAGGGGTCGGTCACGCGCGCGGCACAGCGACTCAATATCGTGCAACCGGCCCTGAGCGCTCAGATTGCCAAGCTCGAGGAGGAGTTCGGCCTGCTGCTGTTCGAGCGCACGCCCAGAGGGATGAAACCAACCGATGCCGGACACCAGGCCTACCGGGATTTTTTGCCGCTGTTGAGCAGCTTGCTAGAAGCCCGCCGGGCTATGATCGACCGCGGCGGTGAAATTAGCGGCCGGGTTGCGGTGGGGTTAATCGCCTCGGCGACAACCACGGCGCTGCCCAGTGTGTTGCGGTTCTTTACCGCCAATCACCCGGAAGTGGAGATTTACGTTACCACCGGCTACACCCAAGATCTCGTCAACAGCGTGTTGGACAGGGAGCTTGATTTCGCACTGATCAACCAGAATCAGAAACTGGATTCGCTGATTAGTACGCCTGTGGTGGATGAATCGCTCTTTGTCGTAACTGGTATACACAACCGTCAGGCAACGGGTGCCGGACCCTTGGCATTCGCTGACCTCGCAAAGCTTAACCTGGTGCTGCCGTCACGTCGGCACGGTCTGCGTATCCTGATCGATCAGGTTCTGGCCGGGCAGGGCTTGGTGCTGCAGCCAAAGCTCGAGATCGATGACCTGGCGGCCATCGAGGAGTTTGTCCGGAGCAGCGATTGGGTTTCGATCCTGCCGGCGATCACCATAGCTGACGGGTTAGAGGCTGGCGCGCTGCAAGTCCAATCACTTGCCGAACCCGGTATCCACCGGCATGTGGCCTGTGTGCATTCTTACCGCTGTCCGCTGAGCCCGGCCGCTCGGCTGTTTGTCGATAGCATCAGCCAACATATGCAGGCAAAGATCGAAGCCGCCGAGTTTTATAAGGGGCATCGCTGAAGTACGCGTGCCAACCGGTTTCAAGTTAAGTGAGGACATTATGCAAACAGTGACAGCAAGCAGACCGCAGCGGTTGGTGGTGGGCATATCCGGCGCCTCGGGTGTCATCTATGGTATCCGACTGCTCGAGCTGCTGCGGGATACGCCGATCGAGACGCATCTGGTGGTCACCGATTCGGCGGTGGTGACCCTGGCGTACGAAACCAGTCTCAAGCTTGATTATGTGAAGTCGCTGGCTACGGCGTGCTACTCGAACAAGGATATCGGTGCCGCCATCTCGAGCGGATCATTCAGAACTCTGGGTATGGTGATTGCGCCCTGTTCCATCCGTTCTATGTCGGAAATTGCAACCGGCACCACATCCTCCTTGCTGGCCCGCGCGGCGGATGTGGTGTTGAAGGAGCGCAAGCGGTTGGTGCTGATGGTGCGTGAAACACCGCTGCATACCAATCATCTACGTAATATGACGGCCCTATCCGAGGTCGGCGCTATTATCGCGCCCCCGGTTCCGGCCTTTTATGCGCGCCCGGAGTCGCTGGATGATATCGTTCGTCATAGCCTAGGCAGGGTGTTGGACCTGTTTGATATTGAGCTGGGCGTTGTGCGTCGCTGGCGCGAGAAGTAGTCAGCCTTGGATCGCTCAAGCTATTGTCCTTGGTATGAAAATCGCCCTGCTCTCTTTTTCCTGGGGGCTCGGCGTTTTTATTTTGGGTGTTTACCCTAACGGAGTTTTGAAAATCGCGACGTCACGCTCGGTTGTGCCCGCCGTCAGACTAGCGCTGGCCTTCACAATCCATCCATAACGGCTTTTCATGATGTATGGACCAGATAGGCCTGATGTGACCATTGCTGATGGCGTTTGTTGGTCACCGAGCCTCCGTATCCTTGGTGGACTGATGGGTCTCTTTGCTGCGTTTCTTACCCGGACATTGCGTTCTGCATTGCGGCCGGCGGGCCCGTCCGGTCCCTTGTCGTCGCTACCATCCTTTCTGCGACGCCCATGCCTGAATCTGGGTGCCATCGACACTGAAGTGCTCGTCGGACAGTAGCTTGTGTTCCCGTGCCGAGTTGACCGCTACCTTGGCAGCTGTGTCACGACACCTTGTTCCAGTAGGTGATTCTGTCTGAGGCTAGAGAGGTGCCATATTGGATCTTAATAGTCAGTCTCACGAACCAAATAAGTTGTAACTGACCGACTCGGATAATTGGCACTCTCTAAATAGTATGGAGCACTTGCAGCAGTTGCGCGCGGATCAGGCTCTCCGGGGGAAATCGACTGCTGGCCGCCTTCGGCATAGGTGCGATTAAACAGTCGTTTGAAACGCCTCGTGGCCTCATCTATCAGTTGCCGGATCGGCCGCAGCGGATGGTCATTGGGAATGAAAGTGTCCAGGTGCACCGTTGTGAAGAGTGGCTCCTGAATAATGTCTTCGCCGTGCATGTATTCTTCGCTTCAAAGTGTTATTGCCGCTGGCTGTTTACCAAGGCTCTAAACCTCGGGGGGAGTATCCACAGCGTGCGAAATCAGACCCCAGGGTAAATCTCTGGATTCTAGGGTAGATATTCATTGGCAGAGGCAAGGCTTAAGTTTTTGGCGGTTGATACTCTGGTCTCAGTCGCTGATCCGCGCACTCATATCAACAAAGAAGCCGCGAGAGTACGAGATGACAATTTATCAGTCCCTAGCGGTTGAAGACCGCCCCAACCGAATCGGTGCCCGTACCGAGCGCGTCGAAGACGAAGCGCTGCTGCGTGGCCTTGGTCGGTATGGTGACGACGTCGCGACCGCGCCTGGTACCCTGCATGCGACAGTTGTACGCTCGCCCCATGCCCATGCCAGGATTCTCTCCCTCAATACCGAAAAAGCCCTGGCCATGCAGGGCGTGCATGGGGTGCTGACCGGCGCCGATGTGGCGCGCTGGACAGCGCCTTTTGCAGTCGGTGTCAGGCAGCCCATGGAGCACTGGTGCGTTGCCATCGATAAGGTCCGCTATGCGGGCGAACCGGTGTGTGTGGTAATCGCTGACAATCGTTACCTAGCCGAGGATGCTGCCGACGCGATCGAGGTGGAATATGAAACACTGCCGGTGTCGGTCGATCCTGAAACCGCCATTGAAGATACGGCACCTGTACTGCACGAGGCGGTTGGCAGCAATGTCGTCAACGAACGCCATTTCCGTTACGGTGAGCCCGAGCAGGCCTTCGAACAGGCCCCGTTCCGGGTCTCGCTAAAGGTTAAATATCCCCGCAGCGCCTGTACGCCAATGGAGTGCTACGTGGTGCTGGCTCATTACCAGAGCGCTTCCGGTACCTATGATGTACTGTCTAACTTTCAGGGGCCCTATGCGCTGCACTCGGTGATGGCACGGGCGTTGAAAGTGTCCGGTAACTGCCTGCGTCTGCGCACTCCGCCGGATTCCGGCGGCAGTTTCGGCATCAAGCAGGGTGTCTTTCCCTACATCGTGATGATGGGTCTGGCGTCGCGCAAGGTTGGCGCGCCGGTAAAGTGGGTCGAAGACCGACTGGAGCACCTGCAGGCAGCGTCCTCTGCGACCAATCGAGTCACCGAGATCGAAGCCGCCGTTGAGCCCGATGGACGTGTTACGGCACTGCGCTACGACCAGATCGACGACTGCGGTGCCTATCTTCGCGCTCCGGAGCCGGCCACCTTTTATCGTATGCATGGCAACCTGACCGGCGCCTACGGTATTCGCCATCTGCTGGTACGCAACCGCGTGGTGTTGACCAACAAGACGCCGACCGGCCTGAACCGAGGCTTTGGCGGGCCCCAGGTCTACTTCGCTCTGGAACGCTTGATGCAGCGGATTGCGGTCGAACTCGACCTCGACCCGCTGGAAGTGATCCGTCGCAACCTGATCCCCGCCGGCGTTTTTCCCTACCAGGCCCCGGCCGGCGCGCTGCTGGACTCCGGCGATTATCCGGCCGCGGTTGGCCAGGCTGTGGTGGACGGCGGTCTGGCCGAGCTGCTGCGCCGGCGTGACGACGCACGTGCCGAAGGGCGGCTGTACGGTATCGGTTATGCCGCCGTGGTCGAACCCTCGATTTCAAACATGGGTTATATCACCGCTGCGATGACGCCGGAGGAGCGGCGCAAAGCCGGCCCGAAGAATGGTGCCGTTAGCACTGCGACCATTACTGTCGGGCCGCTGGGCGATGTCAGTGTACATGTGTCCTCCACTCCCCAGGGGCAGGGTCATCAGACGGTGGTGGCCCAGGTCGTGGCGGAAGTACTGGGTGTCGCCTTTGCATCGATCCGCGTCAATGTCGAGTTGGATACCCAGAAGGATGCCTGGTCCATTGCCTCCGGTAACTATTCCAGTCGCTTCGCCGGTGCTGTGGCTGGCACCGTGTACCGGGCCGCCGTGGCTATCCGCGACCGCATGGCGCTGATCGCGGCCGGGCAACTGGGTGTCCAAGCCGAGGCGGTTCGCTTTGCTGATGGCAAGGTGTTTGCTGAGGGTGCCAACCCGATGCCCTTTCACCGTCTCGCAGGGGCCGCCCACTGGGCGCCGGCTACATTACCTGAACACGAAGGCGGGGGCCTGCGCGAAACGGCCTTCTGGTCGCCGCCCGAGCTGACGGCGCCGGGGGACGACGACCGCATCAACAGTTCGCTCTGTTATGGCTTCATCTTTGATTTCTGCGGTCTCGAAATCGACCGCGTGACCGGCGAAATTCGCTTGGACCGCTATGTGACCATGCACGATGCCGGGCGCCTGCTCAATCCGGCTCTGGTCGACGGCCAGGTGCGCGGCGCCTTTGCTCAAGGTTTCGGTGCTGCGCTGATGGAGGAGTTCGCATATGGCAGCGACGGCAGTTTCTTGTCGGGCACCCTGGCGGACTATCTGATTCCGACGGCGCCTGAGGTTATCGAACCGGTGATCCTGCATATGGAAACGCCATCACCCTTTACCCCGCTGGGCGCCAAGGGTGCCGGTGAAGGCAACAACATGAGTACGCCGGTCTGTATCGCTAACGCCGTCGCCGATGCGCTGGGGTGCGATGACATCCGATTACCGCTGACACCGTCGCGGGTCCGCGGCCTGATCGGTATCGACGAACCGGAAGCACCCGAACACCTGAAACAGAGCGCGGAAGCACCGGCCATACCGGGCGGCTCGACTCTACAGGCCAGCGGCAGCGTGAGTATACCGGCGTCGCCGGAGCAGGTATTCGACAGCCTGCTCGATCCGGCGGTGCTGGCAGTGATCATCCCCGGCTGTCATCAGTTGGAGCTGGAGGGCGAGAATAGCTACTGCGCGGATGTCACCATCGGGGTTGGTCTGATCCGCGCGCGCTTTCAGGCTCGGGTCAAACTCAGCGACTTGGAGCCTCCCCATAGCCTCTGTCTCAGCGGTTCGGGCAACAGCCCGATGGGTTCCGCCCAAGGGCGTGCCCGAATCAGGCTGAGCTCGTTGGAGGATGGCGGCACGCGGCTCGACTATCAGTACGACGCGGCTGTGGGCGGCAAGATCGCGGCGGTCGGTGGGCGTATGTTGCAGGGCGCCTCGCGAGTGATCATCGGCCAAATCTTCAGTCGCCTATCCCAGCAGGTTGGCGGTGTGGCTCCTCAGGCAGGACTCTGGTTGCGGTTGAAGGCCTGGCTGAACGCCCTTATCAGCAAAGGAGATGAATCATGAAACCCGCCGCGTTCGATTATGTCTCCCCAACTCGCAAGTCGGATGTACTGGCACTGCTAGCCGAACATGGCCAGAACGCACGCATCATCGCCGGCGGCCAATCGCTAATGGCGGTGCTGAACATGCGCATGACCCAGCCGAAGCTGCTTATCGATATCAACCGTATCGATGAGCTGCACTACATCGAACCGCAAAAGCGACATCTCGCTGTCGGCGCTGGGGTACGCCAGGCCGAGCTGCTGAGCTGGCCTGGCTTGGCCGAGGCGGTGCCGCTGCTGGCCCGGGCGATGCCATGGATAGGCCATTTCCAGACTCGTAACCGAGGCACGGTATGCGGTTCGTTGGCCCACGCCGACCCCAGCGCGGAGCTGCCACTGTGCCTGACGACGTTGGGTGGCGAGGTGGTGCTGGAGTCGAAGCGCGGGCGGCGCACTGTTGTCGCCGAGGCGTTTTTCCAAGGCATCCTGACCACTGACCGGCGGCCTGACGAGCTGCTGACCGAGGTGCGTTTCCCAATGAGCCAGCCCGGTGTCGAGTACCGCTTTAACGAAATCGCGATGCGTCACGGCGACTTCGCGATTGTCTCGCTGGCCGCGGTGATCGGCGCCGATGCGATCCGACTCGGCGTCGGTGGCGTGGCCGACCGGCCGGTGGCACGCAATCTCGAGCGCGACCAGGATCTGGCCGGCGCGCTCAATGAAACGGCCTGGTCGCTGGACGCTCAGGACGATGTGCAGGCCACCGCGGCCTACCGGCGCCAGATGGTGCGGGAATTGGGCAAGCGATTGATAGAAGAGGGGTACTAATATGGAAGCCGTTGTGAAACCGCGCACTGTCGTGCAGTTCGAACTGAATGGTCGGGCGCGCCAAGGCTATGCCGAGTCGCGTACACAGCTATGCGATTTCCTGCGCCATGAGACCGGGGCAACCGGGGTGCATGTTGGCTGCGAACATGGCGTCTGCGGTGCCTGCACGGTGCTGGTGGATGGCAAGGCGGTACGTTCCTGCCTGATGCTCGCGGTTCAGGTTCAGGGTAGTAGGGTCGAGACCGTCGAGTCGCTGGCCGATGAGGATCTGATGAGCGACCTGCAGCAGGCGTTCCGGCGCCACCATGCGCTGCAGTGTGGCTTTTGCACCGCCGGAATACTGATGTCCTGTGTCGATTATCTCGAGCGTGAACCTGAACCGACAGAAACCCAGGTACGTGACATGTTATCCGGACATCTGTGTCGATGCACCGGGTACACCGGCATCGTTCGAGCGGTGCTCGACGTTGCCCATGAACGAAAAACCCAACAGGAGAACAATAACAATGTTTGATCTCGGACGCAGTTTCCTCGCCTCGGTAGAACGTCGGCCCAGAGATATCGCCGTCACGGATGGTGATATTGAGCGTAGTTACGAACAGTGGTTCGACGATATTCAGCGCGCGGCCTGTGGACTGGAATCGCTGGGGTTGGTCAAGGGTGATCGTCTGCTGGTGGTGATGCAGAATCGCTGGCAAATGGCGACCTTGCACTGGGCTTGTCAGTTTGCCGGCATTATTATCACGCCGCTGAACTGGCGAGCCACGGCTGAGGAGGTGGGATATTGTATCGAGGACGGTCAGATTCGGGCGCTGGCCTACGATGATTCCGCGGCCGAGGCCGTCCGTGGCTGCGCCCAGTCCGGTGTATTGCCACGTATTGCCGTGAACGTAACGGACGATGCTGAGGCAATGACCTTTGCGCAGTTGTGCGCGCAGGCACCAGCCGAGACCATCCAGCGTGCTGGCGCCGATGACTATTCCCTGATGCTGTATACCTCAGGCACCACCAGCAAGCCTAAAGGCGTGCCCAGACGGCATCGAGCCGAACGGGCGGCGGCCGTGGCTCATGTCGCCCAGAACCTCTACCGACAGGGCGAACGCACCCTCGGTGTGATGCCTCTTTACCACACCATGGGGGTGCGGTCACTGCTGTCAATGGCGCTGGTAGACGGCTGCTTTGTCTGCGTACCCAAGTTCGATGTCGAAGCCACCCTGGATGCGATCGAACAGCAGCGCGTCAGCAATCTGTATCTGGTACCGACGCTGTACCACATGCTGATCGAGCACCCGGTCTTCTCGCCCGAGCGGGTTCGCAGTGTCGAGAAAATCGGGTTTGCCGGAGCGCCGATGAGTGCGGGTCTGATGGCACGAGTCGAGAAGGCATTCAGCCCGCAGCTGTTCGTCAACCACTACGGCAGTTCGGAAATCTACACATTCACCATCGATCAGCAGGCCAGCTACAAGCCCGGCTCCTCGGGTCGCAGTGGGCTCAATCAGCGGATCCGTGTGATCCCGATCGAGGCCAGATCGCCCGAAGCCTCCGCACGGCCGATGGAGGAGGGACAGATCATTGCCGACCTGAGCAGTGACGAAGCCTTCGAGGGATACTGGAACCGACCGGATGCCGATACGAAGTCGCTGCGACAAGGCTGGTATTTTACCGGTGACACTGGTTATTTCGATGACGAGGGCGACCTGTTCGTCACCGGTCGAGTGGACGACATGATCATCACCGGCGGAGAAAACGTAAGTCCCGCCGAAATCGAAAATACGCTATCGCTCCATCCCCAGGTGGAGGAGGTCGCGGTAGTGGGTCTGCCCGACGAGCAGTGGGGACAGATTATCGCCGCCTATATTAAGGCCCGCGAGCCGATCGAGGATGCGGTTCTAGACCAGTATTGTCTGGAGTCCGGGCTTTCACGCTTCAAGCGCCCGCGCCGTTACATCTTCGTCGACCAGATTCCGAAATCACCGGTTGGCAAGGTACTGAAACGTCTGCTCCGGGCAGGCGAGAACAGTCAGAAACCTACTATTTCAATCCCCGCTTAATACAGGAAAGCATCATGCAGAATATAAATATCGAACAGTTCCTCGCATCCGAATTCGACGGCTTTCGGGTCGAGGTCGACGCCAGCCGCGAGCGGGGCGACATTATCCTGCAGCGGCCGCCGCTGAATGTTATCGCGATGCCGCAGCGCGATGTGTTGCGACAGGTATTCGAGGCACTGGATGCTCACCCGGCGGTACGGGTTATTGTGCTACGGGCTGAGGGCGAACACTTCTCCAGTGGTGGCGATATCAAGGGCTTCCTCGAGGCATCGCCCGAGCATGTCTCCAAACTGGCCTGGAATGTCGCGGCGCCTGTGCGTTGCGAAAAGCCCGTGATCGCGGCGAACAAGGGGTACTGCTTCGGTGTTGGCTTCGAGCTCTCGCTAGCTTGCGATTTTCGTATTGCCGCGAGTTCGACCCTGTATGCACTGCCGGAGCAGAACCTAGGTCAGATTCCGGGTTCCGGTGGGTCGGCGCGCTTGCAGAAAATCATCGGTAACACCCGTACAAAACACATGGTTATGCGGGCCAAGCGTATCGGTGCTGACCAGGCACTGGACTGGGGCATTGCCACCGAATCGGTGCCGGATGCCGAACTGGTTCAGGCGACCGATGCACTGGTCGATGAGCTGCGCCGTTATTCGCCCCTGGCCCAGCGGACCGCGAAAAAACTCATCAACGACAATGAGGATGCGCCGTTGGCTGTTGCCATCGAAATGGAAGGCCACTGCTACAGCCGTCTGCGCAGTTCCAATGACTTCCGTGAAGGGGTCGAGGCCTTTCACGGGAAGCGCAAGGCGGTGTTCTGTGGCAACTAAGTCGGTATGAATGCACGGATACCGCTTGCTCAGCGGTACCCGGACTCCGTTTGCCGGACCTGTCGTGACTCGATGGGATTCGGCAACAAACGCGATAAAAATAATTAGATGGAGGGTACTACCATGAGTACCAACAGTTCCCAATCTTCTGCTGCCACGGCGCTGAAGGATTCTCTGATGCAGAAAACCCCAAATGTAGGCAGCCTGCGCCAGGCGCTGAATCTGAAGTCCATCAGTGCCGGAGTGGTCGCGGCACTATTTGGCTGCTCGGGGCCAGCGCTGATTGTCATCCGTGCCGCCGAAGCCGGTCAGTTGAGCAGCGGTCAGACAGTGGCGTGGCTGTTCGCGATCTATTTTCTCGGCGGACTCATCAGTCTCGGCATGGCGTTGCGCTACCGTCAGCCGATTTGCGGTGCCTATTCAATTCCGGGCGCGGCTATCCTGATTGCGGCCCTGGGTGGGTTGCAGTTTAGCGAAGCGGTTGGCGCCTTTATTATGAGCGGTGCCATCGTACTGGTGTTGGGACTGACCGGTGTGATTGGCAAACTGATGCGCTGGCTGCCGATGCCGATCGTGATGGCGATGATCGCCGGCGCGCTGATTCGATTCGCTATTGGTGCCGCCGAGTCAATCGGTGCCGATCCAATCATGGCCGGTTTGGCTGCGCTGGTATTTTTCCTGGTTGCGCGCTATCTGAAATCCGTACCACCCGTGTTAGCGGCTGGTCTGGTGGGTTTTGGTGCGGCGCTGTCTATGGGACTCGTCAATCCGGCCGATGTTAATATCGCTTTCGTGGCACCGGAATTTACTGTCCCGACATTTACCTTCGATGCGTTTTTTGCCATATCGATCCCGCTGGCGGCTCTGGTGGTCGGGGCCGAAAATGCCCAGGCAACTGGTGTGCTGATGGCCGAGGGCTACAAGCCTCCAGTCAATGCAATGACCATTGTCTCTGGTATCGGTGGCATGCTGGCCGGAGCCTTGGGTGGCCACAATGCGAATATAGCGGGCCCGATGACTGCTATCTGTTCGTCTCCCCAGGCCGGCGATGAGGCGGAGCACCGCTACGGCGCCACTCTAGTCAACGGTGTGTTGTTCTGCTTGTTCGGGCTTTTTGCCGGTGGCGCGGTGCCTTTCATTCTGGCACTGCCCAAGTCGCTGATTGTGGTAGTGGCGGGACTGGCGATGATCGGTGTATTACTGGCTGCTTTTCAACAGGCTTTCAACAAGGTTTCGGGCTATCAGGTTGGTGCCTTCATCGCGCTTGTTGTGGCGATGAGCAAGTTATCGCTGTTTGGAGTCAGTGCACCTTTCTGGGCTCTGGTCGCAGGTGTGGTCGTTTCGATGTTGCTGAACGAAGGCAAGGAAAAAGCCTGATCGTATGGGGTAGCCGCAGATATTTCCGGCGCTTGCAAGCCAGCAAGTGCCGGACGTTATCGTCGTTAACTTTCGCGCAGCAGGGAGCCGCAGCGTAACAGACCTTGCAGGAGGTGACTCCATGCGTCATCTTGATCTTCAGGTGGTCGCCCGTGCGCTCGAGTGGGCGAGGGTTGGCCAGCCAATCTGGCTCTGCACTGTGATATCGACCTATGGTTCGTCCCCGCGTGCGCCGGGTGCAATGCTGGTAGCCACTGGCAGCGGTGAGTATGTCGGCTCTCTGTCCGGAGGCTGCGTCGAGGAAGAGTTTCTGGGCAGCCTAGCAAAAGGAGGCTTTAGCCAGTCGGTTCAGCAGATCCGCTACGGTGACAGCCAGGAGGAGAGCCGGAGGTTGCGGCTGCCCTGTGGTGGTACGCTGCAGGTGCTGGTCGAACACCCGGCTGGCGGTCAGGAGCTGGTACAGCATCTGCAGTCGATTCTGGAAGTCTTACAGGGACAGCAGCGGCTGATTAGGCAGGTCGATCTCGACTCCGGCGCCATGTGGCTGCTTGAAGACGGTGCAGAAGGCGGTGCCCGGGTAGAACGGGTTAGGGATCGTGTGAGCATCCGTCTCGGCCCTGTGTTGAGGGTTATTTTGGCTGGATTTTCACCGGTGGCTGAAGCCTGTGCCAGCTTTGCCCGCACACTGGGCTGCGAGGTAATCGCCTGTGACCCGCGAGATGAAGTACAGGGACTCTATGACTTTGGCGATGCGCAGGTCGTACCCATTTTGCCTTCACTTTATATTGCCGCTGGGAACTGCCATGCCGCCACGGCGGTACTTGCTTTGACCCATGATCCCAAGATCGATGATCTGGCGGTGATGGAAGCGGTTCGGACATCCGCTTTCTATATTGGCGTGATGGGTTCCGACAAGACGTCGGCCAAGCGTGCCGAACGTCTGCAACGCATCGGCGGCCTCAATGAGACACAGCTTGGACGTATACATATGCCGATCGGGCTCAACCTGGGCAGCAAGTCACCGTCCGAGATTGCCCTAGCGGCGATGGCCGATGTGCTGCGCCTGTATCGGGGGCGGGCGCGCCATGAGCTCTGATCCAGTCGTCGCCCTAGTGCTGGCCGCGGGCTTTGGACGCCGTTTTGGATCGGACAAGAGGCAGGCGACACTGGCTGATGGCCGGACCCTGCTGCAGGCTACACTAGCGTCAGTTGCTGAGGTTTACAGTGCCGTTTTCGTGGTGCTACGCGAAACAGACGACCCTCGGCAACTGGGTGTGACGGAACCGGTTGGCGTAGTACGGGCTGCAAATGCCGGGCGTGGACTGGGTGCCAGCCTGGCGGATGGCGTCAGTGCGCTACAACTGGCGGGTATCGAAGCCGAGGCGCTGGCGGTGGTGCTGGGTGATATGCCCTGGATCGCGCAAAGTTCCCATCGCCGGCTGGCCCGCCTGGCGACGCATGACCGGATTTTACGACCGATATATAATGGGCGCAGTGGTCATCCGGTGCTGTTCGGTCGGGACTTCTGGCCGCGTTTGCAAGGTCTCGATGGCGACGAAGGGGCGCGAGCCGTGCTGCAGTTGCAACCGCAGGCCTGTATGCGGGTCGAACTCAGTGACCCTAACATAATAAGAGACGTCGACACGGTAGCCGGACTTGCTTGCGAGCCGGAGCCAGTCGACAGCAAGGCCTTGTTGTCAGAATGAAGCCGGAGGTTTAGCGTGTCCAGTGCGCAACGTGTATTCCATGGCGATTTCGGGCGTGCCGCGCTGCTTGACATGAACAAGCCGCTGGTAATGCATGCCCACTCTGAGTGCCATATGCTGATCAAGGTGTCGGGTGAGGACACGTTTTTCAATGTGCGTGACCACCAGGTGCCGCTGACCGACAGGACGGCCGTGCTTATTAATGCTTGGGAGCCCCATTATTACGACTATCAGCCCGGTGCCGGTCCTACCCTGATACTAGCCCTCTATATCGAACCTCAGTGGCTCGCGACCGCGCAGCAGTCGCTGCTGCTTAGCGCTCGTCCGGACTTCTTCCGCCAGCCCTGCATCGACCTCAGTCCGCGTAACCGCCGCTTGGCGGACCGTTTGATTGCGGAAATGTGCAGCTTCGGACTGGTACCGAAAGATAAGATCATGTTCCTGCTGCTGGATTTACTTATTGCGTTGATAGAAGACTTTTCGGAATGGCGTCATTTGATGAAGCTCGGGGCCGCTGTTGGCTACGAGGGTGCTGATGCCCGAGTACGTCGTGCCATCGAGTACATGCTGCGGCATCTAGATGACAAGGATCTGATTGAAAATGCGGCGCGGGCCTGTGGACTGTCGCGCGCGCATTTCTTTGCCCTTTTCAAGCACCAAACTGGCATGACGCCAAATATCTTTCTGAATACTGCGAGGATGAGCAAGGCGCTGAACTGGCTGGCTGACAAACGCGGTGGGACCTTGGGCGAACTATCCGAGGAGCTGGGCTTTTCCGAACAGGGGCACTTCACCCGTTTTTTTCAGCGTCATATTGGTGCGCCGCCCAGCCAGTACCAGCGCGTGCTAGATAGCTACCGGCAGGACAAGGATTTTGACTGAGCGGCGCGCAGTTACTGCGAGGTGAGTCAGGTTTAGGCCTCTGCCTTTAGATCACGTGTGCGGTAGCACCGCTAATGTAGGAGGTAGCTTAGTCCGGAGCCACCAACACTGACTTCTTGGTCAGGTGTGGTGGCAAACGAACTATATGTTCAGAAATCGGTTATAACACCCCCCGCTCTGCCAGCGATACATGCCCCTCTGTACTGACGACGACATGATCCAGAGTGCGCACGCCCACCATAGCTAAGGCATCTCGAAGCTGAATGGTGATGCGTTTATCGGCCTCGCTGGGTTCCGGGTCACCGGATGGGTGGTTATGGACCAAGACCAGGGCGGCGGCGTTGTGAGATAGCGCGATCTTTACGACTTCCCGCGGATAGACGCTGGCTGCATCCAGTGTGCCTCGAAAAATCTCCTCAAACGTGATGATCCGATGACGGTTATCCAGCAGCAACGCGCCAAAGACTTCATGTTCGTAGGCATGCATCAGGGTCTGCAGATAGCTGAAGGCATCGGCGGGTTGCTCGATGCGGCGCCCCTTGGCCAGGCGCTGGCGTGATAGCTGGTGGGCCATGGTCAGAATGTCCTCTTCAGTGACAGGTGTTTCAGCAACATAGGTACCGGCTTTCTCACCGGCTTTGAATTTGTGATATTTCATTGAAGGCTACTCCGGGAGACCCCGTGAGACAGACCGCTCCCATGGGAGCGGTCTGTCTCCCATGGGAAAGTGGATGGTGTCGGGTTATGGCGTTAACAGCAGGTTTTTCGTGACATTGAACAGTTCGCATTTCAGGTCTTTCAGGTCGTTGATGACCAGGCTGGAGGGGAAGAACCGCTCCACCGAGCGGGTTTGTATGCCGATGCCCAGCAGTTCAAAGCCACTGCGCTGGCAACGGTTGACGATATCGTGGGCGGCGTTCCAGTCGTCCGGCTCACCGTCGGTCAGTACGATCATCAGCTTGCGTTTCTCCTTTTGTCTGAGCAGGTCATGGGCGGCAAACCACATGGCGGGGGCCAGTGGTGTGCAACCTCGGGGTGTCTGGGCAAAGCGCGCTGCCTCTCGACGTACGGATTGACGGGGTCGTAACGCCATCGCTACAACTTGAACGCAGCCTGGAAAGAAACTCACCGCGGTCGATACACCGGGTATGCCTTCCAGCGCCAGCGCTAAGGCCAGGGCGGCTTCATTGGCGATTTGATAGTATTTGCGACCGCTGTCAGCGGAGGTTTTGGCCATGGAGCCTGATATATCGACTAGCAGGTGCACCGCCGCATTCGGTGCCACCCGGTGGCTGCGTGTCAGGAACAGGCGAGATTCCCCGGTCTGGGAACGGGCGAGTCGGTTGTGGTCGATCTGTCGTCCTTGGTGTTTGGCATGGGGGCGGTTGTCCTGACTGGACTGCACCAGGCCCCGCAAGCGGGCACGGATTCGGGCAGACTCTCCTGCTGCGCGTTGCAGAATGCCCGGGTCGCCGGGCTGTGCCAGCTCTGGCCGGGGCATGTTAAATGCCATAGCCCCCTGATGTTGCTGCGCTTCGGCCTGTAACAGGGTCGCGACCTGGGTGAACAAGTCTGCGGTGAATGCACCTTCGCCCACTGACAGAATCTGCTTTAACACGGATTCGTGTCGATCTGCGGATGACCTGTCTTGGTCTTCGAATGATCTGCCGGGCTCGTGGGGGGAGTCGGCGTCCTGGGTGTTGTTGTTCGGGGAGGTCTGAGAACTCTCCTCGTTAGTGGCTGAGGTATCGGGCTCGTTCCCCGTTGCAGGGGTGTCGTGTTGGCCCGCAGGGCTCGGCACTTGTTCAGCATCCTCCTCAAGCGCCTCAACCTCCTCAAACAATTGAATAATGGCATCAGCACTCTGCAGGGCGTCTGCCGTGGACGCCAAGTATTGGGTGCCATCCGCGATAACTGTTAGGTGTGACAGCACAGTCGCCGGAAGCAGCGTACTGAATTGGGCATCCACGGCCTGATACAGCAGGGCCAGTACCGACTGCCCCAGTAAGCGGCTACGCAGCCGGAACAGTAACCAACTCTGTAACAACGTAGCGGGGTGGTTGTCCGTGGGCACCCTGAGTTGCTGGTGATCCACCATGTATCTCAGTACCTCGTGAATGGTGCGACGGGTTCCGGGGTAATCCTGGGCGAGTGCGGCTTCGATACGGATGTCTTCGATGATGTTCAACAGTGCCTTGCGTAGCGGATGGGAGGCCGCCGCAGCCACCACGTCGAAATCGGTATGACGGATATGTGCGGCTTCATGGGCCAGATAACCCCAGGCGACCTGCTGAAAACGGGGATCATCCGGATTGGCGGCCGGTATAACGATGCTGTCACCGTCGGTATAGGCGTCCTGACCCTGGATGAGGACTTTGACGCCAAACTTTTCACCATAGGCCGCAGCCACGATCGGCAGTGCATTCTTCAGTGGGTGGTTCATCTGTTGCTCCTTGGCAGGGGCGCGACTCCCCACAGGGAGTGACACCCCGGTTGGGTTAATGGATTGGCCGGGTGAGAGATCACCTGAATGGGTTTTTGTATGCTGTTGCTTTGCACCACTTCGCTTGGTGCGCTCAGTCAGGGCCTGCCGGCAGGAACACCATCGCTGTCACCCAGATACCTGCAGCATCGGCGGATGCAACAACCAGCGGGTTTTTCGGAATAACGACGCTGTGGGTGGCATAGCTTTGTTGAGCGATATGGCGGCAACGCTGAACATCGAACAGCTGCTCGCTGTCGACCGGCTCTATCAAGGCCGAGAGTTCAGGTTCCAGTCGTTGCAGTTCTGTAGCTGAGTGCAGATAGGCGTTTGAGCGCATGGTGATATCTCCGTGTTGGTGCTCTGGGCTAGAAATAGTAGGACCCTGGCTGGGCAGGAGCCGCCGGTGTGCGCGACGGCAGCGTCGCTGGTCTGGAACCTGGACCGGTGTGCGGCTTTGAGTGCGGTGTGGACAGCGCTGTGGGTTGGGTATCCTCCTCGGTGGGCATATCGGCTTGGGGGAGGGTACTGGCCAGCACGTGCTGCAGTGTCAGTTGCCCTTCGCCATGGCGCTTCATTTTGTCCGGATCGGACAGGATCAGAATCAGGGCCAGTAGTTCATGGTACTGGTGACCTGTTATCGGCCCGGCGTTGGGCAGTTGTGGAAAGAGTCGGTCCATTGCATCGACCATCGGTTGTACGCGGTGATCGAGAAAGGACAGGCCGTTGAGCTTGTCATGCAGGCGTCGCAGGGGGTTGAGGGAACGCTGACTGATCTGGTTTTTACCGGCCACGGAGCGCTCAAAGAGTTCATTGGCATCCCGGGCCACTTCGCACAGGAGGGTATGCCCCATGCCGTTGATCTTGTCATCCAGCGGGGCTGCCTGGTGGGAGGGTTGTATCCGGTAGACCGTGTAATCGAACTGCAGTCGCTGGGCGACATCGGCGACAGGGGCAATGGCGCGACGAATCGCATCCGCAAAGTCGGGGTGCTTGGCGATCCAGGCATGGGTGACCTGATCATAGTTATCGAGGAAGGTGTTTTTGCAGGCCGCAAATTCTCGGCCAATTCGGTCCAGTTCCGGCAGTATCTGCGCTATACGGGCCTCAGGTACCGCATAGCCGCCGAGAAAGCGCACACCGATCTGCTCACACAGACGCTGCGCTTCCTTCTTCAGGCGCTCAAACTGCGAAAGGGCTTCGGGATCACAGATCTTCTTGCTGCCCAGACTCGCAACATCGGTGGGGGGCAGCTCACTGCCATCGACGAGACGCAGGTCCTCGGGACGCAGCTTTTTACGGCCGCTCCAGATGGAACAATCGATATGGCAAATCACCAGTTTTTCCAGGGTCTTAATGCTCATGATGGTGTTTCCTTAAGATATGGGGGATACACGCCAGCCTGATGGATGACGCGTCGCCGGGGGCGTTATGGAGCTGTTATGGAGTCGCGGGTGGTAATGGCTGTTGGCAGTGTTGGTGGTGTTGTCGATACCCAGATGTGCTTGCGTCATGCCTCCCAGTGATCGCCAAAGACATCGGCCGCAATACGGTGAATGGCTTCGCGCTGCTCCGGTTCCGCCCGGGCGGTCAGCGCACGGACCAGAGCGTATTCCACCGCATTGGGTGCGCCCTTGAACGCCAGCGTCAGCTTGGCCCAGCGCAGCAGGGTGCGCGTTGACAGCGTGATGCTGAGCTCGGCGCCGTTGTCGGCACCCCCGATAAACAAGCGTCGGATATCGTTGGCGACCTTCACCATCTTCTGCCGGAAGAGCTGCGGTAATGCAGGCACGACGCGCTCGAGTATGGCTTCTTCTATAGCCGTGTCGGCATAGCGGGCCTCAAGGAGGCGAAAGCGATCCAGGAAGGCCAGGTTCTGTTGCATAACGCCCTGGTACAGCCCCGTCTGATCACCGCTGCCGGCACTGTTACCGGTGGCGATGAAGCGGAACTTGGGATGGGGCGGAATGATTTCACCGCCGTTCTGGGCGATGACCAGCGGTGCACCTTCGAGGATGTCATTGAGCCCGGCCAGTTCCGCCGGTTCTGCCAGATCCAGTTCGTTGATGATCAGCAGGTGGCCGTGTTTAACCGCTAACGCCAGGGGACCGTAAACAAAGGCCATGTTGCCGTTGACCAGGGTGTGATGCCCGGTGAGATCCGACAGCTCCAACCGGCCGTGGGCCGTGATCTGCTGTACGGGCCAATTAAGGCGTGCGGCGATCTGGCAGATCAGCGATGTTTTGCCACACCCGGTGGGGCCGCTGATGTACAGACCGTCACCGTCTGGGTTGGACAAAAAGGCCAATACATCGCGCAGATCCTCCTTGCGAAACACATACTCATCTCTGCGGCGCGGGATATTGGGATGGTCATTGTCAGGGCCGTATCCCTCCAGCACAAAGCTGTCGGGGGCGGGCACGTTGAAGGTGGTGTTCACCTGAACCAGGTAGTGCGTTGTATCCGTCATGATTAACCTCGGCATAAATACAAAAGCCCCCAGGCCTTCAGGTCTGGGGGCTTTTATGGATGGGGTGATGGTTGTGGATAGCGCGAAGGTCGGCTATTCAGAAATAAAATGAACGCGGTGGCTGTGGGGACAACGCGGGTTGAGGCTGATTGTCGGGCGTATTGCGCACCTGAGCCGTGTGCTCCTCAGTTGGGACCGTTGCAGGAATAGTCGTGTCTGCCGTCTCGGGCTGAGTGACGGTGAGGCGAATACGCTCCGCCGCGGGCTTGCGGTATGGTGATAGTGTGGCTTCATCGATCTCGCCCAGTTGCTCGGCAATGAGCGCGGGATAGTCGACAGTACCGTTGACCCAATAGCGACAGAGCTTGATGCCGGCATACTCGGCATGGGCGAAGGCGCCCATCATCGCCACCAGGCGCTGCTGTACCTCGGTCATGGCCTGCTTATGGGTGTTGAGTTGTTGCTCTAGTGCTTTGGCTTGATGGTTCACCTCCAGGTAGTGGTGGGACAGGGCCGCCCAACGCGACTGATCCGCCCCCGCGGGAACAAAATAATCCCGCTCCGGGCATTTGGCGGGTTCCTGTCGGGTCTGGATCAGCGTCCAGAACTGACGGGCGTTTTCCTCCAGCGTTACAAGGAAGGCATCATCCCGGGCAATCTCGAACTCGATCAGCTCATCGGCATAAAAGAACGCCAACCAGCCACGGGGCGCGTTGGCGACGAGAATCTGGTGCTGCACCTGAACCCAGTACAGCTGATAGGCACTGCTTTGTTCTGCGGCTGAGCGTACCTCCTCGAATACGTTGGCGGTTGGGCATTTCAGCTCGACCGGTTCACCGGCGTTGTTGATGCCATCGAAGCTGGCACGCAGCAGGGGGTTGTGGTCCGCTTCTGCACACAGCGGCAGCAGCAGATCCTGGTGCGCCTGCTCGAAGGCTTGGCGAGCTTTGGGTTCCAGTTGGATACCGCGTTGCACGTTAGGGTTAGCGGACAGGTCATCCGGCAGTACCAATGCCGTTTTTTCGGCCCACAGGCGCCAGGGCGTTTTATAGGGCGAACGGTCCATGATGACTGGCGCTTCCGATGCGGTGATACCGCCATTACGCCACTGGTGCCAGGCGGGTGTTCGCTGGGAGAGATCCACGATACGCATGCAGCCTCCTGAACGGGAGACAGCACCCGGCCGGGGTGACAGTCTCCCCGGGTGGGTTAGTGGGCAAGGCTCAGGACGCTTGGCGCGCCTCAAGCGGTGCGGGCACCTGTTGACGGGCGATGTGGATCTGCTGCTGAGCAAACGCCAGATCCGTTCCCTGAAAATGTTCCTGCGCGTATTCCAGGGCGCTATTCCAGGCACCGGCCGCCTCGGCCCGTTCGATGAGTTTGCTGACCAGGCCCTGGGTCCGTGCCGGAACCTGAGCGGGATCGGCCAATTGAGGTTCAACCACGACCGTGGCTTGGGCTTCAAGGATCCGCTCGGCTTCATCCTGATCGAAGATGCCGACAAAGCCGAAGGCAATGCGCGAGCACTGAATCATCGCCTTGTGCCGCAACATGCGCTTGGTGTGGGTCTGCCAGGGGCCGTTACTGCGGAAGGGGCCATTGTTACCCATCCCCTCGAACGGCGGTCGATAGACCTCGTCCAGGTACTCGGTGATCTTCACCGGATGGGAGCGGTCGCGCCGGTAAATGATGCACTCCATCCACTCCGGACATTCCTTGGCACCCTCCGGCGTGACGCGGGTGTCGGCACTGCGAAACTCCATGCCATCGAACTGATCGTGCTGGTTGATGATCCGTGACCAGCCATCGACCCCAACCACCGGGATAATGCCAGCGTGCTTGTCCGGAAAGGCATAGATCTCCTTGGTGAAGGGGTTCAGGCCATATTGGTCCGCGACGACCAGCAAGGCCATCATCTGCTCGTTGTTGGGTACACTGCCATCCCGTTGCCGGAAGGCGGTGGCCTTGAGTGTCTCGAACAGCTTGGCGGGATCGACACTGAAACGCTCGGCAAAGCGCGCGGTGAGTGTAGGCTTATCCATGGCGGTCTGCTCCATCCAGGAACTGATCCGGCAGGCTCAGCGAGAAGGTTTGACCGCAGCAGCGGCACTCAAAGTTATCCAGCACGCGATCATCAATCACCGCGCCCACCTTGGCACCTGCGACACTGCCTGAGACACATCCTACCAACCCGCCAATGATGGCGCCGGCAAGAGTGCCAACAGCCATGCCGACCGTGCCTCCCACTACACCAACAGCCATACCAATACGCGAGCCGGACAAGGCGCCACTGAACCCCGTCACCGTACCGGCCACGCCGCCTGCTATAGCGCCCACCTTTTTGCCATAGTCATGGGTAAATACCTGCGTCGAACCGCAGGCTGAACAACGAATAGTCATGAGAAACCTCCAGATACGAATGAGCTATTGAATAGGGCCGGGAGAGCTCCGGCCCTGAAACACGGCACTTGGTGCGTGATCGGGTAGGTAATATGTATCTGAGATTTTTTTGTTTGAGTTGGACGTGCCAGGTTCGCAATAAGGTGGATCACCATTTGTGATATCAGGGGCGCGGGCTAGCGGGGATCTAGTAAATTCAGCAGGTCGGGCAGGCAGCGTCGGTGCGCATTGATGGGATCTGGCGGGTCATTCAGCCGCTGGATAAGTGGTCCGGTCCGATACAAACCTGGCGCGGGGCGTCGCGGTGTTCGGTGCGGTGAAGCCGCACTGCGCTTATCTTTTCGCCAACCGTCGCACGAATCGCATGAACTGTACTGGCACACGACGGTCTGGGCGTCTGGCAGGCCGCACGGCGTCTGCATCACGGTGCGTTCAGGTTGCCCGAACCCCGGCGTGGCGATAATCCTCGAGCATCTAGGTGCCGATGCAGGGCTCTTGCCGTGGCCGTGTATGGGCGCCGCCGGTGTGCTCACCGTACGCTTGCTTCATTCTACCTGAAGTGGGCTGGGTAAGATCAGGCAACGAATGGAGAGGGGCGGACATCAGGAGCTTAGCCCGTAATTCGCTGTTCCAGTTGCACCCAATGCAGCCTCTCTTTACTGTTACGAAGAAATACATTTTTAATACCGGTAGGTTAGCGCATGGACGAAGCAGACGACGTAACCCACGACGGCGAACAAGATGAGCCTCTTGGGTCTAAGGAAGCCAGGAGAAAACGGCTCAAGGCACATCTATTGGCACAAGCGAAGTATGTGGCTCAGGATGGTTGCGATGGATATTCTCCGAAAACCACTGAGAATTCTGGGCAGGAGAACAAGTTTTCAACAAATATGAATGAGCCCTGCCAGGCAGTACCGGGCGCTCAAGGGCTGAACGATGGAGGCGCTCGCCCCTCCACTGGAGTGCCAGGAGCCCACGGTAATGTTTTTGGTGACAACAGGGCAGCGAACAGCTTCGCTACAGAGGGACGGTATCCTCACTCGCCTAGCAGTTGTCCGCCAACCACCAATCAATCTTTCCCTTTTACCGGCACTCCGTTTGGGTCCAAGCAAACTTCCCTTTTTACCGCCACTCCGTTTGGGTCCAAGCTAAGTGCACATGATAAGCAGGTTGCCAGCGCACTTGAGATCCTAAAGCAGGAGCTCTCGCTGGTCAGAAATGAAATCAAAAGCGTTCTGCTGCTAGAGTGGAAAAGTGGAAAGGTCTTGCCGGCAACGCCTGAAGCGATCGAAGACCAGCTCAAACTGGCATTTTTCAACAAGTTCCAACAAGACCTGTCTTCCAAGGCCGTCAAGTCAGCACTTGTCACATTTCGCACGTCTACGCCGCCTAATGATATCGTTCCTTGTTTCGGTCGAGCGGGTTACGACTTAGAAAAAAACCGATACATTTTTCTCGGTTACGAGACTGTCCGATACGCCAAGGGTGACCCTTCATACGAAGTATGGAATCAACAACATCCTCATATCGAGCCCAAATACAGTCTACCCTGCGAGTTTAACGTTCACAAAGGCAATATCCCTGCAAGGTTGGTCGAGCATCTCTTCGAGGCCACAGACCTCCCTGTAGATAGCGACCTGTTAATCATTGCATGGAGCATCTTGTCTTGGATGCCTGACCGGAAGCAGGTGCTGCTAGAGCTACTCGGTGACACTCCATTCTCCCCTGCTGCAACTCAGGCCACCATAAAGCAACTATTGGATCCTGCGACGATGTGGGCTGACCCACAATTACCTAAAAACCTAAAGCAACTGGATGATTGTGCACTAAGAAATTACTTGTTGAGCTTCGATCGTGTGGACGAGGTTTCCGAGACCATCCAGAAAGGCTTGCTACACCTACTCGATGGAAAGACTATATCGTGGAAGTCAAAATCCACCTCAGTACCCACTGAGATCAGAGTGGTTTGCCCTGCCATGCTGAACAGCTTAGAAAGTGTTGTTTCGTATACACCTTTGGCAGATAGAACCCTCACCATTGAGCTTTCAAAAAATGAAGGTGCCCCCCCTGTATCCTTTTCCGATCCAGCAACTAGCACATTGTTGAACAACACATTCAACGGCTTGCTGTCAGTCTTTGGATACGTGAATAGCCAATGGGCATTGGTGGAAACTGACCCTGCTTTTGAACGGTACGGCGAACTAAACGACCTCTGTAGAGTCGGCGTTCTTGTTGCTAGAAGCCTTGATCGGGGTGATGCAGATTTTTGGCAGCAGCTGAACATGAACCAGCAGATTCGCCGTGAGTATGAACTGGATGAAAACCCAGTAGCCAAGGCGCTACTGAGCTGTTTCAAGAACAACGGCGAGGCCGAGATTGAGGAGGCAGTGAAGGATTGGCAAGAGCGTCTCTCTGACTATCGGCCAGATAGCAAGCAATTCGTCTGGCCCCAGACCCCGCGAGCAATGGGTGCAAAGTTCAAAATTGCGGCGCCGATACTCCGATCCTTCGGGGTCACGTTCGAGCCGCTAGGACAACGAACCGCCAATCGCCACTGGAGGCTTTTCAGGAATCCTTCCTCTGAAGGCAAAGAGTAGGGCGGCACGGGAAAGCTCGCCACTCCCTCTACCAAAGTGACATTGTGAGATTGAATTCTGAAAAAAGGCTGATTTTAAGGCCATATTTCATATAAATTAGAATTTTAAACATCACAATGTCACTGATTTCGCAATCAAGATGACGGATCGGCAGCTGTCAGGAGGCAAAGCGCCTCATCATCTACTCTCGCTCAATGTCCTCATAGACATCCATCTACAACCATCAATAAACCTGACGCCCTCGTTACCGCCGTGTACAGCCAACGACAACCCTCCTCGGTGTCCAGCCTTAGCCCCATCGGATCTACGATCACCTGCTCCCATTCACCACCCTGGGCCTTGTGGCAGGTCATGGCATAGCCGAACTTCACCTGTAACGCGTTGTAGTAGGGGTCTGTTTGCATCAGATCCCGAAACTCGACGCTATCCGGATCCACGTAGGGATGCCGTTGCCTGAGCAGCTCAAGCAGCGCATACTGCTCGGTATCCTCAAGGTCCCGTTTGTCAGAGAACAATAAATTCTCTAACACCAAGCACTCCACAGTATTCGAGGAGTCATCAGTGATATTGAACAGGAGCCTCAGCTCTCTGAAACGCAACGTGACTACCTGACCACTCGGTAGACGCACCTGCTCAATCACAGTCGACGACATCACGGTATGCACCTGCACCTGGTCACCATTACTCAGTCCTACAGCCGGGCAGTTGCGAGTCACGAGCAGCCGGTCTTCTGGTGTGACTGAAGCCCAAGAGTTGCCCCATAGCTGCGATCGGACTCCCAGGTTATATTCGCTTGCTATCGCGTTGCTGTAGACCACGGCTACAGATGAACACCTCTCACGGCTATTAGCAGCAACCAAGCCCACAGCTGAGTGGAAATCGATGGAACGTATATCTTGGCCGTTGAAGGGTATCGCAATACCTCCAGCCGTTACGCGAAAGATCTGGTCTCGAATAGAGTTGGCCAGCGACAGAATGCCGCTTTTCTCGCCTTGGCGCATGACCGTCGTTAACTCATACCGCCGAGTCTGAAGTCCGAACCTGTTATGAAGGTATTCTGGACAAAGTGCGGGTGATTGCTTACTTCCTACTGGAGGTAACTGGGCCAGATCGCCGACAAAGAGCAACTTAATCGGACGACTCGCTAGCCCCTCCCTATACAGGTGTTGGACGTATCCCACCAGATCACTCAGCAACTTGCCCGAACCGAAGCGCATAGAAGACTGGTAGGTCGCGGTATCACCGACCATGGAGGCTTCATCAACGATCATCAGATCAAAGGGGTTACCTTGCTTCCTGATTGGGAAATCCATCTGTACAGCACTGAGCCCTTCCTCTGGGCGCGTGTCGTCGACGCTCAGGCTCGCCATGTAATAGATTGCCCCATGGAGTGTGGATACCGTGGCAGGCCCAATCGCATTGGGTAGCATCCTATCGAGCTTGCCTTGCAGTATCTGGGCCGCACGGCCGGTCGGGGCCACCAGCATGCTGTTCATCCCCAAGCGATGAACAAGCTCAATAATCTTGGCGACGAGTGTGGTTTTGCCTGTACCCGCGCTGCCGCAAAGGACGAACGCCTGGCTAGATGGGGTGTTGAGAAAGTGCTCTATAGCCTTCAGCGCTTCGAGCTGATCCGGGTTGAGCTGAATCTGTTTGTGCATGTGATATACGTCCGAAAAGGCCACAGCTTCCCCTAAGCTCGGGTAGCCCATATGCAGAAGCTGTCGCAGGGAAGGTGTTGAAAGGTGCAGGCGATTAACAGAATACTGCACCGGATGGCGTCGGCTCTACGATGTGAGCCGGCGATGAGCAGTCGAAGTCAGAGCTGGCCTGATTCGATCATGTCGATCAAATTGAAGACGCCGAAGCCAGACATGCTGTGGTCACGCGCTATCCACTTGCCTTTGCCTGGCCAGAAGTCGATCAAGCAGCCGTTACCGGTGACTATCAGATGGATACCGTCGTTGTTGGTGCAGTACTCGATGTTTCGGCTCTCCAGCAATTGGCGGCTGGATTCACGGTTCATGGCGCGCTTATTAATAGGTTTAGTTGGTATTTTTGCATTCTCTTGAGAGTCGTCAATTGAGGGAAGGTCTAGCATGATGAGGTCCTTTGAAAGTGTGGGAATCCCGTCCGTGGGCTGAAGTGACATACCTGTCTGTATCATTGTCATCATCCGTAGAAATTTACTGCGCTGACGTACTGGCTCCTCCTGGTGACAGACCTTTTGCCTTGCACTGCCTATAGGTTTGAAGGGCCTGCTTTAGGTATTCAGGCCTTTGCGCCGCCCAGTGCAGTAACGTCCGTGCAGCACCACTGGGTTGACGGCGCCCCTGCTCCCACTCACTGACAGTTCGAGGACTGATCCCCAAGCAACGGGCAAAGGTTGCCTGTGTCAGCTTCAGCGATTTACGCGCCTCTATAGCCGCCAGCACCACCGGATCGGCTGTCCTGACAATAGGGTCTCCGGGAGCGGGCCAAAGACACGCATTACCCCCTGTTTTCGACGGCTGTGACGGAGTTTCGGAATTATGCGGATGGGCTTGCCAGTGGTTCTTCGGGGCATGAGGCCTACATATCCCCTGCTGTAAGGCTTCAGGGTGCGCTTGTTCGTAGCGCCTCATCCAGAGTTCGGTGATGGATAGGCTATCGTCGGACATAATCGTTCTCCTGCTGTAAGGGGGCATACGGCAAAGCCGCAGCCATATCATCTGCAGGAGAGCCCGACAGTCGGGACCTTGTTACTTGCGCGTCCCACCGAAGTTCTGGAGCCCTTGGCCAAAGCACTTGGTGTCGACCTTGCATAGATAGCTGGCACGGAAAAACAGGGCCGGCAGCTGTGCGTAGTGATCAGATCGGTTAAGGTGGTACTCAGCGTTCTCTGGGATATAAACCAGACCTGGCGCCAAATGCAGCGAGAGACCTAAAGCCGAGTACCAGGCATCTCTGATCATGGTCATGAGACTGCCAGAAACAGAGTGGTACTCCCCCAATCTGTGAAATTGCTCACGATTGAATAGCAGTAAGAGATGGTAATGTGGCGTACGGGAGTCCTTTAACTCCCTGGCCCAGACCATTCTGACCGCTGAGCGGCAGACACGCTTGCCCTGTCGAGCCCGACGTTTCTGATAGCTATCCAGTCTGGAATCAAGCGATTTCTTGAAGCGATCGATGACTTCATTACTGGATATGATGTCACCTGTCGGTCCGGCACACCTCAGGTCTACCCGTACAGCAAATACTCTCGTGAAGTCCTGTGTGGCGTTGTCGATAACGTAAAGTAGACGATCCAGATACTCCTTGACCAGTAACCCGCCGTTGTAGACAGGCCAGCCGCGATAATCGGATTCGTTCCAGAATGTCAGATTATGATTTCCCGGTACACGTTTTTGATACATGATGAACTCCGTTGAAGTCAGAATCCTCAGTAGCCATGCACGCACCATTACTGACAAAATGTTTAGTCAGTAAATTATGTATATAGTATGGAGACTTGGCGCACTTGAGCGCTCAGAGAGTGGGGAGGGGGGTTATATTATTATACCGGTGCCATATGGACGGCAAACCTTGGCAAATAGCCCCAAAAACCCCACAAATCACGGCGTTTTGATGCCCTGGCTACTCGAGGAAAAAAGAAGGTTGCAGGAAAATAAATAGATGAGGCGACAGCCTCTTGGATTTTACAAGGTTTACTGAGTATCTGGCTGGTCGCGCTCGTCTATACGCGCTTGAATCCAAGCAAGCACTTCTTCCTCCACCCAGGCAACAGAATTAGCTCCAAGGTCCACGGATGCTGGGAAAGCGCCATCTTTAATTTTGCGGTAAAGGCCGGATCGGGACTGAGCTGTCAGGTACAGGACTTCGGGTAAGCGTAAAAGTCGCATGAGTATTACTCCTTAGCAGATTGACTCATGCGATAGGGCAGACCTGTAAGAATTTACTCCGAGGGGACTCACCGCGTCTCATCGCGCCCTGTTTGAGCCGCCGAGATGCTGACCCAGGAGCAAGCAGTGAAGACCAACGTGCTGGCTCACCAGGGTTATGGCATCAATACAGTCGCGCGGGAACTTGGACTGCCACGCAACACCATACGTAAGTATCTGAGAGCGCGATCGCGCACTTCACGCTACCCCCTAGCCCCTGAACGCCCCCTACACACGCATTACCTTCAGGAGCGACTTGAAGCCGCTCGCTCTGGATCCCAGCGACTGTTCTGTTGCGTGCTAGGTGACAGCGCAGGTCGGTTACAGCTTCCGCTACTACAGCCTCTGCCGCTCTGTGTCCCTCTGCAACAATTTACTGTTCACTGGCCGTCAATAAATGCCTGGTTCCGGTTCTTATACTGGCTTCAATCTCCTGCGAAGGCTTTATGGTCTTTACGGGGTTTTGACCTACAAGAACAAACAAGGGGTAGTTTATGGCTGCTACAGTAGACCCGATCACGCTGGCCGTTGTCCGCGGCGCGCTTGAGACGGCGCAGCGAGAGATGACGCTGACGCTGGAGAAAACCGGGCGTTCCAGTGTCTTCAATCTGGCGCACGATTACAGCAATGCGCTGTTCGATCACTTTCCGGAGATGATTCTGCAGGGGCAGGATATCCCGATTCACTTGGGCTCGCTGATTCCGGCGATGAAGTGTGTGGCCGAGTATTTCGGAGACGACATTCAGGAAGGCGATGTGATCTACCACAACGATCCCGCCTACAAGGGCAGTCACATTCTCGACTGCTGCATGTACAAACCGGTGTTCTATCAGGGCGAGCTGGTATTTTGGAGCGTCTGCAAGGGTCACCTGACCGATATCGGTGGCCCGGTACCCGCCGGCTATAATCCGGATGCCAAAGAGATTTATGCCGAGGGCCTGCGCATTCCACCGGTCAAGCTGTGGGAACGAGGCAAGCGGCGCGAGGATGTGGTTAATCTGCTACTGACCAACATGCGTGCGCGCCGTGATCAGGAAGGCGATATCAATGCGCAGTACGGCGCCTGCCGTGTTGGCGAGCGCAACATGGTTGCGCTGCTCGACAAGTACGGTGTGGATACGGTCAAGGCCTGTATTGCCGAGCTAAAGCACGCGGCCGATCAGCAGATGCGTTCCCTGGTTCGCTCGGTGCCCGATGGTGAATATCTTGGCAGCGCAATGCTTGAAGACGCCGGCCATGGCTTTGGTGAGATGGAAATCACCGCCAAGGTGACCGTGCAGGGCGATAGCCTGCATATCGAGGTGCAGAGCCCGCCGCAGATACCCTATTTTATCAACTCCTACGAAGGCAACTCGATGTCCGGCGTGTACCTGGGGTTGATGATGTTTGCGCAGCTGCCGCCGCCTTACAACGAGGGTCTCTATCGCTGCGTAACGGTGGATCTGGGCGAGAAGGGCACCCTTTGTAACGCCCAGGAACCCGCGCCCCATGTCAACTGCACCACGACTCCCATGGAGACTCTGACCGATGCGGTGCGCATGGCGCTGGAAAAGGCGGCGCCCGAACGGGTCACTGCCTCTTGGGGACACGCCAGCGGTATCAATATCGCCGGCATCGATCCCCGTAGTGACGAACAGTACGTCACTATGGTGCTGGCGTCGATTATCTCCGGTGCGGGTGCCACCCAGGTGATGGACGGCTGGCACGCCTGTGGCCCGCTGAGCTGCTTCGGTGCTCTTAGTTCCGGTGATATCGAACTACTTGAATATGCCTACCCGATCATCATCCATCGTTATGGCCTGGTGCAGGACAGCGGCGGGGCAGGTTACCACCGGGGCGGCTCGGGCACGGCTTGGGAGGTCGAGCCGATTGGTCACGAGATGACGGTGATTGCCTTCGGTGAGGGGCGACAGATTCCGACTATGGGCGCGGCTGGGGCGAAGAACGGGCTGCAGGATGAGAAGCTCGGCCGGCTGGTGGTGTCCGGTAACGGAAAGGAACAGGTCTACCGGGCCAATACCATCGTCACCATCAACCCGGGCGAGCGCGTCACTAATGTTAACCCGGGCGGCGGTGGCTACGGCGATCCGTTTAGCCGCACTATCGATGCGGTGCTGGAAGATTATCGTAATGGTTTGGTATCGCTGAAAGGTGCCGAGCTCGAATACGGCGTTGCCATCCGGCCGCAGGATGGCTCTCTTGACGAGGAGCAGACCTCTCGTCTGCGTGAACAGGCCCATCGACATTCTGCGTGATCAAACGCCAACGACTGAGGATAATAATATGCGTAGTAAATATCGTCTGGGTGTGGATGCCGGTGGCACCTTTACCGACTTCGTGCTGGCTGAGAAGACTGGCGACGTGCGGGTCTTCAAGAGTCCGTCGACCCCGCACGACGGCACCATTGCCATCAAGGCAGGCCTGGCCCAGATCAGCGAGGCGCTGGGTGAATCGGTGGAGTCGATTATTCAGCAGTGTGACCTTTGCATCAACGGCACCACGGTGGCGCTGAATGCGCTGATCGAGAAGAAGGGGGCCAAGGTCGGGCTGCTCTGCACCGCAGGTCATGAAGACAGCATCGAGATCCGCCTCGGTCACAAGGAGGAAGGCTACCGTTATGATGCCGATTTCCCTCCGGCCCATATGATAGTGCCACGCCATCTGCGCCGGCCGATTCCTGGGCGTGTTTTGGTCGATGGATCGGAGCACACACCGCTGGATGAGGCGGCAGTGCGCGAGGCTGTGCGCTATTTCAAGGAAGAAGGCGTCGAAAGCGTCGCGATCTCCTTTGTCTGGGCGGTGCGCAACCCTGATCACGAGCGCCGTGCCCGTGAGATCGTGCAGGAGATGATGCCGGGGGTGTTCGTCTGCACCGGTACCGAGGTTGATCCGCAAGTGCGTGAGTACACCCGTACCTCCACCACCGTCGTCAACGCTTACCTGAGTCCGGTGATGCGGCGCTATGTCGAACGTATTGACGACTATTTCCGTTCATTGGGCGTGCGTCATCCGGTGCGTTACTTCCAGTCCAACGGCGGTCTGTCCATCGGCGAAGCAATGCAGGGGCGGGCGGTGAATGCCATCAACTCGGGGCCGGCTTCGGCGCCGCAGGCGGGGCTCTACGTCGCCAAGCCCTTTAATATTGATAATGTGATTACTGTTGATATGGGGGGCACCTCGTTCGATATCACCCTGACCAAGGGTGGGCAGACCAACCTGAATAAGAACATCGACTTCCTGCGCTATCGCATCGGGGTGCCGATGATCCAGGTTGAGACCCTGGGTGCCGGCGGCGGCTCTATCTGTCAGGTGGACGAATACGGTATGCTGCAGGTGGGACCTGAGAGCGCAGGCGCGGCGCCCGGACCGGTCTGCTATGGCAAGGGCGGCACCCGGCCAACGGTGACCGATGCCAACCTGGTACTGGGCTACCTGAACCCCGATGCCGTGCTCGGCGGTACCATTCGGCTGGATGCCGAAGCCGCCCTTGCGGCGGTGCGCGAGCATGTCGCCGAGCCGCTGGGTATCAGTGTCGAACGGGCAGCTTACGGCATCAGCACCATCGTCAACCTCAATATGGTCAGCGGCATTCGTCGGGTCTCGATCGAGCGTGGCTATGATCCCCGCGATTTTGCCCTGGTCTGCGCCGGCGGCGCCGGCGGTATGCATATCACCGCCCTGGCCGAGGAGATCGGCAGCAATACAGTGCTTGTACCTAAGGTAGCGTCGGTGTTCTGTGCCTTCGGTCAGATCATTTCCGATGTTCGCTATAATTACATGGCCACCGAACCGATGCGTCTTGATGGCACGGCCAACCTGGATACGCTCAATGTGCGCTTCGACGATCTGGAGCAACGTGGTACCGAGCACCTGCAGGCCGATGGTTTCGCGCCTGAGGATATTTCGGCCTCGCGCAGCGCTGAGATGCGCTATGTCGGTCAGATTCATGAGTGCAGTGTAGATATAGAAGGGGGGGCGATTACGCCGAATAGGCTTGCGACTATCCTGGCGGATTTTCACAAGCGGCATGAGGAGTTGTATACCTATGCTGAGCCGCATAATCCGGTGGAGCTGGTCAATATTGAGACCACGCTGGTCGGGCAGGTCAGCAAACCGCCGGTACGCAAACTCACCCCCTCGGGTTACACACTGAGCGATGCCCTGACTGAAACCCGGCCGATGTTGTTCGACGGTGAGGGCCACTGGGTCGATACACCGGTCTATGCTGGAGAGCGGCTGGATCCGGGTATCCCGGTCGCAGGTCCCGCGGTGGTGGAAGAGCCGACGACTAATATCGTTGTGCGTCCAGGCTGGACGCTAGTGCTCGAGCCTAACAACTGTTATCGCATCACGCGCAACGCATAGGAGACGCGGGCGCCACAAGCTAACCCCGGGAGACCCCGGGGTTAGCTTGTAGAATGCAGCTCTCGCGGTTGTCCTGGGTGGCACCGTTTAAGGATAGACAGGCGCCGCTTCGGGAGCTCTGGAGCCGGCAGCATCGCAAGGAGCATAATAACTAGAATAAGAGGGTGCTCAAATGCACAAGAGTTACAGCACCAGCCTGATTCCCCGTGCCGAACGGGCGGGGTACTGGCGTGAAGTGATCGACAAGACTTATTTTCCGCTCACGCTTGATTTCCGTGAGCCGGAAGCTTTTAGCGGTTCGCTGTCGTGCTGGAACGTCGAGCAGATCAGCATTTCCCGGCTGGAAACATCCGCGACCCGTTACCGGCGCAATGCCCGCAATATCAGCAAAGAAGAAGATAGCCCCTTTCTGATTACCATTCCGCAACTGCAGCCGGTCGATTTTAGTCAGGATCGTCACAAGGTGATTTGCAATCCCGGTTCTTTCATCTTGGAACGCAGCGACCTGCCCTATGAGTTTAGCTATGCCCGGGATAATGAGCTCTGGGTGCTGCGAGTGCCTGATGCCAATCTGCGCACCCGGGTGCGGACGCCGGAGCGCTTCCTTTATATGGAGTTCAGCCTGCTGCAGGGGGCCGGGGCGCTGTTTTCGGATTTCCTCGCTAGCCTGGTCAGGCAGGTACCCTACCTGGGCACTCAAGGTGCGAGTTTGGCCAGTCAGCAGCTGCTGGAATTACTGGCACTGACGCTGGAGGATGACGACCGGGTCATTGCCAGCGGTGAGGCCTGCGTAAGCAATGCGCACCTGATGCGGATCGAGCATTTCGTGCGCGAGAACATCACCAATCCAGATTTGTCTCCGGAGCTGATCGCCTCAGCGTGCCAGATTTCGACACGCTACATGCACAAGTTATTTCAGGGCTCCGGCCAGACGGTTGGCCAGTGGGTTAAGGAAGTTCGGCTGCAGGCGGCGATGAACGATATCAGGAACGGCTCGTCGAAAGTCACCCTTGCCGAGGTTGCCTATAGGTGGGGCTTCGCAGATCAGGCTCATTTCTGCCGATCGTTCAAGTCACGCTTCGGCTGCACCGCCAGGGAAGCGCGGGAAGCCGCTCGCGAAGACCTGTAGAAATGAAAAAGGTTTGAGCAGAGAGCAATGTCTTATTTTTACCCGCCGGACTTTGTCCGGTTTTTTTTTGAGCTCGAAATGAGTTCACAATACCTCATCTATCAACCCACCGCTCATCGGTACAGTCCAGTGCAATAGATCGTACGCTTTCGGTCAATTAACAATTTTCTGTCTCTTGTACTTTTGGAGGGTCTTAATCCAACAATAAAGAGAGACATCATGGCTGGAAATATAAAATTAGACGGCAACAAGGCCGATTATTCCGTGGAGGCCGTACCCCATGGGGAACGGATGAAAAAGAGCTCCCTGACCATGGCCTGGTGGGCCATCTGTAGTGCCATGTTCTGGCTGGTGGTCGCGGCCACCCTGGCGATGAACTTCGGCACCCTCAATGCGATCATCGGGCTGGTGCTGTCGGTAATCACTTTTGGTGTCGTTAACGGGATTATCGCCCGTTATGCCATCAAGACCGGACTTTCGGTAGCCTTGTTCTCCCGCGTATTGTTCGGTCATCTGGGGGCGAGTCTCGCAACCCTGATATTTTTCGCCACGGCGATCTATTACAGCGTGTTTGAAGGTTCTGTCATCGCGGTGGCGATACAGAGCTATTTCCCGTCGTTGACGCTGAACGAGGCTTACTTGCTGGTGGTCTTCTATAGCGTGCCGTTGGTCTTTGGCAGTGTCCAGAACTGGCTTGATAAATTCAACGGCGTACTGCTGCCTTTTTATATCCTGGGTCTGATTGCCGCAGTGGTCATGTCAATCTGGGCGTTCGGTTATTCCAACGACTGGCTGACTATGGGGCCTGAAACAGGACCGGTTGAAAATGGCTGGTGGAACTGCTTTACCTACTTTATGGGTGTTTGGATCCTGATGATGTATACATGGGATTACGCCCGCTTCGGTCATCAGGACGATGCGGATTACCATGCCAAGGTCAATTTTGGCATGCCGTTCTATCTGTTTACTTTCCTGGTCAATGGCCTGGTCGGGATTTTCCTGGCGGCAACCATCCCGACCGAGGGCGGCTTGTCGGAAGTGTCCGTAGTACTGGCCATCATTCAGCTGATGGGCATCTGGGGGCTGCTGTTCGTCTGGGTCAGTCAGACACGGATTAATACAGCCAACTTTTACCTGGCCGCAGAAAACATGCAGGCATTTTTCGAACGCTTCGGCCTGGTCCGGGTTCCGCGCTTTGCCTGGGCCATGGCGGTGGGTGCCGTGGTATATTTTCTGATGCGGCTGAATGTGTTCAGTTTCATTCTGCAGGCGTTGGCTTATCAGGGCATCTTTGTCGTGGCCTGGGTGGCAATTGCGCTGGCTCATATATTTTCGCCCCGTTACGACCAGCTGTTCGATGGCCGCATCGAGTATCAGCTCGACCGCGTCACTGCGCTCAACCCCTGCGGCCTGATTGCCTGGTTCCTCGCGGCCGGACTCGGAATTCTGTTACTCAATTACGGTAACCCGGAGCTGGCCCTGTTTGCCTCACCGGTGACCTTTGTCGTGGCGTTCTGCAGTTACTGGCTGCTGCTCAACAGTGCCAGGCAGCACTGGTTCGTCAAAGCCGAAGCCTGAGTGCCGTAAAACCGGGGCTCCATTAATATCCCCTGTATACACGCCTTCCTCCTGACCCGCAGTCAGGGCGACCTTTGGGGTTGCCCTGACTGTCTTTGTTTCATATCCACTTTTTCTGTCTGGGAACGCACTGGCTGGCGAAAAACCCTCCAAGAGTGCTTAAGCCTGACCATATTCCGACGTCTGCCCGGGTGTTAGCAGGAGTCGTACCGAGTTGCCCAAGGCATCTACGGCCGTATGGATTTTGGTACTCAGTCCGCCTCTGGGCCTCCCTATAGCTTCAGCCTCTTACCACGGTGCCAATGCCCATAGAGCCCAGGTCAATTCGGCTAGGGCGATCCCGCCCGTGCAATCCACAGAACCGCCTAAACAAACAGGCGGTTATCGCGAGCCGTCACGCCTTTGTCGCTGGCTTGCTCGGTAGAAAATGATTGATGCGTTCCCACTGATCGTCACGTAGCCAGTAATACCTCATCCGTAGTTACCTCAAATGCAACGTGATGAATGAGACGAGTTGATTCAAATGAGAAGGCGCTCTAGCGGCCACTGTCATGCTCGATAACCTCCTGTCGCAGCTTTCTTCCACTGTCGGCTGCTGCCGGCAGTTTATTGGCTGGTCGCGGCAATGCCGCAGCCGGAACTTTGTTGGGCTGCCATACGGATGGGCAGATGCTGCAGGACGAACAAGAGGTGCTGGATGTAATGCAGGAGCCTTATGTACGTGGTTTCCGGCAACTGCACCAGTTCAGGGTCCTGGATGGATTGGGGATAGGCTATCTCTCATCACTAAAACCGAGGTATTCAGCCGGCTGCGTAAATTTCAGCGTATCGAGCTGCAATCGGATCAAACCATGGCAGAAATAGCAAAAATGATGATCGACACATGCGCCTGCTGGATCGTCTTGCGCAACCGCATTAGCGAGGCCTGCTGGAATAGGCGATAGATTGGCTGCCACTGACATACCGTTATATTTGTAGTGCGGGTACAGTAACGCGATACGCGCAAAACGGCCGGAGCCCTTAGTTCGACGAGCCGGTGGTAATTCCACGCTATCAGCGTCCCAAGCACTAGCTGCGTCGGGGGCCTACAGGCTCACTTTGAACAGAAGGGCTGCATGCCCACGAGTTCGCCCGGTCACCGCTGCGATCAAATCTCCGCACGTGTCAGGACGGAACTCCATGCCGGCGGTCCCTGGATGAGGCTGTTGAAAAGGCCCACAGGCT
>NZ_BCNS01000071.1 GCF_001528745.1 Marinobacterium profundum | reverse complement strand
GGATGAGGTGTATCCGCTGGCAAGTATCAGCCCGCAGGAAGTGGTGTCGCTGGTATTGCACGGTTCCAAATCGGTGGCGCTGGGCGAGCACCTGTCGATCAATCCGCAGCCGACCCACCGCAGGGTTGAGATCGTCAACGGGCTGAAGCGCCATTCGGTGAATGTACGGCTTTAAACGCATACTTTGATCACTTTGCTCTAACATCCCCTTAGGCCCTTCGTTGCGCTCTGCAACCAAGGGCTCTTTCTTTTTCTGCCAGGTCTTAAAACTCTTCTTTGCTGTACTGCCGCTGGGGTGATTCTGCTATTAACCCGGCTTCGCAATACCGAATAGCTCCAAGCTGTGCTGTCGTAGGTGTACAAGCCTGGACACCGCGGGTTATTACAGATAGTGGCTTAGGGAAATGACCTCTCGCAATTCGCGGACTCTTTCGCAGATCGCTTCCTGATCTGCTGAACATTACCGCATTTAAAACACCAGCGACTGTTTTTTTAGGTGTCTTTAAA
>NZ_BCNS01000070.1 GCF_001528745.1 Marinobacterium profundum | reverse complement strand
ATTGCCCTGGGTGGCACGGATCGTTTCGGCCATGTCATCGCCGTAATAGAACGAGTGCGGCGCTATATAGGAGCACTGCACCGCCTTGGAGTTGATGGTTTTGATGATTTCGATGGCGGGATCCATGGTTTCGATCCAGTCTTCCGGGTGCGGCTCAACGCTGAGGGTCAGCCCCTCACGTTCCAGAATCGGCACCAGTACATCCATGGAACGCCAGAAGGCATTCTCGCAGGCTTCGGCGCTATGGCGCCCTTCACGATCAGCGGCGGAACGTTCGGGGGAGCCGCCGCGGCCGAACTCGGAAATCAGCAAGGGAGCATCCATCTCGACGGCGATTTCGATGGTGCGTTTCCAGTTGTCCATCGCCGTTTCCCACTCATCCTGGTAGGGGCTGGACCAGCGATACATGGGCTGCAGAGTCGCCAGGCCCACGCTGTGATCCTTCATCGCCTTCTTGAAAGCCTGGATGCGCTCTGGGTACACACGTGGACGTGTCCACCACTGCAGAAAATCTGCCCGCGGCGACAGTTCGATGTGCTCGTAACCCAGCTCTGCCGTAAGGCGGCAGATTTCGGGCAACGACAGGTGACGGTGCATGTAAGGATCAAGGGCGATTTTCATATTATTTTACCTATCAGCTTATGACCCGGCCTGATACCCGAACATCCTGCGCCTGGGTAACCTGCATCGCGCCAAACGGAACAAACATACCGACGACTATACTATTTAGAATAAATATTTCAATAACAGTGGAGTGAAATAATATACTTATTTGACCGATTGAAATGAACCTCTTTCATTTACTGACAGTTCTTGCCCGTGACAGATCACTTAAACTTAACAAAAATGCCATAAAATCTATTTATTTACGGACTAAAGGCTTTTTTGACATAGTCTTTCATTTATTTCATTATTGTCTTTCAAATTAAAATAAAACGGTCAAATAGCCATGTCCAATCGCATCACCATAGCCACAGTGGCCCGGGCTGCCGGCCTGAGTGTCTCTACTGTAGACCGTGTGCTTAACAAGCGGGCACCGGTCAAAAGCCAAACCCTCGAGCGCGTACTGCAAGCCGCCAGGGCCACGGGCTATGCCCTCGACACCGACAGGGCGCCCACCGAGACCCAGACCGCGGCGCCCTACCGGCTCGGCTTTCTGCTGCAAGGGGCGGAACAGCCCTTCTATAAAGAGCTGCAACAGGAACTTGAGCAGGCACTGTACAGCCGCAGCACACTGACACCGGGCAAGCTCGAGAGCCCAGTCTTTGCCTTTATCAACGACCCCAGCGCCAGCGTTATCGCCCGTCAGATCGACGACCTGGCAGGCCAGTGCGACGCCCTGGCACTGGCCTGCTACGAGCACCCCGGCATTATCCAGGCCATTGAAAACGCCGAAGCCCGCGGCGTGCCGGTAACCGCCCTGCTGTCGCCGCTGGGCACCGGGCCCAGACGCCCCTACATAGGTTTGGATAACCGCCGCGTCGGCCGCAGCGCCGGCTGGGCTGTCGCACAACTGGGCCAAAGCGACGGCAAGGTGGGCATCATGATCGGACATCACCGTTTTGTCGGCCACGAGCTGCGTGACATGGGTTTTCGTTCTTACTGCCGCGAGCAGGCGCCGCAACTCAGGGTGCTGGAACCCATGATCAGCCTGGATGATCCTGAAGTGGCCTATCGCAATACCCGCCAGCTAATGGAAGACCACAGCGACCTCTGTGCTCTCTATATAGCCGGCGGAGGCATGGAGGGCGTTATACGGGCTCTGCGCGACAACCCACCCGTACAACCCCTGTGCGTTATAGTGCAGGAACTCACCGCAGAATCACGCCAGGCCCTGATAGATGGTGTTGTTACTCTGGTGCTGGCGACCCCGCTGCGCCAGCTCGCCGGCGACACCCTCAGCCAGATGCTCGCGGCTCTAGAACACAGGGAC
>NZ_BCNS01000069.1 GCF_001528745.1 Marinobacterium profundum | reverse complement strand
CACCAAAACGCCCGGAGGGCGGGGCCTGCAGCTTGAATGAGCCTCAAAATGGAACGCCACCTTCAACAAATACAGAATATTTATTCCATAAGTACTACCATTCGGAATATAAATTTCATAGAATCAGGGTGTGTTTAAAGCGACGTACACCCAAGGACACTGCGCTGCATCAGTACAGCACCGGGCATGAGCACACAGCAGGCTCGTGACCCGGGCTTAAGCGGTAACGCAGTCAAGGTGCTACGACTTTGACCCATAAAAAAAATTATAAATAGCTGGCTGGAACGAATGTTCCAATTCGATTCAGACTGAAGTCCAATCAGGAGAAAGTCATGATCAGTACTAAAAAAGCTCTGCTCTGCGCCGCCCTCACCGCCATCATCGCCGCCCCAACAGCCATGGCGGACAGCCTTAAGATCGGCGTATCCATGGCACTGTTTGACGACAACTTCCTCACCACGCTGCGTAACGGCATCGAGAAAAAATCAGCCGAAGAAGACGTCGATGTTCAGATCGAAGATGCCAAAAACGAAGTCGGCACCCAGCTCAACCAGATTCAGAACTTTATCGCCTCAGGCGTAGACGCCATCATCGTC
>NZ_BCNS01000068.1 GCF_001528745.1 Marinobacterium profundum | reverse complement strand
CCGCGGCAGATGGGTATAAGTGACAGGATTGTCGGCCAGCCTCCTAGCTAGCTGGC
Source organism: Marinobacterium profundum (assembly GCF_001528745.1). Taxonomy (GTDB): domain Bacteria; phylum Pseudomonadota; class Gammaproteobacteria; order Pseudomonadales; family Balneatricaceae; genus Marinobacterium_A; species Marinobacterium_A profundum. The sequence continues at coordinate 2,991 of NZ_BCNS01000068.1, read as the reverse complement.
CTGAAACCAATGAGCGCGCCCCATCGCGCTCAGATATATTGCACCACCCAATAGAAAGCCACCCGAGGGTGGCTTTTCTGTGACCTCGACTTCCCAGCATCTCTGGCCCTGTCACAGAACCCCAAGTTCGCCATATAATTTTGCACAAAACGGCTTCAGGCTAGTTTGCAGCAAATAAAGGGCAAGTCGCCTTTTGCTGGGGGTTAATTGCCCATTCCGTTTTTAATAGTCGACTCAGAGTAGGCTATTCGCCTTAGCAATGACTGATCCGCCCCTTGCCTGTAGGCCGTCAGCAGCTTGAGTACAGACTCTGCCATGGATCTATCGGCGACACCTCGCTCGAACAGTCTGCCTACCGCCATCACGATACGGTACTTAACATGCAGCCGGGTGACTTGATCGGCAACTTGCATCAACAGCTCCAAATCCCCTGACTCTGGCAAGGTGTGGGATGCAGCGGCCAGAGCCAGAATCAGCCCTTCATTCTGCTGCTGGATTAGCAACTCTCGGGGCACGCTTTGCGTAACCACGATATCCGCCATCTTCAGTGCAGCTGTATCTTTCAGGTTCACCCGCTGCGACCAGTCCTTGTGCTCGATCATAAGGTACTCATTCGCCAACCTTAACAACTCGGTATCAATCTGCTGACTCTGCGCCATTGATGTCCTGAAACCAGGCTCTTGTGACACCCCCAGTGCCTGCAGCGTCAGCGATTTCGTCTGTTCCTGATCGACCTCAAGCGATTCTATTCGGGACCGGAACTCCAGGCCTTCCTTGCTGATAGAGACATCGGCAGCAGGATCACCAATGCGGGATGACACCGCATCCAGCAATCGGCTTACCGGCTCACGCAGGTAATAGAGCACAACAAGTACTGCCGCCGGCCACACCAGCGCCGCAGCAAGATCCACACACTGCTCCACAAGCCGAATAAAGGCGTCCATCGTTGTAAAACCTCCCGCTCTCGACAGCCGTCGCGCCCTATAAAACCGGCGCCGGACAGAGCCACCTGCTTTAGCTCTGTGTGAAGCCTAGCAGCCAACAACACCGAACCGAGTGCAGCATTACAGCTCGAATTCGACTTGGATCAAACTAAAGATCGAAAGCTATGCAGTAATACAACTGCACAGCCGAAAAGGGCCCCGACAAACAGCGGCAGCCTGACTCCCTTTAATCGAAAAACTAGAACCCACTGCCCGGCGGGTACTACGCTGAATCAGGCTATACTGAGCCTTGGCCAACCGATTTATTCGCAGGATTCAAGATTTCGAAAACGGAGGTCGGCATGCCCTTTTACTCGCAATTGAAGTTCTGGAGAACCGCAGATCGAAGCCGTACAATCGACAATCTCCTGGCGCTGCGCAAAAGTTTGCAAAGCAGTATTCCTAGACGAACACTGGTCGACACCCTGCTGCTGGCGACCTGGAATCTTCGCGATTTCGATTCCAATAAATTCAAACACGGGCCACGTCTGCCGGAGTCATTTTTTTATATCGCCGAAGTGATTTCCGCCTTCGACCTGGTCGCGCTACAGGAGGTCAACCGCAACCTTGCACCGTTCAAAAAACTGATGCACATTCTCGGTAATAACTGGTCCTATATCACCACAGACGTAACCGAGGGGCGCTCTGGTAACGGCGAACGCATGACCTTTGTTTACGATACGCGCAAGGTCTGGTTCGAAAAGATGGCCGGTGAAATTGTGCTGCCGAAAAGCGCATTGATCGAAGGGAACGAGCAATTCGCCCGCTCCCCCTACATAGTGAGTTTCCAATCCGGTTGGTTCAAGTTCAACCTATGCACGGTGCACCTTTATTACGGGTCGACGTCGGGCACAGCTTACCAACGGCGGGTGGCCGAAATCGCCGAAATTGGAAAATTTCTGGCCAAACGGGCAGCACGGGAAAATTTGAACGTCATTCTGCTGGGGGACCTGAACATCGTCAAGCCGGACGACGATACGATGACGGCGTTAAAAAAATCAGGGTTTATCGTGCCCGAGAGCCTGGTCTTGCCAACCAACATGCTAGCCAACAGATACTACGATCAGATCGCTTTTTTGTGCAAGGATGATGAGCTTGAACTCGGCGACAGTGACCAGAATGCCGGGGTATTCAATTTATTCAATAGCATTTATCGCCCCGGCGACACGGAAATTTACCACAAGATCACCACACGAAATGCCCAATGGCCGGGAACGGCCGAAGCCCGTACAGCGTATTTTCGGGAGAAATGGCGCACCTGGCAAATGTCGGATCATCTGCCCTTGTGGATCGAGCTAAAAATCAACTTTGCCGACAAATATCTGAAACATATACAGGGAAAGCGAGGCTAGCACCACTCCATTCAGACCCATAAAAATAACGATCAATTACCGTATGGTTTCAGCTCGCTATAACCAGGAAGCGGCGATATTTATAACCTCCCAGCGAGAATTTTAATTCATTACGCTCACTGCCAACCTACAATTTTATAGCCTAAAATGAGGTTAACAATCCTGGAGAACTAAGAATAAACTAGGCAGCCATTTAAATAAATCATCTAGCACAAACGACCTAAACAGCCACCGGATTAATAATCTCCACAATCAAAAAATTGAAACACCATCAATTTCAATTACCGAATTAGCATTAGCGCGTTCAATAATCTTAAGCAAAGCAGATTGAATCACTTCATTTTCTCTGGCGTCAGTTGTGCTCAAGAACTTTTCCTCTTGAACTTCCGCGCCCTCTTCCAAAGTAAACTGAATAACAACCTCAGTCGCAATGTCAGGACTCTTTCCAAAGTACTTCAATGTAATTTGAGGATAACCTTTAAAGCCTTTATTGACCTGTTTCGCAATTCGTTTTTTAGCTTTATCCACATTCATACAGAATCCTTGAAACCACGTAAACAGAGAAAAATATAGCGCATCAAACACCGGCCAGATGAAGTTGACGGCTTTCTGGAACAGAAATGTACCATTTTACCTGGCAGACTGTCGGACTTAAC
>NZ_BCNS01000067.1 GCF_001528745.1 Marinobacterium profundum | reverse complement strand
TTGGGTATAAGCGACAGGCCCAGCTTTTGGTGAACTTAATTCTCATATTGAGCCCTGGCCCACACCGGGCCCACATTTCATATCAATTTTCATTGTATTCGTCGCATTGCCATTAAACATCAACTTCCGCATATTTCGTAACAATATCAACTATATAGCATCTTTATTAAGCTGAATATATCTTCCTAGATAAGTGCGTTGCGTAATTGTCCGTTATGCGACTATAGCCTAAATGCGGGGCCTTCGGGCCGATTTACTTGGCTGGCCCACAGATACCCCACAAGCGCGCTATTTTCTAAAGTATGGCAGGTGACGCAGAAATAGAGTGTAACTGGCTGGTGGCGGTAGAAGAAGTGATGATGTTAAATCCATGATCAGTACAGGATCATGTTGCTCTGTGGCAGGTTGGGTGCAGCACCGTGGATCTGCCCTTGCTTCATGTAGCACTTGTTCCCCGCAGCCACACTTTGCCCCACTACCCTTACCCGCGAGCCGTCCAGCAGCTCCACGGTGCTGGTACCGTCGCTGTTGACGGTTTGTACGGTGCCGAGGGTCAGGCTGTCGTTCGGCAGTAGTCCTTCAAAGGTTTTCCAGATATTAGCCATTGGGCGCCTCTTCGTTCGAGTCTGATTTCAGAGCGGCACGATAGCCGTCTGACCATGCGTCGATATGCGCCTCTTGGTCGCCGCTAAACATGGTATTCCAGTCTCGAAACCCACCGTTTGCCTCGACACACGCCTCAGTCGCCATTTGCCGCAGCTGCTCGTCACTGATCGCCAGGCACTGCTCATGAGCCTTTGCAATGATCTTGCGGGCGAAGATGATAAGCAGATCGGAAACGTCGACATCCTCTTCGTAGCCATTGAATACCTCGCCAGGCGCGCCACCTTCTACGCCGATGCAGCGGCCGTCTGTGTCGTCGCAGGCGATTGTCAGTATCTCTTCGTCAGTCAGCATGGGGTGGCCTCCTCTTGGTTTCAATGCAGTTTACACATCA
>NZ_BCNS01000066.1 GCF_001528745.1 Marinobacterium profundum | reverse complement strand
GTTAAAGAGAGCGAAATGTTCACGGGGATAACCTGTGGATAAAGAGCTTGTAGCTCGACTGGTTAGAGCGCGCCCCCTGATCTTGAATAAAGAGTGGGTGAGGTCGATCTGAAGTCAGGTTAGAAGTTTGATGATGTAGGCTTGTAGCTCAGCTGGTTAGAGCGCACCCCTGATAAGGGTGAGGTCGGTGGTTCAAGTCCACTCAGGCCTACCAGTTTTCCGCAATCCGGCGTTATGGCAACACTCGTATAGCAGGCTATACGTCACGTTTCCAGGCCTTGTCTTGCGAAAACCTGGTGATCTTCAGGGTGGCTCAAATCCACTTTGACATCACAGCCGATCAAAAACGGTTGATGCTGTAAACCTGGTGTACTCTCTATACTAGGAAAAGTTCCGGGGCTATAGCTCAGCTGGGAGAGCGCCTGCCTTGCACGCAGGAGGTCTGCGGTTCGATCCCGCATAGCTCCACCATTCTATGGTGTGGAATTATCTGATCCGGAACATCATTGCGCTACACGAGTTTTAAAACATGCACTTTTTAGTAAAGTTCATCTTTTAAAGCTTCAATGCTTTATCGCTCTTTAACAATATGGATTCGAATTAATTCGAGATATGTCTTGTACTGTAGTACAAGCGCCAATGGCGAAAAATCTTATCGAACTCTCGTCCTTACCAGACGCTGACTCTAATACAGCTCT
>NZ_BCNS01000065.1 GCF_001528745.1 Marinobacterium profundum | reverse complement strand
TCGTAACAAGGTAGCCGTAGGGGAACCTGCGGCTGGATCACCTCCTTAAACGACATGGCTTGTTCTGGCATAGCGTCCACACGAATTATCTGATCAAACGTTAAAGAGAGCGAAATGCTTATAGAATTTTCTGTAAGCAAAAAGCGTAAGGCTGAAAAGCAAACGCTTAGATGTAGGCTTGTAGCTCAGCTGGTTAGAGCGCACCCCTGATAAGGGTGAGGTCGGTGGTTCAAGTCCACTCAGGCCTACCAATTATTCGTTAGAATGGTTGATAGTAGCTCAGCTGGTTAGAACGCACCCCACTCTTTATGATAAAGAATGGGTGAGTTCGGTATCTCAAGTCCACTCAGGCCTACCAATTATTCGTTAGAATGATTGATAGTAGCTCAGCTGGTTAGAGCGCACCCCACTCTCCATGATAGAGAATGGGTGAGGTCGGTACTTCAAGTCCACTCAGGTCTGTCAGTTTTCCGCAATATTGCGAAAACCTGGTGATCTGTACGGTGGTCAAGTCCGCCAAAAACCAGTGGCCTTGTCATCTGGTGTACACCCGGTTCCGGGGCTATAGCTCAGCTGGGAGAGCGCCTGCCTTGCACGCAGGAGGTCTGCGGTTCGATCCCGCATAGCTCCACCATTCTATGGTGTGGAATTATCTGATCCGGAACATTATTACGCTACACGAGTTTTAAAACA
>NZ_BCNS01000064.1 GCF_001528745.1 Marinobacterium profundum | reverse complement strand
TAATCAATGTTATTGGCAGCCGCCAGCCCAGGCCCCAGGGCTGCATCCCCGTAATAGCGGTAGGCCAGCTGATCCAGTCTTTCCCCACCCTGAGCGGCAGCGCCACCCACGACCTCATGCACCATCGCTTGCCGCGGGCCACCTGAGGGCACCGCTGATCTCAGGTCCATAGCGGGCACAGGCTTATGCGGCTGTACCACGGGATCCAGAGTACGCAGCAAACGCAAACGTAACCAGGAGCGACGCGGTACGCCCAAGGCTGTAAACGACTCGAGGCGTTCCGCCACGGCACTGACTACACCGGGGAAATTCCAGCTTTTACCCCAGACAAACCGGCACAGCGGCGGTTTGCCATAATGGCCCTGACGGCGATTTTCAGCCAGGTCCCACAAGGGCCCGGTAAGGTCTCGAACATCCTCGCTGCTAACCGATGACCCCGCCAGTGACACATCAAACAGCAGATCGAGGGTCAAATCGGTATGGCCACCACCGGAAAAAAATAACGGATCATCAGCAAGTTCGGAGCCCGCCACCAGCCCTCCGCCGCACTGGCGGGACTGGATACCCGCCTCGCGGCGCAGCAGGATACTCTCGGGGTTTAGCAGGCAACCCAGACGCTCCCCGGTGTCTTCAATGAGAAAGGCTACACGTTCCAAAATCCACCTCGTTGCTCAATATCCAGAGTGCGCTTGCGCTGCATCACACGCTCCTGCTGTTGTGTCATTCGCAACGCCTCAGACCGGGACGGGCCCGCCTGACCCGCCGCTTCGTCGGGCAGACGAGGCCAGGAGCTCGGTTTTCCCTCCCGGGGCTCGGTGACTGAATCCGACTCGTCAGCTAACCGCGGCCAGAGCGGCACAGAAACAGCGGGCCGGCTGTATGCCTCACTGACGAACGCCGCTGTCTGCTGTACTGCTGGCACCTCGTTCACCACTGGCGCCTCTGCGTCGCATGCCCGCGCCCGCGTTCTGGCCGAGCCCTCCCACGCCAGTCACACGTTGCCGTTCGGGGGCAATCGACGCCCCGGCGGCTGCCGGC
>NZ_BCNS01000063.1 GCF_001528745.1 Marinobacterium profundum | reverse complement strand
ATTGTCGGACAGCCTCCTTGAGGCGTCGGCGCGGTTACCGAGTACAACGTCAGGCTGAGGTGATCAGGCCACCAGCCGTTCGCGGGTAACAAAGTCCTGGGTATCGGCCAGAGCCTTGCCGAACTTCTCGATCAGTTCGTCGATCTGGGCTTCGCTGATGATCAGCGGCGGGCAGAAGGCAATGCTGGAACCTGCCACCACCCGGGTAATCAGGCCGTGCTGCTCACAGGCTCGCTGGGCAAAGGCACCCACGGCACCGCCTTCAAACGCCCTGCCGCTGGCCTTGTCGGCCACCAGTTCAAGGGCGCCGATCAAGCCGCTGCCACGTACCTCACCCACCAGCGGGTGATCACGGAACTCCGCCAGACGACGCTGCAGATACTCGCCCATGCGGGCGGCACGGCCAAAGATATCGTCGCGCTGGTAGATCTCGAGGGTTTTCAGTGCCACAGCACAGGCAACCGGATGGCCTGAATAGGTGTAGCCATGCCCAAATACACCCAGCTTGTTGCTCGGCTCAACCATGGCATCGTACAGATCGCCACGAATCACAGAGGCGCTGATCGGCATGTAGGCCGATGACAGCTGCTTGGCCAGGGTCATGAGCGCAGGACGCTCGATACCCATGGTGGTGCAACCAAAATCATTGCCGGTACGACCAAAGCCGGTGATCACCTCGTCGGCCCAGAACAGGATGTCGTACTTGTCGAGAATCGCCTGCACCTTCTGGTAGTAACCGGCCGGCGGCACTATTACGCCACTGGCACCGGTGATCGGCTCGGCGATAAAGGCCGCGATAGTGTCGGGCCCTTCGCGCAGAATCAGCTGCTCCAGATTGTTGGTGATACGGGTGACGAAATCCGCTTCACTTTCGCCGGCCAGGGCGCCGCGGTAGTAGTGCGGCGCATCGGTGCGCAGGATGCCCAGCGCCTCGATCGGCAGATCGAAATTGGTCTGGTTCACCGGCAGACCGGTGAGGGATGCCGCCGCCACAGTCACGCCGTGGTAGGAGCGCTCGCGGGAAATAATCTTGCGCTTTTGCGGCTTGCCGATGGCGTTGAAGTAATACCGCAGCATCTTGATATGGGTGTCATTGGCATCGCTGCCGGAATTGCCAAAAAACACCCGCGCGTTGTCGACTGGCACCATTGCGGTCAGCTTCTCGGCCAGGTCCATGCCGACCTTGTGAGTCTTGCCGCCGAACATATGGGAAAAGGCCAGCTTGCCCATCTGTTCCGCCGTGGTATCGATCAGCTCCCGGTTGCCGTAACCAAGCGAGGTACACCAGAGCCCGGAAAGACCTTCGAGGTACTGTTTGCCATTAGTGTCGTAAACATAGACCCCTTCGCCGCGCTCTATAGTCAGCTGCTCGGTGGCGGTGAAATTGGTCGTTGGGTAAATGATTGAACTCATGTCTGTGCTCCTACTCTGGACCTTTAGCGGTCCAGCCCGCCCATGCAGATGAATTTAACTTCCAGATAATCGTCCAGACCGTACTTGGAGCCCTCACGGCCCTGGCCGGACTGTTTCATGCCACCGAAAGGCGTGGCATCCGACCCCAGTGCGATCTCGTTGACGCCGATCATGCCGAAATCCAGACCTTCGCTGACGCGCCAGACGCGGCCCAAATCACGGGTAAAGACATAA
>NZ_BCNS01000062.1 GCF_001528745.1 Marinobacterium profundum | reverse complement strand
CCCCCCCAACCCCCTCCCCCCCCCCCCCCCCCCCGACAACAGGAGTCGCGCCCCCTCTCGCGGATGCCCGGAGGCAACGCACGGTCGACCTTTCCCCTGGCGTCAGGTGGCCTTCTGGGAAGGCGGCAGCGGACAGACCTGGCATAGCTAGATGCATAAAGGGGCTGCGTCTGCTTCAGATCCGGGCGATTTCGACGCCTATGGCAACGACGGGAGTTGAGCAGAGCGGTACGTTTAAACCGCCCTGCTTGCGCGTGCTTTCACGAAGGCACTGTGGGACAAAATCGTCAGTAGGCTACCTGGTTACGTCGCCAGGTGATCAAACCGGCACGCGTAGATGACGAGCACACCCAGTCGCCGGCTTCGCCACGGGGGTGGGTACATCGCCTTCCAACGCGTACACATAGTACTTTGCCGAATTTTTTCCGCGACACACCAGTGGTAAATCCCCTGCAACAACCGCCATCAAGAACAGTTCCCCTACTCTCTGCGGGCCAACCCTCTGGATCACTTGCTCGTACGCAATAGTCCCGATGATATGCCGGGCCTCCTTTACATCGCCTGACCGCCAAAACTGTATACCAACCAACGCGGCCTCTAAGATAAGTTCCCGAACCGCCGCCTCACCTGACCTAAGCTTGTAGATCATCTTCTCCACCTCGTAATACTCAATTTTCTTTTCATTCACAACCAGAAGACCCAATCAAAAGACGCTATCTTCGTCAAACTCCTCCTCTGCTTGATCATTATCGACTCGTATCGTGATCTGCCGAGTCTTGCCGCGCGTTGACTCCACATGTATTCCCTGCGTCGCCAAACTTGCTTTCATCCCCGGGAGACGCCGTCCCAGCGCTGTCGGGTTTTTCGGCCATTCTCGACTATAAACAGTGCCCTGAGACACCGTCGCATTGAGCCCGCTAAGGAAGTCTGCGGGTGAACCGGACCACTCCCCGCGAACACGACTGACGGCAAACTCGATGATTGCGGCGGCAAGGGTATTATCCATCAGCGTGTCGAGCTGTGACTGGCGCAATGACTCGCTGTAGGCCAACTGAAGCGCCCCTGCGGGCAGGTTTTCGGCTACCTCGAACGCGGCCAACCACCTGCAGAAATCAATCATCCTCTCCGGACTCTTCAGCTCTACACGAGACAAGTTTTCGAAGATTTTGGCGATCAAATCGAGCAGATACCGGAAAATTTCCGGGTGATGACGTCCAAATAGCTCCATCATCTCTGACTCAGACCGAAATTTCATGCTTTCGATTCTGCTCAACCGTATCGTCAAACAACGCTGTGCGAGATCAGATTGCGCCACAAAGCTGTGAATTCCGTTGAAGATACAGGCACCGTGAAGGTTTTTGGTGGAAAGCGCGCTATCTGTATACAAGGCTCTGGTACTTACGGAGCCCCCCGTCGACGCCATACAGAGAAGGTCGGACATTTGCGCCTTGAAAGACCGCATATTATCGATACAGACAACGTGGCTGCTCCCCATGACCAGTGCCAAGTCTTCGACCCTACTCGGGAATGCCTGAATCCCGGCGCGGTTAGGGTCAACCAGAAGTGACAGAACGCGTGTCAGGAATGACTTACCTGTGCCCTGATCCCCGGAAACTACAAGAAACACGTACTTGCTGCCGTCAACCTTCGGATGCGCCATCGTGTACGTCACCCAGGCGAGAATGAACTGATAGTCTCTGTCGGAGACATTCAGAATCGCCCGAAGGGCCTTGTCTGATCCGCTTTCGGCGGGCACAGGCAAAGCACTCGCTATCGTCGATGGGCGGAACAGTACTTCAGAGGGTATTCCCAGGATCTCGACTTTCCCGGCCTTGACTCTAACACGGGTAAACTGCGGCTCACCCAGGTAGAGCTCTATACCACCCTCAACAGGTGCAACCCGGTGATATACCGGAAGCCGAGGCGCATTCTCCTCGCCGTAAGCAACAATGTCCTCTACAAGCTCATTCAGCCCATTGCGTTTCAGCTTGAGTCTCTGTCTCACGGCCTCTGCGCGTATAAAGCCCACCCCCCGAATAGACCTAACGGGCTCTGCGCGCTTATGAAGCCCCTCAGTGATAACGCAGCAGACACGCCCTGCTTGGTCAACGATCAAAGGTAGTGCCTCGATTATCACCATTGGTGACGAAGGGTCATATCGCGGGACCAGCTCGCCACTTGATACCACCGGCTGCTCGGCGAGGGTAGGCGGCAAATCGACAGGAACTTGCACACGAGGAGTAGCACGATCGGGGGCCGGTTTCTGGTTGAGTGCCGAGCTTTTGATTTTCGATAGATCGAATTTCTTCGGCGTACCTGATTGTTCCGCCCCACCAGGCTGCTTCCCTGAATTCATTACACTCACTCCCTCGTAAACGTTAATGACAGACATGGCGCCGATGCAGCGACACAGGATTTAACATGATAAATACTAATTAAAATCCTTTCTGGCGACTCTTCATCATCCCTTACCGTATCAGCACTTCGTGACGCCATTTTTCACGAATAACGCGTCCCGCGAACCAGGTCAATAACTTCTTTTTCGATTATCTGCAGAACGCATGAGCCACTAATAACAAGGCGTTTTAGCTTGGAAAAATAATTTTTAATGCGGAAGCGCGTAAACCTCAATGGAAAAACTAGTAAGGCTATAGCGCTTTATCAAGCAAGCGTAAGAGCGGCAAATTAGCCCGACCAGATCGATAAAACGTGGCAATGGTCAGCGCTAAAAAGCCCATATACATGAATTTATTTCATACATAACCTTTCCGCACCGCCACGTTCAGCCCGCCCCACGAAATTCCAGAGATCCACCACCACCCACAGCAAAGGAGGCTCCCATGCCCGTCGTTCTACTCACCCAGCAATTCATCAGCGGACATTTGTTTTGTCCTGATACAAAAACTCGGATCGAATACTGCGACAAGACCATCCCTGGCCTATATGTCGAAGTACGCCGCTCTGCACCCCGCCAGGGGACCTACTACCTGAGGTACAAGAACCCCGCCGGCAAGACTGCCCATCAACGCTTAGCGCGGACGTCAGACATTTCCCTGTCGACGGCCCGAAAGAAAGCCCGCAAACTCAAGAACGAGATAGCTCTAGGAACTGACCCCAAGGAGGAATCGCAACAGCAACCCCAAACCATCACTTTCGGTACCTTCCTGAAAGAGAAGTACCTACCGCACGCGGCAAGCCATAAGCGCTCCTACCGCTTCGACCTCAGCATGTCGATGCTTCGACTGATCCCCAAGTTCGGCCACATCCCACTGAACCAACTGACTCGTCAGCAAATTCAATATTTCCACACCGACCTGCATGATGAAGGACTGGCACAAGCAACTTGTGACCATCATTTGAAGCTGATGCGGCACGCCTTAAACCTGGCCGTTGACTGGGAGCTTCTGGAAAAAAATCCAGCCGAACGCATCCAACTATTTCATCCCGACAATCGTGTTGAACGGCTTTTGAGCGACAGTGAACTGCATCGTCTGTTGAAAGTGTTGCGAAATGATGAGAACCGCACGGTCTGCCTAGTGGCTCTCTTCCTGCTGAGTACGGGTGCTCGCCTGAACGAAGCACTGCAGGCCCGGTGGTCACAGGTCGACAAGATAAACCAAATCTGGAGGATTCCCGCAAGCAACAGCAAGTCGAAGCGGATACGTTCAGTACCCTTAAATTCCAGCGCACTGACTGTTCTCAAAACCCTAGGAACCGAGGGGGAAAACGACTACCTTTTCGTCAGCTCCACGACCGGTGAACGAATGACTACCATCCACAAGGTCTGGGATCGCCTACGGAATAAGGCTGGACTACCGCACTTACGGCTTCACGACCTACGACACCAATATGCGTCCTTTTTGGTGAATAGCGGTCGCACCCTTTATGAAGTCCAACAAATTCTGGGGCATTCCAGTCCCACAGTGACCCAGCGCTACGCCCACCTCTCGACAAAAGCCCTGCAGGAGGCCGCCGACAGTGCATCACTCCAAATCGGGGCCATTTCGTCGGACGACGACGGCGGGCACCCGCACCACCCCGAGTCGGCCCAGAGTGAACACCTCTGAGTAAAGCGGGGGCCAGGGATGGCTACCCTACTACCCAGCCCCAAACTCTCCAACTCGGAACGCTCAGGCAGGATCCCCCCCCCAGCCGCCCCCATAGGGGCGAAAATCAGGCATCTCAACTGGTGTCTTCGGCACGACTATGCCTTTCTCGAACTCAACCATTTCTGATCCGAATTTTCTCGTTACGTTTTACGGCTGTTCGAGGTTCGGTTGGCGCTTTCTCTTCTGTATACAGAATTCCTGTCAAATCGAACTGCTGACCGACCCGATGTGATTCGGAAATGGTTCGGCAAGCTGAACTTGACCTTATGAAAGGTGTACAACCTCCAGCGACTAGAGCATGTATGCCGCAGGCAGGTGGGTTCCACCCACAGACTGTTAATCTATTGGTCGCTGGTTCGAGTCCAGCTCGGGGAGCCAACAACCAAAGCAAGTGTAGTACTGTCGGAGTGTAGCGCAGCTTGGTAGCGCATCTGGTTTGGGACCAGAGGGTCGTAGGTTCGAATCCTATCACTCCGACCATTAACCCTTCCCCGCAAGACCTCAGCAACACCCCACATCTTTATAAACACGCAGCTTTCAGCTTACCTTTGCCCCAGAGCACCATTTCGGCCTACGAAATCCGGAAGTACAAAAAAGGTACATTTGGCGGCGCGATTGATACCCCAAAAGCAAGTACCCCCATTCTGACGCCTCCTCCCTAAATATTGGGAGCTACCTCAACAATGCCGTTGAAAGCGCAGCCCGCGTTCGATGTCCGCCAAATAATTCATTATGCCTAGGAGGCTGTCCGACAATACTCAACCTACTGCGAGCCACCTGAGTTTGGCTGTTTTTTGTGCTGTTTTGCGTTAAATAGAACCACTATTCGCCTTAAAACACCGCAAAAACCCGCTCAAATCAGTCGATTCTCGCTACGGCCAGCATTCTCGGACAGCCTCCTAGCAGCCTGTCGGCTTTTCCGCAGTAGATCAGTGGTAAGTCCGACAGGCTGCTAGTTCCCAAGCCCCAAGCCCCGGGCGATAGCCCAGAGCCCGAGGCTCTTG
>NZ_BCNS01000061.1 GCF_001528745.1 Marinobacterium profundum | reverse complement strand
GGACTGGCCTGGCAATGTGCGTGAACTCAAAAATGCCGCCGACCGCTTTGTACTGGGCATCAGTGAGAGCGCCATGGCGGGAGATGAGGCACCTGGCGGCTACGAGGAGCGCATGGATCATTACGAGCGGCATATTATCCGCGAAGAACTCAAGGCGGCGCAGGGGCAACTCAATGCCGCCGCACAGCGTCTAAACCTGTCGCGCAAGACGTTGTATCGCAAGATGAAGAAGCATCAACTGGATAAACAGTTGTTTAAAGTCGATGACGAAGATGGGTCATAGCTGTCCTTTTTTCCCTGCGGCATGGGTCTTAAATGTCCCGTGCGTATCTATAATTGACTCGATGATTAAATATAACTATTTGAAAAACAAACAGTTATTAAAGTTGGTTCTGATATTGCTATCTATCCCGTCGAGTAAGCCTGGCAACGCCTGGGCTGCGTAGCTCCACCGCCGCAGGAAATCGGGCGGCACCAACACCATGAGCGACAAGGATAAAAACAATGCTAAGAAAATCCCTTACCGGCCTGCTTCTGACGGGCTCTCTGTTACTGGGCGCGAGTATCGCCAACGCCGACGAGTGCAGCTACCGTGGCGTGCTGGATGACAAGTTCTGTGATGAGAACAAAGACCTGGTGGCGGATTCGCCCAAGGATGAGTCCGAATGGCGTGATCCCAGTACCCTGGTATTCACCTATACACCGGTGGAAGACCCGGCCGTGTACAAGGACGCCTTTAAGGAGTTTCAGGAGTATCTGACTGAAGCGACTGGCAAGAAAGTGATTTATTACACTGTGCATTCCAATGCCGCCGAAGTGGAAGCGATTCGCTCCGGCCGCTTGCACATCGCTGGATTCTCCACTGGCCCAACCGGCTATGCCGTTAACCTGGGTGGCTATGTTCCCATTGCCGTGAAGGGCACTGCAGATTCCTTTCAGGGCTATAACCTGATTACCATAGTGCGCAAGGACAGCTCGATTCAGACCATGGCTGATCTTAAAGGCAAGCTGGTGGCGCATACGTCCGCGTCGTCCAACTCAGGTAATCTGGCACCCAGGGCACTGTTTCCGGAGCTGGGCATTACGCCAGACACCGACTACACAGTTAAATACTCCGGCAAGCACGATCAGTCGATCATGGGCGTGCTGAGCGGTGACTACGACGCAGCGCCAGTGGCGTCCGATGTGTTCGATCGCATGGTGTCGGCCGATCGCATCAAGCAGGATGATTTCCGCATTATCTATACCAGCCCGCGTTTCCCGACGTCGGCCTTTGGCTACGCCCACGACCTGCATCCGGATCTGGTAGAGAAGATCAAGCAGGCGTTCTCCACCTTCCGCTTCTCGGAGCAAATGACCGAAACCTTTAACGGTGCAGATCGCTTTTACCCTGTGACCTACAAAGAAGACTGGAAGGTTATCCGCGATATAGCCCACGCCACAGGTACTGCCTACTCCAAGGCGGGACTCAAGGCGCTGGCTGAAAAGGATGCTGCCAAGGCTGCCAAGAAGCAGGCCGAAAAGGCCGCCGCTGAAGCCGCCAAGACAAGTAGCTGAGTTTCTCCCGCGAAGCAGTTCTGGGCTGCGGGTAACCGCAGCCCGACTTTACGGCTAGGAGGCTGTCCGACAATACACAACCTACTCCCTGTCTCTTCTACCCCTCTTACGCTTCCGACGACCCCTCAACTTCTAACCCCGATACGTACACGCCGACATCACAAAAAA
>NZ_BCNS01000060.1 GCF_001528745.1 Marinobacterium profundum | reverse complement strand
GCCTTTTCGCTGCGCTCTGAGCCCCTCCGGCGGGCTCCGATGAGGTACATCCATGTACCTCATCGCGGGCGCATCAGTCCCTGTTGCGCCCCTTCGGGCCTGATCGCCGAATGACCTCAGTGCTCGCCGGCATATGGCCATGGATGGCCGGTAGCCAGAAAATGCAGGAGCAATTTTCTGCTCATAAGGGGGAAGCAAGAGCCGTGCTGATGTTTCGGTGGAGAGAATTTTCATCTTACCTCGATCCATATCCGGCCACCTCAAAGTCAGGAAGCACTCAAACAACCTCGATCGACAGATAAGTGTTTCGTGAAAATGCTCTAGAACAGCGATTCGATCGCCGGCGAGATATAGGGCCGGCCGCGTTCGTTAAGTGCCGTGCCGGTCACCAGACCTTCGAGCATCACCTTGTCGTCGGCCAGACGAATCACTCGCTGGCGAAAGCCGAAGCGCACCTTGCCCAGGCGCTCGGTCGTGACCTCGACCACAAAGCGGTCGCCGCTTTTCAGGGGCGCCTTGTAATCCAGTTCGCTACGAATCACCACCAGGTGAATGCCCTCCCGTGTCAGGGCGGCGAAATCCACCCCTTTTGCCAGCAGGTACTCGTGGCGGGCGTGTTCCAGATAGTTGAAATAGACGCCGTTATTGACGATGCCCTGCATATCCAGTTCATAGTCCCGCACCTGGAATTCAAGCCGAAATGGCTGTGTCATGGGGTTTCCTGTGTCGTTGCAGAGTCGGTGAGTTGCTGGTTGATCCAGGCGTGGGCCTCGATCAGACTGTCGACAATAATGGTGGCGGATGAGAAGTCGTGGCTGGCGGCCTCTGGGCTGCGAATGCCAACCACCCTCAGGCCCGCAGCGCGGGCTGCGGTGATACCCACTTCGGTGTCCTCCACCGCGATGCAGTCATCGGCTTCCAGCTGCATCAGTGACAGTGCCCGCAGATAGCCATCCGGGGCCGGCTTGTTGCGAGGAACATCATCGCCGGTAACCACATGTTCGAACAGTGGCTCCCAGGCGTGGCCGCGCAGGGATGCCTGCACGCAGTTGCGTTGCGAGCCGCTGACCAGCCCCAGGCGCAAGCGGCTGGCCAGCTCGCGCACCACCGTATCGGCGCCCGGCATCTGGGGAAAGTAGTTGTGGGCGAGATAAGCTGCGTTGGCGGCGAGTTTGGCGGCCACCAGTTGTTCAATGCTGGCATCGGGCTTGTGCAGCTCCAGAATATCGGCTGCATTTTGCCGGATAGGCACGCCCAGCATGCGGCTCCAGTAAATTTCGTCGCTAATCGTCAGCCCCCAGGGTTCGAGCGCCCGTTGCCAGAGCTGCAGGTTAACCGCCTCGGAATCCACCAGAGTACCGTCGTGATCAAACAGAATTGCGTGCAGTGCCATCCAGATGCTTCCTGTCCCTGATAATGAAGCGCACTTTAGCATATTCCCCGTTGCGCGCTCAGCAGGGTGCGCTTGGCGGCTGTCATGGAATGGTCATGTTTACTGACTAGCATGCACGCCATTCTTGCAGGAGGAAGTCCCATGAAACCTACACCGTCTGATGTTAACGCCCAGGATACCGATGGCCTCGAACGCACCGGTTTTGATGCTCTTGTCGACAAGGCTCTGAGCCGTCGCAGCCTGCTTAAGGGCGGCATGGCCGCTGGCATGCTCGGGTTTTTCAGCCTGTCGCCCATGGCCCAGGCGGTTGCTGCCGCTATGGATCCGTCCCGTTTGATGGGCTTCAAGGCGATCAAGGCGTCCACCGACGACGCTATAGCGCTGCCTGCCGGTTACCGTTCCTCTATTCTGATGTCCTGGGGGGACCCGGTACTCCCAGGCGCGCCTGAGTTCGATCACTCCGGTGGCAACAGCGCCGCCGATCAGGCCTTGCAGTTCGGTGACAACACCGATGGCATGTCCCTGTTTCATTTCCGCAAGGCTGATGGCAGCCTGGATATGGATCGCGCCATGCTGGCGGTGAACAACGAATACACCAACGGCGAATACATGCTGGAGCACGGCGAAGTCAAAACCGCCGAAGACGTCGCCAAGCTGCAGGCTGCCCACGGTGTCACCCTGGTGGAAGTGCGTCGCAGCAGCGGCAATGCCTGGGAGTACCTGAAGGATTCCGCCTACAACCGCCGTCTGCATGCCAACAGCGAGTTTATGCTGACGGGCCCTGCCGCCGGTCACGAGCTGATGAAAACCGCCGCCGACAGCAGCGGCACCAAGGTACTGGGCACCATTAACAACTGCGCCAATGGCCGCACCCCCTGGGGCACCTACCTGACGTGCGAAGAAAACTTCAACGGTTACTTCGGAGCCCCGAACGACGAGGCTGTGCCGGCGCAGCAGAAGAAATACTACGGTATCAAGGCCGCTGAAGATCGCTACCGCTGGTGGCAGCACGATGCCCGCTTTGATGTCAGCCAGACCCCGAACGAGCCGAACCGCTTTGGCTGGGTGGTTGAAATCGACCCGTTTGATACGGCTTCCACACCCATGAAGCGCACGGCCCTGGGCCGCGTAAAGCATGAAAATGCTGATGTGCTGGTCAACAAGGACGGCCATGTAGTGGTCTACATGGGCGATGATGAGCGCGGTGAACACATCTACAAGTTTGTTTCCAAAAACAAATATGCCGAAGGCCAGGACGCGGTAAACCGCAGCCTGCTGGAAGAAGGCACTCTCTATGTGGCGCAGTTTGCCGGTGGGGATGGCAAAGAGCACGCCGGCACGGGTCGCTGGATCGAACTGGCCTTTGGCAAGAATGGCCTGACGCCGGAGAATGGCTTTAACAGCCAGGCTGAAGTCCTGATCCACACCCGCCAGGCGGCCAAGCAGGTTGAGGCCACCACCATGGATCGACCTGAGTGGATCAGCCATAACCCGAACAACGGTCATGTGTTCTGCACCCTGACCAACAACAAGAACCGTGGCAAGAAGGAAGATCAGCCGCTTAACGCCGCCAACCCGCGGGCCGAGAACCACTATGGGCAGATCATTCGCTGGGAAGCCAGGGACGGTGACCATACTGCGGACACCTTTGACTGGGATCTATACGTTATGGCCGGTAACCCGACGGTGCATCAGGGCAGCCTCTACGCCGGTTCCGACGCCATTAACGCCGATAACATGTTCAACAGCCCGGACGGCCTGGGCTTTGATAACGACGGTCGACTGTGGATTCTGACCGACGGTGATGACTCCAATGCAGGGGATTTTGCCGGCATGGGCAACAACCAGATGCTGTGCGGTGATCCTGCCACCGGCGAGATTCGCCGCTTTATGGTGGGCCCCGTCGGCGCCGAAGTCACAGGCCTGACTTTTAGCGATGACTACAAGACCATGTTCGTCGGCATCCAGCACCCCACAGGTGGCTTCCCGGACTACAAGGATGGCGGCAAGCCGCGCTCCAGTATTGTTATGGTGACCCGTGAAGACGGCGGCGTGATCGGCGCCTGACCGTAACCGCTGCCGCTCTGGCGGCGTGATGTTAAAAAGCCCCGGCACTTTGGCTTCGGGGCTTTTTCGTTTCTACTCAGGGAGAGATCCTTCAGCCCGTAGCCTGGAATGAGTTTACGAACTCCGGGAAGTGAGCCCCAGGCGAATTTCGAGGTGCTTTAAGCTTTCTGCCGTACGCTTAAAGCTGTCACCTCGAAACTCGCTTCGCTCCTTTCCCGGAATTCGCTTCGCTCATTCCAGGCTACGCACCGCCCCCTTCTCTCCCTTTCACCTTTCACCTTTCACCTCGCGCCTCGCGCCTCGCACCTGCTCTTCTTGCACCTCGCACCTGCTTTACAATTCATTCGCCTTGCGGTAGTGGCCGCTGTAGTCGAACAGTCTTTCGCGTACGCGCCAGTGGGGGCCGGCCTTGCGGGCGACGACAAAGTCCGGTGCGCTGAACTGGTCTGCCACGGCCAGTACTTCGGCCAGATTGGCGAAATGCCGGGGTTCTGTAGCGGCATTGAAGCGGCGCCCGAACAGGCGATTGAAGACAGCCCGCTGGCCCGCCTGGCGCAGATCAAAGCGCTCGTGCAGTTCCTCGCCTTCTTCATCGTGATAGCTAATGCGCAGCGCGCCCTTGTGTTCGGCAAAGCTGACGCCGGCGCAGCGGATTACACGGGCATCCCTGAGCTGCAGGGCCCGCTTGAGCAGATCGTCAGGGTCTATGATGGCTTCGCTGCACTGGTGACACTGGCGGGCGGCAATATCGTTCTCCGCGCCACAGTGGGGGCATTCCTTGAAGCGAAAGCGGTAGTCGCACTGCTCCTTGTGGCCCGTGTCATCTTCGAGCAGGCCCTGGCAGCGGCGGCCAAAGTGCTCAGTTACTGTGCCGGCGCCATCCGTCTTGCCCCAGAAGATATTGGCGAAGCCGCATCCCGGACAAAAAACCTGCACCGGTTCGCTGTCACTGTCGGGTTTCTTGCTGCCAACTTCAGGGGCAAACAGATTGAAGCCGTTGCCGGCGTAGTCGATCACCAGACAGTCGGTCTTGCCGGGGGCCAGCCGCAGACCGCGGCCGACGATCTGCTGAAAGAGGCTGACCGACTGGGTGGGCCTGAGGATGGCGATCAGATCCACATGGGGGGCATCAAAGCCAGTGGTCAGTACAGCCACGTTGACCAAGTACTTGAGCTCCCGCGCCTTGAAGCGCGTGATCAGTGATTCACGTTCTGATGCCGGGGTCGTACCGGTCACCAGGGCGGTGCAGTCATCCGGCAGATAGCCGGTAATCTCCTGGGCGTGCTTGATGGTGGCGGCGAAAATCATCACGCCGGCACGCTCGCCGGCCAGTTCCTGAATCTGTTCGCAGATAGCCCGGGTCACGCGGGGATAATGGCTTAGCAGACTGTTGATTTCAGTCTCGCTGTAATGGCCGCCTGAATTGGCCTGCAGGGCCGAAAAATCATAGTGGGCAATGCTCGCATCCACAAGTTCAGGTCGGGTGAGAAACCCCTCGCGGATCAGCTGTGACAGCGGCAGTTCATAGATGCAGTGCTGAAAGGGCCGGCTGTCTTCGCTGCGCACAAAGCCGCGGTAGTGGTACTGATAGATCCAGCCCTGGCCCAGACGATAGGGCGTAGCGGTGAGGCCCAGCACCTTGAGGTTGGCATTCTGTTCGCGCAGTGTTGTGATTACCTGCTGATACTGGCTGTCCTCGCTGTCACTGACGCGGTGACATTCATCGATGATGAGCAGTGAATAGGCGTCGCGAAACAGTTCCAGATTGCGTGTTACCGATTGCACACTGGCGAAGGTCACCTGATGACCGGTATCCCTGAACCCGAGCCCCGCCGAGAAGATGCCGGCACTGAGGCCGAAGGCGGCGTATTTGGCGTGATTCTGCTCTACCAGTTCGCGCACGTGGGCCAGCACCAGAATGCGGCGTCGCGCCAGACGTGCAAGCTCTGCAATGACCAGGCTCTTGCCGGCGCCTGTAGGCAGAACTATTACGGCAGGGTCGTCACTGGCGCGAAAGTGGCGCAGCGTTGCATCTACCGCTTCCTGCTGATAGGGGCGTAGCTTGATCAAATCAGCGCTCGTCCGTGCGTTCACTGCGAATGGTTTCGGCGGCGTTGAACAGGTGTCCCGAGACGGTGCGCAGCAGAATCATGGCTACGGCGGCGTCGTTCTCAACGATCTCGAGGAGCTCGCGGCGCTCGATACGCAGGGCCAGCACGGGCTTGATGGCCAGCAGATCCATGTTGCGCGGCTGATCGACAATCACCGACAGATCGCCAATCAGGCGGCCCGGGCCCACCTCTGAAATGGGTTTGTCTGTCTGGGTGGCGTCGGGCCAGCGCAGTTCGGCCAGACCTTCGACGACTATATAGGCGCCATCGGGCAGGTCGCCGCTGCGAAACAGGTGCTCGTCGGTCTCGACCCTTACCCAGCGCGACGCGTAGGCCAGCAGACGAACCTGGGCGGGGCTGAGTTTGGCGAAGGCTTCTGTACTGGCAATCACCTTGCGCTTGTTCTCGAAGTCTTCGATGGTTTCTGCCGGCGATTCGGCTGGTGCCTGAGCACCGCGACCCTGCGGGGCCTGGCCATCCTGCAGATTGATGATCTGATCAAACTGCTCAATGTTCTTGAATTCGGGTTCCAGCACAAAGATGGTGGTGTCTGGCAGCAGGCGCCTGATCTTGCGCAGGGCTTCGTTGCGTTGGGCGAGGGAATGGCTCGCCAGCGCCTGGTCCAGCACCAGAATGTCTGGCTTCTTGATAGTGGCGCGCAGGAAGGCAAAACGCTCCTGAGCGATGGGCGGCACTTCGGCGCCGCCAAGCCCAACCGGAATGCTGCGTATCAGCATGGACAGCGGTCCGTGCAGGCCAGCCTGCAGCAGCTCTTCGGCGATGATGCTGCGAATGTTGCGCTCATTGGTTTCGCCGGCCCGGGCCAGCTTGCCGAAAAGCAGGTTCTCCAGCACGCTGATGCCGGGGTTTACGAGTTTTTCATTCAGCGGCCGGTAGCGGCTCTGGAACAGCGCCTCATGCAACGGGATGCACTCATCACGCATGGCCAGTACCGCAGTGCAGATGGATTGGGGCAGCGGCATATCCAGTTGCTCAGGGGTCACCATAAAGGGCAGTGACAGGCGCAACTCGGCTTCTGTATTACTCAGCGGGCGATCTGTGCTCTGTTTCTGGTGCAGGTCCTGCAGTGACTGGAATATCTCCGGGGTCAAGCCGCCGAGGCGCTTGAACATCGGATGATTGGGGCCGATGGAGGCGAAGGTGTGTACCAGGGTTTCCAGCAGACCCCTGGCAAAGTGCTCAAGCTCAGGCCCAAAGCCCGCGGCGGTGAAGCGCTTGATCAACTGGCTCGTAGTGGCGATGTGCTCGTCGCGACTGGAATGCAGATGTACCGCGAACAGCAGGTTTTCCGTCAGGGTGAGGCTCGGGTTCAGCGCGTTTCGATCGAAAGGATGAATAAAGCGGGCCAGATTTTCCTCCGCCAGTCGGCGCGCCAGCTGGGGGCGGAACTCGATCATTTTTTCGGCCAGGGAGGGTCTGTCCGAGGGCTCAAAGCGGGCATCCAGGGCGCGTTGCGACAGATAGTCCTCGCTGCCCATGGCATCGACGATCATCAGCCACCACTGGTTCAGCTCGTCCAGTTTGCTGAAGCGGGCGATATCCAGATCCAGCCACTCGGCATTCACCGGGTAGGTGCTGTTACCCGAGGCCAGGGACTCCAGCAGTTCGGGATCGTCCAGCTCCTGGGCACCCAGATCTGCGCGCGGGTTGCGGCGCAGCGGCATGTAGATATTTTCACCCACAGAGGCGTTAAACAGATAAGGGGTTGAGGTGGCGATGCCGATACGGGCCGAGATGACCGCCTGATTCAGTCGCCCAAGATTGTGCTCGCCGATATTGACCTGGCCGGATGAGAGGCTGATGCTGCGGGACAAAACCTGGGAGAAGGCCTTGCGTGCCGCGCTGTTGCTACTCTTGACGGCCACCATGGTGCCCGCCGGTACATTCAGGCTGATATCCGACAGTACCCGGGAGCCGTTGGGGTCTGTGATGCACACCTGATCAAAACTGATAGTACTGTTGAGGCGCGGCAATTCAGCGCCGGATTCCTCGAACAGCTCGGCGTCGAGAATGTCGTCGGGCTGGAACTGGTCGCGCAGGCTTTTGTAGCGGTCGCTGGTTTCCTGAATCTGGCTGATGTAATTGAGCAGCTCGCGCCAGGGCGTGACTATGTCCTTGTAGGCGGTGATGGCGGCCACCAGGGCGCCTATGGAAAGCGAACCCTGAATCACCAGGTAGCCACCCACGGCGTAGAACAGGAAAGGCGGCAGGTTGTTGATGAAGTTATTGAGGAACTTCATGAAGAATTTTTTGCGGAAAATATCGCCGCGAATATGGAAAATGCCGCCCAGACGGTGGCTGAATATGGCCAGCGCATAGGGGGTGCCGCCGTTGCTGCGCAGGTCATCCAGCCCCTGCACACATTCGCCGATCAGCTCGGACAGCTTGCGGACACGGCGCACACGCTCGCGGTGCAGCCGGTTGATGCGTCGCTGCAGCAAGGGCGTAATAATCGCCTGTAGCGGCACCAGCGCCACGGCGGCGAGGCCAAACCAGGGGTTCTGGATAAACAGGAAGGTCAGGATGGTAAGCATCTGGCCGGCCTGGAACAGCGGCAGTGCCAGGGCGTCGCCCATGATGCCGCTCAGGGGTTCGACCTCGGCCGTCACCATGGACACCACTTCGCCCTGGGAGGTGCGCCTGAAGCGGGCGGCGGGGAAGCGCAGCACTTGGGTAATCAGGCGGTAGCGCAGGCGCCGCAACAGGCGTTCGCCGACGATGCCCTTGTAGATGTTCAGCCGCATCTTGATCAGACCGCCGCAGAGCACCATGAGCAGAAAGGCAAAGCTGAGCAGTAGCAAAAAGGACAGTTGCTGGAAATTAATACCCAGAATCTGCACCGGGAATTCGGTGCCGCCTATGGCCTCATTGAGGATGCGCTTGGGCAGTTCGAGACTGGCGTAGAGCACGGGAAACGACAGCAGCGTAATGGCCAGCAGTGCAAACTGATGGCTGGAGCTGTAGCGCCAGATAAAGCTCAGCAGTGTGGGCTCGAGCCGATCCGGGGGTGTGCTGGATTGGCCTGGTTGCCACTTCATGCCGATAGATCTTCCTGAAATTCTTACAAGGCTGTCGCCTAAGTGTAGCCCTGACGCAGCCTGTCGGCGCCGGGGATTGCCGTCGCCCGGGAATCGATCCTGAAACGCCGCTGCGGGGGAGGGATTCTAGCAGATTGTATTCTCTGCTATCACATGGATATCAATCTGGTAAAATTACCGTCCTGCATCAGGCTTCCCAGTGCCTGGCAGCCTGTCGGGTTTGACCGATCGTAGCGAGGGAACGGCCAAAATCGGCGTTTGCGCAGTAGATCAGTGTTAAGTCCGACAGGTAGCTAGTGTCCAGCCTGTCGCAGGAACTTGCCACGCTGCTATGCTGTTTCGAGCGTGTTCGCAGGAATCCCCGGATAGGTTTCATCCGCTGATTCTGTGGTGTGAATGGAGTGCTGCCAGGGTAGAACTATCCCTGCAGCAGCGCCGCGCACTTACCCTACTCACCTGTTCTTACCGAGTGACTGGCCCCACATGAAATTTCGCTTTCCTGTAGTCATCATTGATGAAGACTTCCGTTCTGAAAACATCTCGGGTTCCGGTATTCGCGACCTCGCCGAAGCCATCGGCCAGGAAGGCGTTGAGGTTATCGGTTTTACCAGCTATGGCGACCTGACCGCTTTTGCACAGCAGGCCAGCCGTGCCTCCAGCTTTATCGTCTCGATCGACGATGAAGAGTTTGGTGATGGCAGCGATGCCGACGTCGAGAAGGCGCTGGCGGGTATTCGCGGCTTTATTCGGGAAGTGCGCAAGCGCAACACCGATATTCCCATTTTTCTGTATGGCGAGACCCGCACGTCACGCCATATACCCAATGAAATCCTGCGTGAACTGCACGGTTTCATTCACATGTTCGAAGATACGCCCGAGTTCGTGGCGCGGCATATCATCCGTGAAGCCAGGAAGTACCTGGATTCCCTGGCGCCGCCGTTCTTCGATGCACTGATGGATTACGCCAGCGACAGTTCCTATTCCTGGCACTGCCCCGGCCATTCCGGCGGCGTGGCCTTTTTGAAAAGCCCGGTTGGGCAGATGTTCCACCAGTTCTTCGGCGAGAATCTGCTGCGTGCAGACGTCTGCAACGCCGTGGACGAACTCGGCCAGCTGCTGGATCACACGGGCCCCGTGGCTGCCAGTGAGCGCAATGCGGCGCGCATTTTCGGCTGCGATCACCTGTTCTTCGTCACTAACGGTACCTCGACTTCCAACAAGGTGGTCTGGCACTCCACAGTGGCGCCCGGCGACATAGTGGTGGTGGATCGCAACTGTCACAAATCGATTCTGCACTCCATTATCATGACGGGTGCGATTCCGGTGTTCCTGATGCCGACTCGCAACCACTACGGCATTATCGGGCCTATTCCCAAGAGTGAGTTCGACCCCGAGACCATTCGTCAGAAGATCGCTGACAATCCCTTTGCCCGCAATGCGGTCAACAAGAAACCGCGTATTCTGACCATTACCCAGAGCACCTACGACGGCGTGCTCTACAACGTCGAAACCATCAAGGACATCCTCGGCGGCACCATAGATACGCTGCACTTCGATGAAGCCTGGCTGCCCCACGCGGCCTTCCACAGCTTCTATCGTGACATGCACGCCATAGGATCCGGCCGTCCGCGTTCCGACGACACCCTGGTGTTCGCCACCCAGTCGACCCACAAGCTGCTGGCGGGCCTGTCCCAGGCGTCCCAGATCCTGGTGCAGGACAGCAAGAACCGCAAGCTTGATACACATCGCTTTAATGAATCCTACCTGATGCATTCGTCCACCAGTCCTCAGTACGCCATTATCGCGTCCTGCGACGTGGCGGCGGCAATGATGGAAGCGCCGGGTGGCACCGCACTGGTGGAAGAATCCATTCTGGAAGCGCTGGATTTCCGCCGTGCCATGCGCAAGGTGGATGACGAGTTCGGTGCCGATGACTGGTGGTTCAGGGTCTGGGGGCCGGATCGTCTGGCCGAAGAAGGCATGGGAGATCGTGACGACTGGGTGATTCACTCCGGCGATCGCTGGCATGGTTTTGGCGAGATCGAGTCGGGCTTCAACATGCTGGATCCGATCAAGGCCACCATCATCACCCCGGGGCTGGACGTGGACGGCAGCTTCGACGACGTCGGCATTCCTGCGGCAATCGTCAGCAAGTACCTGGCCGAGCACGGTATTATCATCGAGAAGACCGGGCTCTATTCGTTCTTCATCATGTTCACCATCGGCATTACCAAGGGCCGCTGGAACTCGATGGTAACCGAGCTGCAGCAGTTCAAGGATGACTTCGACAACAACGAGCCGCTGTGGCGCATCATGCCGGAATTCGCCAAGCGTTTTCCCAAGTACGAGCGCGTTGGTCTGCGCGACCTGTGCAGTGAGATCCACGAGGTCTACCGCCAGTACGATGTCGCCCGCATCACCACAGACATGTACCTGTCCAAGATCCAGCCTGCCATGACTCCGGCCGATGCCTGGGCCAAGATGGCACATCGCCAGGTGGAGCGCGTAGCGATTGATGACCTGGAAGGTCGCATTACCGCCATGCTGGTAACGCCCTATCCGCCGGGCATTCCGTTGCTGATTCCGGGCGAGTGCTACAACAAGATCATCGTCAGTTATCTGCAGTTCGTGCGTGACTTCAATGGTCGCTTCCCGGGCTTCGAGACCGATGTACATGGTCTGGTGCGCGAGAAGGTCAACGGCGAAGATCACTACTTCGTGGATGTGGTGAAAAACTGATTCGTACCTGATACCGGGTCGGCTGCCGAACGCAGCCCGACCCGCTAGCAAGATCCATCCCCCTTGCTCTTCCTTGCCCCTATGCTTTTCCCTCGCACCTCGCACCTCGCACCTCGCACCTCGCTCTTGCTCTTGCTCTTATGCTCTCCCTAGCCCCTGCTTTACCCTCGAAACTCGCTTCGCTCCTTTCCCGGAGTTCGCTTCGCTCATTCCAGGCTACGAACTGCTCTTTGTCTCCCTTTCACCTTGAACCTGCTTTTCTGCCCTTTGCAGCCAATGGATAGTCTTTGCAGGCTGCGTCATTTTGATTCCTGTCAATTGCTTGATACTGCGGTTATGGCTTTGGGCTGTACGCAAAGTAACCAATGCCGCGTGCGTTTGCCCCACCCCTGGTGGAGCGGACGACATAACAATAAGGGGGAGAATGCAGTGAAGACGGTAGATGTGCACAAAATTATCGATGAGGCTCGATTTAACAAATTTCACTGGCAGGTTCTGTTCTGGACCGGTCTTATCATCATCTTTGATGGCTATGACCTGATCATTTACGGTGTGGTACTGCCCAAACTGATGGCCGAGTGGAACCTGTCTCCGGTGGATGCCGGCACCCTGGGGAGCACGGCACTCTTTGGCATGATGTTCGGTGCCCTGTTTTTCGGCCCGCTGTCGGACAGAATAGGCCGCAAGAAAACCATTATGATCTGTGTCGCCCTGTTCAGTGGCGTCACCTTCCTTAACGGCTTTGCCCGTGATCCGCTGGAATTTGGTCTCTGCCGTTTCATTGCAGGTCTTGGTATTGGCGGTGTCATGCCCAATGCGGTCGCCCTGATGACCGAATATGCACCAAAGAAGATGCGCAGTACTCTGGTCGCCATCATGTTCAGCGGCTATTCCATCGGTGGCATGGCCTCGGCCTTTATCGGCATGAACCTGATTCCGGCCTATGGCTGGCCGTCAGTTTTCTTCGTCGCAGGCATCCCGCTGCTGCTGCTGCCGCTGATCTGGCTGATGTTGCCGGAGTCCGTCGGCTATCTGCTGCAGTCTGGGCGCAAGGCCGAAGCGGTGAAGATGCTCAACCGGCTTGATCCAGGCTGCCATGTAAAGCTCGAGGACGATCTGCAGATGCCCACCGGGAAGGAGTCTGGCAGTGTACCGCTGGTATCTCTTTTCACCCAGGGCCGTCTGATGTCTACGCTGATGTTCTGGGTCAGCTTCTTCTGCTGCCTGATGATGGTCTACGCACTGGCCTCCTGGTTGCCAACGATCATGGAAGCAGCCGGCTACGAAGTAAAGAAGGGGCTGCTGTTCCTGCTGGTACTTAATTTCGGCGCCATGTTCGGCGCCATCGGTGGCGGCTTTATGTCGGATCGTTTTCACCTGCGTCGCGTGATCACCATCATGTTCCTGCTTGCCGCTCTGTCCATCGGCCTGCTGGGCTTCCTCAAGGGGTCTATGACGGTGCAGTATGTGCTGATCGCCATTGCCGGTGCCTGCACCATAGGAACCCAGATACTGCTGTATGCCTATGTGGCGCAGTACTACTCGGTATCCAACCGCTCCACCGGTATCGGCTGGGCCTCAGGAGTGGGTCGACTTGGCGCCATCCTGGGCCCGATCCTCGGTGGTGTACTGATGGCGGCGGAGCTGAACTTCGAGATGAACTTTATTGCCGTCGGTTTGCCGGCGCTTGTCGCCGCGCTGGCCATTTTCCTGGTCGGGCGTGAACCCCGGCAGGCTCCGGCCGTTGCTGCGGCACCGCTCGCTGTCCAGGCGGCCAAGTCATAGACCGGTGGTGAAGGCTGTCGCCAGGCATTGAAAGGATACAGATATAAAAAAGCCGCTCCCTCAGGGGAGCGGCTTTTTTGTGGCCGGCTGATCCTGCGGGTCAGGGGCTGAGGGTTTTCTCGCCGCGGGCGATACCCGACACACCCGAACGCACCACTTCCATAATGGTGGCGGTGCCCAGTGCGCTGATAAAGGCATCGAGCTTGTCGCTCGCACCGATCAGCTGCACCGTATAGGTATTGGGTGTCACATCAATGATCTGGCCACGGAAGATATCCGCGGTGCGCTTGATCTCGGCGCGGGCGGCGCCAGAGGCCTTGAGCTTGATCATCATCAACTCGCGTTCGATGTGCTCGCCTTCGGTCAGATCGACCACCTTAACAACGTCAATCAGCTTGTTCAGGTGCTTGGTGATCTGCTCTATAACACGGTCATCCCCGACGGTGGTGACGGTCAGGCGCGACAGGGTCGCATCGTCCGTCGGCGCCACTGTGAGGGATTCGATATTGTAATTACGCTGGGAGAACAGGCCGACCACACGAGACAGGGCACCCGGTTCGTTTTCCAACAGAACTGAAATGATACGTCTCATGCTCAGGTTCTCTCCGTTTTGGTCAGCCACATGTCGCGCATTGAGCCGCGCGGTACCTGCATGGGGTACACGTGCTCGAATTGATCCACATAGATATCCATGAACACCAGACGGTCTTTCATGGCGAAGGCTTCGCGCATGGCGGCTTCAAGATCGGAGTACTTCTCGACCTTCATTCCGACATGGCCATAGGCCTCGGCCAGCTTGACGAAGTCTGGCAGGGACTTCATGTACGAGTGCGAATGACGCGACTCGTAGTTCATGTCCTGCCACTGGCGTACCATGCCCAGGGACTGGTTATTCAGGTTGATGATTTTCACCGGCAGGTCGTACTGCTTGCAGGTGGAAAGCTCCTGAATGTTCATCTGGATACTGCCCTCGCCGGTGACGCAGGCGACGTCGGCATCGGGGAAGTTCATCTGCACGCCCATGGCCGCCGGCAAGCCGAAGCCCATGGTGCCCAGGCCGCCTGAGTTGATCCAGCGGTTGGGTTTGTTGAACTTGTAGTACTGGGCTGCGAACATCTGGTGCTGGCCTACATCGGAACACACATAGGCGTCGCCGTTGGTGACCTTGCTCAGCATTTCGATGACCTGCTGCGGCTTCATCTTGTCGGAGTCGTCGGTACGGTAGCGACCGCCGTGGCGCGTGCGCCATTCGTCGATCTGGTCCCACCAGGTCTTTATAGCTGCCGCATCCGGCTGCTTCTTGGACGCGCCAACCAGTTCGATCATTTCCGCCAGAACTGCCTGAGCCGGACCCACGATGGGGATATCGGCCTTGACGGTCTTGGAAATGGACGCAGGGTCTATATCAATATGGATAATCTTGGCGGTGGGGCAGAACTTGTCCAGACCGTTGGTAACACGGTCGTCAAAGCGCGCGCCTACGGCCAGAATCAGGTCCGAATGGTGCATCGCCATGTTGGCTTCGTAGCTGCCGTGCATGCCGAGCATGCCGATAAATTGACGGTCCGTACCCGGGAAGCCACCCAGCCCCATCAGGGTGTTGGTGACCGGGTAGTTGAGCATGCGCGCGAGCTGAATCAGCTCGGCACTGGCATTGCCCATGATGACGCCGCCGCCGGTGTAGAGCACCGGGCGCTTGGCCGCCAGCAGCAAATCAGTCGCTTTCTTGATCTGACCGCTGTGACCACGGGTGACCGGGCTGTAAGAGCGCAGCTTAACCGTTTTGGGGTATTCGTATTCGTAACGTTCAGTCGGCGATGTCATATCCTTGGGGATATCCACAACCACAGGTCCCGGACGACCGGACTGGGCAATGTGGAACGCCTTCTTGATAATGGCCGGAATATCCTCGGCACGGGACACGCTGAAGCTGTGTTTCACGATCGGACGGGAAATACCCATCATGTCGGTTTCCTGAAACGCATCTTCGCCGATCAAATGACTCATGACCTGACCGGTGATCACCACCATGGGGATCGAGTCCATATAGGCCGTCGCAATGCCGGTAACAGCATTGGTCGCGCCTGGGCCTGATGTTACCAAGGCCACGCCGGCCTTGCCGGTCGCGCGCGCATAGGCATCGGCCATGTGCGTTGCCGCCTGTTCATGGCGTACTAGTATATGTTGCACATCTTCCTGACGGAAAAGGGCATCGTAGACGTGTAGCAAGGCACCGCCCGGGTAGCCATAGATATACTTCACACCCTCATCATGAAGGGCACGAACAACCATTTCTCCGCCTGATAATAATTCCACAGTATTCACCCTCTGGTGCACCAGTTCCCGGCAAGGAAAAGGCGCGTAACAGTTTTTGTTTCTGCAACGTTGAACGTGATCCACCCACTTAAGCGACGTTGATGCTTTGGTGGTAAAAATCTCAACCATTCCAGGGTAGAGACGTGGCGGTTCACGTTCGGGTGCTTACCGGTGCTGAGGGTTGCTCAGCCGGCAGACCAGCGGGAGACGATACTGGAGATCGCCTCGCCAGAGCTTCGGGGTTACCTACTCGCTCAAGGCCTCTAAAATTGAGCTGGACATTCTCTCACCGGGTCAGGTTTCGATCAACCGATGGCGGCTGAATAGGCCTAAAAAGCCGTCATGGGGCGCGTTTTTCCCGAATTTTGGTCATGAAATTGCCGAAGTCGGCGTCGTTTTCGGAGCCTGACGGTTATGTGCTGTTAATCCCTGCGCGCGCTCTGGAGGTGCCCATGGGGCTGTTGATGTGCCAAAAGGTGCTGTCAAAGGGGGTATCGTCGCTAGCTAGGACGGCTGCAACGCGGCCTGAAAACAGGTTATAGTGCGGGAAAATGCCGAGCGGAGTTACGCCATGAAAGTGTCTGAGATCAAAAACAAGGATCGGGTTATCAGCGAGCTATTGTTGTTCATCCGCAAGGTGCTGGTTGAGCCCGATATCAACACCAGGGCGCTGGACATTGCCCGCAAGCATATCAATGAGAAAAACGCCGATGTGCTGATTGCCGATGAGCTTTCCGCCACCACCAACGTCAAGATCCCGGTTGAGCACAGCGATGCCGACAAGCTGTTCCTCAAGCTGCTGCGTGATGTGGTGCGCGACGAAAAAGCGCTGTATTAAAAAATAAGGTGCGAGGTAAAAGCAGGGGCTAGGGGCTAGGGGCAAGAGAGAGCATAAGAGCAGGTGCGAGGTGCGAGGTGCGAGGTAAAAGCAGGTTCAAGGTGAAAGCTGCCGGTTTACAATTACCAGAGACCTCCCGGACTGCCGCCCTCAGGCGGTCTGGGAGGTCTCGATAGGCGCCTCAATAGCCTCGCATTCCCCTACCCGCTGCAACAGCCAGTGGCGAAACTGCTCGACGCCGGGCTTGCGTCGCATGGGTTCCTGGGGTTCCAGCATGTAAAAGCGGGCGGTGGTGTTCAGCTCCACCGCCACGGGCCGCACCAGCAGGCCGCTTTGCAGATAATCCGCCACCAGCTGTTCCCACCCCAGTGCTATGCCCTGTCCATTAAGTGCGGCCTGTACCAGCATGGCGTAGTTGTTCAGGTTCAGACGGCGACGCGGTTCCTGTGGTGCAATACCCGCGGCGCTGAACCACTGATTCCAGTTGAGCCAGTCCTCCCCTGAATCCAGCCACAGCTGGGTGGTACCCAGAATATCCTCAGTGCTCTGCCCATCAGCACTGCGGCAGCGCTGCAGAAAGGCCGGGCTGCAAACGGGGAACACCCTTTCATTGAACAGCGGTGTTGCCACCAGGCCCGCCGGCGGTGTGCGGCAATAGAAGAGCGCGACATCGAATTCGGAACTGCGCAGCCCCAGCAGAGAATCGGTGGCCAGAATGCGCACGTCTATATCGGGGTGCAGATCCTGGAATTCCGGCAGCCGTGGCAGTAGCCAGAGCGAGGCCATGGCATTGGATGTGACTACGGTAAGCTGCTGGTTGCCCTGCCACTGCACTATGGCGCCGGTCGCACTGGAGATCAGCAGCAGGGACTGCTGCACGCTATCGTAGTATTCGGCGCCTGTCTGGGTGAGGCTCAGCTGGCGCTTGTCGCGCACGAAGAGACTGCGCCCGAGGTATTCCTCCAGATGACGGATCTGGCGGCTGACAGCGCCCTGGGTCACGCTCAGCTCAAGCGCGGCCTGGGTAAAGCTTAGATGCCGGGCGGCGGACTCGAACGCCACCAGGCTGTTCAGGGGCGGTAAGGGCTTGATCTTCAAGCAGAGTTCTCCGTTTCTTATTATCTTGACGGCTAATCAGGGGGCTCGGTCGCGCCCTGTGTGTGGGGACAGACCAAGTCGGGTGTTTTGCGGGCAGTGTAGCAGGCCGCTTGTTCGGCTCCTCGCCCTGATTGGCACTCTGTAAATAAAAACACCGACGTTCGCCAAAAGCGAAGGTCGGTGCTTTTATGCAGAGCCTGAATCAGCCTGCGTTGCTAGCCCGCAACATGGCGGGCTGGGCTTCGCCGACTGCGACAGTGGCGGCACTGTGGGCGTCGCTGTTTACCGCCTGGGGTTTGTTGCCCCGCTGTGGTCCGAGCGGAATAGGCAGCAGCCCCCCTTCGGCGCGCAGCGCCTTCATCAGGCTGACGGACATTAGCAGAGTCAGCACCGCTATAGGCAGGCCTGCAACTATGGAGGCGGTTTGTACCGCTTTCAGGCCGCCGGCGTAGAGCAGTCCACCGGCGATAAAGGCCTGCATGGCACCCCAGATAATGCGCAGCGCAAGCGGTGGCTCCATGCTGCCCCTTGTACTTAGGGTACAGAGCACCAGGGTGCCCGAGTCCGCCGAGGTGATGAAGTAGGTGGCCAGCAGTAAAGTCACCAGAACCATTAGCGCCTGCCCCAGGGTGCCGGAATCCAGCTTCTCGAACAGGGTAAAGATCGCCGAAGTGGTTTCAGCCTTGGTGGCCAGCAGGATTTCGCCGCCATTAAACTCAGCAGCCTCGCCGCTCAGGCTACCGGCTTCAACCAGCTCCTGGTGCGCAACGCGGTCCTGCTGTTCCATTTTCAGCGCCGAGCCCCCAAACACCGACATCCATATAAAGGTCACCAGGGTCGGCACCAGCAGGGCGCCGACGATCAGCTCGCGAATGGTGCGACCACGGGAAATGCGGGCGATAAACATGCCGACAAAGGGTGACCAGGTCATCCACCAGGGCCAGTAAAAGGCGGTCCACCAGTTCTGCCAGCCCGAATCCGCCTGGGCGTCGCTCCAGGTGCTCAGCGTGATCAGGTTGCTGGCATAGTCGCCGGTGCTTTCGATAAAGGTGTGCAGAATATAGCGGGTTGGGCCTATCAGTAGTACGGCGATTACCAGAATGATCGACAGCAGCATGTTCCACTCGGACAGCAGGCGGATGCCGCGGCCGACACCGGACACCACCGACAGAATCGCCAGGAAGCTGATGGCGGCAATCATGATCAGCTGATTGCCAATGCTGATATCCATGCCGAAGACGTTGTTGAGGCCCGTGTTCATCTGAATGACACCCAGTCCCAGGGACTGAGATACGCCGAAGGCGGTGATCGCCACGGTGAGGATATCCACCGTATGGCCGATGGGGCCATAGATGCGATCACCGATCAGCGGGTAGAGCACCGAGCGCATGGTCAGCGGCAGACCCTTGCGATAGGCAAAATACGCCATGGTCAGGGCGACGATAATAAAGATGGCCCAGGGGTGCAGACCCCAGTGAAAGAAGGTAATGCGCATGGCGGTGGCGGCGGCCTCATCACTGAGGCCCGCGGCGGCAAAGGGGTTGCCGGCGTAGTGCCACATGGGCTCTGCCACGGACCAGAAGATCAAGCCAATACCCATACCGCCGCTGAACAGCATGGCGAGCCAGGAACGGTAGCTGAATTCGGGTCTTTCATCGTCCCGGCCGAGGCGGATATTGCCGTAGCGGCTGAACATCAGGTAGATCAGCAGTCCGAGTACGCCGGTGACGACGCTCAGGTAGAACCATTTGAAGTTGTTGAGGATATTGTCGGACACTTGCTGGAACAAGGCGCCTGCCGCTTCGGCCTGCAGGCCGCAATAAATAACGAAACCAATCACCACCATCATGGAAATGAGGGTGACGATAGGGTCTACGCCTCGCACAAGTCCGCTGTCGGATCTCATCGCTTTGTCCACCTTGCTTATTATATAAAGTCATGACCGCAGGCTTGATTGCAAAGCCGGATACGGGCCGTGAAAAGTGCGCCTGGAAGGTCGCTACGAACCGGAATTCGCGATGGCGCCATCTTGTGCAAAAGCTTGATCCAGATCAAACGACTTTTTCACCCCCAGCTAATGAGTTTTTGTAATGACACTGTGAGATTCACTGAGGCAGTGGCACAGTATTGCCGCCAGCGTTCAGTGCTGCAGCAGCCTGTATGGCTGGCCTGCAG
The DNA here is from genome assembly GCF_001528745.1 of Marinobacterium profundum. Taxonomy (GTDB): domain Bacteria; phylum Pseudomonadota; class Gammaproteobacteria; order Pseudomonadales; family Balneatricaceae; genus Marinobacterium_A; species Marinobacterium_A profundum. The sequence goes on along the minus strand of NZ_BCNS01000060.1, from coordinate 45,638 downwards.
GCATAGAGGTGGTCAAAAAACGAACAGTCATGCTCGTCTCAGCAGCATCAAAGCAAGCCGCAGCCCTGAGCCAGGGCATTACCTTTTATCATGTTTTCTGTGCTGTCCCCAGTGGTGAGCGCGGCGGCTGCCTGTGACCTTTGAGGCCGGGCTCCAGCCTGTTAAACCCTCATAAATCGCCCCGTTCTTGCCTATGTCCCTGTGCGTTGAAGGGAAATTTCCTCGTAAACTCAGGCGTTTGCAGACTTGTGAGTTTTTATCATGACCCCGGGGCTGAAAAGTCGTTTGTCCGGGCGATTTTGTATTCAGTACTATGCGTTCAAACAGAGTCTCGACGGTGACATCGCCAGTGGCATGTACTTGTCGGTCTATAAGAGAAACCAGCAGCCTTCCCAAGTGCAGGCCCTGTGTGGAGATAAGCGCTATGACAATCAAGTCTCAGATGATTCCGATGGCAACCCTGGACAGCGTACGCAAGCCGATTGCCGATGCCTCAGGCATGCCGAATGCTGTCTATGACGATCCCGCCTACTTCGAGTTTGAGCGTGAAGAGGTGCTGGGCAAGACCTGGGCCGCCGTTGGCTACACCAGCGATCTGCCGCGTAACGGCTTCGCCAAACCAGTGGATTTCATGGGTCTGCCGCTGGCGATCATGCGCAACCGCGACGGTGAGTTCAACGTCTTCCACAACGTCTGCAGCCACCGCGGCATGATTCTGCTGCGTGAGGAAACCGAAGTCGAAGGCATGGTGCGCTGCCCGTACCATTCCTGGACCTACGACCTGAACGGCAACCTCAAGGGCACTCCGCATATCGGCGGCGTCGGCGTTCACAAGGCCGAAGGTTTTGTGTGTGAAAAGCATGGCCTGCGCTCTGTGCGCTCCCACGTCTGGATGGGGATGGTGTTTATTAACCTGTCCGGTGATGCACAATCGTTCGACGACTTTATCGCGCCGCTGACACAGCGCTGGAGCGAGTTCTGCGGCAAGGATGGCTGGAACAACCTGCACATCGCCCAGACCGGCAGCCAGATGCAGCTGGAAGTGAACTGCAACTACAAGCTGGCTATCGAGAACTACTGCGAAGCCTACCACCTGCCCTGGGTACACCCGAGCCTGAACACTTACTCGCCGCTGGATCAGCACTACAACCTGGTGGTCAGCGAGGGCATGTCTGGCCAGGGCAGCTACACCTACAACCTGTCCGATGTCGCCGGCACTCACCTGCCGCGCTTCGCCGACTGGCCACAGGACAAGCTGCGCCAGGCTGAATATGTGTCTCTGTACCCCAACGTACTGCTGGGTATTCAGGCCGACCACTTCTTCACCATTATTCTGGAGCCCCGTGCCCATAACCGCACGCTGGAAAATCTGCGCCTGTTCTACGTCGGCGAAGAAGCCTGCGGCGACGAGTATTCCGCCTGCCGCCAGGCCGTGCTGGAAGCCTGGAAAGTGGTCTTTGGCGAAGACGTTTTCGCGGTCGAAGGCATGCAGGCCGGTCGCAAGTCGCCGGGCTATGCCGGTGGCGTCTTCTCGCCGGTACTGGACGGACCAACCCACCATTTCCACACCTGGGTTGCCAACAAGTACACCGAATCGGCCCAGGGCTGATTCTACCCTCGAGCACCTGAAGCCGGTCGCCAGGTTATGAAATCTGCGCGGCTGGCCTCATTTCAGGGCTTCTTCTGTCACAAGACTCACGGGTAGCTTTCCCATGCTGAATTCCAACACCAACCACTGGCTCAACTTTATCGCCGGCGACTGGGTCGATAGCGATAGCGCCATTGAAGTGCGCGATCCGTCCACCAATGAAGTTTTCGCCACCATCGCCAGCGCCACCCTGGACGACGCCGAGCGCGCCATTACAGCGGCGCGTGAATGCGTGCGCGAAGGTCGCCTGACGCGTCAGCGTCCGGCCCAGCGTGCCGAACTCATGTACCGTATTGGCGCCGAAATTCGCGCCCTGGTAGACGATGCGGCGGTACTGGCATCGCGCGAGAACGGCAAGTCGATCAACGATGCCCGCGACGAAGTCAGCGAAGCGGCGCGGTATTTCGAATACTACGCCGGCATGGCGGACAAGATCGAAGGCAAGTCCATCCCGCTGGGTGAAGACTACGTCGATTTCACCAGCTATGAGCCCCAGGGTATTTCAGTGCAGATCGTGCCCTGGAACTTCCCGGTATCTATCTGTGCCCGCTCCCTGGCACCGGCGCTGGCAGCCGGCAATGCCGTGATCGTCAAGTCCCCCGAGCTGTCGCCGCTGGCGATTACCGTACTGGCCACGGCCTGCGAACGGGCGGGGCTCCCGAAAGGCGCGCTGAGCATTCTGGCGGGCCCAGGGCGTGAAATCGGTGCTGCCCTGGTGGCGCACAAGGAAACCAACCAGGTCGTGTTCACCGGTTCAGTACCGACCGGGCGCGCCATCATGCGTTCTGCCGCTGAAAACGCCGTGCCCTGCGTAATGGAACTCGGTGGCAAGTCTGCGGCTGTGGTGTTCCCGGATGCGGATCTGGATCAGCTGGTCAGCAGTGTGCGCTGGGGCATCTTCTTCAATGCAGGTCAGGTTTGCTCGGCCATGTCCCGCCTGCTGGTGCAGCGCGATATCTATGACGAGGTGGTGGCCCGTGTGTCGGAGCTGGCCTCCAGCCTGAGCATCGGTGCCGGCAAGGACAACCCGGACGTGACGCCGGTGGTCTCCATGGGCCAGCGTGACGGCATTCTGGAAATCTGCCAGCAGGCAATCGAGGACGGTGCCCGTTTGGTGTGTGGCGGCGCGGCGGCAGCCGGTCTGCCGGGAGCTTTCGTACAGCCGACGGTATTCGCCGATGTGACCACCGACATGCGCCTGTTTGGCGACGAAGTCTTTGGTCCGGTCGTGGCGATCACCCCCTTTGATACTGAAGAAGAGGCTTACGCACTGGCGAACAACACCGACTACGGACTGGTCGCAGGCGTTTTCACCCAGGACATCAGTCGTGCCCTGCGTGCCTCCCGTGCGCTGGATGCCGGTCAGGTGTTCGTTAACGAATGGTTTGCCGGCGGTATAGAGACACCCTTCGGTGGCAATGGCCTGTCGGGCTATGGTCGCGAGAAGGGCCAGGAAGCGCTGTACAGCTATGTGCGCACCAAGAACGTGGCGATTCGCGTCGCACGTTAAATAATAAAAGGCGCCTGCTGAGGCCGGTGCATTGCGCCCGGCTCCAGTGGCACCGGACCTGCAGCTTGTTAATGCCGCGGGCGGACAAGAGGACTAAAGAATGAAAAAGTGGCTGTGCATCATCTGTGGACTGATTTACGACGAATCCAGGGGCTGGCCGTCGGACGGCATCCTCGCCGGTACCCGCTGGGAAGACGTACCCGAAGACTGGATCTGCCCGGACTGCGGCGTCGGCAAGGCGGATTTCGAGATGATCGAAATTACGGCGAGCGCGAAACCGGCGGATGCGATTGCGGCTGCGGTGATCAGCAATGAGCCGCCTGTAGTGATTATCGGCAGCGGCTACGCCGGTTACGGTATGGCCGAGGCGCTGCGCCAGCGCAGCCCGGAAAAACCGATAGTGCTGTTTACCACGGATGATGGCCACCACTACTCCAAGCCTGCGCTGTCCAACGCGCTGGCACGTGAAAAATCGGCGACGGATCTGGTCAGTGAAACACCGCTGCAGATAGAAGCGCGTCTGAATATCCGCATTTATACGCGCTGCCGCGTAAAGAGTATTGATGTACAGAAACACCTGCTTCAAACCGATATGGGTGAGTTGCAGTACAGCAAGCTGGTCATGGCCCTGGGTGCCGAGCCGATTCGTTTGCCGATCCCTGGTACGGGGGCAGCGGACGTGCTGAGTGTGAATGATCTGCAGGATTACCGCCTGATGCGTGACCAGCTGGACGGTTGCAAGCGTGTCACCATCATCGGCAACGGTCTGATTGGCTGCGAGTTTGCCAATGATCTGGCCGGCGCCGGTTACAGCGTTGATGTGGTGGGTCTCACCGCCTGGCCCATGGATCGGCTGATGCCGCAGGCCCTGGGCGAGCAGCTGCAACAGCGGCTGTCAGCACAGGGTGTGAGCTGGTATCTGGAAAATACCGTTGAGCGTATTGAGCGCGAGGGTGACAGTTATCGTCTGCAGTTGCGCGATGGCACCGAACTTGAGTCTGACCTGGTGATTTCGGCGGTGGGTCTGCGTCCGCGCATGGCGCTGGCGGAAGCGGCCGGCATCAAGGTTAACCGCGGCATCGTTATCAATGGCGGCATGCGCACCAGTGCGCCGGACATCTTTGCCCTGGGTGACTGTGCCGAGATCAACGGCCAGCTGCTGCCCTATATAGCACCGATCAACTACGGCATGCGGGCGCTGGCGGACACCCTGCTGGGGCGCCCGACCATGGCACAGTACCCGCTGATGCCGGTGATAGTGAAGACGCCCGCCCTGCCCCTGACGCTGCTGCCACCGGCGGCGGATATCGAGGGTAAATGGCAGGTGGAAACGCTGGAGAACGGCATGCGTGCCTTCTTCGTACAGGCCTGTGGCACCCTGCGCGGTTTCGTGCTGGCGGGAGATTTCACGTCCGAGCGCCAGCAGTGGCTGGACCGCTGTGGTCAGGTGCTGGAGCAGTCTGTCGCCTGAGTATTGTCCTGATTCGGGCATGCAGCGGCTGTGAAAACAGTTGTCTGCATGCCCGCAAGTGAGTCGTAAGTAGTCCTTTGCCCGCCCTGTGCGGGCTTTTTTTGGTTCTCTTGATGCTGGAGCGGCGTTTCGCAGGATGCAGAATGGCTTAAGTGGCGTAAATCCATGCAATAAAAAGAGTATTGCAAGGCAGGCTACGCAACCCATCAGGGTTGCCGGGTGGCGCGTGCTGACTGATACCCGCTTGATGGGTCACACCGCCTTTAATTCAGGTACGAGCCGATTGCGCGAGCAGTCGCTGCGGTTGGTTTCACCCATCCTGCAGTGTCGATGTTTCCCTCTAATCAGTCCTGCAGGCGGGGGTCTATCTTGGTCAGTTCCACCGGTACCTGGTGGCGGTAGTGCTGGTAGCGGTTAAGGCGTTTTTCCAGCAGCCGGAAACAGCCGATAAAGACACCGCTGATCAGCAGGTAGATGACGCCGGCGGCGAGGAATATTTCCAGCGGCGTATAGGTACGGGCGATGATGGTGCGGGCCATGCCAGTGAGGTCGAGCAGCGTGATGGTGGAGGCCAGAGAGCTGCCCTTGAGCATCAGGATCAGCTCGTTGCCGTAGGCTGGCAGTACTATGCCAAAGGCCCGTGGCAGTACTATGCGGCGTATCTGCGTGGGCTTGCTCATGCCCAGGGCCTCGGCGGCTTCGATTTCACCCTTGGGAATGGCCTGAATGGCGCCGCGAATCAGCTCTGCGCTGTAGGCGGCGGTGTTCATCGAAAAGGCGATGATGGCGCACCAGTACGGCTGCTTCAGAACCTCCCAGAACACCGACTGCTTGACGGCTTCAAACTGCGAGGCGCCGTAGTAAATCAGGAATATCTGTACCAGCAGGGGCGTGCCGCGAAAAAAGAAAATATAGGCGAAGGGAAAGGCCCGCACCCAGGGGCTGTTCGATACCCGCATCAGTGCCAGCGGCACCGCCAGAGCGATACCGATCAGACCCGAGATGGCCACCAGTTCCAGCGTCAGCCAGGTGCCTTCCAGCAGTCTGGGCAGGTATTTCAGTATGACGCTCCAGTCCCAGCTCATCGGGGAACCTCTTGCATGTTAATACGGGTGTATGGCTGATTCATGCCCGTGATCCGCGGGAGACGGGGTTGCTGGCGCGCTCCATCAGCATGGTGGAGGCGGTGGCAATGGCGGTGAGGCCCAGATAGATAAAGGCCGCTGCCATATAAAAGGTAAACGGCTCCTTGGTCGAACCTGATGCCACATAGGCCTGGCGCATCAGCTCATCAAGGCCGACGACGGACACCAGTGCGGTATCCTTTAGCAGCACCTGGAACAGGTTGCCAAGGCCCGGCAGCGCCAGGCGCCAGACCTGGGGGAGGATAATGCGAAAGAAGGTCTGCGGGCGCGACATGCCCAGGGCGTAGGCCGATTCCCACTGCCCCTTGGGCAGCTCTATCAGGGCGGCGCGGAATACTTCGGTGGCATAGGCACCAAAGGCAATTGACAGCGCCGCAACACCGGCGGCAAAGGCGCTGATCTCGATATAGTCTGTGTAGCCGAAGAAGCTCGCCAGCCACATCAGCAGCATGGAGCCGCCAAAGTAGATACTCAGTACCAGCAGCAGTTCCGGAATGCCGCGCACCAGGGTGGTATAGAGGGTGCCCAGAATACGGGCGAGTCGAAAGTTCGACAGCTTTGCCGCTGCACCTATCAGGCCAAACAACAGGCCGAAGGCAAGGCTCGTCAGGGCCAGCTTCACTGTGACCCAGGCGCCGGAAAGCAATAGATGACCGAAACCCTGAAGATCCATTAGTGAAGTGTCCTGTGACAGAAGAGGATGCAGGTGGGGCGCTCAGCGAGCGCCCCACCCTGGCAGATCAATAGATCGAGAACGGGAAGTACTCAGCGTTGATCTTCGCATAGGTACCATTGTCCACAATGGCCTTGATCGCAGCGTTAAATTTATCTTTCAGCGGGTCGCCCTTGCGTACGGCAATGCCGATCTTGTCGTCAATGTCGATATCGGCGCCCTTGAACTCGAAGCTCTGTCCTTCCTCGCTGCGCAGCCAGTCGTAGGCCGGGAACTTGTCGGACAGCAGGCCATCCAGACGGCCGGCGGCCAGGTCAAGGTAGGCATTATCCTGGGTGTCGTAGAGCTTCACTTCTACGGTGTCGGCGAGGTTGTCCTCCAGGTAGAGGCCTGCGATGGTCGCACGCTGAGCGCCTATAACCTTGCCTTTAAGGCTGTCTTTGTCGGTCTTGAAGTCGCTGTCCCTGGCCGCGGCGAAGGACAGTACGTTGGAGTAGTAGCGTTCGGTGAAGTCCACTACTCGCAGGCGCTCTTCAGTGATGGACATGGAGGCGACGATCGCATCGTACTTGCGTGTCAGCAGGCCGGGAATAATGCCATCCCAGTCCTGTGCCACCAGTTCGCAATCGGCCTTCATTTGCGCGCAGAGCGCATGGGCAATATCGACGTCGAATCCCTTGAGGTCGCCATTGGCGTCGATCATGTTGAAGGGGGCGTAAGCGCCTTCGGTGGCGATGCGGATCTTTTCAGCCTGGGCGGCGCTGGCGGCCAGGGCCGTGCCGGCTACGAGGCTCAGGGTCACAATGAGTTTGCGCAGATTCATGGAGGTCGACTCTCTTGCTGATGGGCTTTCTTATTGTAGGCCGCTTGTCGGCCCGTGTTTCAGGACAGGTGGCTCGACATAAAATCCCGTACCCGTTCGGATTTGGGATTATCGAACACCTGTTCCGGTGAGCCTATTTCTTCGATCTGTCCCTGGTGCAGGAATACAACCTGGCTCGAGACTTCGCGTGCGAAGCGCATCTCGTGGGTAACGATCAGCATGGTCCTGCCTTCGTCCGCCAGTGAGTGCATTACGCTGAGTACTTCGTTGACCAGTTCCGGATCCAGTGCTGAGGTGGGCTCATCAAACAGCAATACCTGCGGGTCCATGGCCAGGGCACGGGCAATGGCAATGCGCTGTTGCTGGCCGCCGGACAGGTTGCCGGGGTAGGCATTGCGCTTGTCCGCCAGGCCGACGCGCGCCAGCAGCTCTTCGGCGCGGGCCACGGCCTGGGCGCGGGGCTGTTTCAGCACGCGCATGGGAGCTTCGATGATGTTGTCCAGAATCGTCTTGTGGGGCCAGAGGTTGAAGCTCTGGAACACAAAACCGATGCGCGAGCGCATGGATTCCAACTGTGGTCGGCTGGCGGCGTCGAGGTAACCGTCTTTGGCGGGCTTGAGTACCAATTCTTCGCCGGCGACGAGAATACGTCCGGCATTGGGTCTTTCCAGCAGGTTAATGCAGCGCAGCAGGGTGCTCTTGCCGGAGCCACTGGAGCCCAGAATCGAAATTACATCGCCATCATTGGCCTTGAGAGAGATTCCCTTTAAGACTGCCAGGTCGCCATAGGACTTGTGTAGGTCGACCAGTTCAAGTGCAGTTTGAGCTTGGGGCATCTTGTAGATTCCGTTATCGCCTGAAATTAAGGCGGGTTCAGGCAGGATCTCTGCGTGACCACCCCGGTGATGTGTCTGTTGGCGCCACATCTTCCTGTTGCCCGGCGTGTTGCGGCCGGGAAAAGGCCGCTATTGTCCGCAAAAATTGGCAAAAGGCAAATTATTGCCACCGGCAGCGTCGGGAAGGAGCTGACGGCTTGAACAGGAAGTGTAACGGCGGCGGCCGCTGGAGGGAAGCCGCGGCGCCGAATTGGCACTGCGACGGGGAGCGGACCTGGGATTCAGGGCCGCACAGGTGGGTGCTGGCTGATGCCTAGCTAGCGTAATCGTTGAGCAACTGCTGCTGGGCGCTAAAGGCTTCTTCATCTTCGGCGGGTTGGCGCAGGGTATAGCTGCCATCAGACGCCAGCACCCAGCTATGGGTGTTGTCGCGCAGATAGTAGTCGAGCTCACGCTTGATGCGCTCGGCATGCTTGCCGGACAGTTGGAAGCCGGTTTCAACCCGGTGCAGCATGTTGCGTTCCATCCAGTCGGCGCTGGCGCAGAACACCTCGGGTTTGTGATCGGCGTTCTCGAAGTAGTACACCCTGGTATGTTCAAGGAAGCGGCCGACAATCGATATCACCCGGATATTGTCCGAAATACCCTCGATACCGGGGCGCAGGCGGCAGCTGCCGCGTATGACCAGATCGACTTGCACGCCGGCCTGGGAAGCCTCGTACAGGCCCCGGATCAGCTTGGGTTCGGTAAGACCATTGACCTTGACGATAATGCGCGCAGGTTTGCCGGCGCGGGCATGCTTGATTTCACGCTGGATGAGTTCAAGCATTTTTGCGTGCAGGGTAAAGGGCGCGTTATAGAGCTTTTTCAGGCGCTGGATCTTGCCCATGCCGGTGAGTTGCTGGAACACCTTGTGCACGTCTTCGCACATTTCCTGATCGGCGGTCATAAAGCTGTAGTCGGTATAGAGCCGTGCGGTGCCGGAGTGGTAGTTGCCGGTCCCCAGGTGGCAATAGCGCACCAGTCGGGTGCCTTCCTGGCGCACAATCAGCATCAGCTTGGCGTGGCACTTGTAGCCCACCACGCCGTACACCACCAGGCAGCCGGCTTCCTGCAGACGGCTGGCCAGGTTGAGGTTGCTCTCCTCGTCAAAGCGGGCGCGCAGCTCGATCACCACTGTGACTTCCTTGCCGTTGCGCGCAGCCTCCACCAGGGCATTGACGATGTCGGACTTGACGCCGGTACGGTACAGCGTTTGCTTGATGGCCAGCACCTTGGGGTCCTTGGCGGCCTGGCGCAGCAGGTCGACTACCGGCGAGAACGACTGCCAGGGGTGCAACAGCAGCTGTTCACTCGCGGTCAGGCTTTCAAAGACCGTCTTCTCGTCCTTGAGCTTGTTCGGAATGCCGGGTGAAAACGGCTTCCAGCGCAGATCGGCGCGTTCCACCATGTCGCGCACCGCCATCAGGCGGGTCAGGTTCACCGGGCCATCGACACGGTACACCTGGCTGTCGCTGATGGTGAATTCCTGCTGCAGGAAGTGGATGTACCTGTCCGGTGTGCGGTTGTCGATTTCCAGCCGCACCGCGTCGCCATATTTGCGCGAGTGCAGTTCACCCTTGAGGGTGCGGGCCAGGTCTTCGATTTCCTCGAAATCGAAGGTCAAATCAGCGTTGCGGGTAATGCGGAACTGATAGCAGCCCTCGACCTTCATGCCGGGGAAGAGGTCTTCGGCGAATTCGTGGATCATAGACGACAGGAAGATCAGGTTGTCACCGCCCTCGCAGAGTTCGTCGGGCAGGCGCACCAGGCGCGGCAGTGAGCGCGGTGCCGGGATAATGGCCAGGCCAGTTTCGCGGCCGAAGGCATCCTTGCCATCGAGCTGGACGATAAAATTCAGGCTCTTGTTAACCAGGCGCGGGAACGGATGCGAGGGATCAAGCCCGATGGGGCTGATAACCGGCACCACATTCTGTTCGAACCAGTCCTTTACCCAGGCGCGCTGTTCGTCGCTCCAGTCGCCGCGGCGCACGAAACGAATGCCCTGCTGGGCCATTTCCGGGAATATGGTCTCGTTGAGAATCTTGTACTGGCGGGTGACGTTGATGTCGCAGATTTCGCTGATGCGCTCGAGCATCTTCTGCGGATGCATGGCATCGGGTCCAACGGCTTCACGGCCATATTTGAGCTGGCGCAGCTGCTCGGCGACGCGAATTTCGAAGAATTCGTCCAGGTTGCTGGAAAAAATCAGCAGGAACATCAGCCGTTCAAGCAGTGGATAACTGGGATCCAGCGACTGCTCGAGGACCCGCACGTTGAACTGCAGATGGCTGAGTTCCTGATTGATGTAAAGCTCTGGTGCCTTTAGATCCAGCGGTGTCTGTTCCACCGGTTCCGTTATGGGCAGGCTCTCGCGGCTCTCCAGCAGGGCCTGAGCCGCCTCTGCGGCTTCAATCTCGGCCTGCTCAATGACCACCGGTGCTATGCTGGCTTCAGCGGTCGTTTCTGCGATCTGAGTATTCATTCCCTGTGCTCCTGATAGTCGCAGGCCTGTGCCCGGGTGTGCGCCGGCCCTTTTATTCGTTGAGTGCCCGCGCAGCGCGCTTGGCAAAATAGGTAAGCACGCCGTCGGCACCGGCGCGCTTGAATGCCAGCAGGGATTCAAGCGTGACCGAGCGCTCGTCCAGCCAGCCGTTCTGGAAGGCGGCCATGTGCATGGCGTACTCGCCGCTGACCTGATAGACGAAGGTCGGCGCCTTGAGCTCTTCTTTCACTCTGCGCACTATATCGAGGTAGGGCATGCCGGGCTTGACCATCACCATATCGGCGCCTTCCGCCAGATCCATGGCGACTTCGTGCAGTGCTTCGTCACTGTTGGCCGGATCCATCTGATAGCTGAACTTGTTGCTCTTGCCCAGATTTGCCGCTGAGCCCACGGCATCACGGAAGGGGCCGTAGTAGGCACTCGCGTACTTGGCGGAATAGGCCATGATACGGGTGTTGACGTGATTCTCGGCTTCCAGCATGTCACGGATGGCAACAATGCGGCCGTCCATCATATCACTCGGTGCCACTATATCGGCGCCGGCGTCGGCGTGGGACAGCGCCTGGCGCACCAGGGTTTCAACAGTACGGTCATTCAGCACATAGCCGTTGGCATCAATGATGCCGTCCTGGCCGTGGGTGGTGAAGGGGTCCAGGGCTACATCGGTGATAATCCCCAGGTCCGGGCAGGCATCCTTTACCGCACGGACTGCGCGCTGGGCCAGGCCATCCGGGTTCCAGGATTCCTCGGCCAGCTCGGATTTGGCGCTGGCCGGAGTGACGGGAAACAGGGCTATGGCGGGAATGCCGAGGGCTTGTACCTCGCGGGCATCCTTCACAAGGCGGTCGATGGTCATGCGCTCGATACCGGGCATGGAGGCAATCGTTTCGGTTTGATCCTTGCCCTCGATGACAAACACCGGGTAGATAAGGTCATTCGGTGTCAGCTGGTTCTCGCACATCAGGCGGCGCGAAAAGCTGTCAGCACGCATGCGTCGCAGGCGGGTTTGCGGGTACATGCGCTGGCTGTCGTTAAAGGCCACGGGAAACTACCTCTTGTCTGATCAATGATTAGATCGCGTTTGTGTGACAGCCGGATAACAGATGCCAAAACGGGTTGGCCCCTGGCGGCTGCAACAGGGTTAAGCCAATGATACGCCGAGCACCGGTTGGCGGGAACCGCGCGCGGGGTTCTGGTGCTCTGCCATGGGGGTTTAGACGCCCTGTGCAGGACTAAATACGGCGGTCTGTGGCGGCGGGGTGATGTCTTTAAGCTGTGCTAAAGCCTTTTATTTTTCAATAAATTCAAGTACTTTGACCTTCCGGTCAATCGTACAATGCGAAGAATAAGATGCTGTCACGACTGATACCCTTACTGCTGGGGCTGGCACTGTGCTCCGGGGCCGAAGCCCGAGTGCTGGTGCTCGGGCAGGTGAGTGAAAAACCTGGCAAGGACTACGAACAACTGCGCCCGATGGCGGAGTACGCCGCCCTGCAGCTGGCTCCCCTGGGTATCACCTCTGCCGAGGTGCGGCTCTATCCGCAGGCCGCCGATCTGGCGGCGGCGATGCGCCGAGGCGAAGTAGATTGGGTCAGCGAAACCCCTTATACCGCAGCTCGTTTGGTGCACGAGGCGGGTGCCCGGCTGTTGTTGCGCAAGTGGAAAAACGGTCAGCGGGACTATCAGGCGATTATCTACACCCGGGCGGACTCACCGGTGTACAGTCTTGCTGACCTGGTGGGCCGGACTATTACCTTTGAGCACGCCGACTCCTTCAGCAGTTATTATCTGCCCCGGCAGTTGCTGGAAAATCAGGGGATGGCGCTGAGTCCGATGCTGGATATGCATCAGTCGCCAGTACCTGGGCGCGTCAACTATATTTTCAGTCGTAACGAGCGCAACAACGCACACTGGGTACACAAGTCGCTCATTGTTGCCGGTGCGCTGAATAACAATGACTGGGAAAACCCGGCCCGGGTGCCGGCGGCGCTGCGAGATGAATTACGCATCATTTTTCGCTCAGCTTCCTACCCGCGGGCACTGGAGCTGGTATCCGCCACACTGGAGCCCGAACTTATGACTGCGTTGCAATATCTGTTACAGCGCATGACGCCAGAAAGCGCCCCCGATGTGCTGGCGCGTTACGAACACACGACCGGCTTTGAGCCGATACTGCCGGATGATATGCAATTGCTGAATGACATCTATCAAAGTAGTCGCGCGTGGTAGGCCTGCTGCGCCGCTCCATCGCTACCCGCTACGGCGCCATTTTGATGCTGATCACCTTTGGCGCCAGCAGTGCACTGCTGGTGTTTTCACTCTATGTTCTGCAAGGGGTCTACAACCGCGTCAGTAGCGTCGGGCAGGACGCGATCGAGGCCAGTATCGTGCGTCAGGTCAGCCGCGATGCCCTGCTGCTTGGCGAGACACTGGCCAATGGTCTGTCGGATCCCCTGTACCTGCAGGACTTCAGCGAAATTCAGGGCATACTGTCGCAGCTTATGGACCGTGCCGAAATCGGCTACATCTATGTCTACGATATGGACAGGCGCATTCTCCACGATGGTACCACTGACTTGCTGTCCTATGGCGAGCCCCTGGGAGCTCGTGTGCCTGCCGGGCTGGGGAATCATTTCAAGCCCGGTGCGCGCCCGCTGGGGCAGTATCTGCATGTGGTTTACCCTATCAAATCAGGCTCTGCCATTCAGGGTGCAGTGCGTTTCTCTATGTCCTACAGCGCAGCCCAGACTGATATCGACAAGGCTTCCCAGCAGTTGACCAAGACGCTGGGAGGTCTGCGGCAGGAGGTGAAGCTGATACTGCTGATTGGTTTTGTCCTGCTGGTGCTGTTTACGCTGTCGCTATCGGTGGCGGTGGGTCGCTGCCTGACGCGGCCGCTGAAGGAGCTGGCGGCACGCAGTCGGGAGTTTCGTGCCCATGATGACCGTGTCCGCTTCAATCTGGAACGTGAAGATGAAGTCGGTGAGCTGGCCGATGCTCTGGAGCAGATGCGCCTGCGGGTGCAGAGCAGTCACGCCGAAGTGTCGCGCCTGGCGTTCCACGACCCCCTGACCGGACTGGCCAATAGACGCCTGCTGCAGCAGGAGCTCGAAAGCATGCTGCTGGACTGCGAGGAGCGGGGTGAATCCCTGGCGATGATGTTTATAGACCTGGATCATTTCAAACAGGTCAATGATGGTGCCGGTCACGATGTTGGTGATCAGGTACTCAAGGTGGTGGCGGCACGCTTGCAGCAACTGGTGGTTGATGCCTCACTGGATGGGGTGGTCAGTGGTGCCAAACCGCTGATCGCGCGTTTGGGCGGGGATGAGTTCACCCTGGTATTTCCGCTGTGTGACAGCGCCTGCACCGATACCCTGGCCCAGCGTGTCAGCGATCTCTTTGCTGAGCCTGTCAGCTTTGGTGGGGAGCGCTTCAGTGTGTCGGCCAGTATTGGCGTTACCCTCTACCCTGACGATGGTAAAACGGCCCAGGACATGATGCGCCACGCAGATATTGCCATGTATGCCGCCAAGCACGCCGGGCGACACCAGTACTGTTTCTTTCGCCAGGACATGACAACACAGCTGCAGGATCATCTAATGGTCTTGCAGGGAATTGACGAAGCGATCAGCGAATCGCAGCTGTTTCTCGAATTTCAGCCTATTTACGACCTGCAGACTAATCAAATCAGTGGCGCGGAAGCGCTGATTCGCTGGAATCATCCTGAGCACGGCTTGGTGCCGCCCGGGCGCTTTATCCCCATCGTCGAAGATTCTGATCGCATTGAAGCCCTGACACTCTGGGTAATGGAGCGCAGCTGCAGGGCGCTGCACAGGCACATTCTGCCGCAGATGGCGGACTTCAAACTGTCGCTGAACGTATCCGGGGTGGCGCTGCAGTCCGATCGGCTGCGTGACGGCATTCTTGAAATACTGTTGCGTGAGAAGGTGCCCCCGCGCAATCTGCGTATCGAAATTACCGAAACCACCATGATGCGCAATGTCGAGAAGTGTGCCGAAACGCTGCGACACTGGCAGCACGCGGGTCTGCGTGTGCTGATTGATGATTTCGGTACCGGCTACTCGTCCCTGAGCTATCTGACTACTCTGCCGATCGACGGTCTCAAAGTTGATCGCAGCTTTATCAATAACCAGGTACCTGGCAATTACTGTCCGGTGGTGGAGGCGATACTGGCGCTGTCCAAATCACTGGGCATTCAGTCCATCGCCGAAGGCGTGGAAACGGAATATCAGTTACAGGTCCTGCGGGAAATGAAGGCCACCCATGCCCAGGGTTATCTGCTGGGTCGCCCGATGGCGCTGGAGCAACTGCTGGAGCGGCTGGGAGAGGTCGAGGTCGGCTAGGAGGCTGTAAGCCGTAAGCCGTAAGCTGAAAGGCGAGCGACACCGGGCGGTGTCACTCGCAGGAAGAGCGGTGTCAGAGGCGTACTTCGATACCGCGCTCGCGCATATAGGCCTTGGCCTGGGGAATGCTGTATTCGTTGAAGTGGAAAATGGATGCCGCCAGCACCGCATCGGCCTTGCCTTCAACGCAGCCGGCCACCAGGTGATCCAGGTTGCCAACGCCACCGGAGGCGATAACAGGCACATGCACCGCTTCAGAAATGGCGCGGGTCACACCCAGGTCAAAGCCGTTCTTGGTGCCGTCGCGATCCATCGAGGTCAGCAGGATTTCTCCGGCGCCAAACTCCACCATCTTGCGTGACCACTCTACCGCATCAAGCCCGGTGGGCTTGCGTCCGCCGTGGGTAAAAATTTCCCAGCGATCTACCTCGCCCTGCAGCGAAACCTTCTTGGCATCGATGGCGACCACTATGCACTGCGAGCCAAAGCGCTGTGCGGCTTCGCGCACGAACTCGGGGTTGAACACCGCCGCGGTGTTGATGGAGACCTTGTCGGCGCCGGCATTGAGCATGCGGCGGATATCGTCACAGGTACGAATACCGCCACCGACGGTGAGAGGGATAAACACCTGGGAGGCCATTTTCTCGACCGTGTGCACCATAGTGTCACGGCCTTCGTGGCTGGCCGTAATATCGAGAAAGGTGATCTCGTCGGCGCCCTGCTCGTCGTACTTGCGGGCAATCTCGACCGGATCACCGGCGTCGCGGATATCAAGGAACTGCACGCCCTTGACGACACGGCCGTG
Organism: Marinobacterium profundum; assembly: GCF_001528745.1. GTDB lineage: Bacteria > Pseudomonadota > Gammaproteobacteria > Pseudomonadales > Balneatricaceae > Marinobacterium_A > Marinobacterium_A profundum. The sequence goes on along the minus strand of NZ_BCNS01000060.1, from coordinate 29,815 downwards.
CTCGACATCGAGACAGGGAATGATACGTTTGGCCAATGCCATGGCGGTACTTCCTTCAGTTGCCGAGTTGGTCGCAGAGCTGCTGGGCCTGGGCGACGTCCAGCGTGCCTTCGTAAATGGCGCGTCCGGTGATGGCTCCCAGAATGCCCTGATCCGCCACAGCGGCCAGTGCATGGATATCGTTGATATCGGTGACGCCGCCGGAGGCGATAATCGGAATACCGCATTCACGGGCCAGTTCCGCCGTGGCTTCGACGTTGACGCCCTGCATCATGCCGTCACGGCTGATATCGGTGTAAACGATGGACGACACACCGTCGTCACGAAAACGCTTGGCCAGATCGATCGCCTTGACGCTGGATATCTCGGCCCAGCCATCGGTGGCCACGTAGCCGTCCTGGGCGTCGATGCCAACGATAATGTGGCCCGGGAAACGCTTGCACATTTCAGTGACGAAATCGGGCTCCTTCACCGCCTTGGTGCCGATGATGACGTAATCGACGCCGGCCGCCAGGTAGGCTTCGATGGTTTCGGCGCTGCGAATGCCGCCGCCGATCTGGATCGGCAGGTCCGGGTAGGCCTTGGCGATGGCGCTAACGATTTCGCCATTGACCGGCGTGCCGGCGAAAGCGCCGTTCAGGTCAACCAGGTGCAGCCTGCGGCAACCGGCGTCGACCCATTTGGCCGCCATTTCTACCGGGTTGTCGGAGAATACGGTGGAGTCGTCCATCCGGCCCTGACGCAGGCGCACGCATTTACCGTCTTTCAGATCAATCGCAGGGATAATAAGCATAATGGTCTCGCTGATCGTTTGATGCCGGTGGCAGCCTCTGTGTCATTGGCCGTCACCGCCGTTCAGAATGGGTGGGCTACAGGCTGCCGTCCCAGTTCAGGAAATTCTTCAGCAGCTGCAGCCCGGCTTTCTGGCTCTTCTCCGGGTGAAACTGGGTGGCGAACACGTTCTTGTGCTGCAGGGCGACATCAAAGGCCGTGCCGTATTCGCAGGTGGCGGCAACCTGATCGCGCTGGCCCAGCTGCACATGGTAGCTGTGCACGAAGTAGAAACGGCTGCCGTTGTCGATTTCGGCCCAGAGCGGATGGTCGCCGGTCTGCTCGACGCAGTTCCAGCCCATGTGCGGCACCTTGAGCTTTTCACCGGCGCTGTCTTTCAGGCTGTCGCCGAAAAAACGCACCTGGCCATCGAACTGGCCGAGGCAGTCGACGCCACCATTTTCTTCCGAGTGCTGCATTAGGGCCTGATAGCCGACGCAGATGCCCAGAAACGGCTTGCCGGAGGCAATGGCTTCGGCCACTTCGCTGTCGACGCCCAGGCGGCGAATTTCCGCCATGCAGTCACGGATGGCGCCCACGCCCGGCAAGAGTACCCGATCTGCGCTGCGTATCAGCTCGGGATCGGCGGTGACCCGCACCTCAACACCCGGCTGTACAAACTCCAGCGCCTTGGCGACGGAGTGCAAGTTACCCATGCCGTAATCGATAACAGCAATACTCGACATTTACAGGCTTCCCTTGGTCGAGGGCACCGTATTGGCGGCACGTGGGTCGATCTGCAGCGCAAAGCGTACCGCGCGGCCGAAGGCCTTGAAGATGGTCTCAGCCTGGTGGTGGGCGTTAAAGCCTTTCAGGTTGTCGATATGCAGGGTGACACCGGCATGGTTGACGAAACCCTGGAAGAACTCCCAGAACAGCTGGGTGTCGAGTCGGCCAATGGAGGCGCGGGTGAACTCAACGTCCATGTGCAGACCGGGGCGGCCGGAGAAATCGATAGTCACACGGGACAGGGCTTCATCCAGCGGCACATAGGCGTGGCCATAGCGCATGATGCCCTTCTTGTCGCCCACGGCCTTGGCGACCGCCTGACCCAGGGTGATACCTATATCTTCGACGGTGTGATGGTCATCGATATGGATGTCACCGACACAGTGAATATCCAGATCCAGCAGGCCGTGACGGGCGATCTGGTCGAGCATGTGTTCGAGGAACGGAACCCCGGTATCAGCATTCAGTTTGCCACTGCCGTCGAGATTGACTGAGACGGTGATTTTCGTCTCCAGTGTATTGCGGGTGACCGTGGCGGTACGCTCTGCCATGGGGGGCTCCAGATAGCTTGATCAAGGCGGCGATTATACAACTAACTCAGGGGCGGCGCACGACCCGGCATGGCGGATGCTTCTGGTATCCTTAAGAAGGCCGGTGAAGCCAGGTTTGGCAAGCTAAAACGTTGCTTCCTGACGGGATCCTATTATGCTGGCGCACTGATATATGAATGGAGGCAGCCATGAAAGGCTTGACGAAACTGGTACTGGGCCTGGTAGGGCTGGTGGTCATCCTGATTGCGACAGCAGGGATTCTGCTCGGCGTTTTTTTTGAACCCAACGATTACAAGGCCGATATTGAGCAGCTGGCGCTTGATAAAGCCGGGCTGGAGCTGAGCATAGACGGCGATATCGGCTGGTCGGTATTCCCGTGGCTGGGGCTGGAGATCAGCCAGGTCAAGCTGCAGTATCCGCAGCAGCCGGCGCTGGCAAGCCTGGCGCAGGCGCATGTATCGGTGAAATTGCTGCCGCTGCTGTCCAGCCAGGTCGAAATGAGCAGCATTATGGTCCAGGGGCTGGATCTTAATCTGGTACAGGCCGCTGATGGCAGCAACAACTGGTCCCTTCCCGGCGCGGATAAGACGCAGGCCGAAGGCCGCGGTGATGCAGGCGAAGCTACAGATGGCAGCGCGGATCTTTCACTGGATATAGAGAGCATTGCCGTCAGTAATGGCCGTATCGTTTACGCTGACCTCAAAGCCGGCACACGGGTGCAGCTGCAGGAACTGGCACTGACGTCTGGCCGTATCCGCCAGGGCGAATACTTCCCGCTCGATCTGAGCTTCAAACTGGATCAATCCGCCGGTGACGCCGCGCCTACACTGAGCGCCGATGCCAGCCTCAAGGCCGAGGTTCAGCTCGACCCGCTGACGCAGCAGTATCGCCTGCGCGGCCTGGACAGCAGCGTGCAACTGCGTCTGACCGAGCTCGGTGACAAGCCGGTGGAGATTAAACTTAGCGGTGATGTATCCGCCGACCTGGTCGCACAGCTGGCCCGTATCGACAATCTGAACCTGAGTCTTGCCAGCCTTAAAGCCAGTGGCTCACTGTCGCTGCAGGATTTTGCCGAGCCGGCGCTCGGCGGCGAGCTCAAGCTGGCCGAATTCAATCCGCGCAGCCTGCTTGAACTGCTCGGTCAGCCGCTGCCCGCCATGCAGGATGACAAGGCGCTGACCAAGCTGTCTCTGAGCGCCGTGCTGGGTGGCTCGACGAGCCAGGTCAGTCTCAAACCGCTGACCCTGACGCTGGATGACACCCACTTCAGTGGCGCCCTGGCTTACAGTCTGGCCGATGGTGGCATCAGTCTGGATCTGAATGGTGGAGCCCTCAACGCCGATCGTTACCTGCCCCCTCAGAGCGAGAGCGCAGAGGGTGCTCAAGCCGCGTCGGCTGGAAAGGCCGCCACCGGTGAGCGCTACTCCAAAGAAGAGGTCATTCCGGTTGAACCCTTGCGAGCGCTGCTAGTGGATGCCCAGTTCAAGCTGCAGACGCTGCAGCTGTCCGGCATGGAGCTGAGCAATGTTGATCTGGCCGTTAATGCCCGCAACGGCCTGATCAATGCGTCGCGCATCAATGCCAACCTGTTTGGCGGCACGGTACGCAACAGCGCAGTGCTGGATGTACGGAATACGCCGGTGAAGCTCAAATCGAGCAAAACGGTCAGTGGTCTGCAGATAGGTGACCTGCTGCAGGCCCTCAACACCGAAGAAAAACCCGCCATGACCGGCACCCTGAGCAGCCAGGCTGAAGTCAGTGCCCAGGGTCGCTCTGTTCATGCCATCGTCAACAGCCTCAACGGTACTGCCAAGTTTAACGTGGCAGATGGCACCATCAGCGGTATCGACATGGCACAAACCGTCTGCCAGGGCTTCAACAACCTTGCCAGTCTGGGTGTTAATGCCGAGCAGGTTGATGGCTCCACGCCCTTTGCCAATCTGGGCGGTAGTTTCATTATGCGTAATGGCGTGGTGAGCAATGAGGATCTGCAGGCGTCGCTGGATGCCATAGGCCTCAAGGGCAGCGGCTCGGTGGATCTGCCCAAGGCACTGATTGATTACCGTCTGGGTCTGACGATTCAGGAGAATCTGTTCAAGCAGAGTTGTTCGGTCAATAACAAGATCCAGGGCGTTGAATGGCCGGTGAACTGCAAGGGCTCCTTCGATACAGAGCCGGCACAGCTGTGCCGCCCCGATCTGAGCGTGTTCAAGGATCTGCTCAAGGCACGTCTGAAGCAGGATGTGCAGCAGAAGGTGGAAGAAAAGGTTAAGGAAAGCATTCAGGAAAAGCTGGGCGATGATGCCAAGCAGCTACTCAAGGGGCTCTTTGGCAACTGATGACAAGCGAGCAATTCTACACGGCGGTCCTCGACTGGTTTGACCAGCATGGCCGCCATGATTTGCCTTGGCAGGCGGATAAAAGCAGCTACCACACCTGGATTTCGGAAATCATGTTGCAGCAGACGCAGGTTGCAACGGTGATTCCCTATTTCGAGCGTTTTATTGCCCGATTCCCCGATGTAGAAACGCTGGCAGCGGCGGATCAGGACGAGGTACTGCACCTCTGGACGGGCCTGGGTTATTACGCCCGGGCCCGCAACCTGCACAAGACAGCGGGCATTGTCGCCCGCGAGTTCGGCGGCTGCTTTCCCCAGACTGTTGAGGGGCTGGAGGCGCTGCCGGGCATCGGCCGTTCCACCGCAGGTGCCATTCTGTCGATCTCGACCGGCAAGCGCGCCGCCATTCTGGATGGCAACGTCAAGCGGGTGCTGGCACGCTTTTATGCCCTGGACGGCTGGACGGGCAGTACCGCGGTGATGCAGGAACTCTGGGTCTATGCCGAGCGCAATACACCCTGGCAGCGCGTGGCGGACTATACCCAGGCCATGATGGACCTGGGGGCGACCCTGTGCAGCCGCAGCAAGCCTGCCTGCGGGCGCTGTCCGCTGCAGAGCGATTGTGCGGCCCATGCCCAGGGGCGCACCGGTGAGCTGCCGATGCCAAGGCCGAAAAAGGTGCTGCCGGTGCGCCAGACGCTGATGCTGATGGTGCAGAACGACGCCGGTGAAATACTGCTGCAGCAACGCCCGCCAAGCGGCCTATGGGGCGGTCTCTGGAGTTTGCCCCAGGCAGCGGATCTGCGCGATGCTGAACGTGAAACCGGCCTTGCGCTGGACCTCGACAGCGCTCGGGTACTGGCGCCGCTGCGACATACCTTCAGTCACTTTCATCTGGATATAACGCCGGTGCTGGTGCGACCCAGTGACGCAGATGCGGTCATGGAAGGGGCGCCTTTACTCTGGTATAACATACAGCGGCCTGCCAGCGTGGGCCTTGCCGCACCGGTAAAACGGCTGCTGGCGGCCTGTCAGGCGGGTTAAGCTGACTGCCTGTGTGAGCCCAAGGGCTTCACACTCAGAGATATGTGCGCCCGAGCTTTTGGATCAACGAGCCTGTGGCGTGACGGACAACTCAGAGCCTGAGTCTGTTTGTCCACAAGGTTAAAACGTAATTTATTCGGAGACACCGATGACCCGTACCGTATTCTGCCGCAAGTACCAACAGGAGCTGGAAGGTCTAGCGCGTCCGCCCTATCCCGGCCCCAAGGGCATGGATATCTACGAGCATATATCCCAGAAAGCCTGGACTGAGTGGACTGCCCATCAGACGCTGCTGATCAACGAGAAGCACCTGAACATGATGGACCCTTCGACCCGCGAATTTTTGCAAAAGGAAATGGATAAATTCATGCGCGGCGATGATTACGCCAAGGCAGAAGGTTACGTAGCGCCTAGCGACGCATCCTGATTTCGAGGGGCTTGGGCACTTATTCCGAAATATTGCAGGGCCGGCGGCTATATCCGCCGGTCGGGCCTGCTCATACGGGCAGTTACCTGTATCGGAGTGATGTCGCCAGCCTCGTCGCCATGATACCGGGCCGCTGGTTTTTGGCCCGCTCACGACCAATTTTGCCTGAAACAGGAATGAACACGGCATGACTCTCATGTGGATACCCTTGCTGCCACTGCTGGGGGCGCTCGTCCCCATTCTGGCGTCGGGCCTGGGACGCACAGCCCTTGCCTGGGCTACGGCGGTACTGCCGGCACTGGCACTAGTGCTGACACTAAGCCTGATTCCCCAGCTTGAGGGCAGCAGTTCGATTCAGGCGCAGCTTGAGTGGCTGCCAGCGCTGGGGCTGAATATCAGCTTTCGTTTTGACGGTCTGGCGCTGCTGTTTTCCATTCTGATTCTGGGCATTGGCCTGCTGGTTATTCTCTACGCGCGCTATTACCTGTCGGCGCAGGATTCCATGGCACGGCTCTATGCCTATCTGATGCTGTTCATGACGGCGATGCTGGGCATAGTGCTGTCGGGCAACCTGCTGCAGCTGTGGATGTTCTGGGAACTGACCAGCATCAGCTCATTTTTGCTAATCGGCTACTGGTGGCACAAGAGCGAGGCCCGTCGCGGTGCCCGCATGGCGTTGACCGTAACCGGTGCCGGCGGTCTTGCGCTGTTGGGCGGCATTCTGCTGCTGGGCAAGATTACCGGTAGCTACGAGCTGGATGTGATTCTGGCCAGCGGCGACCTGATTCGTGCCCATGCCTGGTATCCGGTGACGCTGGTACTGGTGCTGCTGGGTGTCTTTACCAAGTCGGCACAGTTTCCGTTCCATTTCTGGTTGCCCCACGCCATGGCGGCGCCAACCCCTGTCAGCGCCTACCTGCACTCAGCCACCATGGTCAAGGCCGGGCTCTTTCTGATGGCCAGACTCTACCCGGCGCTGTCCGGCACCGAGCTCTGGTTTGCGCTGGTCAGCCTGACCGGTCTTACAACGATGCTGGTAGGCGCTTACTTCGCGCTCTTCAAGCATGATCTCAAGGGTCTGCTGGCCTACTCCACGGTCAGTCATCTGGGTCTGATCACGCTGCTGTTCGGTCTGGGTACCAAGCTGGGCGCTGTGGCAGCGGTGTTCCATATCATCAACCACGCCACCTTCAAGGCGTCCCTGTTCATGGCCGCCGGCATCATCGACCACGAATGCGGTACGCGAGACATGCGCCGCATCAACGGCATGTGGAAATACATGCCCTATACCGCGGCCCTGGCCATGGTGGCGGCATTGGCGATGGCTGGCGTGCCGCTGATGAACGGATTCCTGTCCAAGGAAATGTTCTTTGCCGAAACCCTGCAACAGGACTTCCTGGGGTCTCTATCGTGGATTATTCCGGTGCTGGCAACCCTGGCGGGTATATTCTCGGTAGCCTATTCGACGCGCTTTATTCACGATGTCTTCTTCAACGGCGAGCCGATCAACCTGCCCAGAACACCCCATGAGCCCCCGCGCTATATGAAAGTGCCGGTGGAAATTCTGGTGGCGCTCTGCCTGCTGGTGGGTATATTCCCGAGCCTGGTGGTAGGACCGCTGCTGGCGCTGGCCTCCTCCGCCGTACTGGGCGGTGAGCTGCCCGAGTACAGCCTGGCGATCTGGCATGGCATTAACACGCCACTGATCATGAGTCTGGTGGCCATGTGCGGCGGCTTGCTGGTGTATTTCAACCGCCGCAATATCTATGCATTTCAGAAGCAGTTCCCGGAGTTCAATGCCAATGAGGCCTTTGAGCGCGTGGTGCGTCGTCTGATTGCGTCCGCCACCTGGCTGCTGGAGCGGCTCGATAACGGTTCGCTGCAGCGCTATCTGGTGCTGATGCTGCTGTTGTGGGCGCTGCTGGTGGGGCAGTCAATGCTGGATCTGGTGAACCTGGCCGGCGACAGGCCGCAGTTACCGCTGGACGGGGTTGCCATCGCCATGGCGCTGCTGTTGTGCATCGGTGCTATTGCCACTGTGATTTACAATCGCAACCGGGTCGTGGCGCTGCTGATGCTGTCTGTTGTGGGGCTGGTGGTGTCGCTGGTATTTGCGCGCTTCTCAGCGCCGGATCTGGCACTGACGCAGCTGGTGGTCGAGGTGGTGACGCTGATCCTGCTGATGCTGGCGCTGTTTTTTCTGCCCCAGCGTACACCGCGCGAATCACGTCCGAGCCATATACTGCGGGACCTGTCGCTGTCGATTGTGATCGGTGGCCTGATGGGCTCGATCAGTTACGCCATGATGACTCGCAGCTTCAATCCTATTTCCGACTTCTTCCTGCAGAACAGCAAAACCGGCGGCGGTGGCGACAATGTCGTCAACGTCATTCTGGTGGACTTCCGTGGCTTCGATACCCTGGGCGAAATCACCGTGCTGGGGATAGCGGCACTGGGTATCTACAACCTGCTGGCCGGGCTGCGTCTGTTTATGCCTTCCGGTGATGCCGATGGACGCGGCTGGGCACGGGATCGCCATCCGCTGGTGCTGGCCACCATATCCCAGAGTGTGCTGCCGCTGGCGCTGCTGGTGTCGGTGTTTATCTTCCTGCGCGGCCATAACATGCCCGGCGGTGGTTTTATCGCCGGACTGGTAACGGCTGTGGCGCTGATTCTGCAGTACATGGCCCAGGGCGTGGACTGGATGAAAGCGCGGGTACGGGTGATTTACCCGCGCCTGATAGGCTGCGGAATCCTGCTGTCGACCCTGACCGGGGCTGCCAGCTGGCTGTTCGGCCGACCTTTCCTGACGTCCTGGTTTGGTCACTTCGAGCTGCCGCTGATTGGCGAGTTCGAACTGGCCAGCGCCATGACCTTTGACCTGGGGGTTTACATGACGGTGGTGGGGTCCACGCTGTTGATTCTTGCCAATCTCGGTCAGATGACCACCAGTGAAAGACCCGTGACCAAGGAGCAAGATTGATGGAAGCCCTGTATGCCGTCTGTGTCGGCGTTTTGACTGCCGCAGGTGTCTTCCTGCTGCTGCGCGGGCGCACCTTTCCCGTGGTGGTGGGCCTGACCCTGCTGTCCTATGGTGTGAACCTGTTTCTGTTCGCCACAGGGCGCCTGAATAACAGTGCCGCCGCCGTACTGGGTGCCGGCAGCGATCATGCCGACCCGTTGCCCCAGGCGCTGGTGCTGACCGCGATAGTGATTGGCTTTGCAATGACGGCCTTTGTCGTCATTCTGGCCATGCGTGCCCGGGGAGACTTGGGCAACGATCATGTGGATGGTCGTGTGCCGGAACTGGTACTGGATTCAGAGGAGCGTAACTGAGATGCAGCATCTGATCCTGTTACCGCTTATTCTGCCGCTGCTCGGCGGCTTGCTGATGTTGTTGCCGCCCCTGACCGATAGCCGGGTGCGCCAGCGCAATTTTGCCCTGGTGCTGTCGGCTGCAACCATGCTGATCAGTGTTCTGCTGGTTCAGCAGGCACAGCAGGGAGTGATAGGGGTTTATGCCCTGGGAGACTGGGCCGCACCCTTTGGTATTGTAATGGTGGCCGATCGCCTCAGTACGCTGTTGTTGCTACTGACCTCGGTGCTGGCCTTCTGTTCGCTGCTCTATACCTTTGGCCCGCGGACTGAAGAAGGTTCCTTCTTCCAGCCGCTGTTGCAGTTCCAGATTCTGGGAGTCAACGGCGCCTTCCTGACCGGCGACCTGTTTAACCTGTTCGTATTTTTCGAGATTCTGCTCATCGCCTCCTACGGCCTGCTGATGTTTGGCGGTGGCAAGACGCGTACCCGGGCCGGTCTGCACTATGTGATTCTGAACCTGGCGGGGTCGGCCATCTTCCTGTTTGCGCTGGGCATTCTGTACGGCACCCTGGGCACGCTGAACATCGCCGACCTGGCGCTCAAGGTGCAGCATCTGGATCCCGCTGAAGCGCCTTTGGTGCGCGCTGGTGGCCTGATGCTACTGATCGTGTTCGGGCTCAAGGCCGCCATGTTGCCGCTGCAATTCTGGTTGCCTGCGGCCTACGCGGCCTCGACACCGGCGGTGGCGGCGCTCTTTGCCATCATGACAAAGGTGGGCATCTACGCCATCCTGCGGGTGTTCACGGTGATTTTCGGCGACGCCGCCGGGTCGCTCAGTCATATTGCCGGCCCCTGGCTCTGGCCGCTGGGTCTGATGACGATACTGGTCGGTGCCATCGGTGTGCTGGCTTCGCAGGACCTGCGCCGTCTGATTGCCAATCTGATAATCGTTTCGGTTGGTTCCCTGCTGGCGGTCATTGCGCTGCAGCGTGAAGCCGCCACGGCGGCGGCGCTCTATTACCTGCTGCACAGCACCCTGATCTGTGGCGGCCTTTTCCTGCTGTCCGATCTGATAGCGCGCCAGCGCGGCAAGGTAGGCGACCGGCTGGTACCAGGGCGTGGCGTCGGGCAGGGACGACTGCTGGGTTCGCTGTTCTTTATCGGTGCCATTGCGGTTATCGGCATGCCGCCGCTGGCGGGCTTCCTCGGTAAGGTGCTGATGCTTAGCGCCGCCAGCAGCGTCGCTGAAATGAGCTGGCTCTGGCCACTGGTGCTGGGTAGCAGTCTGGTGGCACTGATAACCCTGTCCCGCGCCGGCAGTACCCTGTTCTGGAACCCGGCGGGCAAGCCTGTCGAGATTATGCGGGCCCATCCAGTGCAACTGCTGGCAACCGTATTGCTACTGTCCATGCCGCTGCTGTTATCGGTCTTTGCCGGGCCTGTTACGCATATGGCGGCCGCTACGGCGCAGCAACTGCATGACGTGCAGGGCCAGATCGGCAGCGTTTTGCAGCCGGTGACTCACTTGGTGGAGGTCAAATAACATGCGTACCTGGTTACCATTGCCCTATACCAGTCTGCTGTTACTGCTGGTCTGGTTGCTGCTGAACCAGACGGTGGCGCCTGGTCACCTGCTGCTGGGATCCGTGCTGGCACTGACGATTCCACTGCTGACAATGCATCTGCGCAACCCTCAGCCTGCCATCCGTCACCCGATCAAGGCGCTGATGTTCCTGTTTCGGGTGCTGTGGGACATTCTGGTGGCCAATATGGAAGTGGCGCGGCTGATGCTGCGGCCAAAACTGAAGCTGCGCCCGGCCTTTGTTGAAGTGCCGCTGGATATCACCCGGGACTTTCCCATTACTGTTCTGGCCAGCACCATTTCACTGACGCCAGGCACCCTGAGTGCCGATGTGTCGGCGGATCGCTCTCGCTTGCTGTTGCACGTGCTGGACCTGGAAGACGAGGCGCAGTTGATCGCCACCATCAAGCATCGCTATGAGACACCGCTGCGGGAGATTTTCGAATGCTGAGTTGGGTCATACCCCTGGTGTTCGCCATGCTTTGCCTGGCGATGCTGATGAACCTCTGGAGCCTGCATACCCGTTCGGGTCTGCCGGACCGGGTACTGGCGCTGGATACGCTGTATATCAACAGCAGTGCGCTGATCATTCTGTTTGGGCTCTGGAAGTCCACCGAGCTTTATTTTGAGGCCGCGCTGCTGATCGCACTGCTGGGCTTTGTCAGCACAGTGGCGGTATGCAAGTACATGCTGCGTGGCGATATTATTGAATAATACCGAGCGCAGCCCAGAGCTGTGCTCCATGTTCATTTTGAGGGAGGCTGGCCTGTGCCATTCTGGTTTGAACTGATTGTCTCGTTGCTGCTGCTAGGTGGTGGCGCCTTCATACTGCTGGGTTCGCTGGGGCTGGTGCGCATGCCGGACTTCTATACGCGCATGCATGCCCCCACCAAGGCCACGACCCTGGGAATGTGGGGGCTGCTGGTCGGCGCCTTGCTGCTGTCGTCCTGGAACAGTGGCGTGTTGAGCATGAATCAACTGCTGATTGCGGTATTCCTGCTGCTGACCACGCCGGTCAGTACCCATATGCTGGCCAAAGGTGCACTACATCATCGGCTTGAGTGGGATAAAAATACCCAGGGCCAGGAGCACGCCAAACGTTTTATGGATGATCAGTGACCAGTGGTTCACCTGGCTCTGTAGTGTTCTGACATTTATCGCAAAACCTATGAAATTTATGGAAATATAGCGTTGACAAGGAGGCCGCCAAAGAGAATAATACGCGCCTCTTGAGTTGCCCGGATAGCTCAGTCGGTAGAGCAGAGGATTGAAAATCCTCGTGTCGGTGGTTCGATTCCGCCTCCGGGCACCAAGTAATACTTAGAAGCCTCGCTAGTCAATAGTGGGGCTTTTTTGTGTCTGGTAGTTCTGTGGGTGAGGCTCCATCGAACCGAGGTTCGATTACTCACACCATCCCTGGTGTTCGCCCTGCGGGTCATCGTCGCTGCGCTCTGATATGCCAAATTGCTCCCGGCAATTTGGTCCGCCTCCGGGCACCAAGTAATACTTAGAAGCCTCGCTAGTAATAGTGGGGCTTTTTTGTGTCTGGTAGATCTGTGGGTAAGGCTCTATCGAACCGAGGTTCGATTACTCACACCATCCCTGGTGTTAGCCCTGCGGGTCATCGTCGCTGCGCTCCGATATGCCAAATTGCTCCCGGCAATTTGGTCCGCCTCCGGGCACCAAGTGCTCTCCAGAGTAATGCTGATTGAAGCCTCCTAGTAATAGTGGGGCTTTTTTGTGTCTGATCGTTTTTAAAGAGGCAATTTGGTGGTTGGTTTTCCCTCCAGTGAAGAAGCCTCCGGGCACCAAGTGTCGTCCAAGGTAATGCTGATTGAAGCCTCGCTAGTCAATAGTGGGGCTTTTTTGTGTCTGGTAGTTCTGTGGGTGAGGCTCCATCGAGCCGAGGTTCGATTACTCACACCATCCCTGGTGTTCGCCCTGCGGGTCATCGTCGCTGCGCTCCGATATGCCAAATTGCTCCCGGCAATTTGGTCCGCCTCCGGGCACCAAGTGCTCTCCAGAGTAATGCTGATTGAAGCCTCCTAGTCATAGTGGGGCTTTTTTGTGTCTGATCGTTTAAGGGCTAGACCCTGTGAGCCGGGGTTCTGCGACTGAGAGATGCAGGGGTATCTTGCGGTCATCAGGCACCCCTCCTGGAGGAGTCCTGAAGCCGCGTTGACTATTGTGAGGAAGTGGGTGCTATTACGGTGCTTTTGAGGCTTCTGCCTTGGTAAAAGCTTCTTCAAAGCGACGCTCGCTTATTTCCATCAGCTTTTTGCCTTCGGCAATTTCGTCTTTGCCCTTGTTGATGGCTTTGTTGCCCTTTTTTACCTCGCTTTCGCCGGAGTCCACCATATCCTCTCCGTCTTCGACGCGCTCTTCGCCGGTTGCGACCAGTTTGGCGCCGCGCTCCCAGTCTTTGGCCAATTGTTGCTTGAGCTTGGCTTCTTCCTGCGTGACTGCGGCCTGCTGCAGCATCAAGTCACTTTTTGTTGGTGTTCCGGAACATCCGGCAAGGGAAAACGCCATGGCACCGATAACACAAACGATCTTCAAATTTGTCATAAAAGAGTCCTCTGTTCCGATGTTTACGCGCACGGGTTTATTTTTTGCCTAAAGGCAATTATTCGACGTGTCGCGATTATTTAAAGCCGGCTGTTTTCGGTCGTTTTCAGGCGCTAACAACTTAACCCTGTTTTTGCAGAGTTACTTTAAGTTGGCTTTATGTAAACTGAATCAGAGCCGGCATACCGATACGTATCCTGTCCAGGATTCGAAATTCTTCAGTATCAATATCGCTCGTTCTGCCTTGGCTGAGCGGCAAAACACATTACGATAATCACCCCCCTGTGTCTATATCGCCTTTCGGCTGCCTGGGGGCTTTAGAGCTGTCAGCTGTCAGCTTACGGCTGAAAGCTGCCGGTTTGCCAGCGGCGGGCAGGCTTTTGTTCATACCTGTGAATATTTTTTAGTCGCTGGTACCTTCGAACATGCGGGTCTTGGCGTTGGTCAGGTGGGCTCGCATGGCAATTTCGGCCCGCGGACCGTCGCCTGCGACTATGGCGTCCAGAATATCATCGTGTTCTTTCTGTACCATTTTCAGGCGTTTTTCCGAAGCCTGTAGCGACAGTGTGCGGGTGATGTTCATGCCTTCTTTTATATTGTCCTGCAGCGACTTCAACACGGTCGAGTAGTAACCATTATTGGCAGCATCGGCAATGGCAATATGGAACTCGAAGTCTTCATCGGTGGCCACGGCGTGGCGCTTGCTGGCTTCGGTCATGGCTTGGGCGGCATTGATAATGCGGTCCAGTTGCTCTTTGGTACGGCGTACAGCGGCAAGGCCGGCGGCACCGCTCTCAATATTGGTTCTGAATTCAAAGCAGCGCTGAATATCCGAGATGCTGGATATTTTGGAAAACTGCAGCACTGTACTGTCAGGGCGCTTTATCACAAAGCTGCCTGAACCCCGCCTGGAGACAACCAGGTTGTCTTCCTTGAGCCGGGTTAAGGATTCCCTGACGACCGGACGCGAAACGTTGTAGATATCGCAGAGCTGGGCTTCGGTGGGCAGCTTTTTATTAACGCTGTATTCGCCGTTGATGATCGCGGTAAGGATCTTTTCATATACCAGCGATGACAGGGATTCCGGCGATTTGATTTTTTGAGTGTTCATGATCTGGGCCAGATAAATTTTACAAATAGTATTTAGGCAGGTCAGTGTTGTCAACGCAGGTCCGCCCAGGTCAGGTCTGGCAAGGGCCACAAATGGGCGCAAATGGGCACAGTCGCGTGCAAATTCGCGGTGTATTGATGTTAGGCACGCAGGGTGCGCGGCTAATAATTGATGCCTGATCGGCACCTGTTTGTAGCACGTACCAGACGGCAGGATTTCAGATCCTCGGCGATTATTTGTAAAAAGTTGTTTGATTTGTAATTTTTCATCGTCTATATTGACTCCACTTTCAACGGGTCAGTAACGGTAAGAGTCCAATGAGCGAAGAAAATAAGAGTCAGCAGTTGGATCCACGCATCAAGCAGTTGCTGATGCAGGTGTCCACAGCAACATTGCACACAGCCCTGTTCAAACAGGGACTGCGCAACACCTACATCCAGGGCGTGAGCCGGATGAATGCTAAAGACGTAAAGATGGTTGGTCAGGCATTTACCCTGCGCTATATCCCTGCCAGGGAAGATGTTGATTCCATCGAGGCGTTCAAGGATCCCAAGCATCCTCAGCGACTGGCGGTGGAAACAGTTCCCGCAGGCCATATCCTTGTATCTGATTGTCGCCAGGATGCTTCGGCCGCCAGCGCCGGCAGCATTCTTTTGGCTCGTCTTGCATACCGCGACTGCGCCGGTTTTGTTTCGGATGCCGGTATTCGCGATGCCACCGAGGCTGCCCGTATGGATATGCCTGTGTTCTGTGCCAAGGCCAGCGCGCCGACCAATCTGACCAAACACCATGCCGTGGATATTCAGGTTCCCATTGGCTGTGGCGGTGTGATGGTCAACCCGGGCGATGTCCTGGTGGGTGATGGCGATGGCATTATTGTAATTCCGTTTGAGCGTGCCGCCGTCATCGCTGAAGAAGCAATCCGCATGGAAAAATTCGAAGCCTACGTAATTGGCAAGGTCCGCAGCGGCAGTGCCGTTATCGGTCTGTATCCGCCAAACGAGGAATCGCTGGCTGAGTACACCAAATACACTGAAGCCTGATTTATACCAGATCAGCTACTGCCATTTCTGAGATTTTCCCCCGGGAATAATAACCGCGGACGCGCGGGTATCGATACCAGTCGTATTTAACGGCCTGCATTACAACCATAAGAAAGTGGAGCTAACATGTCTTTGACAAAATTCAAACGTAATCTGAGTCTCGCCCTGGGCGCGCTTGTACTGTCATCTTCGGCTGTTGCGGCGGAATTTCCGTCCCGTGATATTCGCCTGATAGTGCCTTGGCCTGCAGGTGGCGGTGCTGATGCCATTTCGCGCAAAATCAGCAATCTTGCCGAGCAGGACATGCCGGTATCGATTTATGTCGAGAATATTGGTGGCGCTGTAACCGCTACGGGCCTGATGCAGATGACAAAGGCACGTCCGGATGGTCACACCCTGGGTGTGCTGACCTACGACAGTGTTATCACGCTGCCACGGGGCAACATGGTGCCGGGATATTCGCTGGAAAATATGGCGCCTATCGCCCGTATTACCCGTGAAGCTGATGCCATTGTTGCTTCCAAAAAATCAGGTTACAGCAGCTTCGAGGAATTGGTCGCAGCGGCTAAGGCTAACCCCAACACTGTACGCATCGGTGTAGCTCCTGAAGGTTCAGGTCCTTTCCTGGCGGTCCGTCGTCTGGAAGAAAAAACCGGCGTGGACTTCAATGTCATCACCTATCCGGGATCATCCACGGCCGAAGCCGAAGCGCTGCTGTCGGGCGAACTGGATGGTGCCATTTCCAGCCTGGGTGACTTCAGCGGTATTCTTGAGTCCGGCGATGCCGTTGGCCTGGTAGAGCTGTCATCGGAACAGAACCCGTCCTACCTGAGCGTGCCGCCGATCAGCACCCTTGGATACACGCTTGAAACTGGCAGCTTTATCATTCTGGCGGCGCCCAAAAATACGCCGGCAGATACTATTGCAGTCATAGAGTCCGCCTATAAAAAAGCCTTCGAAAGTGAAGAGTTCCAGACTTGGGTCACCAGTATCGGTGTGACCCCAAGCTGGCTTGGTGCTTCGGAAGTACAGGGCTGGATGGGTGAGTTGCAAGCAGAAACATTCAAAGTCATGGATGAGCTTTCTCTGTAAACCGTCAGCGGGACTGCCCCCGGTAATCGGGGGCATTTTCGAGGTATAAGGCCATGCTTCAGAAAAAAGAGAGTAGCGGAAAAATACTTTTCCATGTGTTTGTTCTTGTAATTGCGTGCGGTTATCTTCTGTCTGCATTTTCACTGGGAATGCCCGTTGTGGAAAGCCAGCTCAAACCCTCATTCTTCCCCATGTTAATCGGTTTCCTGTCTGTCATATTCAGTTCGATTCTTTTATTCAGAGAGATCAGCAAAGACAGAGCGGCAGCCGAAAAAACAAATCCCAAAAGTGATACAAGCAACGATAACGACACTGAAGAAACGAGTGAACGTTCCGCCTATCTTATTATTGTGGCGACGGCTGTTTATATATTCGCTTTTTCGCAGGTCGGCTATCTGATTTCGTCGGCGCTCTATGTTTTCGCCGTAATGATTATTTTCTCCAATAGGGAAAAAATCTGGCAGAAACTGGCCATTGCAATAGTTACAGTCGGGCTCGGGTATCTGGTTTTTGAACAGATGTTTGGCGTTCGTCTTCCGGCGATGTGGGAGTAGTCCATGGAATTTATTGAACTTGTTATTGGCAGTTTTGCCAAGCTGTTAGATCCTGCCACCCTGGCTTATGTGGTGGCGGGTTTTCTGATCGGTACTGTGTTCTCCGCTATTCCGGGCCTGACCGCAACGCTGGCGCTGGCGCTCTTGTTGCCCCTGACCTACAGCCTGGATGTCACCACCGCGCTTATGGCCTGTGCCAGCATCTATATGGCCGGCATGTGTGGCGGCAGCATTACCGCAACCACCATTAATATTCCGGGTGCACCTTCTTCCATGATGACGGCGCTGGATGGCTATCCCATGCAGCAACGCGGTGAAGGCGCCCTGGCGCTGGGGCACGCGTCCTTCGGTTCCATGGTGGGTGGCGGCCTGGGGGCGCTGTTGCTGATAGTGCTGGCACCCTTCATCGCCGAGTTGTCTTTGCTGGTCAAGACGACCGGCAAGTTCTCTCTCATCGCCTTTGCCATGATCGTGATCGTTATTGCCCAGCGCGGCAATATGATTAAGGCAGCCATGGCGGCCTGTATCGGGCTGATGCTGGCAACGGTTGGGCTGGATGCCATGGTACCAGTGACACGCTTTACCTTCGGGTTGAGTGACCTGACCGCGGGCCTGGATTTGATGCCGGTGATTATCGGTACCTTTGCCATCAGCGAGATACTGATTCAGGCCGGTGCAATGTCGGATTCCGGCAAGGTCGCCACTGCCCTCAGCAAGGTCAAGGCCATACGCCGGCGTGACTTTCTGCCGTCCTTCGCGTCTATCCGCAAGATTGGTCTGGGCTGTTACCTCAAGTCCAGCCTGATCGGTTACTTCGTCGGCACACTGCCAGGTGCCGGCGGTTCCATGGGCAGCTTTCTGGCCTATGTCGAAACGGTACGTACGTCCAAGGATCCGAAAAGCTTTGGCAAGGGTAACCCGCAGGGCATAGCAGCGTCGGAAAGCGCCAATAACGCTGTCTGTGGCGGCGCCCTGGTGCCCATGCTGACCTTCGGTATTCCCGGTGATCCGGTGACCGCCATTATGCTGGGCGTGCTGGTGATCAATGGTATTCAGCCGGGGCCACAACTGATGGCGGAGCAGGCAGGGCTGATAGCGCCCATGCTGGCATCACTGCTGTTCAGCGCCATAGTGCTGATTCCGCTGACACTCTTCCTGCTGGGGCCTTACTTTATCCGCATCGTATCCATTCGCAAGGATGCGCTCTACGGTGCCATTGCCCTGTTGGCGGTGGTTGGCAGCTATGTGGCCACTTACTCCATGTTCCAGATGATCATGACACTGGTGATGGGTGTACTGGCATATTACCTGCGCAAAAATGACTTCCCGGTAATCACTTTGCTGCTTGGTTTTATTCTGGGCCCGAATCTGGAAGAGTTCCTGCGTCGCTCCCTGGCACTGTCCAACGGCAATCCCATGACCTTCTTTACCAATCTGGACAGTCTCTTCTTCGTTCTTCTGACAGCCGTTTTTGTGTACTTCCTGGTGATCCGCAAACCGCTGAAAAGTCCGGTCGTAACGGCCTCCGTCAGTTAACCCGTCTTGCGACTGGCTGCGTCAAGCTGAGTGCTTGATGCAGCCAGCGCTGAATTTATTCCTCACTAAGGAGCAGTAACGATGCAACTCAAAGGACAGCTTTTGATCGGCCAGAATGGCGTTAGCGGCAAGGGCGCCGCCATTCAGGCGATTGACCCGTCCACGGGCGAGCGCCTTGAACCTGTTTATCTGGGTGGCGGTGCCGCTGAGGTTGAACAGGCCTGTGCGCTGGCCGAGGCCGCCTGCGTGGCCTACGGCGAGACTGCGCTTGAGCAGCGTGCGACATTTCTTGAAACTATAGCCAGCGAAATTGAAGCCCTGGGTGATGCGCTGATTGTACGCGCCATGCAGGAATCTGGCCTGCCCCGCGCACGGCTGGAAGGTGAGCGCGGCCGTACCTGCGGTCAGTTGCGCCTGTTTGCATCGGTGGTACGCGCCGGCGAGTGGCAGGATCTGCGCATTGATCCGGCTCTGCCGGAGCGCCAGCCGCTGCCGCGCGCTGACCTGCGCCAGCGTCATATATCCCTTGGACCTGTGGTGGTGTTCGGTGCCAGCAACTTCCCGCTGGCGTTCAGTGTTGCAGGCGGCGATACCGCCTCGGCACTGGCTGCGGGCTGCCCTGTGATCGTCAAGGCACACTCCTCGCACCCAGGAACCTCGGAACTGGTGGGTTTTGCGGTACAGGCGGCCGTGGCCAAATGTTCTCTGCCAGAAGGTGTGTTCTCGCTGATGTTCGGATCAGGCCGCGAAGTCGGTCAGGCACTGGTGGCGGATTCACGCGTACAGGCGGTGGGTTTCACAGGTTCACGCAGTGGCGGTACCGCGCTGATGGCGACGGCCCAGGCGCGTCCGCAGCCGATTCCTGTCTATGCCGAAATGAGCAGCATTAACCCGGTATTCCTGTTGCCCCAGGCGCTGCAGTCCCGCGGTACCGAGCTCGCCCAGGGTTTTGTAGCCTCCCTGGCCATGGGTGCCGGTCAGTTCTGTACCAGCCCGGGTCTGGTGATTGCCCAGTCGGGTGCGGCGCTGAATGCTTTTCTCGATGTTGTGGCAGAAGCTGCACAGGCCACGCCAGCCCAAACCATGCTGACACCGGGTATACACGGTGCCTTTAACGATGGCGTAGGCGTTCTGGCTCAGCACGGCAGTGTGCGTACTCTGGCTCGTGGCCAGGCGGGTGCCGGGCCTTACCAGTGCCAGGCCGGTATTTTTGTGGCCAAGGCGGCAGATTTCCTGGCTGACGAAGCGCTGCAAGGTGAAGTCTTCGGCTCCTGTTCATTGGTAATCGAGTGTGCCGATGAAGGCGAAATCAGGCGTGTGGCAGCGCATCTGGAAGGGCAGCTCACCGCCACCCTGCAGATGGATGCCGCTGATACGGCGCAGGCGCAGGCGCTGCTGCCAATTCTGGAGCGTCGTGCCGGGCGAGTACTGGTCAATGGCTGGCCGACCGGTGTTGAAGTATGCCATGCCATGGTTCATGGCGGTCCTTTCCCCGCCACTTCCGATGCACGCACTACCTCAGTTGGTAGCGCCGCAATTCACCGCTTCCTGCGTCCCGTGTGCTATCAGAACCTGTCCCAGGCGTTGCTGCCGGTGGCATTGCGGGATGAAAATCTTGCCGGTCGCTCCCGCCTGATCGACGGTAAAAGAGTGCTTTGATCGGCACCTTTAAACCGTTTTTTACGCTCTGATCGCTATGCCCACGCCAGACTCTGCTTGAGTCTGGCGTTTTTTTTTGAGATTCGTCATTGGTTATTCGTTATGCGTGGAAAGCGGACCAATCACCGGCGGAGCTTTGCTTTTCCTTGCCCCTTTCGACTGGCCCCTTTCAGCTTAATCACCATTCACCTCGCGTTTTTAGCCCTTAATGTGGCACGGAAATTTGTTTTTAATTGACGGTAATTTTCGATGCTGTATTTTTGCGCAGGTATTCTTGGGGGCGCCTGCCCCGACGACGAAATGGATAAATGGATTTAATTGCCCTGGAGGGGCCTTTCCTGATGAACATCAAGCACAGCCTGTTATCCCTGGTGCTTACCGGCACCGCCCTGAGCATGTCTGCCGCGACTCTGGCAGAAACCAAGCCTGTGGGCTCCGGTCCCAACCCTTACGTGAACTGTGGCATAGGTGCGGCCCTGTTCCCGACAACTCATTGGGCGGCAGTTACGTCCAATATTATCTGGGACCTGGGTACTACGGCGGTGACCTCTGCGACCTCCAGCCCTGAGACTTGCAACAAGCGTAACGTTCAGGTCGCGCAATTCATTCTGGATACCTATGACAACCTTGCCGAAGAAACCGCCCAGGGCCAGGGTGAACATCTGAGCGCCATGCTCGAAATAATGGATTGCCAGCAAAGCGCTCAGCCGTCTGTGATCAGTGCCGTGCGTGGCCAGATGGGCCAGCAGGTCGGTGTTACCGGTTATGCCGAGCAGACTAAAATCGAGAAAGCCGCCATCTACTACGATGTGGTGAATGCAGCCGCTGCTAACTGCGCTGCCTGATCCAGCCCCTGAGCGCACCGGCAGCCACTGCCGGTGCGCTCAACCAGTGTGAAATCCCAGATACCCATGCCGATACCTTCGCTCAAGCTGCTCTGCACTCTGGCAGCGGCGCTGCTGTTGCTGTTCGTCGCCCAAGCCCAAGCCCAAGCCACGGGACCGGACAAGACGCAAAGTCCCTGGCTGCAGCCGACCTGGCTCAAACTGCTGCACTACGAGTCAGATCGCAGTTCCCCCAGTGGTTATCGCAGTGCCATTCACAACGATGCGTTTTTCCTGAGCCCGAGCGGCACTACAGACCCGCAGGCAGAATTTGAGGCGACGTTACAGGCGTTTGCGCAAAAGCCCGGCGCTAATGTCGATGAACACGCCCAGTGCCTGTTCCCGGCGCGCTTTATCTGGATCCGCCAGAGTACAGAAACCAAGATGTTTGCGGCGCTGGAGTGTGCGGCATTCAATGCCTGGAACCGTGGCAACCGCATCGATTCCATCAGTCTGGTATACGCTACCGGTTATCTGGGTAACCCGGCCTCCTTCTATGGCCATACGCTGCTCAAGTTCAATTCCGCCAGCGACAGCGGGCAATCACAGTTGCTGGACAACAGCCTGAATTACGGCGCTGTGGTACCGCCGAACGAAAACCCGCTGCGTTACATGTACAAAGGCGTTTTCGGCGGTTATATCGGTGGTTTCAGCGAAGTTGAATACTATTTCCATAGCGGCGTTTACGGTGAGGTGGAGTTGCGCGACCTGTGGGAGTACGAGTTGAATCTCAGCCGCGAGCAGGTCGATTTTGTCGTCGCACACGGCTGGGAAGTCTTGCGGCGTGAATATACCTATTACTTTTTTCGCAAGAACTGCGCCTACCGCGTGGCCGAACTGCTGGAGGTCATAGACGGGCTGGAAATCATTCCCGAATCCAGCTTTGCCACCATCCCCCAGGCGGTTATACAGAAGATGGAAGGTGGCACCCTGCAGGGCCAGCCGCTGATCCGCTCGGTGCGCTACCACCCGTCCCGCCAGACTCGCCTTTACAACCGTTTCTTCGCCCTTGGGGCCGATGAGCGCGCCGCAGTGCGTACTGCGGCCGAACAGCCAGAACGGTTACAGGAAGTGCTGGATGGGGCATCCGCCCTGGCGGCTCGTCAGCGCATTCTCGACACCTTGCTCGACTATTACCAGTACCTCCGCGAGCCCGACAAAGGCGTGGCCGATAGCAACAACAGCCACTACCAGCAGGTGCTGCAGGCGCGCTTCAGTCTGCCGCCGGGGGCGACCGAGTTGCCGCAAAGCCGCCAGCCTGCGCCGCATCAGGGGCGTAATCCGAGCCTGGTGCGCATTGGCGCTCTGCATAACAGTGCGCGGGGCAATGGCCTGCTGCTGAGCCTGCGACCGGCCTATTACGATGTGCTGGATTCGGGCAATGGTCATATCAAGAATTCGGTGCTGTCGATGGGCGAGGTCAGCGCCGTGCATTTTGATGGCCAGACTGAAATGCGTGCTATCAACCTGGTGAATCTGGAGAGCCTGAACGATTCTGTCACCGGCTTGCCGGGCGACAACGGACGTTACTGGAAGCTCAAGCTGGGGGCCGAGGCGGACAGTCTGGCCTGCAGCCGCTGTCTGGTGGTGCAGGCGGAAGGCGCGATCGGTACGGCCAGGCGTATTAATCACAATCTGCTGCTGGGAGTGAACATTGGCGGTGTGGCGCAGGAAAACTATCAGCACAGCGGTCATCTAGTGGCAAAAGCGTCTTTTTTCGCCAATATGACTCTGGGTGCAAGCTACAGCGGACGCCTGCAACTGGATCAGCGCCAAGCGCTGGACGGCGACCAGCGCTCGCGCTCCGGTGTGACTCTGGAGCTGAGAAAGGCGCTGGATACTAATCTTGACCTGCGTTTGCAGTACCGCAGAGACGTCGCCGAGGAGGCGATGTTGTCGCTGGGCTACTATTTCTGACGCGGTTTTTGTGAGGCTGTCGTTTTTCTGCACGATTGTGCCGGTGTCAGTCATCGTCGTCTGATTGAGGGCCGAGTACTTAACTGCGATAATTCCGGGCCCAATGCCCTTCTCCCTCGACCGCTGCCGTGGTCACAATGGAAATCAGACTCATGCGCACTCCGGTCAAACTGCTGAGTATGTTCGTCGCTTTTGCCTGTCTGCTGCTGGCCATCAACTTCGGTCTGCGCTCGTCCATGGGCTTTTTCATGGCGCCCATTTCCGAAACCTTTGGCTATGGCCGCGAGATTTTCGCCTTCTCACTGGCGTTGCAGAACCTGTGCTGGGGCCTGTTCCAGCCGTTTGCAGGTGCCGTGGCGGATCGCTTTGGTACCACTCGCACCCTGATCGGCGGCGCCATTGTGTACGCACTTGGGCTCTATGTTACCTCGACTGCTGACAGTATCTGGGCGCTGCACACCGGTGCCGGCGTTCTGATCGGCATGGGCATCGCCGGTACAGGCTTTGGTGTGGTGCTGCCGGCGCTGGCTCGAATGGTGACGCCCGAGAAGCGTGCCTTTGCCCTGGGCCTGGGTACCGCAGCGGGATCCGCCGGGCAACTGCTGGTGATACCGGTGGCCCAGAGCTTTATCACCAGTTACGGCTGGCAGACGGCGCTGCTGCTGCTGGCAGGCGGCGCGCTCTGCATGCTGATGCTGGCCACGCCTTTTCGCGGCGACAGCGCCAAGGCCCGTTCCGCCGATGAGGCTGAGCCCGAGCAGACGCTGCCTGCGGCCTTGAAGGAGGCCACCAGTCATGTGCACTACTGGCTGCTGATCGCGGGCTTTTTCGTCTGCGGATTTCAGCTGGCCTTTATTACCGTGCATATGCCGGCCTTTCTTACGGACAGCGGTTTCGATCCCCAGGTGGCCGTCATCAGCCTGTCGCTGATCGGGCTCTTCAATATCTTTGGCTGTCTGCTGTTTGGGTCCTGGTCGGGCAAGTACTCGAAAAAGAATCTGCTGGGCATTATCTATGCGCTGCGCGCGCTGGCCATTGGCCTCTTTATGCTGGTGCCCATCAGTACCACCACCGTGTATCTGTTCTCCATTGCTACCGGTTTTCTGTGGCTGGCGACGGTTCCGGCGACCTCCGGCCTGGTGGCGCAGATGTTCGGGCTGCGTCATATGGGGACCCTCTATGGCATCGTCTTCCTCAACCACCAGTTAGGCTCCTTCCTCGGCGTCTGGCTGGGCGGCTACCTGTACGATGCCACCGGCACCTATAACATCGTCTGGTGGTCTGCCGCGGTGATTGCCCTGATCACCGCCGTGATTCATATCTTCATTGATGAGCGCCCGGTTGCGCGGCTGCGTCATCGGCCGATTGCCGCCTGAGTCGTAATTGGTAAGCAGGCAGTAGGATGCGGTGGAGCGTAGCGTAACCCACCAAGGTGACCGCGGTACCGGTTCTTGGTACACAGGCAGCTTACGGCTGAAAGCCCTAAGCATCTCTGGAATGAGCCTCGGGCGAATTCCGGGGTCTATGGGTTTCGCTACCCAGAATCCGCTGCAGGGACTAGGCTGAAGCTTTCAGCTGCCGGCAACGGAGTGGCCTTGTTATATGAAGGATCTGGATCAACACAAGAAAATCGCTGTGCTTGTCGATGCCGATAATGCTCAGCGCTCCAAAACCAAACATATCCTCGACGAGCTATCCGGGCACGGCCATATAGTGGTCAAGCGTGCCTACGGCGACTGGTCCTCCGAAAATCTCAAGAACTGGCGTACTACTTTAAATGAGCTGGCTATACAGCCTTGCCAGCAGTTTGCTTACACCACTGGTAAGAATTCCACCGACGGCGCCATGATTATTGACGCCATGGATCTGCTCTACTCCAAGCGTTTTGATGCCTTTGCCATCGTCAGCAGTGACAGTGACTTCACCAGCCTGGCCTCCCGTCTTAAACAGTCGGAAATCTATGTTTTCGGCTTTGGCGAGAAGAAGACCCCCATCTCGTTTCGCAATGCCTGCGACGACTTTATCTTCACCGAAATCCTCGGTGACGTGCCTGCTGAAACCTTGCCGGGCAACCCGGATATGGCTCTGATCAAGCGGCTGCTGATCAAGGCGTGGCGCGAACATTCGGATGACGAAGGCTGGATGAATATGGGTCACGCCGGCAGCCTGCTGAAGCGCCAGCGACCTGACTTTGACCCTCGAACTTTCGGTGCTGCCAGCTTCAAGGATTTCCTGGGGCTGTTCGCGCCGGACATTACGGTGGAGCAAAAGCAGCGCGGTAATGGTCGGCCCTATATGTACCACGTTGCTGTATAAGTTCTGTGGGTAACTTTTTATACACAGTGCGTACAAGTCTGGCGGCGTTTTTATCAGCCTGTGCGTAACTAGATTGTGCATAAGTTTCTCCGGAAATGCTTCTAAATCTGTGCACAAAATACTGGCATAAGTCTGTGCATAAGCTCCGCACAAGCTCATCACAGTTGAGTCTAGCCCCCGGCGCTGCCGACTCTGCAAAAGCTGATCAGAGATTAATCCACAACGGGAAAAACATGCCTGTGTAAAACTGTGCACGCAGGGCGCTGCCGTTGTTTGCACAGGTTACACACAGGATGGCATTTGTCTTTTGTCTTTTGTCTTTTGTCTTTGGTAATTGGTAAACCGGCAGCTTTCAGCCGTAAGCTGACAGCTTTAAGCTTACGGCTGAAAGCTCTAAGCCATCTAATCACGATTCACGGGTCCTAATTGGTCATTAGGCCGTAGCCTGGAATGAGCTTGCGAATTCCGGGGGAATAAGTATCTCGGAGTTCGCCCGGGGCTCATTCCATATATGGTCGCCTCCCCGTGTGCAAGGCGCAGGGTCTCGATGCCATGCTGCTTGCCCGATCAGAAACCGTCCCACCAATCACCAATGACCAACAGAGCCTAGACTGAAGGCTTCGAATAGCCGAGGAGTCAGCCGATGACGAGGTTACGCAGGCTTGGATCTGGCCGCCTTGTTGCAGCTATGCGGATACTCTTGTTATCGCTTCTATCCGCGGGCTTTCTCGCCGGCTGTGACAACAAGCCGGAGCAGCGAGCCAGGCCCAAGGCCTCGGCGGTGCTGGCGCAAAATCAGGCCCAGGCCGCAGCCGACAGCCGGGCTCTGGGGGTGGCGCAGGAGCTGACGGCGAGCCGCCCCTGGCGCATCAGCTTTCTGATGAAGAACTTTGCCTGGGCCAATCCCTACTGGCGTCGTACTCAGGAAGGTGCCGAAACGGCGCGCCAGGATTTTGGTGTTTTTCTGCGCGTGCAGGGGGTGCAGGAGTATGCCGTTGAGCGCCAGATTCGCAGTCTGGATGCGCTGATCCGGGAAAACCGCAGCGACGGTATTATCATTGCTCCGCTGGATACCAATCGACTGTCGCCGGTGGTGGAAAAAGCCGTTCGTGCCGGCATTCCCGTGATTGTTTACGATACGCCGCTCAATGCCGAGGGCATTCTGACCTATGTAGGCTCAGATAACTTCCGCGCCGGCACCCTGCTCGGGCGCTGGGTGGTGGAGCAGCTCGGCGGTGCTGGCAACGTACTCATCATGGAGGGCCTGCCTGGGCATCAGAACTCCCTTGATCGGCGCAACGGCATGCTTGAGGGGCTGCGCGAGGGGGATATCAATGTGCTGGGGCTGAGTTCCGGACGCTGGCAGCGCGCTGATGCGCAGCGGGTAGCAGCGGACTGGCTGGAACGGCTCGATGATATTGATGCCATCATGGCCGTTGATGATGTGATGGCACTGGGTATCGCCGATGCACTGGATGCTGCCAATAGGCGCAATGTTCTGGTCACCGGCTTTGATGCCAATACCGATGCGCTGCTGGCCATCCGCCATGGGCGCCTGCATGCCACCATGGACCAGGTTCCTAAACTCCAGGCCCGCCGTGCCGTGCAACTGATGGTGCGCCACCTGGAAACCGGTGAGCCCTTTCCGGCGACGCTGCTGTGGAGCAACCTGCGGTTGGTGACCGCCGAAAACGTAACGGACTTCCTGCAATGAGCCGGGCCAGTAAAGGACGCAGCTTTCTGCGCAGCCCAACCAGATTGCTGGGGCCTGAAGGCTCGCTAAGCCGGCGTCTGCACCAGCGCGTACTGCTGCTGGGCATTATCGCCATTATTGGCTTCGTGTTTGTGATAGTGACCGGGTTACTCGGGGCGCAGAACCGGCAGGAGCGCCAGTTTCATGAAGCGGGCCTGCAGGCCACCCGTGCTTTTGACTCCTACCTGCTGGATGTCAGAAGCGACCTGATAGCAACCGCTGCGGCGCTTGGGCCGTCCGCGGATCAGAGCGATCTGTTGCGGCAGCTGATTGCGCGCCGACCCACCCTGTTCGAGCTGCAGCTGATAGATGCCGATGGGCGCATTTTGATCCAGCGCAACCGTGTCGGCAGGCCTTATCAGATCGAAGTCAGCGAGCAGCCCTGGTTCAGCGTTGTACGTGCCGGTTATAGCTACCTGGGTGCGGTGGACTTCGGTGAGTTCAGCGTGCCGACAGTTACCCTGGCAGCCCCTGTCAATGACGAACTGGGGGTCTTTGCGGCATCTCTGGTAGCACGCTTCGATCTGACTACGCTATGGAATATTGCCATCAGTCTGCCGGTAGCCGAGTCGGGCTACGTGTATATCACCGATCAGAAGGGGCAGCTGGTGGCCCATCGCAACCTGCGCCTGCTGTATAGCGATGCGCCCCTGCAAAGCCTTATCGGCCGCAGTCCACAGGCTATAGCCGACGGTGGCCTGCATATCTATCCTGCACTGGATGGACGCTGGGTGCTGGGTTTTGGCATGGCGTTTGAGCTGGCACCCTGGTTTGCGATCGTGGAACAGCCGCTGTTTGAAGCGCTGGGGCCTTCGGTGATCCTGGCGCTTGTGATGCTGTTGGCGCTGGTGCTGGCAGCATGGCTGGTGCGCAGTATCCTGCGCTTTACCCGCGTACAGATTCTGCGACCGCTGGCATTGTTGCGCGGCGGTGTCGAGCGGCTGCAGCAGGGGGATCTGCAGGCCCGCACCCGGGTGCCGGCAGGCCATGGCGAGCTGAGCCAGCTGGGGGATGCCTTTGACCATATGACCGAGCAGTTGCAGGCGCGCGAACAGCAGTTGCGTCAGTCCTTGGCCGATACCACTGAGCTGAAAAATCTGCTCGATAATGTGTTTGCCTCCATTGTCAGCGGTGTCATGACCACCGACCTGCAGGGGCGTATTACCCTGTGCAATCTGGCGGCGCTGCGCATTCTGGATTATCCCCACAGCAGGATGCTGGTCGGCCAGACCATAGCCAGCCTCAGACCGCCGCTGAACGCCTTGCTGTTGCCCCACCTTGAAGAGGTATGCCAGGCCCATGAGCCACTGATCGGGCTGGAGGTCAGCCCGGTGCTGCAGGAGCGCGGCAAGGTACATCTGCGTTTCAATCTTTCGGTGCTGCGTGGCGCTGAACAGGTGCTGGGCATCGCCATAGTGATTGACGATGTCACGACGCTGAAACAGATGGAGGCCCAGCGCAGGTTGCTGGAGCATATGGTATCACCGGCCATTCTGAGCCAGATCGATCCTGACCAGCTGCAGCTTGGCGGTCAGAGGCGCGAGATTACCGCGCTCTTTGCCGATATCCACGGCTTTACCCGCATCAGCGAACAGCTGACGCCGGAAAATCTGGTGGGCTTGCTGAATCGTTATCTGGGGGCAATGGCCGATGCCGTGCTGGCGGAAGAGGGCACCATCGACAAGTTCCTCGGCGATGCCATCATGGCCTGGTTCAACGCACCCTTGCCCCAGGTCGATCATGCTCTGCGCGCGGTGCGCACGGCGCTGCAGATACGCAGCGCCATCGAGCAGCTGCACGAGGAATTGCCAGCAGAACTGCGGCTTTCATTCGGAGTGGGCATTCACACCGGCGAGGCGGTACTTGGCCTTGTCGGCAGCCAGGCGCGCATCGAATACACCGCCATCGGTGACGATGTGAACACAGCCAAACGCATCCAGGAGCACAGCGGCATCAATCAGATTCTGATCAGCGCCCAGATCTACCAGGCGGTAAAGGATGATGTAGAAGTGCAACCACTGCAGCGCATTCAGGTAAAGGGCAAGCAGAAGCCGCTGGAAGTGTATGAGGTGATTGGGTTGAAGAGCAGGTTCGAGGGGACGAGGTTCGAGGGGCGAGGTAAAAGCAGGGGCTAGGCGCTAGGGGCTAGGCGAAAGGTAAAGCAGTCACGGAACTCGTAGCCTGGAATGAGCTTGCGAATTCCGGGAAAGGAGCGAAGCGAGTTTCGAGGTATCGTAGGAGCAGCGTCTCGCGGCGAAGCTATTGGAGATAGATGGCGAGGTTAAAAGCAGGTTCGAGGTTCGAGGGAAAAGCAGGGGCTAGGGGCTAGGGGCTAGGGGCTAGGGAAAAGCAGGGGCTAGGCGCTAGGGGCTAGGCGAAAGGTAAAGCAGTCACGGAACTCGTAGCCTGGAATGAGCTTGCGAATTCCGGGAACGGAGCGAAGCGAGTTTCGAGGTATCGTAGGAGCAGCGTCTCGCGGCGAAGCTATTGGAGATAGATGGCGAGGTTAAAAGCGGGTTCGAGGTGCGAGGTAAAAGCAGGGGCTAGTGTAGTGTTTCACTC